>NZ_CP128846.1:4703000-5363500 GCF_030388665.1 Streptomyces flavofungini | reverse complement strand
TGCGGGGCGAGGCTGTCCGGCGGCGGGGATCAGCGCCAGTGGTTGTTGCTGGTGTGGTCACCGGCGAGCCAGCGGGCGAGGTCGGTGTGCGCTGTGGCGCGTCGTTCGGCGTCGATCTTCTCCACCTCGGGGTGGTCGACAGCGAATTCCAGGATGAGCCCGTTGGGGTCCGTGACGTACAGCGAGACACAGAAGCCGTGGTCGAGTACGTGGGCGTTCGAATCGGCGTAGCCGGCCGAGTCGACGCGCTTGAGTATGGCTTCCTGGGTCTCCGCCTCGACCTTGAAGGCGATGTGGCGCAGGGGGGTGAAGTTGAGGTCCGTCTTGAACTCCTCCTGGTCCTTGGGGTCGGCGAACTGGAAGAAGGCGAGCGCGCTGCCGTCGGCCATGCCGTAGAGGGCGTGGCTGTAGGCGCGTTCGGCCCCGGAGAGCACCTCGCGTTCGGTCCAGGTGGCCACCAGGGGCAGGCCGATGATGTCCTCGTAGAAGTGCCGGTTGGCCTCCTGGTCGTCGGTGATCCATGCGTGGTGGTGCAGGCGGAGCGGCAGGGTCTGGCTCATGTGGGGTCATCTCCGTTGATCGGCTGGGGTGTTGAACCGGAGACCGGGGCGGTCTCCGCTGCTCCAATCAGCGTGCCCCTACATCGGTTTAATGTTAAATCAAAATGAGTCATTGTTCGCACGCCGGCGCGTCGACCTCCTGGTGACCGCCCCGGGCCAGGGGGGCAGTGTCAGTGCCGGTCAGGGCGGCGCTCCGGGGGTGCGGTGGTGCCGGGGTGGATCTCCCATGTGGCGCGGTCGGGGGCCCGGCGCGCGAGGGCTCCGGTCGGGGGTGATGCGGCCCTGTCCTGCGCCGACCACGCGGCTCGGCCTCAAGCGCGGCCGCCGCCGGCTCGCTGTGCGGGTGGCGGCCGAAAATGGTTGAACGTTAATTAATGTGAGGCGTCATTCCGCCGGAAGGCCTGCGATCGGCCTCCTGCCGGGCGGTCAGACCCGAGCGAGGCGCGAGCCGCGCACGTGGCCGGGCCCCTGTACCAGCAGCGGCTGGCTCAGCTTCGTGCCTTGGACAGCTCCGAACACGTTCAGCAGTGACCGGCACCGGCCCTCCCCGTGCCCTCCCCGTGCGCTACCCGAGAGCCGCACGGGGAGGGCTTCGCGCGCTCTGACCAGGCACCACCCTCAGAACTCCTACTGACGAGCATCGGGGCTTCCCGAAACCGGGGCTCCGCCCCGGACCCCGAATCGGCGGGGGCTGTCCCACCCACCCGGGCATTCGGGGTGAGGCTGGGGCGCCCCCGCCGGACCTACGCGTCCAGCACCGGCAACAGCTCCGGCAGCTGCCCGTCCGACGCCGCGGCAGCCCGCACCCGCTCCTCGGGCACCTCTCCGTACAACGTCGTCCGAGGCCGCGAAGGCCGCCCCGCCGCCTCCGCGATGGCGACGAGGTCGGCCACCGACCGGTAGGAGCCGTAACTGGAGCCCGCCATCCGGGAGATGGTCTCCTCCATCAGCGTGCCCCCGAGGTCGTTCGCCCCGGAGCGCAGCATCTCGGCGGCCCCCTCCGCCCCGAGCTTCACCCAGCTGGTCTGGATGTTGGGGATGTGCGGGTGGAGCAGGAGGCGGGCCATGGCCGTCACGGCGCGGTTGTCGCGGGTGGTGGGGCCGGGGCGGGCGATGCCCGCGAGGTAGACGGGCGCGTTGGTGTGGATGAAGGGGAGCGTCACGAACTCCGTGAAGCCGCCGGTCTCCTGCTGGAGGGCGGCGAGCGTACGGAAGTGGCCGAGCCAGTGGCGGGGCTGGTCGACGTGGCCGTACATCATCGTGGAGGAGGAGCGCAGGCCCAGCTCGTGGGCGGTCTTCACGACCTCGATCCAGGTCGCGGCGGGCAGCTTGCCCTTGGTGAGGATCCAGCGGACCTCGTCGTCGAGGATCTCGGCGGCCGTGCCGGGGATGGAGTCGAGGCCGGACTCCTTGGCGCGGGTGAGCCACTCACGTATCGAAAGGCCGGTGCGGGTGGCGCCGTTGACGACCTCCATCGGGGAGAAGGCGTGCACGTGCATGCCGGGCACGCGCTCCTTCACGGCCCGCGCGATGTCGAAGTAGGCCGTGCCCGGCAGGTCCGGGTGGATGCCGCCCTGCATGCACACCTCGACCGCGCCGACGTCCCAGGCCTGCGCGGCGCGGTCGGCGACCTGGGACAGGGAGAGGGTGTAGGCGTCGGCGTCGGTGCGCCGCTGGGCGAAGGCGCAGAAGCGGCAGCCCGTGTAGCAGACGTTGGTGAAGTTGATGTTGCGGGTGACGATGTACGTGACGTCGTCGCCGACCACGGACTTGCGGACGTCGTCGGCGACGGAGCACAGGGCGTCGAGGGCGGGCCCGTCGGCGTGCAGCAGGGCGAGGGCCTCGTCGTCGGTGAGCTTCGTCGGGTCGTCGGCGGCCGTGGCGAGGGCGGCGCGGACGTCGCCGTCGATGCGGGAGGGCGCCATGCCGGGCGCGGCCTGCTCGCGCAGGGCCTCCCAGTCGCCGTACACCTCGTCGAAGTCGTCGCGCCGGTCGGCGGTGCGGCCCGTGGTGTCGATGGTGCGGTGCAGGTCGGTGCGGCCCGATGACTTCGTGGCCACGTACCCCTCGTCGGGCTCCTGCCAGGGCAGGCCGCGCACGGGGGCGTCGGGGTCGGCGAGGCCCGTCTTTGGGTCGGCGAGGGCGCGCACGTGCGGCAGGAGGCGCGGGTCGAGCCACGGCTCGCCGCGCCGCACGAACTCCGGGTACACGCACAGGCGTTCCGCGAGCCGGAAGCCCTCCGCCTCGGACCGCGCGGCCAGCTCCTCGATCCGCGGCCACGGCTTCTCGGGGTTGACGTGGTCGATGGTGATCGGGGAGACCCCGCCCCAGTCGTCGATCCCGGCGCGGATGAGGCGCCCGTACTCCCCGTCGACGAGGTTCGGCGGAGCCTGGATGCACCCGGCGGGGCCCATGATGTGCCGGGCCACGGCGACCGTGGCCACCAGCTCGTCCATCTCGGCGTCCGGCATCCCGCGCATCGCCGTGTCCGGCTTGGCGCGGAAGTTCTGGATGATCAGCTCCTGCACGCCGTGGTAGGACCGGGCCACGCGGCGCAGCGCGAACAGCGACTCGGCCCGCTCCTCGTACGTCTCCCCGATGCCGATGAGCAGCCCGCTGGTGAACGGCACGGACGACCGCCCGGCGTCCTCAAGAACCCGCAGGCGCACTGCGGGTTCCTTGTCCGGGGAGCCGTGGTGCGGCCCGCCCGGCTCGCTCCACAGCCGCTCCGCCGTCGTCTCCAGCATCATCCCCATGCTGGGCGCGACGGGCTTGAGCCGCTGGAAGTCGGTCCAGCTCAAGACGCCGGGGTTGAGGTGCGGGAGCAGCCCGGTCTCCTCCAGGATCCGGATGGAGATGGCCCGCACGTACGCGATCGTGTCGTCGTACCCCGCCGCCTCCAGCCACTCCCGGGCCTCGGGCCACCGGTCCTCCGGCTTGTCGCCGAGCGTGATGAGGGCTTCCTTGCAGCCCAGCTCGGCTCCGCGGCGCGCGATGTCGAGGACCTCGTCGGGCGACATGAACATCCCGTGCCCGTCCCGGCGCAGCTTGCCGGGGACGGTCACGAACGTGCAGTAGTGGCACTTGTCCCGGCACAGCCGCGTCAGCGGGATGAACACGCTCTTCGAGTACGTGATGACGCCCGCGCGCCCCTCCGCCGCGAGCCCCGCGTCCCGCACCCGCCCCGCCGACGCGGCCAGATCCTCCAGGTCCGCGCCGCGCGCCCGCAGCAGCACCGCCGCCTCCGCGACATCCAGCGCGACGCCGTCCCTGGCCCGTTTCAGGGCGCGGCGCATGGCGTTGGCGGTGGGACGTCCGGCCTCGGCGGGCTGTGCGCTGTTGGTCATCCCCCGAGCATACGAGCGAGGACACATGACACCTACAGGCACTTGCGCCCCGGGGCACGGCCCCTACGGTTTCCGGCCGCGGTGCCCTGAGGGAGCTCCGGGGCGCGCCCCGCGCGTGTCCGCCCGGAAACCTGCCGATTCCCTTCCCTTACAGGGGAGTTCACGGCTCAATACGAAGGTTGCAGCGAGCACAGCCGTCACGCTGTCACCGTCGGGCACCTTCGCCCACGACCTCTGGGGAGCCGCAGCATGTGTGAGGACGAAAGCCACCTGAACAGACGCGCGCTGCTCGTGACGGGGGCGGCCACCGCCCTTACGTTGGGCAGCGTGAGCTTCGCGAGCAGCGCCGGCGCCGCCGAGGAGCGGCGCACCGGGAAAGAGACGAAGACGGTCAAGGGCACCCTGCCCACGGGGTCGCCCGACTTCGTGTATCTGCCGGTCGAGATCCCGCGGGGGGTCCAGCAGATCCACGTCTCGTACACCTACGAGAAGGTGGCGGTGCCGCCCGGCACCGTCGGCAACGCCCTCGACATCGGCATCTTCGACGAGCGCGGCACGGCGCTCGGCGGCAAGGGGTTCCGTGGCTGGTCGGGCGGCGCCCGGACGGAGTTCTTCATCCGCGCGGACGACGCGACGCCCGGCTACATCCCGGGGCCCGTGCGGGCCGGGACGTGGAACATCGCGCTCGGGCCCTACACCGTGGCGCCGGAAGGACTGCCGTACGAGGTGACCATCACCCTCACCTACGGCGCGCCGGGGACCACGCCGAAGCCGAAGTACCCGCCGGAGCGCGCCAAGGGGCGCGGCCGCGCCTGGTACCGGGGCGACTGCCACCTCCACACCTGGTACTCCGACGGCCGCCGCACCCCCGCCGAGATCGGCGCCCTCGCCCGTGCCGCCGGGCTCGACTTCATCAACTCCTCCGAACACAACACCCAGTCCGCGCACGCCCACTGGTCCGAGGTCGCGGGCGACGACCTGCTCGTCCTGCTCGGCGAGGAGATCACCACCCGCAACGGCCACGTCCTCGCCCTCGGCACCGACCCCGGCACGTTCGTCGACTGGCGCTATCGCGCCCGCGACAACCGCTTCGGCCACTACGCCCGCCAGATCCGCCGCTCCGGCGGCCTCGTCGTGCCCGCGCACCCGCACGCCACCTGCGTCGGCTGCAACTGGAAGTTCGGCTTCGGCGAGGCCGACGCGGTGGAGGTGTGGAACGGGGCGTTCTCGCCCGAGGACGAGGTGGCGATCTCCGAGTGGGACAACGCGCTCGTCGCCTCCGCCCGCGGCAACCGCCGCTGGACCCCGGCCATGGGCAACAGCGACGCCCACCGCGACCCCGACCCCGTCGGCCGCCCCCAGACCGTCGTCCTCGCCGAGGACCTGACCCGCGAGGCCATCCAGGACGGCATCCGCGCGGGCCGCTCCTACCTCACGGAGTCCAAGGCCATCGAGCTGACCTTCGGCGCCTCCGGCGGCAAGGGGCGGCACGCGGGCATCGGCGAGCGGCTGCGGGTCGACTCCGACGACCCGGTGACGGTACGCCTCGATGTGAAGGGCGTGCCCGGCTGCACCGTCCGGTTCATCACGGACCAGGGCGTGCTGTTCACCAGCCCGGTGATTCCCGAGTCGGGGGCGGGGTCCGCGGAGTGGCGGACGACGGCTTCGTACGCGGCGTACGTCCGCGCCGAGGTGCGCGCGGCGCCGGTGACGCCGCCGCTTCCCGGACCGATGAAGGCGCTCACGAACCCGATCTTCCTGGGGCGTTGATCGTCGCGGGGGTGGCTGGGGGCGCGGTGTTCCGAGCCGCGGCCGGGGTCGCCCCCGCGTGCGCCGGTGACGGCTTTCGCGCGGCCGGGGCCCTGCCTGCCCGGTGAAGGCCTTCGCACGGCCACGCCCCGCCCGGCCGGGACCGGCGCCGCCGGATCGGGTTCCCTCGGTGTGGGGTGTGTGCCTACCATCGAGGCATGAGCCGACGACATTGATCCACGGGCGTCACCTCACGCGGCCGCCCGGCGGCCCGCGCCCGCCTTGCGGCCCGCCGCCGACTCGCGGCCACGCTGTACGGCTACTCCTTCCTGGACGACTGCGTCCTGCTCTACCCCGTGTACGCGCTGCTCTTCAGCGACACGGACCTCTCCACCACGCAGATCTCGTCCCTCTTCGTCCTCTGGTCCCTGACCGGCATCCTGCTGGAAGTCCCCTCCGGCGCCCTCGCCGACGCGGTCTCGCGCCGCCTGCTCCTGTGGACCGGCCCGCTCCTGACCGCCACGGGCTTCGCCCTGTGGGTCCTCGTCCCCTCGTACGGGACGTTCGCGCTCGGCTTCGTGCTCTGGGGCGCGAAGGGGGCGTGCGGCTCCGGCGCGCTGGAGGCCCTCGTGTACGAGGAGTTGGCCCGCCTGGGCGCGGCGAACGACTACGCCCGGGTCATGGGCCGCGCGCGGACCGCGTCCCTCCTGGGCGTGATGACGGCGACGGCCCTGGCGGGCCCGGCCCTCGCGACGGGCGGGTACGGCCTGGTGGGCACGGCGAGCGTGGCGGCGTGCGTGCTGACGGCGGGGGCGGCCCGGGGGCTGCCGGAGCATCGGGGCGGATCGCAGGCCGACAGCGACGCGGACGAGCCCGGCGGGGAGGGCTGGTGGGGTGCCCTGCGGGCGGGCGTCGCCGAGGCCAGGGGCGACCGGGCGGTGCGCGCGGCCCTGCTGCTCGTACCGGCGGTGACGGCGGTGTGGGGCGCGCTGGACGAGTACACGCCGCTGCTCGTGCGGGAGGCGGGGGCGGGGGACGCGGAGGTGCCGTGGTGGCTGCTCCTGATCTGGGTGGGGGCGACGGCGGGCAGCCTCCTCGCGGGGGCGGTGCGGGGCGTGGGCACGGCGGGCCTCGCGGGGCTCCTGGCGGGGGCGGGTCTGGCCCTCGCGGCGGGCACGGCGCTCCCGCCGCACGGACTCCGCCTCCCGGCGGCCATCACCCTCATCGCCCTGGCCTTCTGCGCCTTCCAGCTCACCACGGTCCTGGCCGACGCCCGCCTCCAGGCAGGCGTCAGGGGCCCGAGCCGGGCGACGGTGACGTCCCTGGCGGGCGCGGCGACCGACCTCACGACGGTGGCGGTGTACGCGGCGTACGGCCTCCTGGCCTCCCGGACCACCCACGGCACGACGTTCGCGCTCTTCGCGGCGCCGTACGTGGTGACGGCCCTGGCCCTGACCCTGCCCCTGGCGACGAGTGGGCGCCGCGGCGGCAGTCACCCCTGTGGACCCTGCCGACACGACCACACCGCACCTGACTAGCCCGGAAGTGGCTCACTCCGCCTTCGGCAGCACCACCCGCACGTTGAAGTCGTACGTGCCCTGGGAGACGGCGATGGCCATGAAGAGGTGGGCGAAGTGCTCCTGGCCCCGGGCTGTTTCGATGGGGCCGAGGTCCATGTGGGTGGAGGGGGGCCAGCCGAGGTCGGTGAGGAGGGTGGCTGTCCGGGTCTTGGCGGTGGGGTCGTTGCCGGAGAGGAAGACGGTGCTGGGCTCTTCGAGGGTGTCGGGGCCCGTCATGACGACGGAGTCCATCGTGGTGAAGGTCTTGACCACCCGGGCCTCGGGGAACGTCGACTGGATCAGTTCGCCGAGGGAGACGTCGGGGTGGGAGAGGGCCGTGCCGTGCGGCTCCTCGGTGAAGCCGACGGCTATGTCGATGAGGAGTTTGCCCGCGAGGGCAGCGGCGCCCGCGGTGCGGAGGGTGGCTATCGACTCCGCTCCGGGAGTCACGTTCACCACGGCCTCGCCGTGCTCCGCCGCCGCCGCGATCCCGACGACCGGCACGCCCAGCTCCTTGGCCAGGTCCTCCTTGGCCGCAGGGTCGCGGGAGCCGAGCACGACGTCGTGACCGGCCGCGGCCCAGGCCTTGGCGAGGGCGCGGCCGACGTTGCCTGTTCCGATGAGTGCTATTCGCAAGGTGGGGACGGTAGTTGGGGCAGCACAGCGGTCGTATCGGTCGTGGGGACCAAGGGGTGGCCGCCCCCGGGACTAGGGCGGAAGGTCCGTACGGCGGCGGGCGGCGCGGGTCAGCCGGGTCAGGAGTCGCTCGGCCCCCGCCGACGCCTCGTACAGCGCGCCGTCCGCCTCCCGCGCACCTCAGGTGCGTCCCGTCCAAAGCCGGCTCGTGGCCCCGGTGCGCGTGCACCCACGCGAGTGGAGTCGTCATGCGGCCGACAGCGGCACCCCCCACTGACAACGCCGCGACGACTCAGGACGGGCCGACTCCGCCTTGCGGACGGGCGAGTTCATCCCGCCCACACCACCGCCTGCGTCTCGCTGTACGCGTGCAGGGCGTACGACCCGCAGTCGCGCCCCACGCCGCTCCGCTTGAAGCCGCCGAAGGGGGCCTCCATGTTGCGGCCGATGGTGTTCACGCCGACGCCGCCCGCGCGCAGCCGGGCCGCGACGCGGAAGGCGCGGGCCGTGTCGGCCGACCAGACGTAGTCGATCAGGCCGTAGTCGGTGTCGTCGGCGAGGGCGACGGCGGTGTCCTCGGCGGCCTCGCCGGTGCCGTCGAAGGGCACGACCACGACGACGGGCCCGAAGATCTCCTCGCGGACCACGCGCATCTCGGGCGCGCAGTCGGCCAGGAGCGCGGGGGCGACGTAGAAGCCCTTGTCGAGTCCAGGGCCGGGACGCTCGCCGCCGGTCACGACCCGCGCGCCCTCCTTGCGGCCCAACTCCACGTAGGACTCCACGCGTTCGCGGTGCGCGGCGGAGATGAGCGGCCCGACGACCGTGTCCCGCTCGCGCGGGTCGCCCACCTTGAGATGGCCCGCGTACCGCACGAGCCGGTCGAGGAGCGGTTCGTACGCCGCCCGCTGGACGAGCACCCGCGTCGGCGCCGTGCAGATCTGTCCGCTGTAGAACGAGAACGTGGTGCCGATGCCCGCGGCGGCCGCGTCCAGGTCGGCGTCCTCGAAGACGATCGCCGCGCCCTTCCCGCCCAACTCCATGAGCTGGCGTTTCATGCCCCGCCCGCACACCTCGCCGATGCGCTGCCCGACCGCCGTGGAACCGGTGAAGCTCACCATGTCGACGTCCGGGGAGTCGACGGCGGCCTCGCCCACGTCCACGGAGGATCCGGAGACGACGTTGACGACGCCGGGCGGGGCGCCCGCCTCCTGAAGGGCGGCGGCCAACCGGTAGACGGACAGGGGGTCCTGGGGCGCGGGTTTGACGAGGACGGTGTTGCCCATCGCCAGGGCCGGGGCGACCTTGCCCGCGGGGTTCGCCCAGGGGTTGTTGTAGGAGGTGATGCAGGTGACGACGCCGACGGGGCGGCGCACGGCGACGGCGCCGAGTGCGGCGGCCCGGCCGAGCGGGCCCGCCTCGTTGATCTGGGGCGGGATGCCGGTCTCGACGGGTTCGAGGGCGCCGCGCGCGTACCGCCGGAAGCGGGCCACGGCCACCGCGACCTGCATGCCGCGCGCGGTCGCGGTGGTCGCCCCGGTCTCCGCTCGGGCCAGTTCGGTGTGGTCGGCGAAGTCGCGTCGCAGCAGGTCGGCGGTGCGGTCGAGGACGGCGGCGCGCTCCTGCGGCGACGTGCGCGACCACGTCCCGAAGGCCTCCCGCGCCGCCGCCGCGGCCTGCCAGACCTGGGCGCGGCTCGCCTCGGGGGCGAGGCCGACGACGTCCTCGGTCGCCGGGTCGATCACCTCGTGGTGCCCGCCGTCCGGCTCGACCCACTCACCGCCGACGAAGAGCCGCTGCGGCTCCCTGGACGCACCCGCCGCGCCCCCGCTCACCTGGTGCTCACCGTCCTGGTGTCGCGCCCGGACCGCAGCACCGTCCCCGGCACCGCCCCGGTCACCACGTCGTCGCGGATCACCTCGACGCCGTTGACCCACACGGCGCGCACGCCGATCGCCTTGGAGTCCAGGCGGGGGCTGTCGCCGGGCAGGTCGTGCACGAGGGTGGCCTTGCCCGCGTCGATGCGCTCGGGGTCGAAGAGGACGAGGTCGGCGTGGAAGCCCTCGGCGATCCGGCCGCGCTCGCGCAGGCCGAACAGCCGCGCCGGGTCGTCGGTGAGCATCTTCACGGCCTGCTCCAGGCCGACCAGCTTCCGCCCCCGCAGACAGTCACCGAGGAAACGCGTCGTGTACGGGGCGCCGCACATGCGGTCCAGGTGGGCGCCCGCGTCGGAGCCGCCGAGCATGACGTCCTCGTGGGCCCAGGTCTGCGCGCGCAGCGCCCAGGAGTCCGGGTCGTTGTCGGTCGGCATGGGCCACAGGACCGTACGCATCCGGTCGTTGGCGCAGATCTCGACGATGCACTCGAAGGGCTCCTGGCCGCGTTCGGCGGCGATGTCGCGCACCACCCGCCCGGTCAGGCCCTCGTTCTCGGCGGAGTAGGTGTCCCCGATGACGTACCGGCCGAAGTGCGTGAGGCGGCGGAAGACCCCGGCCTCCTCGCTGCCCGCGCGCCGCAGCATCTGGGCGCGGACGTCCGGGTCGCGGAGCTTCGCGATGCGCTCGGGGACGGGAAGGCCGAGGATCTCGCCCCAGCCGGGGATGAGGTTGAGCGCGCAGAAGGTGCCGAGGGACATGTTCATGGGGGTGAGGATCGGCATGGTGAGGGCGACGACGCGGCCGCCCGCCTTGCGGGCGCGCTCGCTGGGGATCAGCTGGCGCGGGACCCGTTCCGGCACGGCGGCGTCGATGGTGAGGACGTTCCAGTTCAGGGGCCGGCCGGCCGCCGCGCTCATCTCCACGAACAGGTCGATCTCGGCGTCGTCGAACTGGTCGAGGCACCCGGCGACGATCGCCTCCAGCTGCGTGCCCTCGTGCTCGGCGACGGCCCGCGACAGGGCGATCAGCTCCTCGGGCCCGGCGTGCCGGGAGGCGACCGGCTGCCCGTCCCCGTCGGAGTGGGTGGACGACTGCGTGGTGGACAGCCCCCAGGCGCCCGCGTCCATCGCCTCGTGGAAGAGGGCGAGCATCCGCTCCAGCTGCGCGGCCGACGGCTGTCCGCCGACCGCGTCCGCCCCCATCACGTACCGCCGCAGCGCGCAGTGCCCCACCATGAACCCCGCGTTGACGGCGATGCGCCCCTCCAACGCGTCCAGGTACTCCCCGAAGGAGTGCCACGACCAGGGCGCCCCCTCCTCCAGGGCCACCAGGGACATCCCCTCGACCTTGGACATCATCCGCCGCGTGTAGTCGGCGTCCTCGGGCCGGTCCGGGTGCAGCGGGGCGAGCGTGAACCCGCAGTTCCCGCCCGCGACGGTCGTCACGCCGTGGTTGAGGGACGGCGTGGCGTACGGGTCCCAGAAGAGCTGCGCGTCGTAGTGGGTGTGCGGGTCGACGAACCCGGGCGCGAGGACCAGGCCGTGGGCCTCCTCCTGCGTACGCGCCTCCTCCGTGACCGCGGGCGCGACGACGGCCACGCGCCCGTCCCGGACGCCCACGTCGGCGACGCGGGCGGCGGCCCCCGTCCCGTCGACGAGCGTCACACCCTTGATGAGGTGGTCAAGCATGACGAGCTACCCCTTCCCCTAGGGCCTTTGAGCACGCCCCACGTCCGAGGCGAGCGTTCTCAGCCCGTCCGGCGCTTGAGGACGAGCGCGCAGCGCGATCGGCGGTCACCCGGCGGCGCCCTGCCGCATCCGCGAGGTCCGGTGCACGGGATCGGTGTCGATCTTGGGGATCACGTGCTCCCCGATCAGCCGGATCGTGTTCTTCGTGTCCTCGGGCGAGATCCCGATGGGCAGCCCGAACGACAGCTGGTCGGCCCCGGCCTGCTCCCACCGCTTGCACTGCCGGGTCACCTCGTCCGGATCCCCGCAGATCATGAGCTCCTCGGCGATGAGCAGTTCGATGATCTCCTCGGTGTAGTCGGGAAGGACCTCGGGCCACTCGGGAATCCCCTCGGGCCTGGGGAAGGTGTCGTGGTACCGGAACACCAGCGACTGCAGGTAGTTGAGCCCGCCGTTCACGGCGATCCGCACGGCCTTCTCGTGCGTCTCCGCGCAGATGGCCGTGGACGTCACCATGACGTTGTCGTTCACGAAGTCCCCGACGGGCTCCGCGTCCCGGATCGCGGTCTTGTACTGCTCCAGGACCCACTCCATGTCGGAGACCTTCTGCACGCTGAAGCCGAGGACGCCGAGCCCCTTCCTCGCGGCCATGGCGTACGAGGACGGCGACCCGGCCGCGTACCACATGGCGGGGTGGGAGGCGCCGTACGGCTTGGGGAAGACCTTGCGCGGCGGCAGCTGCCAGTGCTTGCCCTGGAACCCCTCGTACTCCTCCTGGAGCCACATCTTGGGGAACTCCGCGATGGTCTCCTCCCAGATCTCCTTGGTGTGGTTCATGTCGGTGATGCCCGGCAGGAAGCCGAGGATCTCGTGCGACCCGGCGCCGCGCCCGCTGCCGAACTCGAAGCGCCCCTCGGAGAGGTGGTCGAGCATGGCGACCTTCTCGGCGACCTTGACCGGGTGGTTGACCTGGGCCAAGGGGTTGAAGATCCCCGAGCCGAGGTGGATCCGTTCCGTGGCGTGCGCGAGGTAGCCGAGGAAGACGTCGTTGGCGGAGAGGTGCGAGTACTCCTCCAGGAAGTGGTGTTCGGACGCCCAGGCGTACTTGAAGCCCGCCTTGTCCGCCTCGATGACGTACTCGGTCTCCTCCATCAGCGCCTTGTGCTCGGCCGAAGGGTCGGTCTCGGCGCGCTTGCCCACGTATCCCTGTACAAAGAGCCCGAATTCCAAGGCGGTTCACCGTCCTCGTGAGTTTCTGACAGACCGTCAGATTCGCTGGTCCGACTGTTCCACCGCGCCCTGGGAGCGTCAAGACCCGCACCCGCTCCCGCCTGACGATCCGTCAGAGAACGCTGACCCCGGCGAGCCAGCCGCCGTCGATCACGAACGGCTGCCCGGTGATGTACGCCGATTCGTCCTCGGCGGTGAGGAACAGCGCGAGCCGCGCCACCTCCTCCGCCCTGCCCACCCGGCCGAGCGGCACGAGCTTGCGGTACAGCGCGTCCAGGCCGCGCGAGGCCTTCGCCACGTCCGCGTCCGGGTCGAGCTGCGCCGGGTTGCTCATCGCGGTGTCGATGGCACCGGGGCAGATCGCGTTGACGCGGATGCGCCGCTTGGCCAGTTCGAGGGCGGCGACCCGGGTGAGGCCGATGACGGCGTGCTTGGTCGCGCTGTACGCGCCGATGTACGCCATGCCCGTCATCCCCGCGTACGAGGCGGTGTTCACGATCGAGCCGCCGCCCGCCGCCGCGATCTCGGGGGCGGTCGCCCTGATGCCGAGGAAGACACCGGTCTGGTTGACCCGGACGATCCGCTCGAACTCCTCCAGGGGCGTGTTCACCAGCTCGTCGAAGCGCAGGATGCCCGCGTTGTTGACCAGGCCGTCGACCGCCCCGAAGGCGTCCTTGGTGGCGGCGACGGCGGCCGCCCAGTCCGCCTCCTCGCCGACGTCGAGGTGGACGTACCGGGCGCTGTCGCGCCCCAGCTCCTTCGCGAGCGCCTCGCCCTGCTCGTCGAGGACGTCCCCGACGACCACCCGCGCGCCCTCGGCGACGAAGAGGCGCGCCTCCTGCTCCCCCTGACCGCGCGCGCCGCCGGTCACGATGACGACGCGCCCGTCCAGCTTGCCCATGCCGGCCTCCTAGGTGGGTGGGTCCAAGTGCGGGGCGACATCGGCGCCGAACGCAGCCATCTGGTCCGTGAGTTCGGTGCGGCCGCGGCTGCGGAAGCGCACCTGGATCTGGTGCACGCCCATCGCCGCGTACGCGCGCAGCGACTCCGCGAGGGCGTCGGGCTTCCCGCTGAGCGTGCGCCGCCCCACCGGCCAGGAGGGCTCGCCCACGTACAGCGGCTCGGTGATGGCCCCGACGGTGACGGGCGCCTCGATCCCCGCCTCGGCCCGCAGCCGCCGCAGCTTGGCGATCTGCGCGGGAAGGCGGTCGCGCGGGTCGCCCTGCGGCAGCCAGCCGTCGCCGCGGGTCGCGGCCCTGCGGACGGCGGCGGGCGAGGAGCCGCCGACCCAGATCGGCACCCGCTCCTGGGCGGGCCGCGGCCGCTGTCCGAGGCCTTCGAAGGCGAAGCGCTCGCCGTGGTGCTCGGGGAACTCCTCGGGCCCGAGCGCGGCCCGCAGCGCGTCCACGGACTCGTCGAGCAGCGGGCCGCGCCCCGCGAAGTCCGCGCCGAGGACGTCGAACTCCTCCGCCACGTGCCCGGCGCCGACGCCGAGGATCAGGCGGCCGCCGCTGAGGTGGTCGAGGGTGGCGTAGCTCTTGGCGGTCAGGAGCGGGTGGCGCAGGCCGACGATCGCGACATGGCTCAGCAGGCGGACGCGTTCGGTGACCCCGGCCAGGAAGGCGAGGGTGGCCACGGGGTCGTACCAGGTGGTGCCCATCGCGTCCGCGAGCCGCCGCGGGATCGCCACGTGGTCGCAGGCGGCGAGGTAGGCGAAGCCCACGCGGTCGGCCGTACGGGCGATCTCGACCAGGTCGCCGGGGCCCGCGTCGGCCTCCCACGCCTCGGCGAACACCGCGCTCTGGGCCTGCACCGGAAGCTGCATCCCGTACGCGAGCCGCCCCGCCGGGAAGTGCTCCGCCATGGCGCTCAGGCCCCCGGTCCCGGCCACAGGCCCTCCTTCGTCAGACCGAGCAGGTCGATGGCGTTGCCGCGGACGATGCGCTCCACCACGTCCGGGGCCAGGTGCCCCATCTGCTCCTCGCCGACCTGGCGGGATGTGGGCCACGTGGAGTCGGAGTGCGGGTAGTCGGTCTCGTACAGGACGTTGCCGACGCCGATCGCGTCGAGGTTGCGCAGCCCGAAGGCGTCGTCGAAGAAGCAGCCGAAGACATGCTCGGCGAAGAGCTCGGACGGCGGCCGGTGCACCTTGTCGGCGACGCCTCCCCAGCCCCGGTTCTCCTCCCAGACCACGTCGGCGCGCTCCAGGATGTAGGGGATCCAGCCGATCTGCCCCTCGGCGTACATCACGCGGACGTTGGGGAAGCGCTCGAACTTGCCGCTCATCAGCCAGTCGACCATCGAGAAGCAGCAGTTCGCGAACGTGATCGTGGAGCCCACGGCGGGTGGTGCGTCGGCGGAGGTCGACGGCATCCTGCTGGAGGACCCGATGTGCATCGCCACCACCGTTCCCGTCTCGTCACAGGCGGCGAGGAACGGGTCCCAGTAGTCCGTGTGGATCGACGGGAGTCCGAGATGTGGCGGAATTTCCGAGAAGGCGACGGCCCGCACCCCGCGCGCCGCGTTGCGCCGCACCTCGGCGGCCGCGAGGTCGGCGTCCCAGAGGGGGATGAGGGTGAGCGGTATCAGCCGACCTTGCGCGGCGGGGCCGCACCACTCGTCCACCATCCAGTCGTTGTACGCCCGCACGGCGAGAAGCCCCAGGTCACGGTCGGGGGCCTCGGTGAACGTCTGGCCGCAGAAGCGCGGGAAGGTGGGGAAGCACAGGGCGGACTGGACGTGGTTGACGTCCATGTCGGCGAGCCGGTCGGGGACGCTGAACGAGCCGCGCCGCATCTGCTCGTACGTGATCACTTCCAGCTTGATCTCGTCGCGGTCGTAGCCGACGGCCGTGTCGAGCCGGGTCAGCGGGCGGTGCAGCTCCTCGTACACCCACCAGTCCCCTATGGGCCCTTCGTCACCTTTCTCCCCCATCACCGGGGCGAACTTACCGCCCAAAAAGGTCATTTCCTTGAGCGGCGCACGGACGATGCGCGGGCCTCGGTCCTGGTACTTCGCCGGGAGGCGGTCCCGCCAGACGTGCGGCGGCTCCACCGTGTGGTCGTCCACCGAGATGATCCTCGGGAACGGCGGCTCGGCGGGGGCGGCCTCCTGAGTGCTCTCCATGGTCTCCATGAGGCTCACGGTAGCGCGCATCTGACGATCCGTCAGTTGTCCGGATCCGGTCACTGGTGCGGGAACCCTGTGAGAGCCGTCTCCCACGGCTGACGCATCCGCTCCGGACAAGGCAAACTGTGCACCGCAGTAAGCCGCACGGGCAGGGCAGGTCCGAGGCGGGCACAAACCAGGCACAGCCGGGCACAGTTGGGCGTATTTGAGAAGACTTCAGCAACTGCGTACGGCAGGGCAGCAGGGGGAGCGATGGACGGACTACCGCGGGTGCCGGAACAGCGGCGTTCGGCGGCGGAAAGCGACCCTGGCACGACGGCGCGGGTGTCGCGAGCTGTGGACGGGGAAGCGCGGAGCGTGTCTTCGGGTGCGCTCGGGGACGACGGGTCCGCGCCCGTGGGCGGCGCCACGGTCACCGACGAACAGGCCGACGCACAGCCCGCCGCCCGCTTCAGCGTGCTCGGCCCCGTGCGCGCCTGGCTCGGCGGAGAGCCCCTGCCCACCGGCTCCCCCCAGCAGCGCGCCCTGCTCGCGGCCCTGCTGCTCCGCGACGGCCGCACCGCCACCGCCTCCGAGCTGATCGACGCCATCTGGGGCGAGGACCCGCCCTCGCAGGCCCTCGCCGCGATCCGTACGTACGCGTCCCGGCTGCGCAAGGTGCTCCCCTCCGGCGCCCTCGTCAGCGAGTCCGGCGGCTATGCCGTGCGGGCCGCCGACGGCGTGCTCGACCTCGCCGAGGCGGAACAGCTGTGGTCGGCGGCCGAGCAGGCGCGGGGGCTCGGTGACCTGCACCAGGCCAGTTCCCTGGTCAAGGAGGCCCTGTCCTTGTGGGACGGCGAGCCCCTCGCCAACGTCCCCGGGCCCTACGCCGACGCCCAGCGCACCCGCCTGGAGGAATGGCGCCTGCAGCTCCTCGAGGCCCGCCTCGACATGGACCTGGAGCAGGGCCGGCACGCCGAGTCCGTCTCCGAGCTGACCGCGCTCACCGCCGCGCACCCCCTGCGGGAGCGCCTGCGCGAACTGCTGATGCTCGCCCTCTACCGCTCAGGGCGCCAGGCCGAGGCCCTCGCCGTCTACGCCGACACCCGCCGCCTCCTCGCCGACGAACTCGGCGTCGACCCGCGCCCCGGCCTCCAGGAACTCCAGCAGCGCATCCTCCAGGCCGACCCCGCCCTCGCCGAGCCCTCCGCCCCCGCGACGGAGCCCTCGGCGGGCGTCGTCCGCCCCGCCCAGCTGCCCGCCACCGTCCAGGACTTCACCGGCCGCGTCTCCTTCGTCAAGGAACTCAGCGACATCCTGTCCACGGCCGAGGGCCGCGTGATGGCCGTGTCGGCGCTCGCGGGGATCGGGGGCGTGGGCAAGACGACGCTGGCGGTGCACGTCGCGCACGCGGCGCGGGCCCACTTCCCCGACGGGCAGTTGTACGTCGACCTCCAGGGAGCCGGGCCGCGCGCCGCCGAACCCGAGACGGTGCTCGGCGCGTTCCTGCGCGGCCTCGGCACGGCGGACGACGCCATCCCGGAATCGCTGGAGGAGCGGGCCGCCCTGTTCCGCTCCATCCTCGACGGCCGCCGCGTCCTCGTTCTGCTCGACAACGCCCGCGACGCCGCGCAGGTGCGGCCGCTGCTGCCCGGCATGGAAGGGTGCGCGGCGCTCGTCACCAGCCGGGTGCGGATGGTGGACCTCGCCGGGGCGCACCTCGTCGACCTCGACGTCATGTCCCCCGACGAAGCCCTGCAGCTCTTCACGAAGATCATCGGCGAGGAGCGGGTGGCGTCGGAGCGCGAGGCCGCGCTCGACGTGGTCGCCGCGTGCGGCTTCCTCCCCCTCGCGATCCGTATCGCGGCGTCCCGGCTCGCCGCGCGGCGCACCTGGACCGTCGCCACGCTCGCCGCCAAGCTCGCCGACGAGCGGCGGCGCCTCGACGAGCTCCAGGCGGGCGACCTCGCGGTCGAGGCCACGTTCGAGCTCGGCTACGGCCAGCTCGAACCCGCCCAGGCCCGCGCCTTCCGCCTCCTCGGCCTCGCCGACGGCCCAGACATCTCCCTCCCGGCCGCCGCCGCCATGCTCGACCTCCCGCTGGAGGACGCCGAGGACCTCCTGGAGTCCCTCGTCGACACCTCCCTCCTGGAGTCCGCCGCACCCGGCCGCTACCGCTACCACGACCTCGTACGGCTCTACGCCCGCGCCTGCGCGGAACGGGACGAGCTGCCGCCGGCCCTGCGGGACGCGGCGCTGTCGCGGTTGCTGGACTTCTATCTGGCCTCGGCGGCGCGGGTGTACGCGATCGAGCGTCCTGGGGACAGGACGGTGGATCACCTGGCGGTGACGGAGCGGGCGGGGCTGGAGTTCCAGAGCGACTCCGGCGCATTGGACTGGCTCCATGCTGAAGCCCTGTGCATTTTGGCCTGCGTTCAGCAGTCCTTGGACTCCAACACGTTGCGGCGGGCCGTGGACCTTCTGATCGCCGCGAAGGACCTGGCGGAGTCCGGGGCGAGTTCACTTCGGTACGAGCTGGCGACCTGTGCGGCGCGTGACGCCGCGGCCGCGCAGGGGGATGCTCACGCGGAAGGCCGGGCCCGAGTGAGCCTCGCTCAAGTCCTGACCATGAGCGGGCACTTCGAGCGAGCGAGGGCGGAGCTGCACTGCGCAGTGGAGCTGTCACTCGAGTCCGAGGACCCCTGGTCCATCGGGAACGGGCAGAATGAGCTGGGTATCGCCTCTTTCTGCTTGAACGAGTACGCGACCTGCGAGACCCATCTCCTCAAGGCGATCGAGGCCTTCCGCCGCGACGGGAACAAGCCCGGAGAGGCAAGCGCTCTCTGCAACCTGTCCCGAGTCCTCGTCTCCATGGGACGTACGGCCAAGGCCATTGACCTCGCCCGCCAGGGGATCGCGATCTACGACGAACTAGGTCTCACCTTCCGCCTGGCCAATGCGAAGATGGCTTTCGGCATCAGCCTCAGTCACGCCGGACGCTACAGCGAAGCTATTGAGATGGCCCAAGAGGCGCTGAGGGTCTTCGCAGAGAATCGCCAGCGCCTGTGGGAGGGCACGGCCCACTTCCGCATCGCCGAGATTCACTTGGCGGCCCAACAGCCGGCCCAAGCGGCGCAGCACGCAGAGCAGGCCCTCGCCACCGGATGCGTGGGGGGAGACTGGATGCGCGCCAACGCCCTGACGCTGCTGGGCAGGTCGCTCGACAGCCTCAGGCAGCTCGACCGCGCTCAGGCCTGCTGGCAGAAGGCCCTGGCCATCCACGAGGAATCCGGGTCGCCGGAGGCCGACCACGTGCGGGCGCTTCTACGCCCCGTAGCGGCAGCCTGACCTCGCCCACTGGGACGTTCATCGAACGTTTATGACCGACTGCCACTATCTAACAGTCGATCCGTCGCGTCGGGGGGCAGACGGGTCGCGTGGGCCCCACAGCTATCGTGAGCGGCCCTGGAGCGCCCGCTCGGCGACCCTCGGGGGAGTTGCCGAGCGGGCGGTCTAGTCCCGGAGCCCCGCACTGTGCAGGAGTTGTCACGATGAGCGAAGCCAAGAAGAAGAAGGTGCTCAAGCCCATGGGCGACGGTCACATCCCGGCCCCGCCGCCGGACGGGCCGGTCACGCCGCAGGGCGATGGCCACATCCCGGCCCCGCCGGAGGACGGCCGCATCACCACGAAGGGCGACGGACACATTCCCGCCCCGCCCAAGGACTAAAGCTTTCTATCCGACGGGGAACGGCCGCGGCGGCGCGGAGGGGGAGCCGCCGCGGCCGTGGCGTATCCAGGGCGACTGTGAGCCCCGTCAACTGGCAGAGATTTAGCAGTACTTGTTCGAACATGTGCCGGAATGTGCGGCTAGAGTCGTTCGTTGAAAGCTTGCCCCCTCCAAGGAGTTGAAATGACTCGAACCAGAAAGTTCCTCGTCACCCTGGCCGTGATCACCGCGGCCTCGGCCGGAGCAACCACCCCGGCCCTCGCGGATCACCACGCTCCGGCTCCGGCCAGCGACGGTCACCTGCCGGTCGGCCCGCTCGGTGACGGCCACCTGCCGGTCGGCCCGCTCGGAGACGGCCACCTGCCGGTCGGCCCGCTCGGTGACGGCCACCTGCCGACGCCGCCCGGTGACGGCCACCTGCCGACCCTGCTCGGAGACGGCCACCTGCCGACCCCTCCGCAGAACTGACGCGCACCGGGGCCGAGCCGCCGCTCGGCCCCGGCCTGCCGCACGGGCGGGACACGCCCTCCGGCCCGCCTCAGCGCGGAGGCCAGGGGGCGTCGCTGTGCCACCGCCGAGCCGAGTCACCGCACCGCCGCCGCAGGCCCTACCCAGCCACCCGCCCCACCGAAGCCGTGACCACCACAGGCCCCGTTCGCCCCGCCTCCTGCAGAGCCTCCTCGACCAGTTCCACCAGCCACACCGCGACATCCGGCGACCACTCCCGTACGCCGCAAGTAAAGCGGAGGACCTCGCTCATGCCCTCGGTGTGGAGGGAAGCGTCCAAGTCCAGGTCCAGGCCGGGGAGATCGGCCCCGGCCGCCACCGGGTCGGAGACCTCCAGCGCGCCCTGGGCCCGGTCACGTACCGCCTCGCACAGGGTCGGGCCGTCGCCCACTCCCCCGTCGCCGGGTCGGCAGGCGACCGTCACCACCACCTCGTACCGGGCAGCGGGGTCCGCGAGCTCGAACCACGGTGCCAGTTCCACCTGATGGAAGGCCGTCGGCCGCGCCGTCGCGCCCAGCGGCAGCAGCGCGTCCAAGCCCGTGAACGTCACCGCGCCCGCCCGCGCCAAAGTCTCGGACAGGACAAGGGCGATCGGCCGCACCGGCAGCCCCGGGCGCGGCGGATCCGTGAGAACCCCTGCCCCCAGCCACGCAAGGCGCCGCACCCCGCCGTCCTGGGTCCAGTCGCCGCCGACCTCTTCATGGGCCCACGCCGTCGGCTCATGGCTGGCCGTGACCTCGCCGCCCTCGTGCAGCCAGCCGCTCACGGTCTGCCAGCCGTACGCTCCGGCCCGGTCGACCGCGAGGAACAGGACGTCGTCCGCCGCGTTCTCGGCAGGATCCAGCCACGGGTGCGTCCGCAAGACCCCATGCAGACCGACGACGACGGTGGGGGGCAGAAACACGGGCACTCCCAAAAAGCAGATGGCGGGACTGGAAGGCTACTTCCAGTCCCGCCGCCAGCCGTCGACCAGCGCCGCTCAGAGCCCGCAGCCCAGCCTCTGCGTGGCGGTGATCTTCTTGTAGTTGTCGTCCGGGTAGCCGATCAGGTCGACGTCGATGACACTGCGGAAGTCGTACTGGCCCACGTTGTACGTGCACTTGTACGCGGCCGCCGTACGCTTGCCGCTGCCGCCGCCGGAGTAGACGTTCTTGGACGCCCTGGTGAGCGTCTTCCACTGGCCGCCGCGCTTGACCTGGAGGTCGACCGTGACCTTGGCCTTCACGCCGCGGGCCGGGCCGCTCAGGACCTTCCACCAGCCGTGCGCGTTGATGTGCCCCCGCACCGTGTGCGAGAAGTGCACGTTGTCGCCGTAGGTCCGGAAGGCGCCGATGCCGGAGCCGGCGCGGGCGGACTTCTCGCTGGTGACGCTGCGGTACTGCTGCGCGTCACGGTTCTCGGCGGCCTGCGCCGGAACAGCGGCGCTGGCGGCCAGCAGAGCGGCGGTCAGGGCAGCGGACGCCGCCCCCGTACGGATACGCACGTGGATTTCCCCCATTGTGTAGTTCCAGTCGTTCGATCGCGCCACGCTCGACGCGACGTGTTCGTACGCGCCGCAGTCTAAGCACCTGCCCAGAGCCCTCTGCGCGCCGGTCCCCCTCACCGGCCCGCCCCCTCCAACCGGAACCACACCGCCTTCCCGTCCCCCACCACCCCGTGTCGGCACACCCCCGCTCCGCCGCACACGCCCCCACGAGCATCAGCCCCCGCCGCCTTCTTCCTCCCCTCCCCGTCCTGCCCTCCGCCCGGCGGGCACCCCCGGCGCCCCATCCCGGTGGCGAACCGCAGTTCCGGGACGCGCCGAGCCGGTACAAGTTCGGTGACGCCGTGCGGCTCGGGGAGTGGACCGTCGACACGGCCGATTTCCCCCGGTACCGCCAGCTCCGGCCACCCCGGGGAATTCGTTGGACAGCCCCGCCCCCCTCCCCGATAGTGCGCCCATGACAACTCTCGTGCGCCACATCACCTTCGACTGCTCCGACGCCTACAAGCTCGCGTCATTCTGGGCCGAGGTCCTGGAGGGGGCGATCTCCGACGAGGACTCTCCCGGGGACCCTGAGGCTTTGGTGAGCACGCCCGGTGGGCCGACGCTGCTGTTCGTGACCGTGCCGGACAAGAAGACCGTGAAGAACCGCGTGCACTTCGACCTGCAGCCGCAGGACCGCACGCGGGACGAGGAGGTCGAGCGGGTCACCGCGCTCGGCGCGACCCTCGTGGCCGACCACCGGCAGCCCGACGGACGCGGCTGGGTGACCCTCGCCGACATCGAGGGCAACGAGTTCTGCGTGGAGCGCAGCGCGGGAGAGCGCGCCGCGACGGCGTGAGCGCCCGGGGTCCGGGGCCCGGTCTCGGCGACTCTCAGAACTCGATCAGGCCCCGCAGGTCGATGTCGACGGGGAAGGGCACATCCGTGGTCAGCTTGCCGACGTGCGTGGGCTGCTCGGGGCTGGGGGCGTAGACCCCCGCCTCGTGGTGGCGCCAGAACTCGTGCACGACGGGCACGTTGTCCTCGCCGCGCTCGACGCGCCAGTAGTGGTCGATGCCCGCCTCCGCGTACATGCCCGGCTTGAGGAAGCGGTCGTCCTTGCGTGAGCCGGGGGAGACGATCTCGATCGCGAGAACGGCATGCGCGACGGGAATGCAGTCCAGCGTCAGTGCGTCGAGGCCGGTCCGGTCGAAGACGATCACGTCGGGTTTGGGGACGTCGCGCTCGTCGAACATGACCCATTGCCCACTCATGACGGCATACGGCGCCTGCCTCGCCAGTTGCAGACGCAAGTACAGCCGGTCCCGCACCAACTGATGCCATACCTTCGCCACCCCACGTACCGCGATCTTCCCATCCACGAGATCCCAGTCGAACGGGACGTCCAGCTCCTGAACCTGGCCCCATGCCCAGCCGTCCTCCGGCGGGTACATCCAGTTCTCGGAGTTGGCCGACACCTGCTGCTCGCCGTGTTCGCCGTGTGCCTCCGCGGCCATGACTGCTCCCATGAGGAGATCGCGCAAGAGGGGATGTTGCGTCCTACCCGTATGACGGTATCGCCACTCGCACGAGTGTGCGGGCAACGCCGAAGTCGTACGAACATGCGAGCGACGTCAGTGGCGACGGGCGCCCCCACCCCGGGCCCCGCGCTGCCGCAGCTCCCCCTTCACCACCTTCCCGCTCGCGTTCCGCGGCAGCTCCGGTACGAATTCCACCTCGCGCGGCACCTTGTAGTTGGCCATCTCGCGCCGCGACCAGGCGATCACGTCGTCCGCCGTGAGGGTCGAGCCCGCTCGCCGCACCACGTACGCCTTGCCGACCTCGCCGAGGCGGGCGTCGGGGACGCCGATGACGGCGGCGTCGGCGACTTCGGGGTGGGTGCCGAGGAGTTGCTCGATCTCGGCGGGGTAGGCGTTGAAGCCGCCGACGATGAACATGTCCTTGATCCGGTCGGTGACGCGCAGGTTGCCGGCCGCGTCCAGGACGCCGACGTCGCCGGTGCGCAGCCACCCGTCGGGGGTGCGGACCTTGCGGGTCTCGGCGGGGTCCTCGAAGTAGCCGCTCATGACGTTGTGGCCGTGGACGAGGATCTCGCCTGGGGTGCCGGGGGGCAGGGGGTCGCCCGCGGGGGACACCACCCTCACCTCCGTGTCGGGGATCGCGCGGCCCGACGTCGTCGCGATGACCTCCGCCGGGTCGCCCCTGCGGCACATGGTGACGATGCCGCTGGCCTCGGAGAGGCCGTACGCCGTCAGGACGGTGGCGATGCGCAGCTCCGCGCGGAGGCGTTCGACCAGGCGCAGGGGGACCACCGCCGCGCCGGTCACGACCAGGCGCAGGGCGGAGAGGTCGTGGGCGTCGCGGGCCGGGTGGTCGAGGAGGGACTGGTGGAGGGTGGGCGGTCCGGGCAGGACGGAGATGCGTTCGGCGGCGATGTTGGCGAGGACGGTGTCGACGTTGAAGACCGGCTGGGGGACCATCGTGGCGCCGCGCATCAGGCAGGCGATGATCCCGGCCTTGTAGCCGAAGGTGTGGAAGAACGGGTTCACGATCAGATAGCGGTCGCCTTCGCGGAGCCCGGCGAGGTCGCTCCAGATCTCGTAGCAGCGCAGGGTCTGGGCGTGGGTGATGACGGCGCCCTTCGGGCGTCCCGTGGTGCCCGAGGTGAAGACGATGTCGGAGGGGTGGTCTCCGGTCACGGTGGCGCCCCGGGTGCGGACGGCCTCGGCTGTGACCCGGTCGCCGCTCGCGAGGAAGTCCTTCCAGGTGCGGAAGTCCTCGGGGGCGTCGTCGGCGAGGACGACGACCTGCTCCAGGTGCGGAAGTCCGGGCAAGGGTCCGGGGCCGGTACCGCCGACCGCCGCCCCGGCCGCGAACTCCGGCGGCTCCCCCGCCGCCCGCCGCAGCGACGCCACGTACGACGTCCCCAGGAACGTACCGGTGACGAAGAGCAGCCTGGCCCGGGACCGGGCGAGGACGTACGCCGCCTCGGTGCCCTTGAAGCGGGTGTTGAGGGGGACGAGGACGGCGCCCGCGCCGACCGCGCCGAGGGCGGAGACGATCCAGTCGAGGGTGTTGGGGGCCCAGACGGCGACGCGGTCGCCCGGTTCGACGCCTTCGGCCATGCAGGCGGCGGTGGCCCGTTCGATCCGGTCGCCGAGTTCGCGGTACGTCACCCGGGTGCGGCCCTCGACGACCGCCTCCCGGTCCGCGTACCGCTCCGCCGCCGCCCGGACCAGGCCCGGCACGCTGCCCCACTCCAGGTCGCCGCGCATGGCCGCCCCTCCCGCCGTCGCCCACTAGCTGACTAACCGTCAGATTAGCGGTAGCCTGACGCGCTGTCAGCAGCGAGGGCTCGCCACGACGCGCGCGGAGGTGTGCAAGCCATGGCCTCACTCAAGGACGCCACAGCGATAGCCGGTATCGGACAGACCCCCTTCGCCCGACAACTCCCCGAGAGCGAGAAGACGTTGGCCTGCCGGGCCGTCCTCGCCGCGCTCGACGACGCGGGGATCGCGCCGTCCGAGGTCGACGCGTTCGCCTCGTACACGATGGAGGAGACCGACGAGGTCGAGGTCGCCAAGGCGATCGGCGCGGGCGACGTCACGTTCTTCAGCAAGGTCGGGTACGGGGGCGGCGGTTCCTGCGCGACCGTCGCGCACCTGGCGTCCGCCATCGCCACCGGGCAGGCGGGCGTCGGCGTCGCCTGGCGCTCGCGCAAACGCGGCAGCGGACCCCGGCCGTGGCGCAACACCACCACCCAACTCCCCACCCCCGCCCAGTGGACGCGCCCCTTCGGCCTGCTCCGCCCCGCCGACGAGATCGCCATGCTGACCCGCCGCTATCTGCACGAGTACGGCGCGACCCGCGACCACCTCTTCAACGTCGCCCTCGCCTGCCGCAACCGCGCCAACCAGAACCCGGCCGCGATGATGTACGAACGCCCGCTGACCCGGGACATGTACATGACCTCGCGCTGGATCAGCGAGCCGCTGTGCCTCTTCGACAACTGCCTGGAGACGGACGGGGCGTTGGCGTGCGTCGTCGTCTCCGCCGAGCGGGCCCGCGACTGCCGCCGAAAGCCCGTCTACGTCCACTCCGCCGCCCAGGGCCTGCCCGCCCAGCACCACGGCATGGTCAACTACTGGAACGACGACCCGCTCTCGGGTCCCGCCTGGACGGCCGCCCGACAGCTCTGGAAACAGGCCGACTTCGGCCCCCACGACGTCGACGTGGCCCAGATCTACGACGCCTTCACGCCCCTCATCCCGCTCTCCCTGGAGGGCTACGGCTTCTGCGGCCGGGGCGAGGGCGGCGCGTTCACGGAGGGCGGCGCCCTGGAGATCGGCGGCCGCCTCCCCCTCAACACGGGCGGCGGCGGCCTCAGCGAGGCCTACGTCCACGGCTTCAACCTGATCAACGAGGGCGTGAAGCAGCTCAGGGGCACATCGACGGCCCAGGTCCCGGACGCGAGGACGTGCCTGGTGACGGCGGGCGAGGGAGTCCCGACATCGGCGCTGCTGCTCCGGGCCCCGTGAGGGGGATGCGGCCTGCGCCCGTGAGGGGCGGGGGCACCCGCAAGCGCCGGGGATGCCGGGCCCCGTGAGGGGCGCGGGGAACTGCGCGAGCAACCACAACCGATCCCGCACCCGCGAAGGGACCCAGACATGGCAGACGAGAAGGCGCCCCCGCCAGCTCTCCTCACCCCCGTCCTCGACGACGACGGCGCCCCCTTCTGGACCTACGCCGCCCGAGGCGAACTCCGCGTACAGGCCTGCGCGGAGGACGCCTGCGGCGAGCTCCGGTTCCCCCCGAGGCCCTGCTGCCCCCACTGCCACTCCTTCGACACCACCTGGCGCCGCATGAGCGGCAAGGGCAGGATCTGGTCGTACGTGATCCCGCACCCCCCGCTCCTCCCGGCCTACGCCGCCCTCTGCCCGTACAACGCGATCCTGGTGGAACTGACCGACGCCCCGCGGATCCGCCTGGTGGGCAACCTGGTCACCAAGGCGGGGGACCCCCCGGACTCCGTCGCGCCGGAACGCCTGCGCATCGGCGCCCGCGTCCAGGTGGTCTTCGCCGAGCGCGACGGCATCGTGCTTCCGCAGTGGGTCCTGGAGCGGTCATGACCGACCAGGAGGCGGCCGGGCTGCGGGTGGAGCGGGACGCGGGGACCGGGGTCGCCGTGGTGACCCTCGACCGCCCGGAGCGGCACAACGCGCTGACCGCGCGGACGGCGGCCGAACTGGCCCGGCTGTGGCGGGAGTTGCGGGGCGACGACACGGTCCGGGCGGTCGTCCTCACGGGCGCGGGCGAGCGGGCCTTCTGCACGGGGATCGACCGCGCCGCCGAGGTCCCGCAGCCGTCGTCCCCGTACTCGATCGAGGACCCCCTCCTGGCCGTCGGGCCGAAGGCCAACGACCTGTGGAAGCCGGTGCTCGCCGCCGTGAACGGCATGGCGTGCGGCGGGGCCTTCTACCTCGTCGGCGAGTGCGAGTTCGTGATCGCGGCGGAGCACGCCACGTTCTTCGACCCGCACACGACGTACGGGATGGTCAGCGCGTACGAGGCCATCGCCATGGCGCAGCGGATGCCGTTCGGGGAGGTGGCGCGGATGTCCCTGATGGGGACGGCGGAGCGGGTGTCCGCGCGGCGGGCGTACGAGATCGGCCTGGTGTCGGAGGTGGTGGCGG
Source organism: Streptomyces flavofungini (assembly GCF_030388665.1). Taxonomy (NCBI): domain Bacteria; kingdom Bacillati; phylum Actinomycetota; class Actinomycetes; order Kitasatosporales; family Streptomycetaceae; genus Streptomyces; species Streptomyces flavofungini. The sequence continues at coordinate 5,336,335 of NZ_CP128846.1, read as the reverse complement.
GCGCCGACGTGGTGGCCGCCGCGGTGCGGGCCGCCGCCACCCTCGCGTCCTTCCCGACCGAGGCCGTGCAGGGCACGGTGCGCGCCGTCTGGTCCGCCAAGGAGGCCGCCCGCACCCAGGCCATGGCCCACGCCCCGCACCTCATCGCCCTCGGCAACGCGGACGCCGCCCGGCAGGCGGAGCTGTTCGCCACCCGCGCCCGGGGCGACGGCTTCCGCACCCGCTAGGCCGCCCGGGGCCGCTCGGGCACCCCGAACCCGCCGGGGCACCCCGCGCCGGGCTCAGCGCGAGGTCGCCGTGCCCCGCTCCGCGTCGAGCGCGTACACGCAGCGGTCCTTGCTGCACGCGTACACGACCCCGTCCCTGACCACCGGGGCGCCGGTGATCTCGCCGCCGGTGGCGAGCTTCCAGCGGAGGCGGCCGTCGTCGGCCTTGAGGGTGTAGAGCAGGTGGTCGGTGGCGCCGAAGTGGATGCGGCGGTCGGCGACGACCGGGGAGCCGACGACCTCGCCGCCCGCCTGGAAGCGCCACTTGGGGGTGCCGGTGACGGCGTCGAGGGTGTAGAGGCCCTTGCCGCTGCCCACGTGCACGTGGCCGTCGGCGACGAGGACGGGGTCGACGGAGGAGCGGGCCTCGGTAGCGATGCGCCAGCGGTCGCGGCCGTCGGTGGCGTCGAGGGCGTACACGGTGCCCAGGTAGTCGGCCAAGTAGACACCGCCGCCGGTGACGGCGGGGCCGGGGGCGAAGGCGGGCGGACACAGGAACGCGGCGGGCGCCTCGAAGTGCCAGCGCACGTGCCCCGCGGCCACGTCGATCGCGAGGACGCGGGTGCCCGCGGCGATGTACACGTATCCGTCGGGCGCCTGGGTGACGCGGACCGGCACGCCGCCGCAGGACGCGGCGTCGCCGACGGGGTAGGACCAGCGCTCGATGCCGGTGCGGGCCTCGACGGCGCGCAGCCGGGCGTCCTTCCAGACGTAGACGGTGCCGTCGACGATGACGGGCGCGGCCTCGGGCGTCTCGAACTCGGTCTGGGCGTTGGTGATCTCCCAGAGCTTCTCGCCGTTCGCGGCCTCCCAGCCCTGCACGCCGCCGCCGCGGGTCGCGGTGACGACGGTGCCCCGGTCGGCCTGGAGGGCGTAGACCCAGGCGTCGGTCTGGATCCGCCACAGGTCGGAGCCGTCGGTGCCGTCGAGGGCGTAGAGGGTGGGGCCGTCGGATGCGTGGACGCGGCCGTCGGCGACCGCCATGGACCAGGCGACGTCGCGGGTCTTGAAGCTGCGCCGTCCGGTGCTCACGTCGAGGGCGTGGACCTCGAAGGAGGTGACGTACACGAGGTTCCCGGCGACGGCGGGCGTCCCCCAGACGTCGTTGGACATGCGGAACCGCCAGGGCCGCCAGGACGCCGGGGCGCCCGGGCCCGGGGCCGGAGCACCCGCGCCCCCCGCTCCGGTGACGCCCGCGTCGGCCCCGTTGGCCCCGCGCCGCGCCGCCCCGGGCGCCTGCGCCGACCGCGACCACGACCCGGCGAGCCCGGAGTCGGCGGGCGCCGCGGCGCCCCGGGCCTCGGCGACGCGCGGGCCGGGCCCGATCGGCACCTGGGCCCCGGCGAGCTGCACGGGACCGGCGTCGGGCGCGCCGTGGCCCGGCGCCTGGAAGGGCTGGGAGGCGCCGGGGGGCGCGTGGAACGGCCCGGGCGCCCCGGATGCCACTGACGGCACCTGTGAGGGCAGGCCGGGGGCGTGCGAGGGCACCGCGGGGGCCTGCCGGGGCGGCGGCGGTACGGCGGACACCGGCGCGGCCGAGGCCCCGGCCGCGGCGCTGCCGCGCGAGCCGCGGCCTGCGGAGCCGCCGGTGGCGGCGGCACGCGCGGGCGGGCGTCCGCCCCGGCGTGCCTCGATGAGCGCGACGGCCCGCTCGGGCAGCCACGCGGACGCGGTGCCGCTGTCGTCGCCGTTGCCCTCGGAGGCGAAGAGGTGCGGGGCGAGCTGGGCCTGGAGGTCGCCGGGCGTGGGCCTGCGGGTGGCCTCCATCTGCATGCAGGACTCGATGAGGGGCCGCAGCTCGTCGGGCAGGCCCTCCAGGTCGGGGCCCTCGCGCAGGAGCATGAAGACGGTCTCGACGGGGTTGGCGCCGTGGAAGGGGGCGTGTCCGGTGGCGGCGAAGACGAGGGTGGAGCCGAGGGAGAAGACGTCGCTCGCGCCGGTGACGCTGCGGGAGTCCTTGGCCTGCTCGGGCGACATGTAGGCGGGGGTGCCGACGGCGACGTTGGTCATGGTCAGGCGGGTGTTGGAGACGCCCGACGCGATGCCGAAGTCGATGACGCGGGGGCCGTCCTCGACGACGAGCACGTTCGACGGCTTCAGGTCGCGGTGGACGAGGCCCGCGCCGTGGATGGACTCCAGGGCCTCGGCGACGCCCGCGGCCAGCCAGCGCACGGCCTGGGTGGGCAGCGGCCCGTGCTCGTTCACTATTTCCTCGAGCGAGGGCGCGGGCACGTACGCGGTGGCGAGCCAGGGCACGGCGGCGCGCGGGTCGGCGTCGACCACGGCGGCCGTGTAGAAGCCGGAGACGGCCCGGGCGGCCTCGACCTCGCGTGTGAAGCGGACTCGGAACAGCTGGTCCTCGGCGAGCTCGGTTCTCACCGTCTTGATCGCCACGCGTCGCCCGGAGGCGGAGCGCGCGAGATAGACGAGCCCCATGCCGCCGGCGCCGAGCCGTCCAAGGACCTCGAACGGGCCGATCCGCCGCGGATCGTGCTGCGTCAGCTGGTCCACCACTTGCCTGCCACCTCCCCGTACGCGCGGCCGCCGCTTGGAGCAGCCCCGTGCAGCGTCTCACCACCGAGCCGCTACGGCGGCACGCACCCTGATTCTTCCTGGCTCGGCCCACGGTTGCGAACCCGGGGCAAGATCGGGCTGTTTCGGGACAAAGGTGACGTACTGGTACATCAAATGGGGCGATGCCCTCCGATACCCCTCCCGTACTCTCCCGCAGCTCTCCCGGTTCACATCGGGTTCACACCTGTTCCGGCTCCTGAAGGACGGCGAAAGTGGCGCCTTGGTTGTCCACCAGGGTGCAGATGCGGCCGTACGGGGTGTCCTGCGGCTCGTCGCGGACGCGGCCGCCGATCCTGCGGGCAGTGGCGGCGGCCGCGTCACAGTCGGCGACGACGAAGTAGTTGAGGAAGTGCGGGGGCATCTCGGCCGGGAAGGCCCCGCCCAGCAGCGCCCGGCCGCCGATCGCGGTCTCGGGCCCGGGCCGCGCCCCGGCGGGCGACCAGACCCGGAAGTCCTCACCCGCGTCGTCGAGGTCCTGCCCCCCGTAGCCGAAGACGCCCTCGTAGAAGGGGTCGACCTTCTCCTTGGCGCGGGCGTACACCTCGGTCCAGCAGAAGGCGCCGGGCTCGCGCTGAACGCCGAAGCCCACGTGCGCACCCGCCTGCCAGAGGCCGAAGACGGCGCCCTCGGGGTCGGCCGCGAGCCCCATCGTGCCGAAAGGGCCCACCGGCATCGGATCCATGATCATCTGCCCGCCCGCGCCCTTGATCCGCCCGGCGAGCGCGGCCGCGTCGGGCGTCGCGAGGTAGACCGTCCAGGACGTGGGCATGCGCCCGTCCGGCTTGGTGGCGAGCGCGGCGACGGGCTCACCGGCGAGGAACGCCTGGGTGTAGTTCCCGTACTCCGCCCCGGCGCCGTCGTCGAAGGTCCAGCCGAAGAGCTCGCCGTAGAAGCGCTTGCCGCCCTCGACGTCCGGGAGCATCGCGTCCACCCAGCAGGGGACGCCTTCCGCGAATTCCATGAGCCCGTTCCCTCGGTTCGCCCGCGGAGGGCCTTCCTGTGGCCTCCGTCACAGTCAAGCTAGCCGCACGCCGGCAGGCCCGCAGCACATCGATTCGAACACATGGCCAATTCCGATGGGGTGCCACGGCGACTACGGAGAGTGCGAAACGTACTGGCGGACGATCATTTCCGGCCGGAGCGCACCACCCGCCCCGGGCGCCCCCGGCCCGCTCCTCACCCTCCTGCCGTCACCCCTCCGCGCCTCTTGAGCCCCCTCCGACACCCCTCTGGCACCCCTTCAACCCCATTTGCACTCGGCCGAATCGCGCTCCGATCACCCCTCGGTAAGCTGACGGCATGACAGGACAGGTACGTACCGTCGACGGCCGCGTGGCCGGTCGGCGTGGTCAGGCGACACGTCAGAAACTGCTGGACTGCCTGAGCGAGATGCTCAGCTCCTCGCCCTACCGCGACGTCAAAGTCATCGACGTCGCCCGGAAGGCGGGCACTTCGCCCGCGACGTTCTACCAGTACTTCCCGGACGTCGAGGGCGCCGTCCTGGAGATCGCCGAGCAAATGGCCGCCGAAGGCGCGCAGTTGACGCAGCTCCTCGAAGGCCGCTCCTGGGTCGGCAAGGCGGCCCTGCAGACCTCGCAGGACCTGGTCGACGGGTTCCTCGACTTCTGGCGGAAGAACGACGCGATCCTCCGGGTGGTCGACCTCGGCGCGGCCGAGGGCGACAAGCGGTTCTACAAAATCCGGATGAAGATCCTGAATTCGGTGAACAACTCCCTTACGGACACCGTCAAGGAGCTCCAGGCCAAGGGCAAGGTCGACAAGGACGTGAGCCCGGCCGCGATGGCCGGTTCGCTGGTCGCCATGCTCGCCGCGGTCGCCTCGCACCAGCGCGGCTTCCAGACCTGGGGCGTCAAGCAGGCGGAACTGAAGCCGAATCTCGCGCTGTTGGTGCACCTGGGCGTCACGGGCAGGAAGCCGACGAAGTAGGCGAAGCAGACGCAGAAGGCGCAGTAGGCGCAGAAGGCGCGGTAGGCGCCGAGCACCGGAGTCCTGTCACCACGGCGGCGGATCACTGTCTGTGATCCGCCGCCGTGCTCTCCGCATGCCTTCGCCCCCGGGCGACGCCACGGAGGCCGCCCGCACCCGTTCGGGTGCGCTACCGCCGCTCCAGCCGGAACAGCCGGATCTCGCGCTCCACCCGCGCTTGGTAGGTCGCGTACGGCGGCCAGAACGCCAGCGCCTTCCGCCAGGCCGCCGCCCGCTCCTCCCCCGTGAGCAGGCGGGCCCGCACCGGGATGTCGGTGCCGCGCCAGTTGATGGTGACGTCAGGGCCGGCCAGCAGGTTCGCGGTCCACGCGGGATGCGCGGGTCGTCCGAAGTTCGACCCGACGAGCAGCCAGCTCCCGCCCTCCTCCGGCACGCACGCCAGCGGGGTACGCCGGTCGAGCCCGCTCCGCGCGCCCCGCGCCGTGAGGATCACCCCGGGCAGCATCCGGGCGCTGAGCAGCACCTTTCCGCGCGTGATCCGGTGCACGCCCCGGTCCATGGCGGGCACGACCCGAGGGGCCACGCGGGCGAACGCACGCGTCGCGGACACCCTGCGCACCAGGCGGAGCCCCACCCCGGCGCCCATCAGCGGCCCGCCCCCTCGGCCCGCCGCCCCCGGTCCGCCCCGACCACCCGAACGGCGGGCGCGCCCCGCTCCGGCACGCCCGCGGCCACCGCCCCCTCCGCTCCCGGCGCCCCCGCCGCCCGGTCCGCCCCCTGCGCGGCGAACAACCCGGCGCGCTCGGCCGCGTGCGCCCGCAGCCGGTGCACGGGCCCGAACAGGAGCTCGTCGCCGGAGGCCCGCTTCAGATACAGATGGGCGTCGTGCTCCCAGGTGAAGCCGATGCCGCCGTGCAGCTGGACGGCGGCCGCGGCGGCGGTGCGCAGGGCTTCGAGGCCCTGGGCGAGGGCGAGCCCACCGGCCCGCTCGGCGCGCCCGCCGGAACCTCCTCCCCCGCCCCGGCCTCCGTCGCCGTCCCCCGCACCGTCGCGGGCGTCCGCGACGTCGCGGGCGTCCCCCGCAACGTCGCGGGCGTCCGCCGCCCACGCCGCGTAGTACGCCGCCGACCGGGCCGCCTGCACCGTGACGTACACGTCGGCGAGGCGGTGCTTCACGGCCTGGAAGGAGCCGATCGCGCGCCCGAACTGCTCGCGCTCCTTGGCGTAGGAGACGGTGCGGGCGAGCGCGCGGTCGGCGGCGCCGACGGCCTCGGCGGCGATCAGGACGGCGACGCGCTCCCCGGCCTCCGCGAGCGCGGCGGCCACGCCCGCGGCCCCGGACCCGTTCCCCGCGACATCCCCGCTTCCCAGCAACTCGCCCTCCACCTCGCGCAGTTCGAGGCGGGCGCGCGGCCGGGTCTCGTCGAGCGCGGTCTGCCGGACGCGTACGAGACCGGGGGCGTCACCGCGTACGAGGAAGAGCAGCGCCCGTGACCGGGCGAAACCGCCGGTGTGCGCGGCGACGAGGAGCAGGTCCGCGCTGTGCCCGTCCAGGACCTGGTCGACCTGGCCGTAGAGCCGCCAGGTGCCGTCGGCCGTGCGCGCCTGCACGCCGCCCGCGCGGCCGCCGCCCGTCCAGTCGTCGCGGTGGTCGTGGTTGTCACCGACGAGGCCGAGTGCGGTGGCGAGGGCGGCGCCGGGGACGGCCAGTGCGGCGGTCAGCTCGCCGGTGGCGACGCGGGGCAGCAGCTCGGCGCACCGGCGGGGGGCGCCGAGGGCGAGCAGCAGGGGCGCGGCGAGCCCGGCGGTGGCGACGAGCGGCGAGGGAACGAGTCCCTGGCCCAGCTCCTCGCAGGCCAGGGCGAGTTCGAGGGTGCCGCAACCGGTGCCGCCGTGCCGCTCGGGCAGGGCGAGGCCGGGCAGGCCGAGCTGTCCGGCGAGCGCGGTCCAGAGCCCGGCGTCGTACCCGGCGGGGGTGCGGACGGCGGCCTTGACGTCGTCGGGGCCGCAGCGCTTGGTGACGATCTCGCGCAGGGTGCGGCGGATCTCGTCCTGTTCCGCGGTGAGGGCGGTGTCCATCGGCGGGCTCCTCTCCCGGGCCCGCTGGGCCCGGATCTGACGAACCGTCACATGAGCTGACGGGCCGACATGCTAGGACTCCGGGGCGCGGTTGCCCAGGGTCGCGCACCCTCCCTGCCGCCCCGGCATCTGATGTACCGTCAGATGCATGGCCGCTGAGACTGGTTCACGCCGATCCGGAGGTACCACGCGCAGCCCCGGGCACGGGAGGGCCGCCCCCGGCCGCCGGAAGGTCGCCGTCGTGGGAGTGGCCCTCTCGGACTGCGGGCGCGTCGACGACGCCACGGCGTACGCGCTGCACGCGCAGGCCGCCCGGCGCGCCCTCGCGGACTCCGGACTCGGCCGCGAGGTCGTCGACGGAGTCGCGTCCGCGGGCCTCGGGACGCTGGCGCCCGTCGAGGTGGCCGAGTACCTGGGCCTGCGTCCGCGCTGGGTGGACTCCACGTCCGTGGGCGGCGCGACCTGGGAGGTCATGGCGGCGCACGCGGCCGACGCGATCGCGGCCGGGCGCGCCAACGCCGTCCTGCTCGTGTACGGCTCCACGGCCCGAGCCGACCTCAAGGCCCGGCGGCGCACGGCGAACCTGTCCTTCGGGGCGCGCGGCCCGCTCCAGTTCGAGGCCCCCTACGGGCACACCCTGATCGCCAAGTACGCGATGGCGGCGCGCCGCCACATGCACGAGTACGGGACCACGCTGGAGCAGTTGGCGCAGGTCGCCGTGCAGGCACGGGCGAACGCGGTGGCGAACCCCGAGGCGATGTACCGCGAGGCGATCACCGTCGACGACGTCCTGACCGGCCCCATGATCGCCGACCCGTTCACCAAGCTGCACTGCTGCCTGCGCTCCGACGGCGGCTGCGCGGTGCTGCTCGCCGCCGAGGAGTACGTGGCGGACTGCGCGTCCCTCCCGGTGTGGGTGCTCGGCTCCGGCGAGCACGTCTCGCACACCACCATGTCCGAGTGGGAGGACTTCACGGTGTCCCCGGCGGCGGCCAGCGGGCGGCTCGCCTTCGCACGGGCCGGGGTCGGCCCGGCGGACGTGGACATCGCCGAGATCTACGACGCCTTCACGTACATGACCCTGGTGACCCTGGAGGACCTGGGCTTCTGCGCCAAGGGCGAGGGCGGCGCCTTCGTGGAGAAGGGGCGGCTCCTGCGGGACGGCGAGCTGCCGACCAACACCGACGGCGGCGGTCTCTCCGCCCAGCACCCCGGGATGCGGGGCCTGTTCCTGATCGTGGAGGCGGTACGGCAGTTGCGCGGCACGGCCGGGGAGGCGCGGCAGGTGCGGCGGGCCGGGGGGCGGCTGCCGGAGGTGGCGGTGGTGTCGGGGACGGGTGGGTGGTTCTGTTCTTCGGGGACTTTGGTGCTGGGGAGGTAGGGGGGAGAGGTAGGGAGAAGAGGTAGTTGGGGGACTTAGGCGAGGGAGGTGGGCGGAAGAGGTACGGCTGTCCGGGGGAGGCGTGCGATTCGCTTGCCCTAAGGGGCGGTTCAGGGGTGGGCCAGGGGCGCCCCTGATCACTGCGGGGGCGAATCGGCGGAGCCTTGAGGCATGGCTGCTTCTTCCGCTGCGCCGTGGTCCACGCCCCCGTCCTCGCCTCCTTCCCCGCCCTCGTCCTCGCCTCCTTCCCCGCCCTCGCCCTCGCCTCCTTCCCCGCCCTCGTCCTCGCCCTCGTCCGCAACGGCGCCGGGTCCTTCCCGCAGGACTCTCGTCCGGGGTGCGGTCGCCGGTGGTGCGCTGCTCGCGGCGACCGGGGCGGGGACGGGGCTACGCGTCCGCGGCGTTCTCGACGGTGGACGGGCGGCGGAGGTTCGTCCTGTCGTACAACCCCGTCGGGGCGAGCGCGGCCGGGCAGTCGGCGACGATGCAGCGGGTCGCGGAGGTGCTGACGCGGCGCCGTGTGTGCGAGGGTCCCGCGCCGTGCGTGAGGGAGCCCCCCGCTCCCCCACACACGCCCGGGACGTGTCAGTCCTGGTGGAGTTCGTCGCGTCCGGCGCCGCCCGAGAGCTTGTCGGTGCCGGTGCCGCCCCACAGGGCGTCGTCGCCGCTGTTGCCCCACAGCGTGTCGTTGCCCGCCTCGCCGTACAGCTTGTCGTTGCCCTTGCCGCCGTAGAGGGTGTCGGCGCCCGACTTGCCGTGCAGGACGTCGTCGCCGTCGTCGCCGTGCAGGGTGTTCTCCTCGCCGTTGCCGGAGAGCGAGTCGTTCCCGGTGCCGCCGAAGCAGTCCTGCCCGCAGTCGACGAGGGTGTCGTCCCCGGCGCCGCCGTACGAGCCGAAGCCCATGGGGCCGCCGCCCCCGACGATGCGGTCGTCGCCGCCCTGACCGTGGAGCACGGACCCGATGGAACCGTTGAGCACGTCGTTGCCCGTGCCGCCGAAGACACCGGCCCAGGCCTCGCTCTCGGGCTTCAGGGTGAGGGTGTCGTCCTTGTCGCCGAGGTCGATGTCGTAGGTGTCGGAGTCGTCCGAGTTCTGCGGGATCTCGACCCGGCACTCGACGACCTTGCGGTCGGACGCCGACGGGTACGCGCACTCGTCCCACTCCGCGGCACGCGCGTCGATGGAGATGTCGAAGCGGTCGCGGAAGGTGAGGACGTAGTACGACTCGAACTCACCGGCCTGCTCGACCCTGTCGGTGACCGTCAGCCTGTTCTGCTGGCCGGGGGCGGCCTTGTACCACAGCTCGTCGTTCTCGTGGACGAGGGAGGCGGTCGCTGACGGTGCCGCCTGGGCGGTGGGTACCGCTAAGGCGGCTCCGCCGAGAGCGAGGACGAGGGAGGCGGTGACTGTGAGGGTCCTGTAGGTGCGCATGCGGAAGTGCCCTTCGGGATGTCGGGGTGCCGTGGTGGCGCTGTGGTGCCGCAGTACGTCCCGTTAGACCGGAGGCATATGAAGGGAGTTGCACCGTTGATCATGAACAGAGGCGGTCCACGCCGTTGCCGGGACGTGGACGCCGTGACGGGTCTCGCCGAGCCGTGAAGGGCCTTGCCGAGGGGACGGGGGTGGGTGGGACGACAATCCCCCTATGACGACACCCACCCCCGCGTCCACGCCCGAGCCCGAGGGCTCCGCCGAGTCCGAACACCCCACTGCCCCCGAGCCCGAGTCCCCTGCCGCATCCGCGTCGGACTTCCGGCGGCTGCTGCGCGCCCAGAAGGTGTGGGACGTCCGGCTGCCGGAGTTCGAGGAGCTGCCGGAGTTCGACCCGGAGCAGGCGCCGCCCGCCCCGGTGGAGCTGTTCCACCGGTGGTTCGCGCAGGCCGCGCGGGCAGGGCAGCCGGAGCCGCACACGATGGGCCTCGCGACGGTGGACGCGGCGGGCGACCCGGACGTGCGGACGGTGATGCTGCACGACGTCGACGACGAGGGCTGGCACTTCGCGACGCACACGACGAGCGTCAAGGGCCGACAGCTCGCGGCACACCCGTACGGGGCACTCCACTTCTACTGGGCGGCACAAGGACGCCAGGTCAGGGTGCGTGGCCCGGTGCGGACGGCCCCGCACGCCGAGGCCCTGGCCGACCTGCACGCGCGGTCGGCGGGGGCGCTCGCGGCGGCGCTCGTGGGGCGGCAGAGCGAAGTGCTCACGGCGTATACGGAGTTGGAGCGGGCCTCGGAGGCGGCGTGGGAGCGGGCCGCGCGGGAACCGGACGCCGACGCGCCGAGCTGGACGCTGTACGTACTGGCACCTCAAGAGGTGGAATTCTTCCAGGGAGACGCGCGGAGGCGGCATGTGCGGCTGCGCTACCGTGCGGCTGGAAACGGGGGCTGGGCTAGGGAGTTGATGTGGCCGTGACGACCCACGAGGAACCCGTGGTGAAGCTGCGCCCGGCGACGCCGGCCGACATCGCGGCCATCGCCCGGATCTGGCACGAGGGCTGGGCCGACGGCCACCTCGGCAACGTACCGGCGGCGCTGGTGGCGGTGCGCACGGCACAGTCGTTCGGACTGCGGGCCCCGCAGCGGGTCGCGGACACGGCGGTGGCGACGGTCGGCGGCGAGGTGGCCGGTTTCGTGATGGTGGTCGACGACGAGGTGGAGCAGGTGTACGTCGACGCGGCCCACCGGGGCACGGACGTGGCCCGCGCGCTCCTCACCGAGGCGGAGCGCCGGGTGGCGGCGAAGGGCCACACCCGCGCCTGGCTCGCGGTGGTCAACGGCAACGCACGGGCCCGCAGGTTCTACGAACGCAACGGCTGGACCGACGAGGGCCTCTTCGAGTACTTGACGGCGAGCGACAGCGGCCCGATCCATGTGCCGTGCCACCGGTACGTGAAGCGGGTCGCGGACTCCTGAAGGCCCCGGGGCCGCCGACTCCTGAAGCCGTCGAGGCCTCCCCGCCCCCTGCGCTACGCGCGCTAAGCGGCTCCCCGGGGCCGGAACACCGGTACCGTCACGCCCTCGACGCACTCCCGGAACGCGACCTGGAGGGGCAGGCCGGGGCGCGGGGCGAGGCCGGTGCCGTCGGCGGGGGCGACGAGTTCTGTCATCATGCGGGGGCCCTCGGCGAGGTCGACGACGGCGGCCGTGTAGGGGACGCGGGTGCCGAAGGGCGGCAGGTCGTTCCGGTGGACCACGGACCAGGTGTAGAGGGTGGCGCGGCCGCTCGCGCGCTCCCAGCTGACGTGCTCGCTCCAGCAGTGCGGGCAGAACTCGCGCGGGTAGTGGTGGGCGCGGCCGCAGGCGGGGGCGTGGCAGCGGCGGACGAGGAGGTGGCCCTCGGCGGCGGCGTCCCAGTAGGGGCGGGTGAAGGGGTCGGGTTCGGGGAGGTCGAAGCGTACGCCCGGGGCCTCCGCGCCGCTCACCGGGACGCCCCCCACCCGCGCCGGGGCGCGTCGCCCGCGCCTTTGGCACGGCCCGCACCCCGTCCGAACCAGCCCTTCTCGCCCGCGCACAGCCCGCCCGCCGACCACCCCGGCCCGAGCCCCACACCGGCCACGGCGGGGCACCCACCCTCGCCGCCGAGCAAGATCCTGTCCACGCCGAGACCTCCCCAGTCCCTCACATCAACGCCCGTCGACCCCCACCCCGCACGCCGCATACGCCTCATGGAGGCATCTTCCGGGCAAGGCATGAGCCTTTCTGACGGTATGTCAGTTCAGCGCACCGGGCGCCGGGGCGCAAGACGGGGGCGCACCGGGGCGCGAGACCGCGTGATCGGATCGCAATCGGTTTCAGACTTGTGCGTCACCCATCAAGTGACGGCGTGGTTACTCTCCAGAACATGGCCGACTCCACCAACCCACCAGCGCGCCGCAACCAGCGCCCCGCGCCCGGCCGTCCGGCGGTCCATCCGGTGTACGTCATCGGTGGCGGCCCCGGCGGACTCTCCGTGGCGGCCGCCCTGCGCGCCCGCGGCGTACGCGCCGTCGTCCTGGAGAAGTCCGACCGCGTGGGCGCCTCCTGGCGCGCCCACTACGACCGCCTGCGCCTGCACACCACCCGCCGCCTGTCCGGCCTGCCCGGCCTCGCGATGCCGCGCTCCTTCGGCAGGTGGGTCGCGCGCGACAACGTGATCCGCTACCTGGAGAAGTACGCGGAGCACCACGAGCTGGAAGTCGTCACCGGCGTGGAGGTCTCCCGCCTGGAGCGCACCGCCGACGGCACGGGCTGGCTGCTGCACGCCACCGGCGGCCGCGAGCTGACCGGCAGCGCGGTCGTCGTCGCCACCGGCTACAACCACACCCCGCACCTGCCGGACTGGCCGGGCCGCGACACGTACTCCGGCGAACTGCTGCACGCGAGCGCCTACCGCGAGCCCGCCCCGTACGCGGGCAAGGACGTGCTCGTCGTCGGCGTCGGCAACACCGGCGCCGAGATATCCGTCGACCTGGTCGAGGGCGGCGCGGCGCGGGTGCGGCTCGCGGTGCGCACGGCGCCGCACATCGTGCGCCGCTCCACCGCGGGCTGGCCGGCGCAGCGCTCCGGCATCCTGTGCCGCAGGCTGCCGGTGCCCGTGGTCGACCGCATCGGCCGCGCCGTCGCCAAGGTCAGCGTGCCCGACCTGTCCGCGCACGGCCTTCCGCGGCCGGACACCGGCCTGTACACACGGGCCCGCGAGGGCGCCATCCCGGTGCAGGACGTCGGCCTGATCGACGCCGTCCGCAAGGGGCGGGTCGAGCCCGTGGCCGCCGTCGCGTCCTTCGACGACGACAAGGTGGTCCTCGCCGACGACTCCCGCGTCGGCCCGGACACCGTCATCGCCGCCACCGGCTACGTCCGCGCCCTGGAGCCCCTGCTCGGCCACCTCGGCGTGCTCGACGACCGGGGCCGCCCCCGCGTACACGGCCCGCGCACCGCCCCCGAGGCCCCCGACCTGTACTTCACCGGCTTCACCAACCCCATCAGCGGGATGCTGCGCGAACTCGCCAGGGACGCGGGAAAGATCGCCGGGGCGGTGGCGAAGCGCCGCAAGTAACCGGCCAGTTCACCTCCGCACCCTTGGCACGGGCGGGCTTCTGCGGTTCCGTGGTGGTACCGGTGTTACCGGGCGTACGTCCCGGTCGCACCCACCCCGGCAGCACCACGTACGTCACGTACGCCACGCACCCGAAATCGAAGCCACCCCACGCGCCACACACCGCACACACACCGCACACACCCCGCGCGCCACACACACCCCACGCACCCACCGCACCAGGGCAGCTCCCGTGCCACGGCAAGCCGGCCTCCCCCGCGCCGTCGTACAAAACCCGCAGCCCCATTCCTGACGGAGCGTCAGTTCAGTAACCTGACTATGCGTCAGTTATGTTGCTGTCACACAGGAGCGGGCGGACCGATGCTTGGATCGACATACGGCACCTTCACCTCCGACCCCCGCCGCGCCCGCGCGGTGGCCTGCGGCAACCTCCCCGCCGCCACCGTCCACGGCCGTGCCGCGGCGACCGGCGACCTGGACGTGGGCGGCCGGCCCCTGGCCGCCGACGTACCCGACCTCGACCGCTTCTTCCGCCCCGAGTCGGTCGCCGTGATCGGCGCGTCGGACGCGGAGGAGCGGCCGAACACCGGCATCACACGCCAGCTCGTGGCGTGGGCCGAGCGGATGGGGGCCCGGCTGCACCCGGTGCACCCCACCCGCGCCTCGGTGTTCGACAGGCCCTGCTTCCCGTCCGTCGCCGACCTGCCCGAGCCCATCGACCTCGCGGTGCTCCTGGTGGGCGACCCGCTGCCGGTGATCGAGGAACTCGCCGAGGCGAAGGCGAAGTTCGCGGTGGCGTTCGCGTCGGGCTTCGCCGAGACCGGCGAGGCGGGCGCCCTCGCGCAGGAGCGGCTCGCGGCGGCCGTCAGCCGTTCGGGCATGCGCCTGCTCGGGCCCAACACCAACCTCAACGCCTTCGAGCGGTTCCGCGACGACCTCGAAGGCCCGGCCATCGCCCTCATCACCCAGTCCGGCCACCAGGGCCGCCCCGTCTTCACGCTCCAGGAGCTCGGCGTACGCCTCTCGCACTGGGCGCCGACGGGCAACGAGGCCGATCTGGAGACGGCCGACTTCCTCTCGTACTTCGCGGAGCAGCCCGAGGTGGGCGCCATCGCCTGTTACGTGGAGGGGCTCAAGGACGGCCGCTCGTTCCTGCTCGCCGCCGACCGGGCCGCGCGGCGCGGGGTGCCGGTGGTCGCCGTGAAGGTCGGCCGGACGGAGACGGGGGCGCGCACGGCGGCCTCGCACACCGGGAAGCTGACCGGGGCGGACGCGGTGGTGGACGCGGCGATGCGGCAGTACGGGGTGATCCGCGTCGACGGCCTCGACGAACTCCAGGACACGGCGACGCTGTTGGCGCGGGCGCGCCCGCCCCGGGCCGACGGCGTCGTCGTGTACTCCATCTCGGGCGGCACCGGCGCGCACTTCGCCGACCTGGCCACCGAGGCGGGCCTGCGCCTGCCGACGCTCTCCGCCGCCAAGCAGGCCGAACTCCACGAGTGGATCCCGCACTACCTGAACGTCGCCAACCCCGTCGACAACGGCGGCCACCCCGTGGGCGACTGGCGCGGCCGGAAGATCATCGACGCGATCCTCGCGGACCCCGAGGTCGGCGTCCTCATCTGCCCCATCACGGGCCCCTTCCCGCCGATGAGCGACAAGCTGGCCAGGGACCTGGTGGACGCAGCCGAACAGACGGACAAGCTGGTGTGCGTGGTGTGGGGTTCACCGCTGGGTACGGAGGCGGCGTACCGCGAGACGCTGCTCGGCTCGTCCCGCGTGGCCACGTTCCGCACCTTCGCCAACTGCATCGGCGCCGTGCGCGCCTACCTCGACCACCACCGCTTCACCGCCTCCTACCGCTCCCCCTTCGACGAGGCGCCGCGCGCCGTCTCCCCCTCCTACCGCAAGGCGCAGGCCCTGCTGCGCCCCGGCCAGCGGCTCAGCGAACACGCGGCGAAGCAGTTGCTGCGGGCGTACGGGATCCGGGTGCCGCGCGAGCAGTTGGTGACCAGCGCGGCGGCGTCGGTGCGGGCGGCGGGCCTGGTCGGCTACCCGGTCGTGATGAAGGCCTCCGGCACCCACATCGCCCACAAGACCGAACTCGGCCTGGTCAAGGTCGGCCTCACCTCCGCGAGCCAGGTCCGCGACGCCTACCGCGACCTCACCGACATCGCCCGCTACGAAGGCGTCGACCTCGACGGCGTCCTGGTCTGCCAGATGGTCGAACGCGGCGTCGAGATGGTCGTCGGCATCTCCCCCGACCCCCTCTTCGGCCCCACCGTGACGGTCGGCCTCGGCGGCGTCCTGGTGGAGGTCCTGCGCGACGTGGCGGTGGGCATCCCCCCGTTCGGCGAGGAAGAGGCCCGCCGCATGCTGTCGTCCCTGCGCGGCCGGGCCCTGCTCGACGGCGTCCGCGGCGCGCCACCGGCCGACCTGGACGCCCTGGTCGAGGTGGTCCTGCGGGTCCAGCGGATGTCCCTTGAACTCGGCGACACCCTCGCCGAACTGGACATCAACCCGCTCATGGTCCTGCCCCGGGGGCAGGGGGCGGTGGCGCTGGACGCGCTGGCGGTGTGCCACTGAGGCCGCCCCCGGGCGGGCGAGCTCGCCGCTGGGCCCATGGGGTTCACCGGGCCCCGCATGCCCCTCACCGGGCCCCGCGTGCCCCTTACCGGGCCCTGCGTGGCCCTCACCGGGCCCATCACCCCCTCCACCGAAACGGACCCTGCCGATGCCCACCCCCATCCTCCACACCATCACCCCCAACGGCGTCTCCTGGATCACCCTCAACCGCCCGGAGGTCCTGAACGCGATCACGGCGGACCAACGCGACCACCTGATCGCCCTCCTCGAAGAGGCCACGGCCGCCCCATCCATCCGAGCGGTGGTCCTCACCGCCACCGGCAAGGGCTTCTGCACCGGCGCCGACCTGCGCGGCTCCGGCACACCCCCACCGGCCACGGAACGCACGGCGGGCGACATCTCCCGCACCCTCAGACAGGGCGCCCAACGCCTCATCACCGCGGTCCTCGACTGCGAGAAACCCGTCCTCGCGGCGGTGAACGGCACCGCGGCGGGCCTCGGCGCCCACATCGCCCTCGCCTGCGACCTGGTCCTGGCCGCCGAATCCGCCCGCTTCATAGAGATCTTCGTACGCCGAGGCCTGGTCCCCGACGGCGCGGGCGCCTACCTCCTCCCCCGCCTGATCGGCCCCCAACGCACCAAGGAACTCATGTTCTTCGGCGACGCACTCCCCGCCCCGGAGGCGGAACGCCTGGGCCTGGTCAACCGGGTGGTCCCCGACGCCGACCTGGAGAAGACGGCCCAGTCCTGGGCGGACCGCCTGGCCACGTCCCCGACGCGGGCCCTGGCCCTCACCAAGCAACTCGTCAACGCGTCCCTGGACTCGGACCGCGCGGCGGCGTTGGCGGCGGAGGCCGCGGCACAGGAGATCAACATGGCTTCGGCGGATGCGAAGGAGGGGGTGGCGGCGTTCGTGGAGCGGCGGGGGGCTGTGTTTCGGGGGAGGTGAGGGAGGCGTTTCAGTGCACCGCGATCACTGGAGGGCTTCGATGGCCTGCACGATCAACGCCCGCGCGTCGGCGCCGTAGACAGCGATGGCACGGAGCTGCTCGAACGCGTCCTCGTAGAGGGCGATCTCGCTCGGCTGCGTCACGGTGACCCGGGCGGAGAGCAGTTCGACGGACACAAGGGTGTCGTCGTACACGTGAAACGTCTCCATCGGCCAGATGGATCGGCCCGTGGTCGACATCGGGATGATTCCCAGGGCCACGGAAGAGATCGCCCCTGCTGTCAGCAAGTGGCCCAACTGGGCGGCCATCGCGTCGGAGTCGCTCACCTGGTGCCGCAGCACGGCCTCCTCGATGAGCAGCACGAACCTGCGGCCCGGTTCGTGGAGGATCTGGGACCGCGTGAGGCGGGCGGCGACTGCTTCGGCGACGTCGTTGGGTACGTCCCGGAACTCCGTGATGGAGGACAGCAGCCCCGTCGCGTATCCCTCCGTCTGGAGCAGGCCGGGGACCAGCGTCGCGGAGTAGACGCGGAACAGTTTGGTCGACTTGAACAGCGGCAGGTAGCTGTTCTGGAGCTGTTTCAGTCCGGCGCGGGTCTTGCGACGCCATTCCACGTACATGGATTCGGCGTTGCGGGACTGGGCGATGATGTCGCCGGCCTGGTCGGGTACGCCGCATGCCCCGCACCAGCGGCGGATGTCGTCCAGGGACGGCGGCGTACGCGCGTTCTCGATGCGGTAGGTCTTGGGGTGAGACCAATCGCAGCGAGAGGCCAGCTCGGACCCCGTGATTCCTGCGTCCAGACGGAGTTCCCTCAGGCGTTGGGCAACGCTCTCGCGTGCCGCCTGTGCCGCGGACGACGGGGAGATGGGCATGAGCTGACCTGGTCGCCTTCGCGCTAGTCGATCCGGAATTCGTCGTGTGGGACCCCTCGCTCCCACACCGCTTCGAAAGCGTCGGCGCACAGCCTCGCGGCCACGGGGTCGGTGCTGATCTCCCCGCCGGCCGAGGCGCCGTCGCCGGTGAAATGGTTCCACCGGATGACCCGGCCGTCGATCAGCCAGAAGTCGTTGCCGGGCAGGGCGAGATCGGAGGCACGCCGCCGGGGCAGCCACCGCACCTGTTCGCCCGCGGCCACGTTCGTGAAGGTGCCCGAGTGCTCGTACCGGATGTACTCGCTCACCGGCTCGGAAACGATGCGGGCGCGACGTATCGCCACGCCGCGTCGGACGGTCTCCTGGACGAGGTCCAGCCAGGGGCGCCACCACGAGAGCCGGTCCGTCGGGTCGTGGCGGAAACCCTGACGCCACCGGGCGAACGGCTCGGACTCATAGTCCACGGCGTAGCTGTCGCGCATCTCCAGATGGACCGCCGACTCCGTCGCGCGGCCCAGCAGTTCAGGGAACTTCGGCACGCTGCTCGACGACATGGCACGCCTCCCTCAGCGTCGCGACCATGCGGGCCGGAACCCGCACCACTTGCTCGTGCCCCGGGATGCCGACGGCGTGGCCCGGGAGCTCGAACGAAGCGCACTGCTCCTTCAGTTCAGGCTCCGGCTTCCACCCCTGGATGACGATCTCGCCCTTGGCCTGGTCGACCCAGACGGTCGGGCTCTCTCCATCACCAGTATTGGGGTCGATCCCGATGAACCGTAACGCCATGGTCGCCTCCGTCGGCAGTGGTGTGCACAGATGAACACCACTGTCAGTCGCCGGAGTCGGGCCGTCAAGAGCCCTTCTCGGCGGGGACCAGGCCATAGATATCGGTGTGTACATCGGTGCACATTGCTGGCGGCGCCTCACGTCTCGCTTCTAGCGTCGAAAGAGGCAGCACCGACCCTGGCGACCGCGCGACGGGTCCCGAGGCGTGGCCGAACAGTGAGGAGTCGACGTGAGCGAGGTCTCAGACTGGCTCGCGGGTGCTCACCCGTCACCGCGCGAAGCCGTGACCGAGTGGGCGAATCGGGGCGTCTCATTGCTACCTCTCGGCGTGCAGTTCGACGCCGTGCGCGTCCCCGCATCACGCATCCACCGCTCCCTGTGCAGCGAAGACCCGGCGACGGTGGCCGCCGCCCTCGACGACTGGCTAGGGGGCCCTGTCGTCCGCGACCTGCGGGCGTCCAGCGGTGACTACTACGTACTCGTCGCCCCCGGAGCCGAGTGGCACGGCAAGGAGGAACGCCTCGGCACGGGCAGCTTCCTCGTCGTCCCGCGCGTCGGGAACCTCTCGCTGATCACTCACTGGGTCGTGCCCCCGCGGTATCCCGGCAACCTCTGCTCCACCGCCCGCCTGCGCGCGCTGCTCACGCTCGCCGAGGCGATGAAGGCGACCGAGTCATGACCGTCGCCGACGACATGACGGCGCGCGCGGACGAGCTGTACCGGATCCACCTCCGCCACCTCGACGACTGCCCGGCGTGCAGCACGGGCGCCGAGTGCAGCCAGGGTGTCCGGCTGCGCCGGGCTGTGCGTGCGGCGCGGCTTGCCGCCGACAAGAGGTGGCCACGGTGGACATGATCGACGCGTCCGAGGCCGTCCGGGCCATCCTCGTGCCCGCTGCGGACACTCTCACCATCGAGCGGCGCTGGGGATAGAAATAGGGGGCTGCCTGAGCTGAAATGCTTCGACAATTGGTCTTGGCCAGCTGGCGCGTGCCCTATACGCGAAGATGCATGGATTTGCGGCTTCAGGAGCACGCGGAGGCACCCCCGTCCCACCGCCGGGCGGACCCGTCAGAGCAGGCTGACACGATGGACGAATGACGACGAAACCCGGGGAAACCCCAGCCTCCGGCCCCCACGCGCCCACCCCCTGGCCCGGTCTCGGCCCCGTCCACGACGATCTGCTCGCCGCCAAAGCTCTCCTGTACGACCCCCTCGGCTTCACCTGTTCCCAGCCGGTGCCGGAGGCCGAGAGTGCCGAGTACGGGGCGCACGCGTTCACCTTGGACGCGCTGGACGTGCGGTTTCGTATCGCCAAGACGACGCCCACCAAGGTCGGCCAGTTCGTCACCGTGTGGCAGCGGTCCGAGGCCGGGCCCATCCGGCCCTTCGACGACGCCGATCCCGTCGATCTGTTCGTCGTCAGTTGCCGGGAGGGCGAGCGGTTCGGGCAGTTCGTGTTCCCCCGGGGCGTACTCCGTCAGCGCGGCATCGTGTCCGAGGGTGGCGTGGGCGGGAAGCGGGCCTTTCGGGTCTACCCGCCGTGGGTCAGCACGACCAGCCGTCAGGCCGAGCGCACTCAGGCCTGGCAGCGGGAGTGGTTCCTGCCGGTGCCCGAGGGCGGGGACCGCCTCGATGTCGAGCGCGCGCGGAGGCTTTACCGCCCGTAGGCCGGGGGCCGGATCGGGGGGGGTAGGAGCAGTGGCTGTGCAGCACCCTCCGCCCCGCCCGGCGCGCCCCTTGGCGATCCGAGGGAGGTCCGACCCGTCGGCCCGGTGGTGGTCACGGTTCTCGGGCCGGATCGGAGTGTGGTCACCACCGCGCGCTGACCGGTTGGCGGTTCACCTGCCCCTGAACGGCCCCCACTGGACAGGTAGTTGACGTGTCATATAGAAAGATGATGCGTCAACCAAATTGGTTCGTGCGCGCCCCGCACTCCTGAGGAGATGTCCATGAGCACGTCGCCGAAGACCGGCCTCGAAGCCCTGCTGACCCCCGAGGAGAGCGTCCTGGTACTGATCGACCACCAGCCGTACCAGTTCGCCAACCTTCACAGCCACGAGCCGATGATGGTCACCAACAACGTCGTGGGCCTGGCCAAGGCGGCCAAGGGCTACGGCGTCCCGACGATCCTGACCACGGTCGTGGAGGATCGCGGGGGCCTGCTGATCCAGCCGCTGCAGGACGTCTTTCCGGACCAGAAGCCCATCAACAGGACCCTCATCAACACCTGGGAGGACCAGGTCGTGGTGGACGCGGTGAAGGCCACCGGACGCAAGAAGCTGATCATCGCCGGCCTGTGGACGGAGATCTGCGTGGCCATGCCCGCCATCCAGGCGGCGGGCGAAGGCTTCGACGTCCACGTCGTCACCGACGCCTGCGGGAGCGTGTCGACCGAGGGCCACGACATGGCGATACGGCGCATGACCCAGGCCGGCGTCGTGCCGATCACCTGGCTGGCCGTGATGAGCGAGTGGCAGCGCGACTGGGCCCGGACGGACCGCATCGCGCCGGAGGACCAGCTGGCCGCCCTGGCGCACACGGGTGCCACCGGGATCGTGACGGCCTGGGAGCAGCAGCTCCTGAACACCCCGGTCGCCGAGACGGCCGGGGCGTAACGGCGGGGGCAGGGGGCGGTCCCGGCATCGGGGTGGGGTCCTGGTGTTGGGCTGTCGTCCCGGTATTGGGGCGCCGTCCCGGTAGCGGGGCGCCGTCCCGGTAGCGGGGCGCCGTCCCGGTAGCGGGGCGCCGTCCCGGTAGCGGGGCGCCGTCCCGGTAGCGGGGCGCCGTCCCGGTAGCGGGGCGCCCGCCGTCCCGGCGTCGGGCTGCCGCCCCCGCGCCCTGCCCATCACGCGGCCCCAAGATGCCCCAACTGTCGGCCCGTCGGGCGTGAAGACGTCGCCCCGGGCTACGACGGGACGAGACGCGACCCGACGCGGCCCGACGCGACGGTGGCGCGGCCGCGGCGCGTGCACCCGGTCACTTAGATGACGCATCGACCAGATCACTACACTCGGCGTCGTGACTGACGGGGTGAACTGGCTTACGGCGGAGGAGCAGCACGCGTGGAGGAGTTTCGTCCGGCTGCATGAGCGGCTGATCGGCCGCCTGTCACATCTGCTGCAGACGGAATCCCATTTGGCGGCGGCGGACTATGCGGTTCTGGTCAACCTGACGGATGTGCCCGAGGGGCGTCAGCGGTACCAGGACCTCGCGCGGGCGCTGGAGTGGGAGAAGAGCCGGATGTCCCACCACATCGCGCGCATGATCAGGCGGGGCCTGGTGGTGCGGGAGGACTGCCCGGAGGACGGGCGGGGCGCCTTCGCCGTGATCACGGACGCGGGACGCGAGGCCATCGCGGCCGCCGCCCCACTGCATGTAGAGGCCGTCCGATCCCTTTTCCTGGACCATCTCACCGCGGCGGAGCTCCGGACCCTGGCCGAGATCTCCGTCCGCGTGGTGGAGAAGCTGGACGATGACGCCTGAGCGGTGAGCGTCAGCCAGCGGCCGTCGGTCGGCGGTCGGCGGTCGGCGGTCGGCCTAGGAACTGACGGCAATGGGTGGCGAAGGCCGGTGAAGTGAGCGGTTCCGCGTGGCCGCGTCAGCCGGTCCGCGTAGCTGCGGGGCTTCCGATCTGACGGTGCGTCAGGTTCAATGAGAAGCATGATGGGACACGCAGGCATGGCCGCCACCGTCGTCCGGTACCTCCGGTCGGTCGGGGCCCCGACCGCCGTCGCCCAGCCGGTCGAGGCACTGCCCCGGCCCCACCTGCGGGCCGTCCGCGAGGACGAGCGCGCGCCGGTCGACGCGGCCGAATTCCGCCGGGTGCTGGGGCACTTCGCGACCGGGGTCACGGTGATCACCGCCCCGGCCACGCCCTCGACCACGCCCTCGGCCACGCCCTCGACCGTGGCGACTGCGCCGAGTCCCGCCGGGGCGACCGAGGCCCCCTCGACCACGCCGCCCCCCGCACCCCCGCAGGGCACCGCGCCCCCGCAAGGCCCCGTCGGCTTCGCCTGCCAATCCTTCGCCTCCCTCTCCCTCGACCCGCCCCTCGTCTCCTTCATGGTGGCCCGCACCTCCACCACCTGGCCCCGCATCGCCCGCGCGGGCGTCTTCTGCGTGAACATCCTCGGGGCCGACCAGGGCGCCCTGTGCCGCGCCTTCGCGGTCAGCGGGGCGGACAAGTTCGCGGGTGTCGACTACGACGCCGCCCCGGTGACCGGGTCGCCCCGGCTCGCCGGTGCCCCGGCCTGGGTCGACTGCGTCGCGCACGCCGTGCACACCGGCGGCGACCACCTCATCGTCGTCGGCCGCGTGGAGGCACTCGGCACGGTCGAGAACCAGGTCGACGGTGACGTCGAAGGTGACGTCGACGGGGCCGCCGCACCCCTCCTCTTCCACCGCGGCGCCTTCGGCGAGTTCACCCCGCACTCGGGCACGTAGGTCGGCGGGCAAGGGCAAGCGCAAGCGGACGCCCTCACGCCGCCGACGGAGTTGGCGCCCCCCACGCCACCGACCAAGCAGGCTCCCCCACGCCGCCGGCCAAGCAAGCTCCCTCACGCCGCCGACTCCGCCGACCCCACCCCCCGCCGCCGGATCACGAGCACCATCAGCGCCGCCGCCGCACACAGCGCCCCGGACGCGTACCAGACCACGTCGTAGTTCCCGAAGACATCCCGCGCCACCCCTCCCAGGAACGCGACCACCGCCGCGCCCACCTGGTGCGAGGCCAGGACCCAGCCGAAGACGATCGCGCTGTCCTCGCCGTAGTGCTCGCGGCACAGCGCCAGCGTCGGCGGCACCGTGGCGACCCAGTCGAGGCCGTAGAAGATGATGAAGAAGACCATCGGCGGGTGCACGGTCGGCGCGAGCAGCATCGGCAGGAAGAGCAGGGAGATGCCGCGCAGGCCGTAGTACACCGCGAGGAGGCGGCGGGACTCGAAGCGGTCCGTCAGCCAGCCGGAGGCGATCGTGCCGATCACGTCGAAGACACCGATCACCGCGAGCAGCGACGCCGCCGCGGTGATCTGCATGCCGTGGTCGTGCGCGGACGGTACGAAGTGCGTGCGGATCAGGCCGTTCGTCGAGGCGCCGCAGATCGCGAACGAGCCCGCGAGCAG
The DNA here is from genome assembly GCF_030388665.1 of Streptomyces flavofungini. Lineage (NCBI taxonomy): Bacteria > Bacillati > Actinomycetota > Actinomycetes > Kitasatosporales > Streptomycetaceae > Streptomyces > Streptomyces flavofungini. Next base: position 5,312,731 of record NZ_CP128846.1, on the reverse strand, counting down.
CCAGAAGGGCCCCGTCCTCGCCGCGTCCGCTAGCACCCGCAGCGTCCGCCGCGCAGCACCCCGCGTGGGCTCCGGCTTCGGCGTGAACTCCCCTCCGTACGGGGCGAGTCCGACGTCCGCCGGGTGGTCGCGCAGCAGCAGCCACACGAACGGCACCACGACCAGCGCGGCGAGCGCGACCGTCACCGACGCCGGGCGCCAGCCGTGCTCGTCCACGATCCACGCGCACAGCGGCAGGAACACCAGCTGGCCGGAGGCCCCCGCCGCCGTCAGGATGCCCGTCACCAGGCCGCGCCGCGCCACGAACCAGCGGTTGGTGACCGTCGCCGAGAAGGCCAGCGCCATCGATCCGGTGCCCAGGCCGACGAGCAGGCCCCAGTAGAGCATCAGCTGCCAGCTCGCCGTCATCCATACGCTGAGCAGCGCGCCCGCCGCGACCAGGCTCAGCGCCGCCACCACGACCTTGCGGATGCCGAAGCGGTCCATCAGGGCGGCGGCGAACGGCGCGGTCAGGCCGTACAGCGCCATGTCGATCGAGACCGCGAAGCCGATCTCACCGCGCGACCAGTCGAACTCGTCGTGCAGCGGGTCGATGAGCAGGCCCGGCAGGGAGTTGAAGGCGGCGCCACCGATGATCGTCACGAAGGCGACAGCGGCGACGAACCAGGCCCGGTGGATCCGGAACCCTCGCCCCCGGCCACCGCCACCGCCCCCATCACGCCCCCGCTTCCGCCCCCGCTCCCGCTCCCACTTCCGCCCTCGCGGCAGCGACAGCGGCTGCGACTCCGGCTGCGGCTGCGACTCCGGCTGCGGCTGCGACTCCGGCTGCGGCTGCGACTCCGGCTGCGGCTGCGACTCCGGCTGTGGCTGTGGCTGTGGCTGCGACTCCGGCTGCGATAGCGACAGCGGCTGCAGCTGCGGCGACTGTGGCGGCTTCGACAGCTGGTCCCGGTTCGTCCGCTCCACGCCAGTGGTCCGCACCTGCGGATCGCTTGTCTCGTTCACGTCACACAGCATCCGTAGCAGCCGCCCTCACCATCGAGTGGCCCGAAGGACAGCATTCGCTAGGATCGGGCCATGAGCGAGGCTCAGGAGAAGCGGGCGAAGGCTGCGGCGCAGGCGGGGCCCGGCGCACCGGCACGGCGGCGCCACCGCGTCGCCGTGCTCGCCCTCGACGGCGTCATCCCCTTCGAACTGGGCATTCCGCAGCGCATCTTCGGGCGGGCGCGGAACGCGGCGGGCGAGCGGCTGTACGACGTCGTGACCTGCTCCGCCCGGCCGCCGGGCCCGGTCCGCACGGACGCGGACTACGCGATCCTCGTCGAGCACGGCCCGGAGGCGCTGGCCGAGGCGGACACGCTCGTCGTCTCCGCCTCGTACGAGCTGGGGCCCGTGTACGAGGACGGCCGCCTCACCGAGGAGCTCGCCGCCGCCCTCGCCCACGTGCGGCCCGGCGCCCGCCTCGTCTCCATCTGCACCGGCAGCTACGTCCTCGCCGCCGCGGGCTGGCTCGACGGGCGCCCCGCGACCACGCACTGGTCGTCGGCGGACCACTTCCAGCGCCTCTTCCCGCAGATCAAGGTCGATGCGGACGTCCTCTTCATCGACGACGGCGACGTGCTGACCTCGGCGGGGGTCGCCGCCGGGCTCGATCTGTGTCTGCATCTGGTGCGCCGCGACCACGGCACCGCGGTCGCCAACGAGGTGGCCCGGCGCACGGTGGTGCCGCCGCACCGTGACGGCGGGCAGGCCCAGTACATCCAACGTCCCATCCCCGAGCCCCAGTTGGCGACGACCACTGTGGCGCGGGCGTGGGCGCTCGGGCGGCTGCACGAACCGATCCAGCTGCGGGACATGGCCGAGCAGGAGGCGATGTCCGTGCGCACCTTCACGCGGCGGTTCCGCGAGGAGGTCGGGGTCAGCCCCGGGCAGTGGCTGACCCGGCAGCGGGTGGAGCGGGCGCGGCACCTGCTGGAGTCCAGCGACCTGTCGGTGGACCAGGTCGCGCGGGACGCGGGGTTCGGTACGGCGCAGTCGATGCGGCAGCACTTGCAGGCGGCGCTCGGCGTGACGCCCACGGCGTACCGACGGACGTTCCGGGCCGAGTACCCGCGCCAGAACCGCTGACGGCGCGCCCGCCAATAGGGGGCGCACGAATAATGGGCGCACGAACCACGAACCACGAACCACGGGGAAGGTGCCGACCATGTACGCGATATCCCTGGGTGCCGACGGCGCGGAGCTGCGCCCGTTGGAGCCCTGGCAGGCCGAGGAGTTCCTGGCCCACATCGACCGGGGGCGGGAGTTCATCGGACGGCACAACGGCCTGCCCGACGTCGTCCACGACCTGGAATCGAGCCGGGCCTACCTCCAGGCGTACGCCGACAAGACCGCCGCCGACACCGGCAGGATCTGCGGCATCCACCTGGACGGCGAGCTGGTCGGCGCGGTCATCCTGCGCACCATGGACGTGGCCCAGCGCACCGCGGAGGCGGGCTGCTGGCTGGAGCCCGCGGCGGTCGGCAAGGGCCTGGTGACCCGGGCCGCCCGCACCCTCATCGACTGGGCCGTCGAGCACCGCGGCATCCACCGCGTGGACTGGTGGGTCTCCTCGGCCAACGCCCCCAGCATCGCCGTCGCCCGCCGCCTCGGCATGACCCGCGACGGCGTCCTCCGGGAGAGCTATCCGTACCGGGGGAAGCGGCACGACCAGGAGGTCTGGTCGGTCCTCGCGCCGGAGTGGCGGGCGGCGAAGTCGGCGGCTGCGTAGACGGGTTGGCACCCGGACACGGGCGAGGGCAGGGGCAGGGGCAGGCGACGGATGGAGACCCGGGAGCCCGGACGGGGGCACCCGTGGCCCCGCTCAGCGCCTCTGCCCCGGCCTCGGGCTCTCCACCGCACCACCCACCGGCTCCGCCTCACCAGCGGGGCCCGCCTCACCGCCACCCGAACCCTCACTGCCGACCGGATCCGCACCACCCCCCGAAGCCGCAGCAAGCCCCCCGCCCCGCACCGGCCCACTCCCCACCGGCCCCGGCCGCACCTCCGCCAGTGTCCCCACCAGCGTCAGCACGACCGTCAGGGCGACCCCCGCCAAGATGGCCGTCGACGGGGTCGTGACACTGAGGAGGCCCCCGGCCATGGACCCGCTGACGGCGTAACCCGCGCCCACCGCCGCGTACATCAGTGAATAGCCCGCCGCGAGCGCGCTCGGGGGCAGGACCTCGCGCAACGTCAGGTTGCGGGTGAGCATGGAGCCCGCCTGGAGGAAACCGGCGCAGGCGAGGCCGACCGCGAGCCACGTGGCGGTCGGCAGGACGGCGACGACGGCCAGGCAGCCGCTGACGCCGAGCATGCACACCAGGCTCTGCGTCCGCAGGCGGCCGGGCCACGTCCGCAGTCCGTACACGAACGAACCGGCCGCCGAGCTCACCGCGAGTCCGGCGAGCAGCGGGCCCGACATGCCGACGGATATCCCGCGCTGCTCCAGGAGCGCGGGCAGCACCAGCTCCGCGAGGGCGAGCAGCGACAGGCCGGCCGCACCGGTCACGTACACCGGCCAGGCGCGGGCCATGATGCGCAGCATCGGCTCGCCGTCCCGGTCGGACTCGTCCGCCTTCCAGCCGACGGGCAGCAGCCACAGGCCGGCGACGGACAGGCCCATCAGGGCGGCGGCCAGGAGCAGGGGCAGGCCGGGTGCCACGCCCAGGGCGAGGCCCGTGACGGCCGCGGGCGCGAGCGCCCATATGCCGAAGACCAGGACGGACTCGGCGGACAGGGCCTGCGCCACGGCCCGCTCCGGCACGAGGGTGTTGAGCAGCGCGCGCAGCCCGCCGGGCGCGGCACCGGGCGCGCCGCCCGCGACGAACGCGCAGGCCGCGAGCGCCACGGCGGGCGCGTCGGGCAGCGCGCCGAGCGCAGCGAAGCCCACGGCGCCCACGCCGAGTCCGACGGCCAGCTGCGGCCGCGCCCGCTCGGCCCGCATCCGCATCCCGAGGAACGCGGCGCCCGCGATCTCGCCGATCACGTACACCGCGGCCAGGATCGCGCCGAGGGCGTACCCGCCCTCGCGCTCCCGGACCAGGAATACCACGGCCAAGGGGGCCATGGCCACGGGCATCCGGGCGCCCACGGCCACGACGGCCCAGGCGAGGGTCCCCCGCGACGCGATCTCGCGATAGCTCATGCGTACGACGGTAGGTCACCCCACTGACATCGCCCCACGGCTTTTGTCTCAGGCGGTGCGGGGTGCGGAACCCGGTGCGACAACTCGGGTGCGGGGGAGACGTGTTCGGGCACGCACCCCCCGTCGGCCGTGGCGCCCCTCAGAACGGTCGTGACGTCCCTCAGAACAGTCGTGACGTCCCTCAGAACAGTCGTGGCGCCCCTCAGAACACCAGCACCCCCCGCGCCACCCTCCCCGCCTCCGCGTCCTCCCGCGCCGCCGCGAACTCCGCCACCGGATACGTCCGCGTCACCAGCTCGTCCAGGAGCAGCCGCCCGGCCAGATACAGGTCGGCGTACAGCGCGAAGTCCCGCTGCGGGCGGGCAGAGCCGTAGCGGCAGCCGAGGATCGACTTGTCCAGGAACAGGGACGAGACGAGGAACGACGCCTCGGCCGTGGCGGGCGGCACGCCGAGCAGGACAGCCTGGCCGTGGCGGTCGAGGAGGTCGACGGCCTGGCGGATCAGCTCGACGCGGCCGACGCACTCGAAGGCGTGGTCGGCGCCGTCCGGCAGGATGTCGGCGACCCCCTCCGTGGAGGGCAGGAAGTGGGTGGCGCCGAACTGCCGGGCCACCGCCTCCTTCTCGGGGTTGGCGTCGACGGCGACGACGGTCGTGGCCCCGGCGATGCGCGCGCCCTGGAGGACGTTGAGGCCGATGCCGCCCGTGCCGATGACGACGACGGAGTCCCCGTGGGCGACGCGCGCGCGGTTGAGCGCGGCGCCGACGCCGGTGACGACGCCGCAGCCGATGAGGGCGGCCGACGTCAGCGGGATCTCCTTGGGGATCCGGACGGCCTGCACGGCCTTGACGAGGGTGCGTTCGGCGAACGCCGAGTTCGCGGCGAACTGGTACAGCGGCTTGCCCGCGCGCGAGAACGGCTGTTGGGGCATGCCGATGGCCTTGCGGCACATGGTGGGGCGGCCCCGGTGGCAGTGCGCGCAGGACCCGCAGTTGGCGATGGTGGACAGGGCCACGTGGTCGCCGGGCGCGACGTGCGCGACCCCGGGGCCGACCGCCTCGACGACGCCCGCGCCCTCGTGTCCGAGCACCACGGGTGGCGGAAAGGGGATGGTGCCGTCGATCACCGACAGGTCGCTGTGGCACAGCCCGGCCGCCGCGACGGCGACCAGGACCTCCCCGGGTCCCGGGTCGCGTATCTCCAGGTCGTCGACGACCTCGACCCGCGCCCCGTCGAACACCACGCCCCTCATGGCGTACCCCTCACCGGCCCCTTGGCCTCTCTCGGCAGTCCGAGCACCCGCTCGGCGATGATGTTCCGCTGGATCTCGTCCGAGCCGCCGTAGATCGTGTCGGCGCGGGAGAACAGGAACAGGCGCTGGAGCGCGTCGAGTTCGTACGGGGATTCCGCGCTCCAGTCGGCGGGTCCGACGGCGGCGGCGCTCCCGCGCACGGCCATCGCGAGCTCGCCGAGCCGTTGGTGCCAGCCGCCCCACAGCAGCTTCGCCACGCTGGGCGCGCCCGCGACCCCGCCGCCGCTCCCGAGCGTCCGCAGCGCGTTCCAGCGCATCACCCGCAGCTCCGCCCACTGCCGCACGAGCCGGTCCCGCAGCACCGGGTCCGCCGCCGTCCCGCCCCGCAGCGCCTCCTGCACGACCCGCCCCAACTCCTCGGCGAAGCCGATCTGCTGGGCCAGCGTCGACACCCCGCGCTCGAAGCCGAGCAGCCCCATGGCGACCCGCCAGCCGTTGCCCTCGCCGCCGACGACATGGGCGGCGCACGCGCGTGCCCCGTCGAAGAAGACCTCGTTGAACTCGCTGGTGCCGGTCAGCTGCCGGATCGGGCGGACGTCGATGTGGCCGGGCTGGTCCATGGGCAGCAGCAGGAAGGACAGGCCGTGGTGGCGGCGCGATCCCGGCTCGGTGCGGGCCAGGACGAAGCACCAGTCCGCCTCGTGCGCGAGGGACGTCCAGATCTTCTGTCCGGTGATGCGGTACGTCCCGTCGGCGTCCCGTACGGCCGTGGTGCGCAGGCCCGCGAGGTCGGATCCGGCGCCGGGCTCGCTGTAGCCCTGGCACCACAGGGTCTCGCCGCGGGCGATGCCGGGCAGGAACTCGTCCTGCTGCTCCTTGCTGCCGTGCGCGAGGAGGGTGGGCGCGAGCAGGTTCTCGCCGATGTGGCCGCAGCGGCCCGGCGCGCGCACGCGCGCGTACTCCTCGGCCCAGACGACCTGCTGGGTCAGCGTGGCCCGCCGGGCGCCGTACGCGGACCCGGCGGCGCCCTGGCCCGTGCCCCGGTCGCCGCCCCGGCCCGTGTCCCAGCCGATGCCGATCCACCCGCCACGGCCCAGCTCCCGCTCCCACGCCCGCCGCACGTCGCCCCGCTCGTGCTCGCTGCCGGGCCCGCCGCGCCCCGCGGCCCCCGCGAACTCCCCGGTCAGCCGCTCCCGCAGCCACTCCCGCGCCTCCCGCCGGAACGCCTCGTCCGCGGCCCCGAACTCGAAGTCCACGGCGCGGCCTAGGCGTCGGGCCGTGAGGACGGGGCGGGGGCGGCGTCGGCGCCGGTATCGGCACCTGCACCTGGGCCGGCACCCGTACCGCCACCGGTGCCGGAGCCCGGGACACCCGGCCTCCCCCCGGGCGGCGCCCCCGCGTTGGGCCGCTCCTTGGCCGCCGCGGCCCGAGCCATCTCCTCCAGCCTGGCGAGCAGCGGCATGGGGTCCGTGCCGACCGTCCCGGGCAGGAACTCCGCGATCCGCTCCGGCGTCCAGCCGCCCTCGGCGTATCCGGCGCGCAGTTCGCGCGGCTGCGCCCAGACGGCGATCTTCGGGCCCGCGATCGTGTACACCTGGCCGGTGATGCGCTCCTGGCGCGCGCGGTCGCTGAGCAAGTAGACGACGAGTGCGGCCACGTCTTCGGGGTCGCCGATCTCCGTCAGCTCCATGGGGACGTTCGCGGACATCCGGGTGCGGGCGACGGGGGCGACGGCGTTGGCGGTGATGCCGTACTTGTGCAGGCCGAGTGCGGCGCTGCGGACCAGGGAGATGATGCCGCCCTTGGCCGCGCTGTAGTTGGCCTGGGCGACGGAGCCCTGGTGGTTGCCGCTGGTGAAGCCGATGAGGGTGCCGGAGCCCTGGGCGCGCATGACGGCGGACGCGGCCCTGAACGCGGTGAAGGTGCCCTTCAGGTGGGTGGCGACGACGGGGTCCCACTCCTCCTCGGTCATGTTGAACAGCATGCGTTCGCGCAGGATCCCGGCGACGCACACGACGCCGTCCACGCGCCCGTAGCGGGCGAGCGCCACGTCCACGATCCGCTGGCCGCCCGCCATCGTGGCGATGTCGTCCGCCACGGCCACCGCTTCGCCGCCCGCCGCCTCGATCTCCTTGACGACGGCCGCGGCGACCTCGCTGGTGGGCTCGGCGCCCTCGACGGACACCCCGTAGTCGTTGACGACGACCTTCGCGCCCTCGGCCGCCGCGGCGAGCGCGACCGCCCTGCCGATGCCCCGTCCGGCGCCGGTGACGGTGACCACCTTGCCTGCCAAGAAGTTCCCCACACCGGCCCCTTCCCGCGGTTTCTGACGGACCGTTAGATTTTATGACCCGTCAGACACCGGAAGACAAGCCCCGGGGAGCACTCATGTCAGCGCCGTCCGACCCCGCGGCCGCCCCGGCCGCACCCTCCGCACCGCCCCTGCCGACGCCACCCGACCCACCCCCGCCGGCACCACCCGACCCACCCCTGCCGCCCGAGTTCCTCGGCATCGCCGAGCGCGTCAACAACTGGGGCCGCTGGGGCGCCGACGACGAGATCGGCACCCTGAACCTCATCACCGACGAGGTGGTGCGCGCGGCCGCCGCCACGGTCCGCTCGGGCCGCCGCGTGCCGCTCGCGCTGCCGCTGCGCCACGACGGCGTGCAGACGGGATCGATCCCGGGCCGCGTCAACCCGCTGCACACGATGGTGCAGATCAACCAGCCCCTCTTCGCGCCGGGTTCGATCGCGACCAGCGACGACACCGTCACGATGGGCCTGCAGGCGGCCACCCACTGGGACGCCCTGCCGCACGTCTCGCACTCGGGCCTGATCTACAACGGCCGCCCCGCGGACACGATCACCGCGCACGAGGGCGCCCGCTTCAGCGGCATCGGCACGGCCGCGTCCGTCGTCTCGCGCGGCGTCCTCCTCGACGTGGCCCGCGCCAAGGGCCTCGAACGGCTGCCCGTGGACCACGCGGTGACCCCCGAAGACCTGGACGAGGCGGCGGAGTTCGGGGGTGTCACCGTCGGCGCCGGGGACGTCGTCCTCGTACGGACGGGGCACGTCCGGGCCTATCTGGCGGGTGACCGGCGCGGTTACGGCTATCCGTCGCCGGGGCTTTCGGTGCGGACGCCGGAGTGGTTCCACGCGCGGGACGTGGCGGCCGTCGCCAATGACACGCTCACCTTCGAGATCTTCCCGCCGGAGATCGAGCACCTGTGGCTCGCGGTGCACGCCCTGCATCTGGTCGAGATGGGCATGCCGCAGGGCCAGAACTGGAATCTCGAAGAGTTGTCCACAGCCTGTGGAGAAGAGCGCCGTCACAGCTTCCTGCTGTCGGCGACCCCGGAGCCCTTCACGGGCGCGACGGGCGCTCCGGTGGCACCGGTCGCGATCTTCTGAGCCTGCCGATCCCGCACTCTCCCGAGTCCGCGATCCACCGGGGCCGCGGGCCCCGGGTCCGAGCATGGACCTCCGGGTCGGAGTTCGGGTGGCGGCGCGTCGGCGCCCGCCCCGAGCGCTGTACCGCGCGCCGCCATCCGGCTCCGGCGTACGAGCCCCCGCCCCCCTTCTGCCCTGAAGGAGCGCCACGCCGAATCGCGATCCGCACCTCGCCAAGGACCGGGCCACAGGCGCCAGCGCCCCTCGGCGTCCCCTCGCGGCGAATCACTGCCCACCAGCGTGATCAATTGGTCACGGCACGTCAACACCGAGTCGGGGATTTATGGGGTTTGTCGGTTTTACCCCCGCCCGCGCACGGCCGCGCATCGGGGCACGGGACGGCGCATGCGACGGCACACCGGGCGGCGCGGATGCGCGGGGCGGCAGGGGGCCGCGGGGTGAGGCAGACAGGGAGCGGGGGCGGCCGGGGGTCACACGGTTTCGCACGGGGGTGGCGCGGGCGCCCTACACCGCTTCGTACGCGACGTCCTCGTGGGTGGTCCCGTCGAAGGTGACGGTGGGGGCGCCCGCATCACAGCGGTCGACTTCGCACCAGATGCTCTTGCCGGCGCCTTCGTGCCGCCAGCCCCAGCGGTCGGCGAGTCCGTCGACCAGCTCCAGGCCGCGGCCGTTGGTGTCGTCGCCCTCGGCGTGCCGGGGGCGGGGCGGGCAGGCGCTGCGGTCGGCGACCTCGACGCGGACGGTGCCCGGCTCGTCGGCGGGCACTCCGGGCAGCAGCATGCGCAGGACCGCAGGACAGCCCGTGTGCACAACGGCGTTGGTGACCAGCTCCGAGATCAGCAGGATCAGCGTCTCGGCGACCGGCTCGTCGGCAGCTATGCCCGACCCGGCGAGCCGCGACCGGGCCCATCTGCGGGCCCGGCCCACTTCCGCGGGATCGGGACCGACTTCCAGCTGAACTTGAAGCACCTGCACCGCTCACACCATCCGAACCGGCGGACACATCGCCTCGTGACTCCACAAGGTCACAGAACGTGAAACCCTTGAGAGACAGCATGGTTGACGTTCAGTCACCCCAACAAGCGCTTCAGGCATATTCCAGCGCGAAGGAGTACCCGTGCGGCATACTGTGCGACGCGCGCCGCGGGGTGTCGAACAGGCGGGCGCTCGGCCTCGTCCTGCGCGGCGAGAGGAGCGCGTTACCAGGCACGGAGTCGCCTCGGGGGCAACACCGGCACAGCCCGGCCTCAGGACCTCTCGCATTCGACACAAGGTACCGGAGCCGGGCGCCGACTCCGCGTCGTGACGAGTCACGCCTAGGACACAACCCGATATCGACGCCCGGTGCGACACTCAGTAGCCTCACCGCCTTTCCCCGGGCGCACAAGTCGATCACGGGACCGGGCCCGCGCCGCGCCCCGGACCGCCCGTTCGGAGCCGCTCACAGCGCCGCCGCCAGCGCCTCCTCGGCCTTCGCGGCGCCACCGCCGAGCTCCGCCCGCACCCACGCCCGCTTCAGGTGCAGATGGACGTCGGACTCCCAGGTGAACCCCATGCCGCCGTGCGCTTGCAGACAGTCACGGGCGTTGCGCACGGCGGCGTCGTCGGCGAGCAGCCGGGCCCCGACGGCTTCGAGGGGGTCGCCGGTGACGGCGGCGGCGTACACGGCGACGCGGGCGAGCTCCGCGCGGACCAGCATGTCGGCGCACAGGTGCTGCACGGCCTGGAAGCGGCCGACGGGCCCGCCGAACTGTTCCCGTTCCCGGGCGTGTTGGACGGCGAGCTCGCCGGTGCGGACGGCGGAGCCGAGCTGTTCGGCGGCGCCGAGGAGGAGGGCGCGGGGGCCTGGGGCCCCCTGCTCGTCGCCGTCGGGCCCGCGTTCCCGTACCCGATGCAGGGGCGTCAGCGGATCGACGGACCGCAGGGCCACCGCGTCCGCCACGTCCGCCGCGCCCCCCGCGGACCCCCGCACCACGTCGGCCTCCTCCAGCCACGGCACGAACGGCCCTTCGACGGCGGTGACGGCCACCCCGCCCTCGGCGGCGCCCGCGACCTCCCCGGCCGCGAGGAAGGTCGCCACGGCGGGGCCGGGCAGCAGCACCCGGCCCGCCTCCTCGAAGGCCAACACGGCCTCGGGCAGGCCGAGTCCGACGCCGCCCGCGTCCTCGGGCAGGCAGAGCGCGAAGAACCCCGCGTCGCCGAGCGCCCGCCACAGCTTCCGGTCGATGCGGAGCTCCGCGACGGCGGCCCGCAGCGCGTCCCGCCCGAAGCGTCCTTCGAGCACGTCCCGCAGGCCGCGCCGCAAGGCCCGCTGATCGTCGTCGAGTTGGAAGTCCACGCGCGGCTCACCGCCCCTTCGGCAGGCCGAGTATCCGCTCGGCGACGATGTTCCGCTGGATCTGGGAGGTCCCGGCGGCGATGGTGTACGACAGCGAGGAGAGGCGTTCGCGCGTCCAGGGCTCGTCGAGGTCGAGGGCGCCGGGGCCGAGCACCCGGGCCGCCGCGTCGTACAGCTCCTGGCGGGCGTGCGAGTACCGCAGCTTGAAGACGGAGCCGCCGACGCCGGGGACCCCGCCGGTGCGCTGGGCCTCGCTGACGTTCCACTGGGTGAGCCGCCACAGGGCCGCGAACTCGGCGCCGAGCCGCCCGAGCCCGCGCCGCAGGACCGGGTCGTCCCAGCGTCCGTTGGCGCGCGCCGCGCGGGCGAGCTCGCCGAGCAGCCGCCGGCAGGCCACGACCTCCCCCACGAAGGCCGTGCCCCGCTCGAACGACAGGGTCACCATGGTCACGCGCCACCCGTCGTTCTCGGCGCCCACCCGGTTGGCGACGGGCACCCGCACCTCGTCGAGGAACACCTCGGCGAACTCGGCGGAGCCCGCGAGCGTGCGCAGCGGGCGCACGGTGATCCCGGGCGCGTCCATGGGCAGCGCGAGCCAGGTGATGCCCCGGTGCTTGGGCACCTGTGCGCTCACGGGGGTGGTGCGCACCAGGAGTTCGCACCAGTCGGCGACCTCCGCGTGGGAGGTCCAGATCTTCGAACCGCTCACTACGTAGTCGTCGCCGTCCCGCCACGCGCGCGTGCGCAGCGACGCGAGGTCGGACCCGGCGTCCGGTTCGCTGAAGCCCTGGCACCACACCTCGTCCCCGCGCAGCATCGGCGGCAGCCACCGCGCGCGCTGCTCGGGGGTGCCTTCGGAGGCGATGGTGGGCCCGGCGTGCAGCAGGCCGACGAAGTTGGCGCCCACGTAGGGGGCGCCCGCCTTCTCGGTCTCCTCCAGGAAGATCAGCCGCCGGGTCGGCGAGGCGTCCCAGTGCACCTCGCCGTACCCCGCGTCGTACAGCGTCCGCTGCCACGCGGTGTCGTACGCCCGCCTCCCCGGCCAGTCGTCGGGCGACGGCTTCGGGGGCAGCTTCGGCAGCGCCTCGGCGAGCCATCCCCGCAGGCCCGCCCGGAAGGCTTCCTCTTCCTCCGTGTACGTCAGGTCCATCGAGGTCCCCTCGCCCGACCATTTCTGACGGATCGTCAGCCAGCAGGCTAGCCCCGGACCTCTGGACCGACAAGGAGCGGGGCTCTACGCTCACCGCACGATCTGACATACCGTCAGACACCATCGCCGCGAACCGCTTTGAACCGTCCCGGGCACCACCGCGACCACGAGGGGGCCGCCGTGCACGACGACACCGCCCATGCCCTGAGCGCCTGCGGGACACTCTGGGAGTTGATCGAGCGCCGCGCCGCCCTCACCCCGGGCACCCCCGCCCTGATCCAGGCCGCCGCCGACCCCGCCGACGACCGCGTCCTCACCTTCGGCGGGCTGCGGGAGCGCTGCGAGCGGGTGGCGGCGGGTCTCCACGGGATGGGGGTACGGCCCGGGACGGTCGTCGCGTGGCAGTTGCCGACCCGCATCGAGACGGCCGTCCTGTCCTTCGCGCTCGCCCGCCTCGGCGCCGTCCAGTCCCCCGTGATCCCCTTCTACCGGGACCGCGAGGTCGGTTTCGCGCTGCGGGAGTCCAAGGCCGCCTACTTCGCCGTGCCGGGGGTGTGGCGGGGCTTCGACCACACGGACCTCGCCCGGCGGCTCGGCGCGCGCGGCGTGTTCACGGCGTACGACGAACTGCCCGAGGGCGACCCCGGGATCCTGCCGCCACCGCCCACCGACGGCCGCGCGGTGCGCTGGATCTACTGGACCTCGGGGACGACGTCCGACCCCAAGGGCGTCCTGCACACCGACCGCTCGCTGATCGCGGGCGGCTCCTGCCTCGCGCACGCGCTGCGCCTGACCCCGGCCGACGTGGGCTCGATGGCCTTCCCCTTCGCGCACATCGCGGGCCCCGACTACACGGTGATGCTGCTCCTGTACGGCTTCCCCGCCGTCATGTTCGAGCACTTCGCGCTGCCGGACGCGCTGGCCGGCTACCGGCGGCACGGGGTGACGGTCGCGGGCGGCTCGACGGCGTTCTACTCGATGTTCCTGGCCCAGCAGCGCGAGCGGCCCGCCGAGCCCCTGATCCCCACGCTCCGCCTGCTCGCGGGCGGCGGCGCCCCCAAGCCTCCCGACATCTATCACGCCGTCGTGGCCGAACTCGGCTGCCAACTGACGCACGGCTACGGCATGACCGAAGTCCCCATGATCACGATGGGCGACCCCGACGACAGCGCCGAGAACCTGGCCACCACCGAGGGGCGCCCGCCCGCCGGGATGGAGATCCGCGTCACCGACGCCGACGGCAAGGAGCTGCCCGCAGGCACCGACGGGGAGGTGCGGCTGCGCGGTGAGGCCGTCTGCCAGGGCTACTTGGACGCGGCGGCCACGCGGGCCGCCTTCGACGCCGACGGGTTCCTGATCACCGGGGACCTCGGGCACGTACGGGAGTCGGGGCACCTCGTGCTCACGGGCCGCGCCAAGGACATCATCATCCGCAAGGGCGAGAACATCTCCGCCAAGGAGATCGAGGACCTGCTGCACACCCACCCGGCGGTGGCCGACGTGGCCGTGATCGGCCTGCCGGACCCCGAGCGCGGCGAGCGGGTGTGCGCGGTCGTGGAACGGGCCCCGGACGCGCCCGCGTTGACGCTCGCGGAGGCCACCGCTTACCTGCGCGGCCAGGGCCTGTCCGCGCACAAACTGCCGGAGCGCCTCGAACTGGTGACGGCGCTGCCCCGCAACGAGGCGCTGAGGAAGGTCCTCAAGTACACGTTGCGGGAGCGCTATTCGCAGTGAGGCGCGCCCGTACGAGACGCCTCACCCGGCCTACTCGGGGACCGTGAAGTACGAGGCGAAGGCGCTGACCACTTGGTCCTCGGTGACCGTGCCCAGGTCCGCGGCGGCCTGCGCGGCGACGCCCGGCTGCACGCCGAGGACCCGCAGGACCCGCTCGACCTCCGCGCCGGTGACCGACCCGTCGCCGTCGCCGTCGGCGAGGACGATCAGGGCGTGCAGGAACGGCCGGGCGATCTCGGCGAACCGCGCGGGGTTGTCGCGCAGCCGCTTCACGGCGCCGCCCACGAACTCGTCCCGGGTGATCCGCTGGTCCCCGTCCCGGTCGGCGATGCCCGCCATGCCCTGCCAGAACGCCTCGGCCCCGATGTAGAGGGCCTGGCCCCTCTCGGACCGCGCCGTCACCCCGAACTCCGCGAGCAGCGCCTGGGCCGCCGTGCTGAAGTCCTCACGGGAGATGTAGCCGTTGCCGTCCTGGTCGAAGGTGGCGAAACGGGCCGCGATCCTGCGTTCGTACTCGGCACTGTCCATGGTCTTCGGGCCGCCTCACTTCTCATGCGGTTGGGGGTTCGGCCGCCCGACCCGGGCCGGGCGGCCGTACTACAGGTATCTGTCCAGGAGCGTACGACGCCGTCGCCCGCCGGGAGGCGGAAAAGCGACGCCTGTGCCAAGACCGCTGGAATTCCGCGACACAGGTGTGTCACGGGCGCGATCCCGACGCGGCGCGCGCCTGCCGTCCGCGTCCGCTCGGGACGGTTGTATCAGCTGACGATCTTGACCGGGACATGGGGTTCCGGTCGCCCTCCGGCACGGGGCACGCGCGGCGCGCGGCTGCGGCCGCGCCGGTCGTGCGGGCTAGGCGGTCAGCGGTGCGGCGCTGTCGTCGACCGCCGAGTCGGCGTCCGGATACACCTCGAAGAGGCGGCGTACGCCGAGGGCGGCGAGGACGCGGTTCACGTGCGAGCCGTCGACGGCGCCCTGCGCGGGCAGGATCAGGCGGAGCCGGCCCCGGCAGGAACGCATCAGGCGGCGCGTGGTGATCAGTACGCCGACGCCGCTGGAGTCGCAGAAGAACACGTCGGACAGGTCGAGGACCAGGCTGCGGCGGCCGTCGGCCACGGCGTCGTGCACGCGTTTGCGCAGCACCGGTGAGGCCAGGAGGTCCATCTCCCCCGACACCCGCAGCACGACCCAGTCGCCCTGCTCGCCCACGGCCACCTTCAGCGCCACGCGTCAGCCTCTCGTCCGTGGATCCGGCGCTCGCGCGCGGGTCCGCCCCTCGTCCTTCTTCGTCCCTACGATCCGGCACTCGTCCTTCGTCCCGGCTCGTCCTTCGACCGGCTCGCGTCCACTGATCCGGAAGCCGCTCCTTCGGCTCCTCTTTCGCGGCTGCCCCACGGCTCTTCCATGAAACACCAGAGCCCCACGCGCCCCGGAAGCGGGCCGTCCACCGCGGCCGGGTTCAATATCATCCGCGGCGCCTCCCGGGCCTGCTTTGCCGCAAAGAGCGGGAAAGCGCGGAGAAAGGGCGGTGCGCTGTCAGTGCCGCCGACTACATTCGAGGTATTCGATGGAACGGTGAGGACGAGGGTCAGGACGGCGAGCGCACGAGGGGGCCGCATGCCGAAGGACGCGCCGCGTCGCTGGGACCGCCGCATGCAGCAGCGCCTGGCGCACGGAGAGGCAGCCGCGCTCGGCGAGCTGTACGACCACTTCGCGTCGCTGGTGCACGGCCTCGCGCACCGCGTCCTCGGTGACGTGGCGGAGGCCGACCGCATCACGCGCGAGGTCTTCACCCACGTCTGGGAGAACCCGGAGGCGTACGACCCCAAGGAGGGCCCGCTGCGCTCCTGGATCGCCATGCTCGCCCACCAGCAGGCCGTGCGCCGGCTGCGCCAGACCGAGTCCGCCGCGCTGGCCCGGGGCGGCGAGGGCACCACGGAGGACCTGGAGCGCACGGTCCGCCGCGCCTCCGCCGCCGCCCGCGCGGACTACATCGTCACGGCCATGCCCGCCCCGCTGCGCGCCGCCCTCGAATTGGCCTATTTCCAGCGCAGGGACTATCGCCAGACCGCCGCGGACCTCGGCGTCACCGAGGACGAGGCCCGCCGCAGGCTGCGCCTCGGCCTCCAGCTCCTCTCCACCGCGCACGACACCGCGCCCACCGAAGAGCCCACCGACACCGGAGCCCACGGCTACGGGAGAGCACTGTGACCAGGCCCGAGCAGCCGGACCCGTACGAGGACGACGGCACGGACCGCCCCGGCCACGCGGACTCCCCCGGCACCGGCGACCGCCCCCTGAGCGGCCCACCCCGCATACCCGCGCCGCGGGTGTCGGTGGAGGACGGCGGGAGGGCGCTGCCGCAGGGGTGGGGGTCCCCCGAGCGAGAGGCCGGGGACCAGGACGGCGCTTGGGAGCCGGAGGCGGATGCGCGGTCCGGCGGAGAGCCGGAGGCGGATGCGCGGTCCGGCGGGGAGCCGGGGCCGGATGTGCGGGGCGAGCGGGGCTCGGAGCCGCAGGCACGGGCCGAGGGTGGCTCGGGGCCGGATGACCTGGCCGGGTGGGACTGGGGGCCGGGCGGGCCGGGCGGCCGGGAAGTCGGGCGGGACCACGCTGACGGGTTCGACCATCAGGTGCTGAAGTCGCTGCTCGGAGCATGGGCGCTCGCCGCCTGCTCCGCCCAGGAGTCGATGGCCGTCGAGGAACACCTGGGCACCTGCGGGCCGTGCGCGGAGGAGGCCCTGCGGCTGCGCGAAGCCGTCGGCCTGCTGCACCCCGAGGAGAGCCTCGACCTCGACCCCGGCCTGCGCACCCGCGTCCTGGAGAGCTGCCTCGGACGGCGCCCGCCGCGCATCCCGCTGCCCGAGTGGGCCGCCCCGTACGACGCCGAGGCCGCGCGGCTCGACGCCCTCCTCCAGGACATCGGGGACGCCGAGTGGCACGCGCCGGTGCGGCTGCGGTGGTTCGAGAACGACGCGCCCGTGAGCCGCAAGACGACGGTCGCCGGGGTGATCGCGCACCTCCTCGCCGTCGACGGCCTGGTCGGCACGGCCCTCGGACTGCAGGATCCGCTCGGCGCGGAGGCCCCGCCGGTGCCGGACCCGACCCGGCGCACGGAGGCGTACTGGCGCGCCTCGCACCTCCCGCCCACCCGCGCGGTCCGCGGGCCCTGGCGGGACCAGACGCACGAGTTGATCCGGACCGTGTCCTTCGCGGGCGGCGGGTCGGGGCGGCTCGCCGTGGAGTACGGGGTGCCGGGGGACGCGCCCGGCGATGACGGCACGCGGGTCGAACTGCCCCTGCGGGACTCGATGGTGGAGCGGGCCTTCGAGTGCTGGATCCACGCGGAGGACATCGCCGAGGCGGTGGACTACCCCTACGAGCCGCCCTCGCCCCGGCATCTGCACCACATGATCGACCTCGCGGCCCGGATGCTGCCGAACACACTGGCCGAGCGGCGGCGGTCCGGGCGGGCCGCGCCGTCGCGCGAGTTGGTCGCGGCGGGAGCGCCGGGGCGGAGCCTCCGGCTGGAGGTCGAGGGGGTCGGCGGCGGCGAATGGTTCATCCCGCTCGACTCGCCCGGAGCGAGCGGCTCGGCCGAGTCCGAGGTCGCGCACATCGCCCTGGACGGGGTGGAGTTCTGCCGGCTGGCGGCGGGGCACGTGGCGCCGGAGGAGGCGGCGGCCGGGCAGTTGGGGGACCGTGAGGCGATCCGGGACGTGCTGTTCGCGGCGGCGTCGTTGAGCAGGCTGTAGGGCGGGGCGCCCTGAGGGCTCGTCCACCTCAAGGCCGTCGCAAAGGGGGCGATGAGTCGGCCCCGGCGACACCGAACGACCGGACCGGCGCCGGAACGACCGGGCCCGGCGCCGGAAGGCCCCCCGGCCGGGGGCTAGGCGAAGACGACGGTGCGGTGGCCGTTGAGGAGGATGCGGTGCTCGGCGTGCCACTTGACGGCCCGCGCCAGCGCCTGGCACTCGACGTCCCGCCCGACGGCCACCAGCTGGTCGGGGGTGACCCCGTGGCCCACCCGCTCGACCTCCTGCTCGATGATCGGCCCCTCGTCGAGGTCGGCGGTGACGTAGTGCGCCGTGGCCCCGATCAGCTTCACACCGCGGGCGTGCGCCTGGTGGTACGGCTTCGCGCCCTTGAAGCTCGGCAGGAACGAGTGGTGGATGTTGATGATCCGCCCGCTGAGCTGCTTGCACAGGTCGTCGGAGAGGACCTGCATGTACCGGGCGAGCACGACCAGCTCGACGCCCTCGTCCCGCACCAGCTGCAGCAGCCGCGCCTCGGCCTCGGCCTTGGTGTCCCGCGTCACCGGAATGTGGTGGAAGGGAATGTCGTACGAGGCGGCGAGCTCGGCGAAGTCCGTGTGGTTGGAGACGACCGCCGCGATCTCGACGGGCAGCGCCCCGATGCGGGAGCGGAAGAGCAGGTCGTTCAGGCAGTGCCCGAACTTCGACACGAGCAGGACGACCCGCATCTTCTGGTCGGCCCGGTGGAGCTGCCAGTCCATCTGGAAGGAGTCACCGATCGCCGCGAAGCTCGCGCGGAGCTTGTCGAGGGTGACGGGCGGCTCGGCCGAGAAGTGCACCCGCATGAAGAAGAGCCCGGTGTCGTGGTCGCCGAACTGCTGACTGTCCTCGATGTTGCAGCCGGTCATGAAGAGGTAGCTCGACACGGCGTGCACGATGCCCTGTTTGTCGGGGCAGGAGAGAGTGAGGACGTACTGTTCTGCGCGGTCGGCGCGCTGGTCACCGGCGACGGCGGACTGCTCGTTCATCCGCCCAGGGTCCCATATCCACGACGCCCCACGGACCGCCACCGCGACCGCCCCGGCCTCCTGCGGGAACCCCTCAGCCCGACCGCGTGAGGATCCGCAGGACCTCCAGCGTCCGCGGCGCCCCGTCCGGGTCCTCCCCGTCCGCCGCCGCGAGCCGCACGTGCGCGTCCCGCGCCGCCCGCACCGCGTCCGGCCAGCCGGGGTGGTCCAGATACACGGACACCGCCGCGTCCGGGCCGACCTCGTGCATGATGCGCAGCACCCGCAGCACGGCGGCGTCCACGAGCGCCGCCTCCTGGGAGTCCCGGAAGATCGTCCCGACGTACTTCTCCGCGGACCAGTTGTCCAGCCACGTGTCCTCGACCAGGCGGTACACGGCGTCGGTCACATCCCCGTACTCCTCGCGCCCGGCGAGCCAGCAGTCACGCTGGAAGGCCGGGTCGGAGAGCATGTGCAGCGCCGAGCGCACGTTGCTGCGCCAGCGCCACCACGGCATGTCGTTCGTTGGCATGCCGCCTATGGTCGTCGACCGACGGCCGCGACGGGAAGACTTCTCCGTTCCTTGCACGGTCATCGATCGTACGTTCCCACATCCCCCACGCGGCTACGGCCCCACCAGTTCACTCTCTCGTCACCAACCGTTGAATACGCGTCACTCCACGGTTGGCCCGTTGACGGAATCGTGCGTGTCCATGACCGCCTTGCGACGCGTCTTCCCTCCCCGCCCCGACCAGACCGCGCCCCGAGCGCGAAAAGCGCCGTTCGGTGCGGTGGTGGTGGCGGCGTGTGCGTCCCTGGCCGTCGGCTGTGGGGTCATCCCCGGTACCACGGGGGGTTCCGAGGATGACCCCGTCACGGTCATGACCTGGGCGCCGGAGCACACCCGGGCGACGAACAAGCCCGGCATGCCCGCGATGGCCGAGGCGTACGCCCGCTGGGTCAACGAGAACGGCGGCCTCGACGGCCGCAAGCTCGAAGTCATCACCTGCAACGAACGCAACAGCGCCGAAGGCGCGGGCACCTGCGCCCGGCAGGCCGTGAAGGAGGACGTCGCCGCCGTCGTCGGCTCCTACAGCCAGAACGGCCGCGCGTTCATGGGGCCGCTGGAGTCGGCCGGCATCCCGTACATCGGCGGCTACGGCCTCACCGACGAGGAGTTCTCGAGCCCGCTGTCGTACCCCGTCAACGGCGGGCAGCCCGCGCTGCTCGCGGGCAACGGCCGCCAGCTCGCCGACGTCTGCGACCGCGTCTCGCTGGTGCGGCCGGACACCATCGCGGGCGACAACCTCTCCAAGCTCCTCGACTCAGGCCTCGCCCAGGGCAACCGCGCGGCGTCCGCCGACATCCGGGCGCCCGAGGACGGCACGGACTACACGTCGCAGGCCGAGCAGGCGCTGCACCGCGCCTCCGGCGGCTCGGGTTCCGGCTCCGGCTCCGGCGGAAGCCGTGGCTCCGGGGCAGGGTCCGGCAGCGGTGGCGCCCTCGGCACCCGGGACGCCGCCGGGCCCGGCGGCAAGGGCAAGGAAGGCTGTGTCGCGGCCGCGCTCGGCGCCCGCACGGACACCTTCTTCGACTCGTTCCGGCGCACCGAGGACGCGTACCCGCCGGTGCGCACCGCCTCCGTGCTCGGCAGTGTCGACCAGTCGCTCGTCGACCGGACGGGCGGCGCGGACGGCCCGTACGAGGGGGCGTACGTCACCGGCTGGTACCCGGCCGCGAGCGACGCGCGCTGGTCGAAGATGCGTGAGGTCATCCGCGAGCACGCCTTCGGTGACAACCGGGTCGACGCGACGGACGCGGGCACCCAGACCACGTGGATCGCGTTCACGGTGCTGCGGCAGGCCGTCGAGTCCCTGAACGGCGACGCGGTCACCGCCCGCTCGCTGCGCCGCACCCTCGACCGGGGCCTGCGCGTGGACACCGGCGGGCTCACGCCGATGCTGCGCTGGCGCTTCGAGGACATGCTGGCGGCGGGCGACTATCCGCGTCTGGTGAACGCGGACGTCACCTTCCAGGTGGTGCGGGACGGCCGTCTGGTGCCCGCCCGCAAGCAGTCCGTGAACGTGGCGAAGACCCTGGAGTCGGCCCACTGACGGCGCCCGTCGGGACGCCTCGGGCCGACTCGGGTCCGCGCACCCGCCGCTACAGCTGCGTCGGGTTCCGCTTGGTCAGGCCGTGCTGCGTCGCGATGGCGTTCCACAGCTTCGCCGCCTGCTGCTTCGCGCGGGTCGCCTCGCCGCTCGCGCGGTTGCCCGCGGCCGAGTGGTTGGTCTGGCGGGCGTGGCCCTTGCGGCAGCCCTTCTTGCGGGCGACCTGGTCGGCCCACGCGGCGTAGTGGTTGTCGGCGGACGCGGACGCCTTCCACGCCTTGTTCAGCTCGGCGGTCAGGCGCTGGTTCGAGGGCAGCTTGTCGACGGTGAGGCCGGAGAGCCTGCCGACGAGGCCGTTGCGCTGCTTGGCGGCGTCCCGCAGGTCGGTGGCCGCCTGCCGCAGGTTGTCGCACCTGCCGACGTCCCGGACGGCCCCGATCACCGACTCGCGGCTGTTGTTGCTGTCGGCGAGGAGCTTGTCCAGGGCGACGGCCTGCTTCTTGGCGGGGTCGACGCTCGGTGACGGCTTCTTGGACTCCTCGTCGCCCGCCGGTGCGGTCGCGGCGAGCGGTTCGTTGTCGTCCTGCTTCTTGTCGTCGTCGCCCCCGCCGGACAGCATCGCGCCCGCGCCGACGCCGAGCACGGCGATGGCGACGCCGACGGCCACGAGGAGCGGCGTCTTGGAGCCCGTACGGCCCCGGCCCTTGCGTCCGGGCGCGGGCTCCGGCTCGGCCACCGGGCCCGGGGCGGGCGCGGCAGCCGCGTCGAAGCGCGGCATCTGCTGGGTGGACGCGGGGCCCTGGTCGGGCTCCGGCTCCCGGCGGAAGAGGCTGTCGAACTCGGCGGGCGGCTGCCGGTCGCCCGGCGCACCGGGGCGCACGCCGTACGCGGCGTCGGCGGCGGGCGGGCCCGCGGGGGCGCCGCCGTCCGTGATCGGCGCGATGAACTGGGTGGGCGCGTTGTCGTCCGGGGCGGCGGGCGCACCCGGCATCACGTCGGCGGCGCGGCCCAGGAACTGGGTGCCGTCGTCGGCGGGCATCTCGGGCGGCAGCGCGCCCGGGGCCGCGGGGCCGCCGACGGGGGCGATGAACTGCGTGGCCTCGGCGTCGGGTCCGGTGGGCGCCGCGTGCCGCCCACCCCCGTTCACTGCGCCCGGCGCCCCGTAGCCGCCGCCGTGCGGTCCGCCACTCTGTCCTGCGGGTCCTGCGGGTCCCGTCTGTCCTGCCGACGGGAGCGGCATGTCACCCGGCCCGGCGGGGGCGTTCCCGCCGTAGGGCCCATGGGACAGCTCGTGGCTCGGCGCGGGGGCGTGCCCGGCGGGCGCCTGGTCGGCGGGGGGAAGCGGGTGGCTCTGGCCGCCGTGGCCGGGGAACTGGGGCTGGGGCTGGTCCTGGGCGTGGAGCGGGGGGTGGGCCTGGCCTTGCCCCTGTGCCGGATGCGGGGCCTGCCCTTGGTGCGGTGCCTGACCCGGAAGAGGGGTGGCTTGCCCCGGAAAGGGGGCCGGGGCTTGGCCCGCGAGCGAAGCCTGGCCGGGAAGCGGGCCTGCCTGCCCCGGAAGGGGAGCCTGGCCTCGGAACTGGTCCTGTCCCGGGAGGGGCGCCTGCCCCTGGAACCGGTCGTACCCCTGGCCTTGGCCCTGCCCGTGGGTCTGGGGCGGCATGGGGCCGCTCTCGGCGGGCATCGGTCCCTGGCCGGGTATTCGGCCCGCGTTCTGCCCGGGCATCGGTCCGGGCCCGCCCGGCGCGTACCCCTGCCCCGTCCCCTCGGGCGGCAGCGCGGAGCCGTACGACCCGCCGTACGTGGCGGTCGGGGGTGCCGCGGGCGGCAGGGGCGTGCCCTCCGGGGGCAGCGGCATCCCGGCCGATGGCGGCGGTGGGGTGGGGTCCTGGTAGGGCGCGGCAGGCTCCTGGGGTGTGCCCCAGGCCTGGCCCGCGCCCGGTGCGGGGGCCGCGGCGTCGGGGCCCCACGGGTCGCCCCAGGGGCTGCCGACGGGTGGGGCGGCGTGGTCGCCGGTGGTGCCCGGCATCAGCGGCTCGCTGCCGTCCGCGGGCAGCACGATGCCCTCGTGCGCGTGTCGCGCCGCGGGTTGCTGCGGTTCGGAGGAAGCAGCGCCTTGCCCGCTCTGCTGCGTCACCGGGACTCCTACGAATGGGGGACCTTCGGAACGTCGGCTCACGCTACCGGGTCCCCGTGGCGCTCGGCCACGCAGCTCAGAGCACGCCGGACGCCACCCTCGACGCAGATGTCACATGAGTAACAGAAGTCGCACGACAGACGCTGTTGAAGGGGGCGTGCGTCCCGGCGCAGGGCACCCTGCGCCCCTTTCACGCCACACGCCCCCCAACAAGCCGCGAGCGGCCGTACGCGGCGTGGCGCCCCTCACGCCGCCTGGAGGTCGAGCCGCGCCCCGAACTCGCGTACCACCGGCTCCTCCCGGAACGGTTCGAGCCGCTGCTGGAAGTCGTCGAGATACTCCGCGCCGCGGTTGGACCGCAGGGTGCCGAGGAGTTCGACCGCCTTCAGGCCGGTGTGGCAGGCCTGTTCGACCTCGCGGCGCTGCACCTGGGCCGTGGCGAGCAGCACCAGGCCGATGGCACGGCGGCGCGCCCGGGTCGGCGGATGCCCGGCCAGGGACTCCTCCGCGCACCGGGCCGCGGCGTCGGCCTGCCCCAAGTCGCGGTGGCAGTGCGCGAGTTCGTCGGCCAGATACGCCTGGTCGAAGTGGCGGATCCACACCGGGTCGTCGCCCGAGTCCTCCTCGCCCACGGCCCGTTCCATCGACTCGACGGCGCGCCCCGCGACGATCTGCGTGGACCGGGCGTCGCCGAGCAGCGCGTGGCCCCGCGCCTCCGCGGCGTAGAACATCGCCTCCGCGCGCGGCGAGACCCGTCCGCGCGCCCCCTCCTGCGCCGCCCGCGCCAGCTGCGCGATCTCACGCGGGTTGCCGAGCTGCGCGGCGAGGTGACTCATGGACGCCGCGAGCACGTAGCCCCCGTACCCCCGGTCGCCCGCCGCCTGGGCCAGGCGCAGGGCCTGGATGTAGTAGCGCTGGGCGAGTCCTGGCTGGCCCGTGTCGACGGCCATGTATCCGGCCAGTTCCGTCAACCGCGCTACCGCGGCGAACAGTTCGCGCCCCACGGCCTCGCGGTAGGAGCCCGCGAGCAGCCCGGAGACCACGGAGTTGAGGTAGTGCACGACGACGGGGCGGACGTGCCCGCTGCCGTACTGGTGGTCCAGCTGTGTCAGGGCCTCCGTCATCGCCTTGACGGCGGCCACGTCCGAGAGCCCGACGCGCGGCCCCGCGGTCCTGCTGACCTGCGCGTCCGGCGAGGAGATCAGCCAGTCCCTGCTCGGCTCCACGAGCGCGGACGAGGCGACGGAGGAGCCGGACAGGAAGTCCCGCCTGCCCACGTCGCTGCGCCACAGCTCGCAGACCTGCTCGATCGCGCCGAGCACGGTGGGCGAGAACTGCAGGCCCACGCCGGAGGCGAGGTTCTTGCCGTTCGCCATGCCGATCTCGTCGATCGTGACCGTGCGCCCCAGCTTGCGGCCGAGCGCCTCGGCGATGATGCCCGGCGCGCGCCCGCGCGGCTGCTGGCCGCGCAGCCAGCGAGCCACCGACGTCTTGTCGTATCGAAGGTCGAGACCGTGCTCCGCGCCGCACATGTTCACGCGACGGGCCAGGCCGGCGTTGGAACAGCCGGCTTCCTGAATGAGCGCCTGCAGCCGTTCGTTCGGCTGCCGTGCGACGAGAGGCCTGGCGGCCATGGCGTACCCCCTGTGTGCACCGTGGACCATCTGGAACTTCGGATGTGGATGTCGAATGAGGAACGGTCCGGGCCGGTTTGCCCGCATCGCCCAGATGATCAATGCCCTGGGAACAACCGGAAGATGCACCACATACACCACAAATGCACAGCAACCTGCCTGAATTTGATGTTTCGCACCTCAACACGGCAGAGTGCGGCACACGTCGGCGAGCCGGGTGAACATGGCTGCCCGATGAACGAGGTTGAACTCGGTCGAACTCCGACTGCCCCAGACGTGGCTACCCGCGCCCGGCCCCCCTTGCCCATGCGCGCCCCCACCCGTGCACCCATGCGCCCCGCCGCAGGATCGATGCTCCTCCCCCGCGCACGTGACACCCCGTAACCCGACATGACGCGCGCAGTTGAGAGGTTCGTGGAAGAGACCATCGGAGTCACGTCAGCCGCGCAGATCCCGAAGCAGCGCGGAGAGGCCCTGCAGGACACGGCCGTTCGGTACGCGGAGGAACGCCACTGGGATGTCTTCCCCGGCACCTGGCTCGAGTCCGTCGAGGGCACCTGGCGCTGCTCGTGCGGCGAGGTCGCCTGCCCCGCGCCCGGCGCCCACCCCGTGCGCGACGACTGGCCCACGCAGGCCACGGGCAGCGCGACGGTCGCCCGGCGCATGTGGGCCAAGCAGCCGAACGCCTCGATCCTGCTGCCCACGGGCCGCACGTTCGACGCGATCGACGTGCCCGAGACAGCCGGTTTCCTCGCCCTCGCCCGCATGGAGCGGATGGAGCTGACGCTCGGCCCCGTGACGTGCACGCCCGACCGGCGCATGCAGTTCCTCGTCCTTCCCGGTGCCGCGGCGAAGGTCCCGGACCTGGTCCGCAAGCTCGGCTGGCCGCCCGCCGCCCTCGACCTCGTCACCCTCGGTGAGGGCGGCTACGTGGCCGCGCCCCCCACCCGCTTCGGCGCCTCCGGCGCCGTCCAGTGGGCCAACCGCCCCACCCCCGCCAACCGCTGGCTCCCCGACGCCGAAGAAGTCATCTCCCCCTTGTCCTACGCCTGCGGCAGGGAGGCCCGCAGGAAGTAGAAGCCAGCGGCCGCTCCGTTCAGCCCCGCGGGCAGCCGTGGCGGCCCCCGCTGTGGGCAGCTGGGCCGCTCAGAGGGCGATGGGGGCACCCCCTGGTCGAGCGAAGCCGAGAGCCTGGGGGAAGGTGGGCGCAGCCACAGGTCAGCAGTACCGTCGGTCCAACGGTCCCCCGGCCCCACGTATCGTGCGAACACGACGACGGCAGGGCAGAGGGGCAAGAGTGACAGAGGCGACGGAAACCCCCGCGGCAGCGGTGCGCGTACACAACCTGTGGAAGGCCTTCGGCGGGCAACTCGCCGTGGCCGGCATCGACCTCACCCTCCCCGCGGGAAAGTTCATCGGCCTCGTCGGCCCGAACGGCGCGGGCAAGACCACCACCCTCTCCATGGTCACCGGCCTCCTCCGCCCCGACCAGGGCACGGTCGAGGTCGTCGGCCACGACGTCTGGCGGGACCCCGCCGAGGTCAAGGCCCGCATCGGCGTGCTCCCCGAGGGCCTGCGCCTGTTCGAGCGCCTGTCCGGCCGCGAACTCCTCGCGTACACGGGAAGGCTGCGCGGCCTGCCCGGCGAGGAGGTCGACAAGCGGGCCACCCAGCTCCTGGACGTCCTCGACCTCGCGGGCGCTCAGCACAAGCTGGTCGTCGACTACTCCACCGGCATGCGCAAGAAGATCGGCCTGGCGGCGGCCCTGCTCCACAACCCGGAAGTGCTCTTCCTCGACGAGCCGTTCGAGGGCGTCGACCCGGTCTCCGCGCAGACCATCCGCGGCGTCCTGGAGCGCTACACCGCCTCCGGGGCCACGGTGGTCTTCTCCAGCCACGTGATGGAGCTGGTGGAGTCCCTGTGCGACTGGGTCGCCGTCATCGCGGCGGGCCGCATTCGCGCCCAGGGCCCCCTCGCCGAGGTCCGCGGCGACGCGGCGACGCTCCAAGAGGCGTTCCTCGAACTCGTCGGCGCGGGCGGCCGCGACGCGGGCTCGGACCTCGACTGGCTGGGCGGCGGCGCCCGATGACCGTCCCGGCCCCCGCACCGGCCGCCCCCACGGCCCCCAGCCCCGGGCTCACCCCCGTCTTCGTACGCCTGAAGCTGTCCCTCCTGCGCAACGGCCTGCGCCAGTCCTCCGGGCGCCGCGCCGCGTACGTGGCGTCGGCCGTCGTCGCGCTCCTGTTCGCCGCGCTCCAGCTCCTCGGCCTGATCCTGCTGCGCGGCAGCGAACACGCCGCCACCGTGTCGATCATCCTCGTCGCGGTCCTCGCGCTCGGCTGGGCCGTGATGCCGCTGTTCTTCCCCAGCGGCGACGAGACCCTCGACCCCACCCGCCTGGTGATGCTGCCGCTGCGCCCGCGGCCCCTCGTCAGCGCCCTCCTGGTGGCCTCGCTCGTCGGCATCGGGCCGCTGTTCACGCTCTGTCTGGCGCTCGGCGCGGTCATCGCGGTGGCGGACGGCGGGGCGGCCCTCGCCGTGGGCGTCGTCGCCGTACCGCTGACGCTGCTCGTCTGCGTGGCGCTCGCGCGGGCCGTCGCCGCCGCCAACGTCCGCCTGCTGACCAGCCGCAAGGGCCGCGACCTCGCCGTACTCAGCGGACTCGTCATCGCCGTCGGCGCGCAGCTCGTCAACTTCGGGGCGCAGCGGCTCGGCTCCTCGGAGGCGGGCCTCGGCGAGCTGGATCCGGCGGCGGACGTGCTGGGCTGGATCCCGCCGTCGTCGGCGCTGTCCGCGGTGCACGCGGCCGGTGAGGCGCGGTACGCCACGGCGGCCGCCCAACTCGCCCTGTCCGGCGTCGCCCTCGCCCTGCTCCTGCGCCTCTGGCAGCGCAGCCTCACCCGCCTGATGACCACGCCCGACGGCTCCACGCTCGCCGCCGCGGAACCCTCCCGCAAGGGCCGCGGCACCGAGGGCGGCCTCTTCGCCCTGCTCCCCGCGGGCCGCACCGGCCCCGTCATGGAGCGCACCCTCCGCTACGTCTGGCGCGACCCCAAGACCAAGGCGGCCTGGGTGACGTCCCTGGCCATCGGCCTGATCGTGCCCCTCTTCAACGCCCTCCAGGGCACCGGCTCCCTGTACTTCGCGTGCTTCGCCGCCGGGATGCTCGGCATCCAGATGTACAACCAGTTCGGGCAGGACACGTCCGCGTTCTGGATGGTCGCGATGACGATCTCCACCACCCGGGACGCGTACGAGGAGCTGCGGGCCCGCGCGCTCGCGCTGCTCGTGATCACACTGCCGTACGCGACCCTCGTCACCGTCCTGACGACGGTGCTCCTCGGCGAGTGGCAGGCCCTGCCGGAGGCCCTCGGCCTGTCCTTCGCGCTCCTCGGCGCCATGCTGGCCACCGGCGCCTGGTCGTCGGCCCGGTTCCCCTACTCCATCCCGCAGCAGGGCTACAAGAACGTCGCCCCCGGCCAGGCCGGCCTCGCCTGGATCTCCATCCTCGGCGGGATGATCGCCGCGGCCGTGCTCTGCGCGCCCGTCCTCGCCTTCACCATCTGGCTGCACGTCGCGGACCACGGCTCGTCGAGCTGGGTGCTGCTGCCCCTCGGGGCGCTCTACGGAGCCGCCGTCACGGTGGCGGGCCTGCGCCTCGCGGCGCCGCGGGTGGCACGGCGGCTGCCGGAGATCCTGGCGGCGGTGAGCAAGGGCTGAGGGCGCGCTGGGCAAAGGCCGCCGGCGCGGTGGGCGGGGCTGAGGTGAGGCGGACACGCAGCGACCCGCGAGCCGTGGTTCCCCTGCCGTGAGGCCGGGGAAGCCGGCCGGACGTACCGGCGGCTCGCGGGTCGGGTGACTGCTTGGAATTTCGGCCGGCTGCGCACATGGATCGCACGCTGGTCCGGCACCGCACTGAGTGTGGTGGCGGGCCGCTAGCCCGCAGTCACCTCTTCCGTCCGGTAGTCATACATCTGCCGAACCACCTCCTTTCCGAAGTGACACTCACCCTAGAAAGCCCGGCCCGAGCCGTTCAACTGTTTTTCTGAGACCTTGGTCCGGCAACGATTTGCCTCAACTTCCGGGAACCTACTGTGGGCTGTGTCACGTTCAAGTTGAATGATCCGACGACGAGGACGATGAGGACAGAGCCTGCAGGGGGGTCCGGGTGAGTGCTTCCCGACAGAGCGGAACCACCGACGAACTGGGCCCCGAGGAGCCCGAGCCCGGCGGGGCCGAGCTGCTCGCCGCGCTGCTCGACGGGATGGACGCCGCGTTGTGCGCGTTCGACGCCGACGGAGTCGTGACGCACTGGAACCGCGAGGCCGAGCGGATCCTCGGCTGGTCGGCCGCGGAGGCGGTCGGGCGGCGCGGGTTCGCCGGCTGGGCGGTCCGCAGCGCCGACGCCGAGGACGTCGAAGGGCGGCTGCTCTCCGCCATGCACGCGCCGGGGCGGCAGGTCGACGAGTTCGCGCTGCTCACGAAGGACGGCGGGCGGGTGCTCGTGCGGACCCAGACCTCGGCCGTGCGCGGTGGCGACGGCAAGCCGAGCGGGGTGTACTGCGCCTTCAGCGAGGTGCACACCCAGATCGACCTGGAGCGGTCCATCGCCCTGAGCGAGGCGCTGTTCGAGAACGCCTCGTGGGGCGTGGTGCTCGTCGACGCCGATCTGCGGCCCGCCGTGGTGAACGCCCACGCCGCGCGCGCCCTCGGCATGGGGCGCACGGCGCTCCTCGGGCGGCCGCTCGGCGAGGTCCTCTCCCAGGGCGTCGAGGAGCTGGAGAGCGCCCTCACGCACGTGCTCGCGGAAGGCGCGCCGCCCGCCCCCGCGGAGATGTGGCTCGCCGTCCGCGGGGACGGCGGCGAACCGGAGCGGCGCTGCTGGCGCAGCGGGTTCCTGCGGCTCGGGTCGCCGCTCGCCGAGGAGCCCGTGCCGCTGGGCGTCGGCTGGCTGTTCCTGGACGTCACCGAGGCCAAGCAGACGGAGGCCGAGGCGTCCCAGCTGCGCTTCCGGTCGCAGCAGTTGCACCGGGCCGCGCGGGCCGCCGCCGAGTGCGAGGACCCCATGGAGGCGGCCACCGTCCAACTCGACTTCGCCCTCGCCGGGTTCGCCGATCACGCCCTGGTCGACGTCGTCGAGAGCGAGGAGCCCCGGCTGCGGCTCGTCCGGGCCGTCGTCACCCCCGCCGGGGCGCCCGGGCCCTGCCAGCCCGCGGGCAAGGCGCGGTTGCCGCTGCGGTACTCGGAGGGGCATCCGGCGCCGCAGTGCGTCGAGCGGGTGGGGTCGGTGCGGGCCACCGCCGCCACCGACGATCCCGCGCGGGCCCGGGAGTGGGCCCTCGCCCGGCAGTGGCCCGAGTCGTCCGTCCACGCGCTGTGCGCGGTGCTGCGGAGCCGGGGGCGGACGCTTGGGGTGATCACCTTTCTGCGGGGGGCCGCCCGTTCGCAGTTCGAGCGGGCGGACGCGGCGTACGCGGAGAGTGTCGCCGCGCGGGTCGCGGCTGCGCTGGATCTGGCGGGGGTGGGCGGGTAGGTCCGCGCGGGGACGCCCCGGTCCCGCCCCTTCTCCGACGCCCCGGGCCCCGGGCCCCGGGGGAGGGTGTCCCGTGGCGGGTGGGACGGTCCTCCCTCGAATCAGCGCTGCGCGCCTCGTCCTCGATCTCCCCCAAGCTCTCAAGGAGCAGGGGGACCCCTACGACGGGCTGGATACTTCGCCGGGGCGTGCTGGAAAAAGTGCCTGGGACGGCCCCCCTACGCCGCGTGCAACGCCAGCGTCGGTGACAGCCGCGCCGCCCGCACCGCGGGGTACAGCCCCGCCACCGTGCCGATCACCAGGGTCGCGCCGAAGCCCGTGGAGACGGACCACAGGGGCACCACCCAGGGCAGCCCGCCGGACGCGGCGTACGCGGCTGTCGCCGCTGAGCCGAGCGCGACGCCCGCGAGGCCGCCGAGGCCGGACAGCAGGAGGGACTCGGTGACGAACTGGACGCGGATCTGGCCGCGGGTGGCGCCCAGGGAGCGGCGCAGGCCGATCTCGTAGCGGCGCTCCAGGACCGAGATGATCATGGTGTTGGCGACGCCCACGCCGCCCACGAGGAGGGCGATGCCGCCGAGGCCGAGGAGCAGCGTGGAGAACGCGCCCTCCGTGTCGGCCTTCGCCTGGAGCGCGGCCGACGGGTCGGTGACCTTGACGTCGCGCGGGCTCTCGGGCGAGATCGACGCGGCGAGCAGCGCGCGCACGTCGTGCACGGCGTCGTCGGCCGAGCGCTCGTACAGGGACGTCGGGTGCCCGTCGAAGCCGAGCAGCGACTTCGCCGCGGCCCAGCCGGTGAGGGCGGAGCGTTCGATGTCGGGGGCGAGGGGCAGTGGCGCGAGGATGCCGATGACCGTGAAGTAGCGGTCGTCGACCCACACCTGCTGTCCCGGCGAGGTGATGCCGAGGCGCCGGGCGGCGACGTGGCCGAGGACGATCGACGGATAGCGGGAGTTGGCCGCGTTCAGCCAGGTGCCGCTCGCCGTCCGGCCGCGCAGGACCTTCAGGAGGTCCTCCGTGGCCGCCTTGACGGCGATGCCGCCCGTCTCGCCCTCGGGGATCTTCTCGCTGCGCCGCACCGTGCGTTCGAGGTCGCCGGTGGCGCCGACGTCCTCGACGCCCTCGATGCGGGAGACCCGCCCCACCGCGTCCTTGGGCAGCTTCGGCTCCTCGCCGGAGAACAGCGGGTCACCGGGCGCGGCCACCAGCATGTTCGTACCCAACCTGTCGAGTTTTTGGAGGAGTTGGGCCTTACTGGAGGCCGAGACGCCGACCACCGCGACCATCGTGGCGATGCCGATCGCGATGCCGAGGGCGGAAAGGACCACGCGCATCGGGCGGCTGCGCAGGCCGGACGCGCCGACGTGGGCGATGTCGCGCGGGCTGAGCCGGGCGGCGCGCAGCCGCCCGCGCCGAGTACGGTCTGCGGTCATCGCGCCACGGCTCCCTGTCCTCGTACGTCCTGGACCGGCCCTCGCCCCGGTACGTCCTGGACCGGCCCTCGCCCCGGTACGTCCTGGACCGGCGGGCCGCCGTCGTGGACCACCCGGCCGTCGCGGATCCGCACCTGCCGGGGCAGCCGGTCCGCGATCTGCCCGTCGTGCGTGATGACGGCGATGGTCGCGCCCTCGGAGTTGAGGCCGTGGAGGAGTTCGATGACCGACTCGCCGGAGGCGGAGTCGAGAGCTCCGGTGGGTTCGTCGGCGAGCAGCAGGTCCGGCTCGCCGACGACCGCGCGGGCGATGGCGACGCGCTGCTTCTGGCCGCCGGACAGCTCGTGCGGCCGGTGCCGCATCCGGTCGGCGAGGCCGACCCGGTCCAGGGCCTCGGCGGCGCGGGCCCTGCGCACGGCGCGCGGCAGGCCGGAGTAGAGCAGGCCCTCGGCCACGTTGTCGCGGGCGCTGACGCCGGGGACGAGGTGGAAGGCCTGGAACACGAAGCCGATGCGGGAGGCGCGCAGTGCGGACAGGCTGCGGTCCGAGAGGGACGCCACATCGTGTCCGGCGATCTCGACCGTCCCGGCGGTCGGCCGGTCCAGCGTGCCGACGATGTGCAGCAGCGTCGACTTGCCCGAGCCCGACGGGCCGACGATGGCGAGGAGTTCGCCCTGAGCCACATCGAGGTCGACTCCGCGCAGGGCGGCGACACCGCCCGGGTACTCCTTGGTGACACCGGTGAGGCGGACGACAGGTCGGGGGGCGGGGCGGCCGTCCCCGTACGCCCCCTGTCCGACCGTCGCCCGAACAGGCCGCGCGTTCATATCTTCGGCACCCCGACCTTCATCCCGGCCCGCAGCCCGCCGCCGCTCACCTCGACCCGGCCCGAGCCGAACATGCCGAGCCGCACGCGCACTTGGCGGGCCTTCCCGTCGGCGACGACCTGGACGCCGTAGCCGCCGCCGGGCAGCGCGAGGAGGGCGTTGACGGGGACGGACAGGACGCCCTCACGGGTCTCGCCGGTGAGGTTCACGGTGACCGGGGACTGGTCGAAGCCGCGGACGTCGGACGGGTCGTTGAAGGACACCGTCACCGGGATCTTCGGGGTCTTGTCGGCCGGGTCGTCCCCGGGCTTCGCGGTCCTGCCGACCGCGGCGACCCGGCCGGACGCCGTCGAGCCGTCCGGAAGCGACACCTCGACCTTCGTGCCGACCTTCGCCAGCTTCCCGTCGGCCACGTCGAGCTGGAACCGCACGACGCGCTCGGACGCCGTCGTCGTCAGCACCGGACGGCCGGGCGAGACCTGGTCGCCGACCGCCGCGGCCACGGACTTCACGCGCACCGCCGACGGCGAGAAGGCGATGTCGCCCGGCTCGACCCGCCCCGTCCGCCGCCGCTCGTGCGCCTTCTGCCAGCGCTTCACGGCGGCCGCCGTGCCCGCCGTGTACTCCTCGTCGACAGCGAGCCCGGCCGCGTACCCGAGCGCCTGGAGGTTCAGCTCCAGCTGCCGTACGTCCTCGCCCTCGGAGCCCGGCTTGAGGGTGCGGTACATGGGCACCGTGCCGTACATCAGGCGTACGGGCACTCCGTTGACCTCGTACAGGCGTCCGTCGCGCCGGATGGTGTCGCCCGTGCCAGGGGTGCGGGTGAGGATGCCCGCGGCACCCGCGTTGACCTTGCGTTCCTTGGCGTAGCCGAGGGTGCCGTCGACCTGGGTGCCGCTGCTGAGGTCGCCGCGCTCGACGGCCGCGGTGGCGGGCGGCAGATCCGTGCTCCGCGTCGAGCCGCCGTCGTCGCCGCCCGACCCGCCGAACCCGGTGACGGCGAAACCGGCGCCGGTGACCGCGAGCAGCGCGACGACCGTCGAGACGACCGCTGTGCGCCGCCTCATCCGACGATGCCCTTGCACGCCTCGGCGGCCTTCTCCATCTTCTTCATCTCGGCGCCCTTCGGAGCGGGCATCGCGCGCGCCATGCCGTCCTTGAACTCCGGGTCCGGCATGTTGAAGCCGTTCTTGCGCATGCACTGCGCGTACTTGACCATCTTGTCCTTGTCGGCCTGCGAGATGCCGCCGCCCCCGGCCCCCGGGCCTTTGCCGGTGCACTCCTTGAGGGCCTTCTGCATCTTCTCCTTGCTGAGGTCCCCGCCGATCGTGATGCCGTGGCCGTCCTGGCCCGACTTCGGCTCGGGCACCTTCAGGCCGTGCTTGCGCAGGCACTCGCGCTCCTTGAAGGCCTTGTCGGCGGCGTTCTCCTTGCCGCCGCTGTCCTTCTTCCCGCCGTCACCGCCGTCGCCGGAGCAGGCGGTCGCGAAGAGCGCGAGGGCGGCGGCCGCGGCGGCGAGCCCGGCTGAGCGCGGGCGCGTGCGGGTCGCGGTGCGCGTACGTGTGGTCATGGCTTCCCCTGGTTCTGTCGCCGGTCCTGACTGCGGCCCAGACTCACGGCAAGCGGGGTTTCGTCTCTCTCACGGCAAACCTTTACACCGGCGAAAGGTGGCCCTCGGGTACACAGGGCGGCATGCGCGTACTGCTGGTGGAGGACGAGGAATTCCTGGCCGAGATGATCGCCGTCGGACTGCGCCGCGACGCGCTCGCGGTCGACGTGGCGGCGGACGGCCCGACCGCGCTGCGCAAGCTCCAGTTCGGCGAGTACGACGTGCTCGTGCTCGACCGGGACCTGCCCGGCGTGCACGGCGACGAGGTGTGCCGCCGGGTCGTGCGGCAGAAGCTGCTCACCCGCGTCCTGATGCTCACGGCGGCGGGCACGGTGCGCGACCGGGTCGCGGGCCTCGGGCTCGGCGCCGACGACTACCTGACCAAGCCGTTCGCGTACGACGAGCTGCTCGCCCGGGTCCTCGCCCTCGGGCGGCGCGCCCGGCCCGCCCTGCCGCCGGTCATCGAGCGCGCGGGCGTCGTCCTGGACACCGCGCGCCGCCAGGCCAGCAGGGACGGCCGCCACCTGTCGCTGTCCCGGAAGGAGTTCGCCGTCCTGGAGGCGCTGCTGCGCGCGGACGGCGCGGTCGTCAGCGGCGAGGACCTGATCGAGCAGGTCTGGGAGGAGGACACCAGCTACCGCACCAACGCCGTCCGCGTCACCCTCTCCAAGCTCCGCGCGAAGCTCGGGGAGCCGGGGGTGGTGGAGACGGTGCCGGGGGCGGGGTACCGGATATCGGGGGTGTCGCCGTGACCCCCGTCGCCCCGGGTGTGGGCGCGCCCGCCGCGCCGCGCCGCAACGGCGTCCACCACCTCCGCGGGTTCGGCGCGCCCCGCGGCCTCGGCCTGCGCGGCGAGCGCGCCCGCCTGACCGCCCTGTACGGCGTCCTGCTCGTCCTCGCGGGCGCGCTGCTCACCGGCGTCGTGTACGTCCTCGTACGGCAGGGCCTGTACTCGTCGATCAGCACGGCCGTCACCACGGCAGCGCCGGGGGCCAGGACGGACCGGGCCGGCTTCGGCCCGCCGTGGGTCATGCCGACGCAAGGGGCGGTGGCCGCGCCCGCGCGGCCCTCGAAGCTCTCCGACACGGTGCCCGCGCAGGCGGTGACCCGGGTCAGCGACGCCGCCGGGGAGGCCGCGCTCGGCCGGCTCCTCTCGGTGTCCGTGATCGTCCTGGCCGCGTACACCGTCCTGTCCCTCGCCCTCGCCTGGTGGATGGCGGGCCGTGTCCTGCGTCCCGTCGCCGTGATCACCGCGAGCGCGCACCGTCTTTCCGCCTCCAACCTGCACGAACGCATCGCCCTCGACGCGCCGCCCGGCGAGCTGAAGCAGCTCGCCGACACCTTCGACGCGATGCTCGACCGCATCCAGCGGCTGGTCGGCGCGCAGCAGCGGTTCGCGGCCAACGCGGCGCACGAGCTGCGCACGCCCCTGGCCGTGCAGCGCGCCGCCGCCGAGATCGGGCTCGCCGGGGACCCGCCGCCCGAGCACGTCGCCCGCATCCGTACGAAGCTGATCTCCGTCGCCGACGACAGCGAACGCCTCATCGAGGGGCTGCTGCTGCTCGCCACCACGGAGCAGGGGGGCGCGGGCGCCGGACGCGGCGGGCGGGCCGGGCCCGGCGGGCGCGAACCCGTGGCCCTCGACGTCACCGCGCACGGCGTGGCCCGGGCGCTCGCCGACGAGGCGGCCCGTCACGACGTCACGGTCACCGTGCGGGCCGCCCCGCTCACCGTCCACGGCGACGGCGTGCTCCTGGAACGCCTGGTGCACAACCTGGTCGCGAACGCCGTACGCCACAACGTCCCCGGCGGCCACGCCGAGGTGACCACGACCTCCGACACGCTCACGGTCACCAACACGGGCCCCGACATCCCGCCCGCCACCGTCACCCACCTCTTCGAGCCGTTCCACCGCCTGCGCCCCCGCACCCACGCCCACGGCGAGGGCGCGGGCCTGGGCCTGTCGATCGTGACGGCGATAGCGAGGGCGCACGGGGGGACGGCGGAGGCGGAGGCGAACGGCAGGGGCGGCGGCCTACGGGTGACCGTGCGCTTCCCTCCGGGCGCCACCGGAGGCGCGCCCGTCAGGGGCGCGGGGCTGTGTTGAGAACGCGGCTCCGCCGCGTGGGCGCGACCAGCCCCCACCGACCCACAGGATCACACCCGCCCCACGAGCGGAGCACTCAATGCCGGTAGAAGATCCGATCCCCGTACTCGGAGAAGACCCGCCCGTTCCAGTCATGGCCCCCGTCCACGTTCGCGGACCGCAACAGAGGCGGCTGGATCCCCCGCTCAGCCAGCGCGGCGGCAGCCGTGGCCACCATGGCCTGCATCAACGCGCTGGCGACCATCGTGGACGCGGGCCCGAAGGGCGCGTCCACGGAGTCGAGGGCGATCTCCGCGTCCCCCACGGCGATCTTGGAGTCGAGGACGACGTCGCAGTGGTCCTTGAGGAAGGTCTTCGAGACGTGCCGGGACTTCGTCTCCGTGGCGTACGCCACCGAGGTCACGCCGATGACCTTCAGGCCGAGGGCGCGGGCGTTCATGGCCATCTCCACGGGCAGCGCGTTCCGCCCGGACAGGGAGATGATCACCAGGACGTCGCCGGGCCGGACCGGGCTGGAGTCGAGGACGGCGCCCGCGAGCCCGTCGACGCGCTCCAGGGCCGAGCCGAGCGTCGCGGGCATCACGTCGACGCCGACGACACCGGGCACGGACAGCAGGTTCATCAGGGCGAGGCCGCCCGCGCGGTAGACGACGTCCTGGGCGGCGAGCGAGGAGTGGCCGGCGCCGAAGGCGAAGAGGCGGCCGTCCGCGGCGACGGCGTCGGCGATCAGCTCGCCCGCGGCCGTGATGCCCGCGGACTCCTCGTCCCGGACCCGCCGCAGCAGGTCGATGGCGGCGTCGAGGTAGCGCGCGGCGAGCACGTCGCCGCTGCCGCCGTCCGATCCCTGGCCGCCCTGGGGTCCCGTGCCCATCCGCGAACCTCCTTGGTCCCGCCGTCGTCCCGTCGTGTCGCGGATCACGGTGCGGTCTGGACCAGTGCCCTGTCAATACGGCCCTGGACCGCCTCTTTTCCCGGCGCAACCCGGTTGTCAGTGGTATGCGTCAGAATTGAGGGCAGGGCCAGCGCACGAGCGAAATCTGAGGGGCACCCATGTCGGGGCTTATTGACACCACTGAGATGTATTTGCGCACCATCCTCGAACTGGAGGAGGAGGGTGTCGTCCCCATGCGCGCCCGGATCGCCGAGCGGCTCGACCAGAGCGGACCGACGGTGAGCCAGACGGTGGCGCGCATGGAGCGCGACGGCCTGGTGGCCGTCGCCAGCGACCGGCACCTGGAGCTGACCGAGGAGGGCCGCCGTCTCGCCACGCGCGTGATGCGCAAGCACCGCCTCGCCGAATGCCTCCTGGTCGACGTGATCGGCCTGGAGTGGGAGCAGGTGCACGCCGAGGCCTGCCGCTGGGAGCACGTGATGAGTGAGGCGGTGGAGCGCCGCGTCCTTGAGCTGCTCCGCCACCCCACCGAGTCGCCGTACGGCAACCCGATCCCGGGCCTGGAGGAGCTGGGCGAGAAGGACGGCGCCGACCCGTTCCTGGACGAGGGCATGGTCTCCCTGACCGACCTCGACCCGGGCAAGGACGGCAAGACGGTCGTGGTGCGCCGGATCGGCGAGCCGATCCAGACGGACGCCCAGCTGATGTACACGCTCCGGCGCGCGGGGGTGCAACCCGGCTCGGTCGTGAGCGTGACGGAGTCCGCCGGAGGGGTACTCGTGGGCAGCAGCGGCGAGGCCGCCGAGCTGGCGGCCGATGTCGCGTCGCACGTGTTCGTCGCCAAGCGCTGACCGCGCCCGGCTCCGGACCCCGGCAGGTCTCGTCGCTGGTGTCAACTCCCGCCACCCGAGGGGCAGTTGAGGCGAGTCCGAGACCCGCCGGAATCCAAGATTCAGTGTGCCGAATCGCAGCGCCGGGACGGTTTGCGTGCGAGGCTGTCGCGTGAGGCATATGACGTGAGGGCTCTTGACCGTGCCGGTACCGGGGCGGCGCCGGAGAAGGGGCGGAGGATGTGCCCGACAGGTGGACCGGGACGCGCGGGGAGCGGCGCCGCGCGCGGCGCGCACACAGAGGGCCCCGGCGCCCTTGGGCGCCGGGGCCTGTCCTCCCCTGTACTGACCCGGAGCCCCGAGCTCCCAGGGTCACCCCCCTCGGACCCGCTTCCCCAAGCGGCCCGCCCCCCGTGGAAGATCTCCCCTCGGCGGCGGCGGTCAATCCTTGAGCATGGTCACCCGAACGAGGGGTGTTGGCGGCAAGACGGCCGCTACCGAATGAGAGTTCGATAGCGTGCCGGGGCGCGCGAGTGAACGACCCGAGCGGAGTCAAGGGGGGTGCCTGGGACCATGGTGCGACGCATCGACGTGACCGGCGCGGGCGGCGTGAGCCTCGCCGCCTGGGAGTACGCCGACCCTCCCAAATCCAGGGAGGCCGACTCGCCTCCGGGCGGAGTGCTGTTACTGCACGGCCTGATGGGCCGCGCCTCGCACTGGGCGAGCACGGCGCGCTGGCTCTCCGAGCGCCACCGCGCGGTCGCCCTCGACCAGCGGGGCCACGGCCAGAGCGACAAACCCGCCGAAGGGCCCTACGACCGCGAGGCGTACGTGGACGACGCCGAGGCCGCCCTGGAACAGCTCGGCCTCGCGCCCGCCGTGCTCATCGGGCACTCCATGGGCGCGCTCACCGCCTGGCAGCTCGCCGCGCGCCGCCCGGACCTGGTCCGGGGCCTGATCATCTGCGACATGCGCGCGTCGGCCCTCGGCGCGGCCTCCCAGCGGGAGTGGGAGGACTGGTTCAAGTCGTGGCCGGTGCCGTTCGCGACGCTCGCGGACGTGCGGAAGTGGTTCGGCGAGGACGATCCGTGGGTGGAGCGGCCGAACCCCTCACGCGGCGCGTTCTTCTCCGAGGTCATGGCCGAGGGCGAGGACGGCTGGCGGCCCGTCTTCGACCCCGCGCAGATGCTGAAGTCCCGCGAGACCTGGGTGTACGACGCGCACTGGGAGGAGCTGGTGCAGGTCCAGTGCCCCGCGCTCGTCGTGCGCGGGCTCGACGGCGAGCTGGGCCGGGCCGAGTCCCAGGAGATGGTCCGCGTCCTGCCCCGTGGGGCGTACGCGGAGGTGCCCGACGCCGGCCACCTCGTCCACTACGACCAGCCGGAGGGCTGGCGGCAGGCGATCGAGCCGTTCCTGGACGGCGTCCTGGCCGGGTCCTGACCCCACCGGCCCGTCACCGCCGCCCCACGAGGCCACGGCCCCCACGAGGCCACGGCCCCATGAGGGCGCCACCCCATGAGGCCGCCGCCCCGGTCAGGGGCTGAGGCGCTCGGCCCCGGTCAGAGGCTGAGGCGCTCGGCCCCGGTCAAGGGCTGAGGCGCTGCAGGGCCCAGGAGGCGTCCGGGGCGGCCCGGCTGTAGACCAGGCGGTCGTGCAGCCGGTTCGTGCGGCCCTGCCAGAACTCGACGGACAGCGGGGTGACGCGATAGCCACCCCAGTTCGGCGGCGCGGGGACCTGCTCGCCCTCGGGATACCGCGCCGCCAACTCCGCGTACGCGGCGTCCAGTTCGTCCCGGGAGGCGATGACGGACGACTGCGCGCTGGCCCAGGCGCCGAGCTGCGACCCGTGCGGCCGCCCCCGGAAGTAGCGCACCGTCTCGTCCCGCCCGATCCGCTCCGCCGTACCCGCGACGATCACCTGCCGGGCCATCGGATGCCAGGGGAAGAGCAGCGAGACATACGGGTTGGCGCCGATGTCCCGGGCCTTGCGGGACTCGTAGTTGGTGTAGAAGACGAAGCCCCGCGCGTCGTAGCCCTTCAGGAGCACCGTGCGGGAGCTGGGTCGGCCCTGCGCGTCCGCGGTCGACACGACCATGGCGTTCGGCTCCCTGATCACCCCGTCCGCGGCGGCGGCCTCGGCCGCCGCGGCCGCGAACCAGTGCCCGAACTGTTCGATCGGATCAGCGG
The DNA here is from genome assembly GCF_030388665.1 of Streptomyces flavofungini. Lineage (NCBI taxonomy): Bacteria > Bacillati > Actinomycetota > Actinomycetes > Kitasatosporales > Streptomycetaceae > Streptomyces > Streptomyces flavofungini. Next base: position 5,272,601 of record NZ_CP128846.1, on the reverse strand, counting down.
GGAAGTCGGCCTCTGCGATGCCGTCGGCGCGGTACTGCGCACGCATGGCGGCCACGTCGGAGAGGGCGCCGCCGAGGCCGGAGGCGGCAGGCCCGGGCGCGTCGGGCGCGGTGGCGCGGAAGTCGGTCACGCGGTCATCTTGCCGTATCCGAACACCTCGCCCCACAGCGGCAGTCGGCGGGCGCGCGGCCCCACCTGAAGGTGATGTGTGGCACTGGGTGCCGCAGTCCATCGCCAAGGGTGGCACCAAGGGTTATCGTTCCGAAGCCGTGTCGGTTGGGTGACCTCCGGCCGCGCGGGGCATCACCGGGTTACCCCGACCCCAGAGCCCAGGCCTCGGGTCGCACACATGCCAGTCGTACACACATCGCCGTACACACCGTGTCGCCCACATCATGAGGAGCCGCCTGATGTCCGACTTCGTACCCGGACTTGAAGGAGTCGTCGCGTTCGAGACGGAGATCGCCGAACCGGACAAGGAAGGCGGTGCCCTGCGCTACCGGGGCGTCGACATCGAGGACCTGGTCGGCAACGTCTCCTTCGGCAACGTGTGGGGCCTGCTCGTCGACGGGGCCTTCGACCCCGGACTGCCCCCGGCCGAGCCGTTCCCCATCCCCGTGCACTCCGGTGACATCCGCGTCGACGTCCAGTCCGCGCTCGCCATGCTCGCCCCCGTCTGGGGCCTGCGCCCGCTCCTCGACATCGACGAGGCCCAGGCCCGCGACGACCTCGCGCGCGCCGCCGTCATGGCGCTCTCCTACGTCGCCCAGTCCGCCCGCGGCCAGGGCCTGCCGATGGTCCCCCAGCGCGAGATCGACAAGGCCGAGACCGTCGTCGAGCGTTTCATGCGGCGCTGGCGCGGTGAGCCCGATCCCCGGCACGTCCAGGCCGTCGACGCGTACTGGACGTCCGCCGCCGAGCACGGCATGAACGCCTCCACCTTCACCGCCCGTGTCATCGCCTCCACCGGCGCCGACGTGGCCGCCGCGCTCTCCGGGGCCGTCGGCGCCATGTCCGGGCCGCTGCACGGCGGTGCGCCCTCCCGTGTCCTCGGCATGATCGAGGAGATCGAGCGCACCGGTGACGCCGTCGCCTACGTCAAGCAAGCCCTCGACAGGGGCGAGCGGCTGATGGGCTTCGGGCACCGCGTCTACCGCGCCGAGGACCCGCGGGCCCGGGTGCTGCGCCGCACCGCCCGTGAGCTGGGCGCGCCGCGCTTCGAGGTCGCCGAGGCGCTGGAGAAGGCCGCGCTGGACGAGTTGCACGCCCGCCGGCCCGACCGGGTGCTCGCCACCAACGTGGAGTTCTGGGCAGCGATCGTGCTCGACTTCGCCGAGGTCCCCGCGCACATGTTCACCTCGATGTTCACCTGCGCCCGCACCGCCGGGTGGTCGGCGCACATCCTGGAGCAGAAGCGCACCGGGCGCCTGGTGCGGCCGTCCGCGCGCTATGTGGGCCCCGCGGCGCGTGCTCCGCACGAGATCGCTGGGTATGGAGACCTCACGGGCTGAGCGCCGCACCGCCGGGACGTCGGCGCCGGGCCGGGGCAGGGACGCCCCGGCTCGCGCCCCCGGGGCTCCGGCTCCCGGGGGCGCGCCCGCAGGCCGACAACAGCTGAGGACGGTCCCCATGCGGCGGAAGCCGACACGCGCACGTCTGCTCACCGGTTCCGGTACGGCTCTCGCGGCGGCCGCCGCCCTCGCCCTGCCCCTCGCGGCCCCCACGTCCGCCCGTGCCACCCCGCCCGGCCCGGGCGTCACCGGCGAACTGATCCACCAGAGCACCGTCGGCGACACCGACTACATCGTGCGGCGCGTCACCGTCCCGCCGGGTCAGACCACCGGCTGGCACTACCACGACGGCCCCCTGCACGCGGTGATCAAGAAGGGCACCCTCAGCCACTTCGACAAGACGTGCGCGTCGGACGGCGTCTACCCGACCGGCTCGCGCGCCTACGAGCCACCGGGCCCCGGCAACGTCCACATCGGCCGGAACCTCGGGTCCGGCCCGCTCGTCCTCGACGTCCTCTACGTCCTGCCGCGCGGCGCGCCCCTGTCCCAGGACGCGCCCAACCCGGGCTGCTCGTTCGAGTAGCGCGGGACCGTCAGCCCAACGCCTCGTCCACGAGCCGCCCCCACTGCGCCACCACCCGCTTGCGGCGGGCCCCGTCGTCCGTGAGGAGGTTCGCGAGGCCGAGGCCGCGTGCCATGTCGAGCAGCCCCTGGACGGTCTCCCGGACCCCGGGCACGCGCTCGTCGGCCCCGAGGAGCTCCACCGCGATGCGATGCGTCTCGCGGCCGACCCGGGCCTCGAGTTCGGCGACCCGGGGCCCTAGCTGGTCCTCGTTGGAGGCGGCGACCCAGAGCTGCAGGGCGGCCCGGAAGAGGGGGCCGGTGTAGAGGTCGACCAGGGCCGCGACGACCGCGGTCCGGTCGGCCCCGGCCGCGGCGCCCTCGGGGAAGAGCCCGCGCAGGGCGGCCGACCGCTCCTCGGCGACGTACTCGACGGCCGCGGTGAACAGTTCCTCTCGGGTGCGGAAGTGGTGCTGGGCGGCGCCCCGCGACACCCCGGCCCGCTCGGCGACCACGGACACCGTCGAGCCCGCCCAGCCGTGCTCGGCGAGGCAGGACACGGCCGCCTCCAGGAGCCGCTGCCGGGTGACCCGGCTGCGGTCCTGCTTGGGCGCGCGGTCGTCCTCGATCACGCCGGCCATCGGCACTCCCCGGTCATGCCGCCCCTCCGTACTCCTCGGTCACAGCGCCCCTCCACGTCCCCCGGTCACGGCGCCCCTCGACGCCTCCCGGTCACAGCGCCCACGACCGCTCCCGTCGTTCCAGGAACGCCTCCATCCCCTCCTTGGCCTCGGCGGAGCCGAAGCGGTGGGCGGAGAGGGCCACGAGGGCGTCCGCTTCCTTGTCGAATGCGTCAAGAACCCTAGCCGTGACGAGTTTCTTCGCGTCGGCCAGCGCCCCCGGAGCGGCCTTGCGGAGCCCGTCGAGCACCGGATCGAGGACCACGCCGACGCAGTCGTCGGCTCCCGCGTAGGCCGTGATCAGGCCGATGCGGGCCGCCTCCGCCCCGCCGAAGCGCTCACCGGTGAGGTAGTAGCGGCTCGCGGCGCGCGCCTCCAGGCGGGGCAGGAGCGTCAGGGAGATCACCGCGGGGACGACGCCGATGTGCACCTCGGTCAGCGCGAACGACACGTCGGGGCCGCCCGCCACCACGATGTCGCAGGCCCCCAGCAGCCCGAGCCCGCCCGCCCTGACGTGCCCGCGCACCCGCGCCACCACCGGCTTGGGCAGCTCGACGAGTTGCCTGAGCAGCGCCACGAACGCCCCCGGGTCCGGCGGTTCGCGCAGGTCGGCGCCCGCGCAGAAGGTGTTGCCGGTGTGGGTGAGCACCAGTGCGCGCACGCCGTCGTCCATACCCAACTCGGTGAGCGCGTCCGCCAGTTCGGCCACGAGCGCCGCCGAGAGCGCGTTGCGGTTCGCGGGCGAGTCCAGGGTGAGGGTGACGATGCCCCGGTCGGGAGCCGAGACCAGGACGGAACCTGTCCGGAATTCCATCAGAACTCCCTAGTACGACTTGGGCAGGCCCAGGGTCTGGTGGGACACGAAGTTGAGGATCATCTCCCGGCTCACCGGCGCGATCCGCGCGACCCGGGACGCCACGATCAGCGAGGCGAGCCCGAACTCCTTGGTCAGGCCGTTGCCACCGAGGGTGTGCACGGCCTGGTCGACGGCCTTCACACAGGCGTCGGCCGCCGCGAACTTCGCCATGTTCGCGGCCTCGCCCGCGCCCATGTCGTCGCCGTCGTCGTAGAGCCGGGCCGCCTTCTGCGTCATCAGGCGGGCCAGCTCGATCTCGATGTGGGACTGGGCCAGCGGGTGCGCGATGGCCTGGTGCGCGCCGATCGGGGACTTCCACACGCTGCGTTCCTTGGCGTACGCGACGGCTTGCGCGAGGGCGAAGCGCGCCATGCCGAGGGAGAACGCGGCCGTCATGATCCGCTCCGGGTTGAGTCCGGCGAAGAGCTGGAGCAGACCGGCGTCCTCGTCGCCCACCAGCGCGTCGGCGGGCAGCCGCACCTCGTCGAGGACCAGCTCGAACTGCTTCTCCGGGGCCTGGAGTTCCATGTCGATGCGGTGGCGGGCGAAGCCCGGCGCGTCGCGCGGGACGATGAACAGGCAGGGCTTCAGCTTGCCCGTGCGGGCGTCCTCGGTGCGGCCGACGATCAGGGTCGCGTCGGCGATGTCCACGCCGGAGATGAAGACCTTGCGGCCGGTCAGGATCCAGTCGTCGCCGTCCCTGCGGGCGGTGGTGGTGATGCGGTGCGAGTTGGAGCCCGCGTCGGGCTCGGTGATGCCGAACGCCATCGTGCGGCTGCCGTCGGCGAGCCCCGGCAGCCACGTCCGCTTCTGCGCCTCGGTGCCGAAGCGGGCGATCACGGTGCCGCAGATCGCCGGGGACACCACCATCATCAGGAGCGGGCTGCCGGCCGCACCCAACTCCTCCAGCACGATGGCGAGTTCGGCGATTCCGCCGCCCCCGCCGCCGTACTCCTCGGGCAGGTTCACGCCCAGGTAGCCCAGCTTGGCGGCGTCCGCCCACAGCGCGTCGGGGTGCCCCTCCTCGCGCACGACACGGGTCATGTAGTCCCGGCCGTAGCGCTTGCCGAGCGCCGCGACGGCCGCGCGCAGCGCCTGGTGTTCCTCGGTTTCGAGCACGGGAGCGTTCACGGTTCTTCCTCCTGTACGTCTTCCTTGACCACAGTGAGATGAGTGAGCTGAGTGAGCTGTACGTCGTCCTCGGCCGCGGTGAGCCGTGCGTCTTCCTGGGCCGCCGCGGCCCTGCGTCCTTCGGGGCCGCCCGCCGTCGGCTACGCGTCCTCCTGGACCACCGCGAGCAGCGCGCCCACCTCGACCTGCCGGCCGGGGACGGCGTGCAGCGCGGCGAGCACGCCCGCGGCCGGGGCCACCACGCGGTGCTCCATCTTCATCGCCTCCAGCCACACCACCGGCTGCCCCGCCTCGACCCGCGCGCCCTGGGCCAGGCCCTCCGCGACCCGCAGGACCGTGCCCGGCATCGGCGCGAGCAGCGAGCCCGGCTCCTGCCGCGCGGTGGGCTCGGGCAGGAGCGACACGGCGTCGAGGGCCACGTTCCCGACGTACACGCGCCCGTCCCCGTACGACGTCACGGCGAACTCCCGCCGTACGCCGTCCACTTCGAGGACCACCGCGTCGGGCGCGGCCCGCACCACCCGCACGCCGTCGGCGACCGGACCGCCGCGCGTGTGCGTGTACCTGACCTCGTGCTCGACGCCGTCCGCCACGGTCCGGTACCGCTTGACCTGGGGCTGGGAGCGCAGGTTGCGCCAGCCGCCGAAGCGGGAGCGTCCGCAGGCGTCGGCGAGGGCGGCGGCGAGCGGCGCGTGCCGGACGTCCGGGCCCGCGCCGGGGGCCGTCAGCTCGGGCACGTGCCGGTCGTAGAACGAGGTGTCCATGCGGGCCGCCGCGAACTCCGGGTGCCGCAGGGAGCGCACGAGGAGGTCCCGGTTGGTGACCGGGCCGTGGATCTCGGTGCGCTCCAGGGCCCCGGCCAGCTTGCGCAGGGCCTCCGCACGGGTCGGGGCGTGGGCGACGACCTTCGCCAGCATCGCGTCGTAGTGCACGCCGACGGTGTCGCCGTCCGCGTAGCCGGAGTCGAGGCGCACCCCGTCCGGCACGGCGACGCGGTGCAGGGTGCCGGTCTGCGGGGCCCATCCGGCCGCCGGGTCCTCCGCGTACAGGCGGGCCTCGACGGCGTGGCCGTGCGCGGGCGGCGGTTCGGCGTCCGGCAGCGGTTCGCCCTCGGCGATCCGGATCTGGAGGGCGACGAGGTCGAGCCCGAACAGGGCCTCCGTCACCGGGTGTTCGACCTGGAGGCGGGTGTTCATCTCCAGGAAGTGCGCGGTGCCGTCGGCGGCGAGCAGGAACTCGACGGTGCCCGCGCCCCGGTAGTCGGTGGCGCGGGCGGCCCGGACCGCCAGGTCGTGCAGCTCACGGACCTGCTCGTCGCAGAGCCCCGGCGCCGGGGCCTCCTCGACGACCTTCTGGTGGCGGCGCTGGAGCGTGCAGTCGCGCGTCCCGAGCGCCCACACCGTCCCGTGCCCGTCGGCCATGACCTGCACCTCGACGTGCCGCCCGCCCTCGACGTACGGCTCGACGAACACCTCGCCGTCCCCGAAGGCGCTCGCCGCCTCGGCCCGCGCGGCCTCCAACTCCCCCTTGAGGGCGTCGAGTTCCCGTACGACCCGCATGCCGCGCCCGCCGCCTCCCGCGGCCGCCTTCACGAGCACCGGAAGGTCGGCCGCCGTGATCGCGTCCACGGGCGGCGGCGCGATCCCCATCAGCTCCTTCGCGCGGGTCTTGGACGCCATCGCCTCGATGGCGTCCGGCGGCGGCCCGATCCACCGCAGGCCCGCGTCGGCGACGGCCCGCGCGAAGGAGGCGTTCTCCGACAGGAAGCCGTAGCCCGGGTGGATCGCGTCCGCGCCCGTCGCCTGCGCGGCCTTCACGATCAGCTCGCCGCGCAGATACGTCTCGGCGGGCGCCGCCCCCGGCAGGCGTACCGCCTCGTCCGCCTCGCGCACGTGCAGCGCGTCCGCGTCGGCGTCGGAGTGCACGGCGACCGTGGCGATGCCGAGCTCACGGCACGTACGGAAGACGCGGCAGGCGATCTCGCCGCGGTTGGCGACCAACAGCTTGGAAATCATGGGTGTTTCCGTCAACTTCCCTCACATCCTGAAGACGCCGAAGCCGCCGCGCGCGCCCTCGACCGGGGCCGTGTGCAGCGCGGACAGACAGATGCCGAGGACGGTGCGGGTGTCGCGCGGGTCGATCACGCCGTCGTCGTAGAGCCGCCCCGAGAGGAACATTGGCAGCGACTCGGACTCGATCTGCTGCTCCACCATCGCCCGCAGCGCCGCGTCCGCGTCGTCGTCGTACGGCTTGCCCTTCGCCGCCGACTGCCGCGCCACGATCGACAGGACGCCCGCGAGCTGCTGCGGGCCCATGACGGCGGACTTGGCGCTCGGCCAGGCGAACAGGAAGCGGGGGTCGTAGGCGCGGCCGCACATGCCGTAGTGCCCGGCGCCGTAGGAGGCGCCCATGAGGACGGACAGGTGCGGGACCTTCGAGTTCGACACCGCGTTGATCATCATGGCGCCGTGCTTGATGATGCCGCCCTGCTCGTACTCCTTGCCGACCATGTAGCCGGTGGTGTTGTGCAGGAAGAGCAGCGGGATGTCGCGCTGGTTGGCGAGTTGGATGAACTGGGCGGCCTTCTGCGACTCCGCGGAGAACAGCACGCCCTGCGCGTTGGCGAGGATGCCGACCGGGTAGCCGTGCAGGCTCGCCCAGCCCGTCACCAGGCTCGCCCCGTACAGCGGCTTGAACTCGTCGAAGTCGGAGCCGTCGACGACGCGCGCGATGACCTCGCGCGGGTCGAAGGGGGTGCGCAGATCGCCGGGGACGATGCCGAGGAGTTCGTCGGCGTCGTACTTGGGCGGCTGGGCGGGGGCGGCCGGGCCGGGGTGCGCCTTGCGCCAGTTGAGGCGGGCGACGACGCGGCGGGTCTGGCGGAGCGCGTCGTGCTCGTCCTCGGCGAGGTGGTCGGCGAGGCCGGAGGTGCGGGCGTGCATCTCGGCGCCGCCGAGCGACTCGTCGTCGCTCTCCTCGCCGGTCGCCATCTTCACCAGCGGCGGCCCGCCGAGGAACACCTTCGCGCGCTCCTTGACCATGATCACGTGGTCGCACATGCCGGGGACGTAGGCGCCGCCCGCCGTGGAGTTGCCGAAGACCACGGCGATGGTGGGGATCCCCGCCGCCGAGGACCGCGTGAGGTGTTTGAACAGGGCACCGCCCGGGATGAAGATCTCCTTCTGGGAGGGCAGGTCGGCGCCCCCCGACTCCACCAGGTGGATGGACGGCAGCCGGTTGGCGTGCCCGATCTCGTGCGCGCGGAACGCCTTCTTCAGCGTCCAGGGGTTGCTGGCTCCGCCGCGTACCGTCGGGTCGTTGGCGGTGATCAGGCACTCCACGCCCTCGACGACGCCGATGCCGGTCACCATGGAGGCCCCGACCGGGTACTCGCTGCCCCAGGCCGCGAGCGGCGACAGCTCCAGGAACGGCGTGTCCGGGTCGAGCAGCAGCTCGATGCGCTCCCGCGCGAGCAGCTTGCCCCGGTCGCGGTGGCGCTTGACGTACTTCTCGCCGCCCCCGTCGAGCGCCTTGGCCTGCTCGGCGTCGAGTTCGGCCAGCTTGGCGAGCATGGCGGCGCGGTGGTCGGCGTATTCGGGGCTCGCCGGGTCGAGCGCGGACGCGAGCACGGTCACAGCAGTACCTCCGGGATGTCGAGGTGGCGGGCGCGCAGCCACTCGCCGAGGCCCTTGGCCTGCGGGTCGAAGCGGGCCTGTGAGGCGACTCCCTCGCCGAGGATCCCCTCGACGTGGAAGTTGAGGGCGCGGAGGTTGGGGAACACGTGCCGGGTCACCTTCAGCTCGCGGCTCTCCGGGACCAGACCCTGGAACCTTTCGACGGTCAGGTGATGGGCGAGCCACCGCCAGGCGTCGTCGGTACGCACCCACACGCCGACGTTGGCGTCCCCGCCCTTGTCCCCGCTGCGGGCACCGGCGACGGTCCCGAGCGGCAGGCGCCGGGTCCGGTCGTACGCCAGCGGCTCGGGCAGCTCAGGCGGCTCCACGTCGGCCAACTCCCGCGTGCCGCCCGCCGTGGCCGAGGCCGCAGGGACGTCCACCCGCAGCCCGTCCGGCGTCACCGCCACCTGCCGTACGGAGGCGGCGTCGACGTACACCGCCTCGAACACGCCGTATGGAGTTCCCTTGCCGGGCGGGGCGGTGACGTGGAAGCCGGGGTAGCTGCCGAGGGCCAGCTCGATCGCGGCGCCGCTGAGGGCGCGGCCCACCACGTCCGCGTCCCGGTCGCGCACGACGAGCCGCAGCAGGGCGCTCGCGGTCTCCTCGGTGTCGGCGTCCGGGCGGTCGGTGCGGGCCAGCTCCCACCGCACCTCGGCGGGGCGGGACTTGGAGTGGCTGAACGCGTCCTCGATCTGGGCGCGGACGAGGGCGGCCTTCGCGTCGACGTCGAGGCCGGTGAGGACGAACACGACCTCGTTGCGGTGCCCGCCGAGGCGGGTGAGACCGACCTTGAGGGTGGGCGGCGGCGCCTCGCCCCGCACGCCCTCGACGCGGACGCGGTCCGGCCCGGCCTGGGCGAGGCGGACGGTGTCGAGGCGGGCGGTGACGTCGGGCCCGGCATAGCGGGCGCCGGACGTCTCGTACAGGAGCTGCGCGGTGACCGTGCCGACGTCGACGACACCGCCCGTCCCGTCGTGCTTGGTGATGACGCAGGAGCCGTCGGCGTGCACCTCGGCGAGCGGGAAGCCGGGGCGGAGCAGGGCCTTGGGGTCGAGCTCGCCGAAGAACGCGTAGTTGCCGCCGGTGGCCTGGGTGCCGCACTCCAGGACGTGACCGGCGACGACGGCGCCCGCGAGCCGGTCGTGGTCGCCGGGGCCCCAGCCGAAGTGGGCGGCGGCGGGTCCGGTGACGAGGGCGGCGTCGGTGACGCGGCCGGTGACGACGACGTCGGCGCCCGCGCGCAGCGCCTCCGTGATGCCGAAGCCGCCGAGGTAGGCGTGGGCGGTGAGGGCGTCGCGGAAGCGGGCGCCGAGGTCGTCGCCCTCCACGTGGGCGACGCGCACGTCCAGGCCGAGGCGCTCCGCCAGCTCCCGCAGCTGCTCGGCGAGGCCCGCCGGGTTGAGTCCGCCCGCGTTGGCGACGACCCGTACGCCCCGGTCGAGGGCCTCCCCCAGGCACTCCTCCATCTGCTTCAGGAACGTCTTCGCGTACCCCCGGTCCGGGTCCTTGAGCCGGTCGCGGCCGAGGATGAGCATGGTCAGCTCGGCGAGGTAGTCACCGGTGAGGACGTCCAGGGGGCCGCCGGTGAGCATCTCCCGCACGGCGGAGTGGCGGTCGCCGTAGAAGCCGGAGGCGTTGCCGATACGCAGGGGGGCGTGCCTACGGGCGGCTCCGGCGCCTTGTTCACCCCGCCCGGCGGCCTCCGCGCTCACGCCCCGCCCTCCCCTGCGCCCTTCACGCTCGCCCGGCCTTCCCCCGGCGGCCCCGCGAACGCCTGGGCGATGGTGAGCCAGTGCTCGGCGTCGGGGCCCTCCGCCGTCAGTGCCAGGTCGTCGCGGTGGGCGCGGCGGGTGGCGAGGAGGCAGAAGTCGAGGGCGGGGCCGGTGACGCGCTGGGCCGCGCCTTCCGGCCCGTACGTCCACACGTCGCCGCCGGGCGCCCGGAGTTCGACGCGGAACTCCTCGGCGGGCGGGGTGAGTCCGCGTACCGCGTACGCGTAGTCGCGGGCCCGGACGCCGATGCGGGCGACGTGCCGGAGGCGGTCGGTGGGGGCGCGCCGGACGCCGAGGGTGTCGGCGACGTCCTGGCCGTGGGCCCAGGTCTCCATGATCCGCGCGGTCGCGACGGACGCGGCGGACATGGGCGGCCCGTACCAGGGGAAGCGGGCCCCCGCGGGCGCCTCCCGCAGCGCGCGCTGCAACGCGTCCCGCCCGTCCCGCCACCGCGCGAGCAGCTCGCCCGGGGGCACCGCGGCCCCTTCCCGGGCGCCGTCGTCGACGAAGGTGTCCGGCGACTTCAGCGCGACGGCCGCGTGCGCGGCGAAGGCGTCGGCGTCGGTCACCGCGAGCAGTGCGGCCCGGTCGGTCCAGGCGAGGTGCGCGATCTGGTGGGCGATGGTCCAGCCGACCGCGGGGGTGTCGAGCGCCCAGCTCGCCTCTCCCAAGTCCCCGACCAGGTGGTCGAGTTCGTCGCTCTCGGCGCGCAGATCGTCGAGCACGGCACTGACGTCGGACACGGTGCGCTCCCCTCCGGGCAGGGCGGTGTGCCAGGGAGCATGGCAGCGCCACGAGAAACAAGCAAGCGTGCTTGGTTATTTTCCGGAGGGGGCGGGTCGCTTTCCGGTCAGACCCCGAGCGGCGACCCGACTACTCGGAAGCGGGCGCCGACTGGCCCGCCCCCGCCCTCTCGGCCGACGGCACCTTCGCCTTCCCCCGCCCGACCTGCGTCCGCACCGCGCCCATGCTTGCCGCGATGACGAGGCCGATCGCGAGGGATTCGACGAGGGTGAGGGACTGGCTGAGGATCAGGAAGCCCGCGAGGGCTGCGATGGCCGGTTCCAGGCTCATCATCACGGCGAACGTGGACGCGGGCAGGCGGCGCAGGGCGAGGAGTTCGAGGGTGTAGGGCAGCACGGAGGACATGACGGCGACGGCCGCCGCGAGGCCCAGGGTGCTGGGGACCGTCAGCTTCGAGCCGGACTCGACGATGCCGAGGGGCAGCACGAGGACCGCCGCCACGGCCATCGCGAGGGCGAGGCCGTCCGCCTGCGGGAAGCGCCGCCCCGTCCGCGCGCTGAACACGATGTACGCCGCCCACATCGCCCCCGCGGCGAGCGCGAACGCCACGCCGACCGGGTCGAGTTCGCCGAAGCCGCCGCCACCGAGCAGGAAGACGCCGCACAGGGCGAGCCCCGCCCAGACGAGGTTCACCAGGCGGCGCGAGGCGATGACGGACAGGGCGAGCGGGCCGAGGACTTCGAGGGTCACGGCCGGGCCCAGCGGGATGCGGTCCACGGCCTGATAGAAGAGGCCGTTCATCGCGGCCAGCGTGGCGCCGAAGGCGACGACAGTGCCCCAGTCGGAGCGGGAGTGCCCGCGCAGGCGGGGGCGGCAGATGACGAGCAGCACGAGCGCGGCGAAGAAGAGCCGCAGCGTGACGACGCCGAGCGCCCCGGCACGCGGCATGAGGCTGACGGCGATGGCCCCGCCGAACTGGACGGAGACACAGCCCGCGAGAACCAGGCCGACGGGACCGAGGGCGGCGCGTCGGCCGCCCCCACCCCCGGCCGCGGCGTCGGCCGCGCCCGCCACCTCGGGCTGTCCGACCGTGACCGGCGCCTCGGCGGCAGCCATGCCCTCGGGCGCCGCCGCCCCGTCCGTACGAGAGATGTTCACGCCACGCCTTTCCCGCCGTCGCTGCCGCGACGACCAGCCGTACAGTCCACGCTCATGGACTTCGCCGTCCAAGGTAATGGACTACGTCAGGGATGTGAAACCCTTTCGCAGCTTACGAAGACCGCACTGCGCCGCACACCCCGAAAAGCCCCCGCCCGCCTCCACCTCTCACCCGCACCCCTCACCCGCACCCCTCACCCGCATCCCTCACCCGTTGTCCAGCGCCTCCGCGAGGACCTCGGCCAGGTGCCGCCCCCGCACCCCCGCCAGCTGGTCCAGCTGAGTGCGGCAGGAGAAGCCGTCCGCGAGGACCTCCGTGCCGGGCGGGGCCTGCCGGACGGCGGGCAGCAACTGCTCCTCGGCGCAGGCCGTCGACACGTCGTAGTGCCCCTTCTCGAAGCCGAAGTTGCCCGCGAGACCGCAGCAGCCGCCGGACAGTTCGCCGTCGAGGCCCGCGGCGGCGCGCAGCCGGCGTTCGGCCGCGTCGCCGAGGACGGCGTGCTGGTGGCAGTGGGTCTGGCCGACGACCGCGCGGTCCAGGCGCGGCGGCCGCCAGTCGGGGGCGTACTCCTCCAGGGCCTGCGCGAACGTGACCACCGACGCGGCGAGCTCCCGCGCCCCCGGCTCGTCCGGCGCGGCCAGCTCGACCAGGTCCGTCTTCAGGGCCGCCGCGCAGCTCGGTTCGAGGACGACGAGGGGTACGCCATCGGCGAGCAGCGGACGCATCAGCTCCAGGGTGCGGCGCTGCACGGCGCGGGCCTGGTCGAGCTGGCCCGTGGAGACGTAGGTGAGCCCGCAGCACACGCCGTCGGGCGGCAGCACGACGGTCAGGCCCGCGGCTTCGAGCACGCGGACGGCGGCGCGGGCGACGGCGGGCGAGAGGTGGTCGGTGAAAGTGTCGGGCCACAGAACGACGGTGCCGCGGGAACCGCCGGGCCCGATGGGGGCGCCCGTACGCCCCGCGGGCCCGCCCCCGCGCGTCCGCCGACGCCACCAACGCCGGAACGTGACCGGTGCCACCTTCGGCAGCGCCCGCCGGGGCTCGATCCCGCCGAGGCGCTTGGCGAGGGCGGCCAGCGGGCCGACGGCGGCGAGGAGGTTGGCGACGCGGGCCGTGCGGGTGGCGGCGACGGCGCGCAGCCAGCGCGGCAGGCGGCCCATCGCGTAGTGCGCGGCGGGCCTGCGCCGCCCCGCGTAGTGGTGGTGCAGGAACTCCGCCTTGTACGTGGCCATGTCGACGCCGACCGGGCAGTCGGAGCGGCAGCCCTTGCAGGACAGACACAGGTCGAGGGCGTCGCGCACCTCGGTGGAGCGCCAGCCGTCCTCGACGACCTCTCCGGCCAGCATCTCGTGCAGGAGCCGGGCGCGGCCGCGCGTGGAGTGCTCCTCCTCGCCGGTGGCGCGGAAGGACGGGCACATCACGCCGCCGCCGGACGCGGCCGTCGTCGTACGGCACTTGGCGACGCCGACGCAGCGGCGGACGGCGGCGGCGAAGTCCCCGCCGTCGTGGGGGTAGCCGAAGGCGACGTCAACGGGCTTTCGGGGCAAGGGCGTGAACCGGAGGTTGGTGTCGAGGGGGGCGGGGCGGACGAGCATGTCGGGGTTGAGGAGGCCCGCGGGGTCCCAGAGGTCCTTGACGCGCTCGAAGAGGCGGACGAGTTCGGTCCCGTACATCTTCGGCAGCAGTTCGGCGCGGGCCTGCCCGTCGCCGTGCTCGCCGGAGAGGGAGCCGCCGTGGGCGACGACGAGGTCGGCGAGGTCCTCCGAGAAGCGGCGGAAGCGGGCGATGCCGGGGTCCGTGAGCAGGTCGAAGTCGATCCGCACATGGATGCATCCGTCGCCGAAGTGCCCGTACGGAGTGCCGCGCAGGCCGTGCTCGGCGAGGAGGGCGCGGAAGTCGCGGAGGTAGGTCCCGAGGCGGGCGGGCGGCACGGCGCAGTCCTCCCAGCCGGGCCAGGCCTCCGTGCCGTCGGGCATGCGGGTGGCCGTGCCGGAGGCGTCCTCGCGGACCCGCCACAGGGCGCGCTGGCGCGCGGGGTCGCTGACGACGACGGCGTCCACGCAGTCCGCGCCCCGCACCACGGCCTCGGCGGCCGCGCCGGCCTCCCCGGGTGTGCCGCCGCCGGTCTCCACGAACAGCCAGGCGCCGCCCTTGGGCAGGCCGCCCGGGTCGCGTACGAGGTCGGCGGCCATGCCCTCGACGGTGAGGGGCCGGTACGGGAGCAGGCCGGGGGCGGCCTCGGCGGCCGCGCTCTCGTCGGCGTAGCCGAGGACGGCGAGGGCGCGGGCGCGCGGCGCCTCGACGAGGCGGACCGTGGCTTCCGTGAGGATCCCGAGGGTGCCTTCGCTGCCGCAGAAGAAGCGGGGCAGGTCGGGGCCGTGCTCCGGCAGGAGGGAGTCGAGTGCGTAGCCGGAGATGCGGCGGGGGAGGTCGGGGAAGCCGGTACGGAGCAGGGCGAGATCGCCTTCGACGAGGGCGCGCAGGCCGTCCGGGGCACCGTCCCAGGTGCCCCGCTCCAGCACGCGGGGGGCGCCCGTGGTGTCAGTGGCGGTGACGACGGTCAGCCCTCGAACATTGTCCGCGGTCGTGCCCCAGGCCACGGAATGAGAACCGCACGAGTTGTTGCCGATCATGCCGCCGAGGGTGCAGCGGCTGTGCGTGGAGGGGTCGGGGCCGAACGTCAGGCCGTGCGCCGCGGTGGCGCTCCGCAGGGTGTCCAGTACGAGGCCGGGCTGCACGCGGGCCGTGCGGGCCTCCGGGTCGAGCTCCAGGATGTCCGCCATGTGCCGGGTGAAGTCCAGGACAACTCCTGTCCCGGTCGCCTGACCCGCGATGGACGTCCCGCCGCCGCGCGCCACCACCGGCACGTCGTGCTCCCGGCACGCGGCCAGGGCCGCGGCCACGTCGGCCACGTCGCGCGGGGCGACGACGCCCAGCGGGACGCGCCGGTAGTTCGACGCGTCCATCGTGTTCAACGCCCGCCCCGTCACGGAGAAGTCCACGTCCCCCCGGACCGCACGCCGCAGCACCTGCTCCAACTCGTTCCCAGTACCCATGCCCCAGAGGTTGCCCACGCCGACTCACCCCCAACATCAACGCCGCCGTCGGCCCGCGGCTGTGCCCACCGGGGAGAGGGGAGGCTCCCCACCCACCCCGCCGACGCCGAACGACCGAACCCGGCACCGGGAGGCACGGCCGACCGAACCGGAGGCCGGCGGCGGGCCGGACGGGGGCGCGGAGCCTGCGGCCGATTGGAAACGGGTGGGCGGGTGGGAGAGGAATCCCGCGCGGTAGCGCGGGAAACCCCCCACCGGAAGGCAGTTGACGACGAGACCGAGGAGAGCACGGCCCCCACCCGGGACGCCCCGTCTCGCGGGATGGACGACCCCGACCCCCCACGTCCCGAAACAGCTACGCTCCCTACGTGGCTGAGATCCAGATTCCCGCTGACATCAAGCCCGCCGACGGCCGTTTCGGCGCGGGCCCCTCCAAGGTGCGGACGGAGGCCCTGGACGCCCTGGCCGCGACCGGCACCTCCCTCCTCGGCACGTCCCACCGCCAGGCCCCGGTGAAGAACCTGGTGGGCCGGGTCCGCGAGGGCGTGCGCGAGCTGTTCCAGTTCCCCGAGGGCTACGAGGTCGTGCTCGGCAACGGCGGCTCGACCGCGTTCTGGGACGTGGCGACGCACGGCCTGATCGAGAACAAGTCGCAGCACCTGTCCTTCGGCGAGTTCAGCTCGAAGTTCGCGAAGGCGGCGAAGCTGGCCCCGTGGCTGGCCGAGCCGACCGTCATCGCGTCGGACCCGGGCACGCACCCCGACCCGGAGGCGCAGGAGGGCGTGGACGTGTACGCGTTCACGCACAACGAGACGTCGACCGGCGTGGCCGCCCCGATCCAGCGGGTCGCGGGGGCCGACGCGGGCTCCCTGGTCCTGGTGGACGCGACGTCGGGCGCGGGCGGCCTGCCCGTCGACATCGCACAGAGCGACGTGTACTACTTCGCGCCGCAGAAGTCCTTCGCCTCGGACGGCGGCCTGTGGGTGGCCGCGTTCTCCCCGGCGGCGATCGAGCGCGCCGAGCGGATCCACGCGAGCGGCCGCCACGTACCGGAGTTCTTCAGCCTGCCCACGGCGATCGACAACTCCCGCAAGAACCAGACGTACAACACCCCCGCGCTCACGACCCTGTTCCTGCTCGCCGAGCAGCTGGACTGGATCAACGGCCAGGGCGGCCTCGACTGGTCGGTGCGGCGCACGGCGACGTCGGCGCGGACGCTGTACGGCTGGGCGGAGGAGTCGAAGTACGCGAACCCGTTCGTCACCGACCCGGCGAAGCGTTCGCAGGTCATCGGCACGATCGACTTCGCCGACGAGATCGACGCGGCGGCCGTCGCCAAGGCACTGCGCGCGAACGGCATCGTGGACACGGAGCCGTACCGCAAGCTGGGCCGCAACCAGCTGCGCGTGGCGATGTTCCCGGCGATCGACCCGGCGGACGTCGAGGCACTGACGAAGTGCGTGGACTACGTGATCGAGAAGCTGTAACACCAAGCACGACACGCCACACACCGCACGCCGACACCACGCACCACGCACCACGCACCACGCAACGCGCACGAGAACGGCAACGGCCCGGGTACGCACCAAGCGCACCCGGGCCGTCCCCGTACTTCAAGCACTCCAAGTGCACTCCCCCGTACTTCAAGCACTCCGAGCACTCCAAGCACTCCCAAACCCTCTACCGACTGAGCCGCTTGAACCTCCGCACGGCCATCGGCAGGAACACCGCCGTCACCACCAGCGGCCACACCACCGCCATGAGGACCGCGTTCTGCTCGATCCAGCTGGGTCCGCCCGCGCCGGGGTTGCCGAAGAGCTCGCGGGCCGCCGTGCCGGTGGACGACACCGGGTTCCAGGCGGCAATGGGCGCCAGCCAGTCCGGCATCAGGGACGGCGCCACGAACACGCTGGAGATCATCGTCAGCGGGAACGCCACCGCGTACAGGCCACCGGCCGCCTCCGCGCTGGGCACGAGCAGGCCGAGCCAGACGCCCACCCAGATCAGGCTGAAGCGAAGGAGCAGCAGCAGAGCGAACGCGGCCACCGCGTTCAGGGCGCCGTTGTCCGGCCGCCAGCCGATCGCCAGGGCCGTGAACGCGAGGATCGTCAGCTCCGCGCAGGCCACGACGAGGTCGGACAGACCGCGCCCGGCCGAGACCGCCGAGGGCGCCATGGGCATGGACCGGAAGCGGTCGATGACGCCCTTCGAGGCGTCCGTGACCACGCCCATCGCGGTGTTCATGAAGCCGAAGGCCATGGTCATCACGAACATGCCGGGCATCAGGAACTGCTTGTAGTCGCCTTCGCCGCCGGGCACCTTCATGGCCTCGCCGAAGACGAAGCCGTACAGGAGCACGCTGATGATGGGGAAGCCGAGCTGCCAGGCGATCATGATGGGCTGGCGCTGGAAGTGGGTCAGATAGCGGCGGGTGACGTTGAGGGTGTCGGCGAGCGCCCAGTACGCCCGCCCGTGCTCGGCGCCCACGACGGGACCGCCACCGCCGCCACCGCCACCGCCCCCGGCCCTCGACCGGGCCCCGGCCCCGGCCCCGGCCCCGCTCATCGTCGTCGTCATCGCGTCACTCATGCCACGGCTCCCGTCCGGTCCGACCCCTGCGCCTGCCCCTGCACCTGCCCCTGCTCTGCCCCGTGCCCTTGTGCCTGCCCCTGCCCGTCCGCCTCCGCCGCGGGCCGCCCGCCGGTCAGCCGCAGGAACACGTCGTCCAGGCTCGGCCGCCGCAGCCCGATGTCCTCGACGGCGACGCCCTCGTCCTGGAGGGTGCGCGCGACGTCGGTGAGGGCGCCGACCCGGTCGGTGACCGCGGCCTGCACCCGGCGCTCCGCGTCGACCGTCTCGGGCACGCCGTCCGCGACGCGGGCGACGGCCTTGACGGCGGCGGGCAGGTCGGCGGGCTCGGCGACGACGACTTCCAGGTGGCTGCCGCCGACGGTGGCCTTGAGGCCGTCGGGGGTGTCGTCGGCGATGACGCGGCCCTGGTCGATGACGGTGATGCGGGAGGCGAGCTTGTCGGCCTCCTCCAGATACTGCGTGGTGAGCAGCACGGTGGTGCCGCGGCCCACCAGGTCCCGTACGGAGTCCCAGACCTCGCTGCGGCCGCGCGGGTCGAGGCCGGTCGTCGGCTCGTCCAGGAAGAGCACGGACGGGGCGAGGATCATCGAGGCGGCGAGGTCGAGGCGGCGCCGCATGCCGCCGCTGTAGGTCCCCGCGCCCTTGTCGGCGGCAGCCTCCAGGCCGAACTGCTCCAGGAGTTCCTGGGCGCGCCGGGCGGCCCGCCGGCCGCCGAGGTGGAAGAGGCGGCCGAACATCTCCAGGTTCTGCCGTCCGGTGAGGATCTCGTCGACCGCCGCGTACTGACCGGTCAGGCCGATACGGCCGCGTACGACACGGGGCTCGCGCCGGACGTCCGCGCCGCCGACCGTGGCGCTGCCGCCGTCGAGCCGGACCAGCGTGGACAGGATGCGCACCGCCGTGGTCTTGCCCGCGCCGTTCGGGCCGAGCAAGCCGTGCACCGTGCCGTGCGCCACGGTCAGGTCGAAGCCGTCGAGGGCTTTCTTGTCGCCGTACCGCTTCTCCAGGCCGCGGGCCCGGACCGCGTACTCGCCGGCGTCGTCGCGCCCGCCGAACTCACTGTCGCTCACTGCCCCTCCAACTCCCGTTCCCGTTCCCGGTCTCGATCCGTGCGCCGTGTGCGCGCGGATCGGGCCAGGGGTGCCCGCACCGCACGGGCCACCTTTGTGAGTACACCGTACCCAATTAAGAGTACAACGTACTCAGTTTCGCCCCAAGGGCTTATCGTGAGATCCATGGCGACCACGGAGACCAGCGGCGGCGGCGACATCACACGCAGCCTGGAACTGATGTGGGGCGGCGGCGAGCGCCCCACACGCGGACCCAAACCGGCCCTGACACTGGACCGGATCGTCACCGCGGCCGTGCGGCTCGCCGACGCCGAGGGCATCGCCGCGGTCTCCATGCGCCGCCTCTCCACGGAGCTGGGCACGGGCACGATGTCCCTCTACCGCTACGTCCCCGGCAAGGCCGAGCTGATCGACCTGATGCTCAACCACGTGCAGGCACCCGGCGACGACGAGGAGGCCTTCCACGGCGGCTGGCGCGTGGCCGTCGCGGCATACGGACGCTCGACACTGGAGCAGTACCGCAAGCACCCCTGGCTTCTCCAGGTCAACCAGGCCCGGCCCGTGCTCGGCCCGAGCGCGGTCGGCGGCCTGGAGCGGGTCCTCACGTACATCAAGCCGATGGGCCTGACCGACCCCGAGCTGATCTCAGTCCTGATCATGGTCGAGGGGTACGTGTCCGGGGTCGCCCGCAACCACGTGCACGCGGCCCAGGCCGAGGCCGACTCACAACTCTCCGACGAGGCCTTCTGGGAGGCCCAGCGCCCGTTCCTCGAACGGGTCATGGACAGCGGCGAGTTCCCGCTCATCGCGGGACTCTCGGACGACGCCTTCGGCTCGGACTTCGACCACTTCGAGTTCGGCCTCCAGCGGATCCTGGACGGCTTGGAGGTATTGGTGGAACAGCGGAAGCGCGAGACGGCGGAGCCGAACGGAAGCTAGCCTCGCACGCCGCGCACCCGCCGCACGAGGTCGTCGGCGGCCTCCGGCCACCCGCCGAAGTCGAAGGCGAAGCCCGCTTCGAGGAGCCGGCCGGGGACGACGCGGCGGCTCTTCAAAAGGAGCTCGGTGTCCGTACGCAGCGCGAACGCGCCGAGCTCAGCCATCCACGCGGTGGCGGGCAGGCCCACCGGAACCCCCCACCGCCGTCTCCCACGACCCGACCGACCCGGACCGCTGGTGCTCCATCTCCCGCAACGACGTGAAGATGCAGGCACTGCAGCCCACGCCGAACCAGGTGGAGTGGGCCGTCGACATGGCCATCCGCGGCAAGCTGCGCGCCGGCGCCATCCGTCAGGGTGAGTACCGCAACCAGACGGGCATGAGCAAGATCGACCCGCAGGGCCTGTTCCCCCCGCCGAAGCTGAACGGCGGCGGACGGATCCCCGCCAACGTGATGCTCGGCATCCTCGCCCAGGAGTCCAACCTCTGGCAGGCCGAGTCCGGGGTCATCCCCGGTCAGATGGGCTCACCGCTCGCCGCCGTCGACGGCTACTACGGCCACAAGGCGGACAAGGACGACCCGTCGGCGTTCTGGCGGATCCACTGGGACAAGTCCGACTGCGGTTACGGCGTCGGCCAGGTGACCGACGGCATGCGCAAGGCAGGCAAGGAGAAGACGGACGGCAAGGGCAACCGCGAGAAGGGCAAGGACCCGAAGCTGCAGAAGGCGATCGCGGTCGACTACGCGAGCAACATCGCCGCCTCGATGTACATCCTCGCCGACAAGTGGAACGAGGTGCACACCAAGGGGCAGAAGGTCACGGTGAACAACGACGACCCGAAGCGGGTCGAGAACTGGTTCACTGCCGCCTGGAACTACAACCTCGGCTTCAACCCCAAGGGCGCCGCGGGCAAGCCGTGGGGCCTCGGCTGGTTCAACAACCCGGCCAATCCGTTCTATCCGCAGAACCGCGGCCCGTTCATGAACACGGACGTCGACCCGGGCGCCAACAAGGACGCGGCGCACCCGCAGGACTGGCCGTACGAGGAGAAGGTGATGGGCTGGTCCGCCTGGTCCATCGACACCGGAAACTCCTACTCCACGGACGGCAAGCAGGACTGGAAGGGCGAGAAGGGGTTCAACTCGGCGGGATTCAACCCTGCTTGGTGGACCACCACCGCCAACCGCGCGACCGTGACCCCGCCCCTGTCCACCTTCTGCAACAAACACAACGGCTGCGACCCGACGAAGCCGCCCAAGTGCCCCGACGCGAAGTGCTACGAGAAGTTCTGGTGGCACGAGGAGAACGCGACGTGGAAGAAGGACTGCGACAACACGTGCGGCAATGAGCTGATCAAGTATCTGACGGAGCGGCCCGAACCGGGTCGCGGCCACCGCCTCAAGTACGGCGAGCCCGTGTGCACCGGCGCCCCGAAAGGTGCCTCGGTCGTCGCCTCCGTTCCCAACAACACTGAGACATGGGGGCGTTGTGGTCCGGTGACGTCGTCGGGCAGCTTCCAGTTCACGTTCTATCCCGACTCCGACGGGCACTACCAGGCCAAGGCGGATCTGCATCAGGTCGGCGGCGGCCACGGCGGCCACTTCTGGTTCACGCACACCCGCGACAAGGCCCACCACGGCGGCCCCTCCGGCCCGATGACCATCGACGGCACCTGGACCCTCGCCGAGAAGATGGACCTGGGCAAGGTGTGGGTGCATCTGCCCGACACCGGTGCCCAGGCTGAGCACGCCAACTACGTGATCAAGGGCGTCGAGGGCGGGAGCCGCACCGTCACCGTCAACGCCGACAGCGACAACACCAACAAGTGGGTCTCCCTCGGCGGTTACAAGTTCACCGGCACACCGCGCGTGAGCCTGTCGAACTTCACGCACGACGGCACCGCCGACGACGACATCGCCTGGGGCGCCGTCGCCTTCCAGCCGATCAAGGGCACGTATGTGAAGGACACCCTGGAGGCCGACGCGTTCTTCGACGAGGACCAGAACATCGACGTCCGCGAGGAATCCAGCGTCTTCAACACGCCGCTGAAGTCCCGCCAGGACCTCTACGACTGGGCGATGAAGACCTCCCGGGGCGTCGCGTTCCTCAGCACCTGCACCGGTCCGGTCCCCGATTCCCGGTGCGCCATGCGCAAGACGCGCGACGCGGTGCGGAAGTGGCACGACGAGGTGGAGAAGTCGGGCACGTCCACCACGGACCACCCGGACGGTCACTCCATTCCCGCCTGGATGAACTACTCCAACCCCTACACGAAGCGCCCGTCGACCGATCAGCAGCCGTCGTGGTTCGGCAAGGACGGCGGTGCCTACAAGATGTACAACAAGGCGACCGTGTCGTACATCAAGACCGCCGACGGGAAGATCGTGGACGGCAGCCAGTCCGTCACATACGACGACCGCACGGCCGATACGCACATGCCGGAGTTCGTCCATGAGTTCTTCAAGAACGTCAGCGCGGAGTACGGCATCCCGGAACCGAAGCTGAACTACTCGCGCAAGAACCTCAACGTCCACGACGGGGCGACCACGCGTACGACCACCAACAGCGACGGAATCCTTCCCGGCCTGGCCTATCAGTCGATCGGCGTGAAGCCCGTCGTCACCGACTACGACGACAATCCCGTCTCCGGCGACAAGGGCCAATGCGTCGCGGTGATGACCACCGCCGGCGGCTCCATCGGCTATCGCCCGGCGCTCGGCAACGACGGACTCACCGACAGCGTCTCCAAGTGGGTGGACCAGGTGTCGGACGCGACCGGGTCGGACCATCCGGTGACGAAGATGGCGGCGGAGATCCGCAACATGTTCTTCAAGTCCGGCAAGACCGGCTCCATTTTCGGCACCGCTCCGCCCATCTGGCAGGAGCTCGACTTCAAGTCGTGCGCCGACGGCTCGATCCGCAAGGTGTCCGGCTCCCCGGTCCTGCGCTCCAGCTACATGCCGAACCAGTACCTGTACCGCAACGGCAAGGCGATCGACCTGGACGGCAAGCACACCGGTTCGAGCAAGCCGGTGACCACCGGTGACTTCTACCACTTCAGTGGCATCGGCGCCGGCGTGGGCCCGCTTGACAAGGGCGACCCGTACAAGGAATGCACCCGGAGCAGTGGGCACGCAGGCAACCCATGGAGCATCACGGTGCTGTCCGGTGTGAACACCGACCCCGGCGCCCACTTCTGCGGAGCTCCGGCGAAGAAGCCCGACGTCGAGTACACCCGCTGAGGAGACACAACCGACAAATGACACAATGAACCCGGGTGTCCCTCATCCCCTTCATGGGGTGAGGGACACCCGCCGTCTGTCGGCGAACGGAATCAGGTTAGGTAATGCAGCTCGGCGCCCTTGGCCTCGTCATAGGCATGATCTTGTTGTTCCCCGCCGTGCCGTGGGTCGTGTTTCCCGGCCACCGCAAGACGGGAGCAGTCGCGGCGTTGGTGGCGACGGGTGCGTGCGGGGTATGGGTGATGAACGCGTACGGGACGCCTGGGATCGGGTTTCTCGGCTTCCTCGCCCCCTCCTGTGTGATCCGCGTGCTCGCCGAGCTGGTCGGTGCGTTCGAGCAAGGGCGCGACGTGCGCGCCCATCGCGACACCTGCCCCGACAGCGCCTCCTGCGGAGTGGATCACCAGACGGACAGCGGCACCTACCCCTTGGTGGCCTTCCTGTCCATCACCGTCTCCGTGGTGCTGTACTTCGCCTGGCGCTAGCTCTTCCGGAACACCCGCTTCAGGCCGAAGAAGGCGAGCACCACGGCCGCGACGACCAGGACCCCGCTCTTGTAGCCGCCGCCGAGGCCGTCGTCCCCGTCTCCGTCGGCGCCTCCCTTGTCGGACGACGAACCGCCGGGCGCCCCCGCCCCCTCGACGTCCCTCGGCTCGACGTCGCTCTCCTGGCCCTCGGTGCCGAACATCAGCCGGGTGCCGTCCGGGCTGTACGCCACCGACTCGCCCTGGCGCTGGAGGGGCACGCTCAGGCGGCCCTCGCGCTTGATCTTGCCGTCGCCCTCCCAGCGGTAGGAGACGCCGCCGAAGTAGCCGCGCAGGGCCAGCTGTTTGCCGTTGGGCGAGAAGGCTCCGTCGGTCGCCCACAGGTCGACGTCGGCGACGCGCTCGAAGACGTTGGTCCGGGACGTGGACATCCGCGCGGGCGGCGGGCCCTGGTAGAGGCTGGCCTCGCCGTCCTCCTTCTTGTCCACGATGTAGACCCGCCCCGTCTTCGGGTGGACCATCATCGACTCGGCGTCCCGCGGCCCGTCCGAGTACTTCACGACGTACTGCTTCGCCCGGATCGACTGGTCCTTGAGCTGCTTGGGCTCGGGCAGCTTGTAGATCCACACGAAGGACCACTTGCCGCCGAGGTTGTCCCCGATGTCGCCGACGTAGAGATCACCGTCGGGTCCCATCGAGATCGCCTCGACGTCACGCGGCTTGCCGACGCCCGTCATCGTGATCGTGGCGACCGTCTTGCCCGTCGCACTGTCGACCGCGTACAGGAACGCCCCCTTGTCCTGATCGTTGTGCGTCCAGTAGACGCCGGGGTGGGCGCGGGACGCGACGAGGCCGCTGGACTCGGTGATGCGGGGGTCCTTGATGCTGAACCCGTCGTTGCCCTTGCTGCCCTTGCCGTCGTCGGCGTGGGCCGCGGGGGCGGTGAAGACCGTGAGAGCGAGCGCCGTGGACACGGCGACAGCGGCGGCGGTGGCGGCACCGGGGACCACGGCGGGGACCACAGACGGAAGCGAGCGCATGCTCCCAAGCGTGCCATCCGCGCGGCGCACCCGGCCTCCGGGTCGTGCGGCGTGCTCAGCCTCACACGCGGCGGGGCGACGGATGGGCCCCGGTGCCGCGATGATGAGCGGATGCTCAGGTTCATGTTCGTCGGCGACTCGATGACCATCGGAAGCGCCGGGGAACACACCTGGCGCTACTGGATGTGGCGCCACCTGTGCGCCACCCACGGCGCCCCCTTCAAGATCGTCGGCCCCCGGGAGGCCTTGTACGACAAGGCGACCGAGGCCCCCACGTCGTACGAGTACGCCGAACCCGACTTCCCGCGCCGCCACTTGGCCGGCTGGGGCGAGGGCTGGCAGCACCTGGCGCCGCTCATCGCCGACGCCGTCAAGGCCGACCGCGCGGACGTCCTCCTCATCTCCCTGGGCCTCATCGACCTGGGCTTCTACACGAACGCCGAGCAGACCGCCGCGAACGTGGCCCGCTTCATCGCCGAGGCCCGCCGCGCCAACCCGCGCGTCGCCATCGCCGTCCTGCCGGTCATACCGAACGTCCGCGCCCAGGACGACCCCGACTTCGCCGACGAGATCACCCGCTTCAACGAACTCCTCGCCAAGACGGTCGCCGACCTGGACACCTCCGCCTCCGCCCTGCTCCTCGCCTCACCCCCGTCCGCGTACGACATCCACCTCGACACCTACGACGGCACGCACCCCAATGAGCACGGCGAGCGCAAGCTGGCGGGGGCCTTCGCAGCGGCGATGTGGGAGGCCTGGGGGCTGGGCGGACCTCCGGAGTAGCCGCCCCGAAGGACGGGGCGCCCGGAGCCGGGGCCCTCAGCTCCCGCAGAACTCGGCCTCGACCACCGCGTCCTCCCCCTTCTGCTCGCCCCAGTCCCCGTTGCGGTTCATGGTCAGCACGTGCCGTCCGTCCGCCGAGGCCACCGTGCGGCTCGCCGATCCGGGGATCATGCCGCCGTGGCCCCAGGCCCAGCAGCCCTCCTTCAGCTTGAAGTGACGTATGCCGAGGCCGTAGACGTCCTCCGGGCCGCCGTGGCCCTTGTCGCCGTCGACGGGAACGGCGGCGAGCAGGGCCCGCTGCTGGGCGGGCGGCAGGAGCCGGCCGCCCAGCAGCTTCGCCATGAAGGTGTTCACGTCGCCCGTGGTCGATATGAGCTGTCCGGCGGCGAAGGCCACGGTGGGGCTGAACTCGGTGACGTCGCGCACCTTCGCGTGCGGCGGGTCCTCGAAGAGCGTGGAGTAGTGCGTCGCGTGCGGGCGCGGCATCTTGGGCGAGTGGCCGGGCACGGTGGTGCCGCGCAGGCCGAGCGGGTGGATGATGCGCCGGTCGACCGCCTTCTTGTACGGGTCGCCCGTCGCCCTCTCGATGATCATTCCGGCGAGTATGTAGTTGGTGTCCGAGTAGTCCCATTTTCCGGGGGCACCGGGCTTGCTGCCCTTCTCCGGCTGGAAGTTGGGCGGGTGGGCGAGTGCGATGTCGACCAGTTGCGCGGGCTTCCACCGGGTGTAGCGGTTCTTGTCGAACTCGTCCCCCGCGTACTTCGCGCGGAAGCCCTCGTCCATGTTGTAGTCGAAGATCCCGCTCGTGTGGTTCAGCAGGTGCCGGACCGTGATGGCCTGCGGCCTGTACCCCTTGCCGCGCACCACGCCGGGCAGCCACTTCTCGACGCTGTCGTCCAGGGACAGGCGTCCCTCGGCCTCCAGTTTGAGCAGCACCACGGACGTGAAGGTCTTGGTCAGGCTGGCGATGCGGAACTTCTCGTGACTGTCGCGCGGGTGCCCGGTCGTGAGGTCGCGGACCCCGGCGCGGCCGTGCCACACCCGGTGCCCCTCCCGGACCTGGGCTATGACGCCGGGCGTGCCCTGCTCGACGATCCGGTCGAGGGCCGCCTGGGTCGGCGCGTGCGAGGCGGGTGGCCGGTGCGGCTTGTCGGCGGAGGCCGGGGTGACGGCAGGGGCGGCCGCAGGGGGCGAGGCGGCACGGGCCGGGGCTCCGGGGCCCGGGGCGGCGGGGGCCGACGCGGCGGCGGTGAGCGTGCACGCGGCGCCGAGGACGACGCCGAGCACGACAGGCAGGCGATTCATGACACCAGCTCACCAGCCGGGCCGGGCCCCCTCCATCAGGAATCCCCCGGATATCGATCAGGGGAAAACACTAGGGGGCTCTACGCTCCCCACCCCCGCCCTCGCCCTCACCCCCAGCCCCAGTCACAGCCCCAGTCCCAGTCACAGCCCCAGCCCCAGCCCCAGCCCCACCTTCGCCCTCACCTTCGCCCTCACCTCGCGCCGGAGGGCGCCACCGCCCACCCACGCACCGCGAACTTCCCGCCCTCCCGCCGCACTTCAGCCACGCCCGAGCCCCCGAAGTGCGCGGGCACGAACAACTCCCGCTCATCAGCGGCCCGTTCGAGCACCCGCCGACGGCTGACGGCAGCCCCCTTCGGGTCCTCGCACAGACAGCTGCTGCACTCCGGCTCCAGTATCTGCACCGGGGTGTGCAGCAGATCGCCCACGAAGACGGCCCGGTCCGCGCCGGAGGCGAGCCGCAGCACGGAGGAGCCCGGGGTGTGGCCGGGGGCGGGTTCGAGGGTCAGGTGGCCGTCGATGCGGTGGCCGCCCTCCCACAGCACGGCCTGCCCGGCCCGCACCACCGGCTCCACGCTGTCCGCGAAGACGTTCCGGTGCTCCTCGCGGCGGGCGCGCCCGGCGTCGTCGCGGGGCTCGGGGCGGGCGGCGGCGCCCTCCGGCGAGAAGTACGCGTGATCGGCGGCGGGCACGAGGTACGAGGCGTTCGGGAACGTGGGCACCCAACTGTCGCCCTCGGCCCGGGTGTTCCACCCGACATGGTCCCCGTGCAGATGGGTGTTGACGACGACGTCCACGTCCTCGGGGCGCACGCCGACGGCCGCGAGCCGCCCGAGGTAGTCCGTCTCCAACTGGTCGAAGTGCGGCGATCCCGGCCGCCGCCGCCCGTTGCCGACCCCCGTGTCGACAAGCACCGTCCGCCCCTCGCTGCGCAGCACCCACGTCTGTACGACGCCCACGACCTGGTCGCCCTCGGGCTCCCAGAAGTCCGGCTCCAGCCACTCCCGGTGGGCGTCCCACACCTCGGGCGGACAGTCGGGCACGAGCACCCGCCCGGACCCGAAGCGCCCGCGCAGCTCCTCGACCCGCAGCACCTCGACGTCCCCCAGCATGAACCGCTCCATGGCTCCACCCTCCATCGGCCTCGCGTCGGCCTTCGACCGCTGCACACCCACGCTAGGAGGCGGCAGTGAGTGCCTCAATGCGCGAAGACCTCATATAGATACGCAGGCGTCTCACTCTCCGCGTACGCTGGCCGGATGGATGTGGTGAGCGACGCGATCGCGGCGGTGCGGGTCGGTGACCCGTCGGCGCACCGTGTCCGGGCGAAGGGCAGTTGGTGCACCCGGCTGTCCGCGTACGAGGGGGCGGGCTTCCACGTGGTCCTGGCGGGCAGCTGCCAGCTCCTCCTCGACGAGGGCAACCGCCCGGTCAAGCTGGGCCGGGGCGATGTGGTGCTGCTGCCGCACGGCTCGGAGCACGTGCTCGCGGACGCGGCGGCGGAGGGTCCGGAGGCGGCGAGGCGGGCGGTGGACTTCGATCGCTGGTCGAGCCGGCGCGAGCGGAACGCCTCCGGGCCGAGCACCCCTGAACCGGACCTCCCCGAGCAGAGCACCCCCGGACCAGGCACCCCCGAACCGGACCTCCCCGAGCAGAGCACCCCCGGACCAGGCACCCCCGAACCGAACCACCCCGAGCAGAGCACCCCCGGACCAAGCGCCCCCGAACCGAACCACCCCACCGCAGAGCTGATGTGCGGCAAATACCGCCTGGACCGGGCCCGAGCCCACCCCCTCCTGGCCGAGCTGCCCGACGTGGTCCACCTCCCGGCGGCCCCGGACCGCCACCCCGAACTGCACGCGGCCCTCGGCCTGTTGGCGCACGAGACGACGGGTGCCCGCCCCGGCACGGACATCGCCGTACCGGGCCTGCTTGACCTGCTCCTCGTGTACCTGATCCGGGCGTGGCTGGCCGACCGGGCGGAGGCAGGCACGCCGGGCTGGGCGTGCGCGCTGGGCGACCCGGCGGTGGCGACGGCCCTGCGCCTGCTGCACACGGACCCGGCCCGCCCCTGGACGAACGACGCCCTCGCGGCCCGCGCGGGCGTCTCCCGGGCCACCCTGGCCCGCAGGTTCACGACCCTGGTCGGCCGCCCGCCGATGGCGTACCTGAGCTGGTGGCGGATGACGCGGGCGGCGGCGCTGCTGCGGGACAGCGAGGCGCCCTTGGACGCGATCGCGCGCCGGGTGGGCTACGGCTCGCCGTACGCGCTGTCGCACGCGTTCAGCAGGGAGTTCGGGGTGACGCCGGGCCGGT
Source organism: Streptomyces flavofungini (assembly GCF_030388665.1). Classification (NCBI taxonomy): domain Bacteria; kingdom Bacillati; phylum Actinomycetota; class Actinomycetes; order Kitasatosporales; family Streptomycetaceae; genus Streptomyces; species Streptomyces flavofungini. Next base: position 5,243,680 of record NZ_CP128846.1, on the reverse strand, counting down.
ACCGAAAGCGAACCCTCCCCCAGGGCCCCTTCGGATCCCCCCAGGGCCCCTTCGGATCCCCCTAGAGCCCCTTCTTGACCAGGAAGTCCACGAACTTCTCAAGGACGTCGGAGGCGTCGCTGCGGGGCTGCCCCTCCACGTACAGGCAGGCGACGAGGGCGGTCCTGGACTTGGCGGCGAGGAAGCCGTTGAAGCCGTTCGAGCCGTAGAGCGTACGGACTTCGTGTCCGAGGTTGGCGTATTCGTGGCCGCCGATCCTCACGGTCCGGGAGCCGAGGTCCTCCGGTTCGTCGACGAGGGCGCCGAGGAGATGGCCCTCCTTCTCGGTGACCTGGATGTCGTAGGAGGTGGCGAGGGTCCTGCCCTCGAAGTCGAGGATGACGCCGCTGGCGAAGGCGCCGCTGCCCATCAGGTAGTAGTCCATGTACTGCTGCCACTCGTCCCCGGGCTTCGTGGACCACTGCCCGCCGGGCCGCTGGTACTGATCCCCGAAGTCGTCGCCCTGCCCCAGGTACTTCTGCCAACGCTCACGCACAGGTGCCTCCTAGCCGACCGTTCCACTGCTTCCGACGGCGTCCCCCGAGAGGATCTCTCCTGGGAAACGTAGTGTCCGCGGGGCGAGTTCCGATATGGAGATCCCGGCCACGGCGGCTGGTTCTGGCGCAGACCGATGGGCCGCTCCTGCGGGCTTCGCCGACGCGGTCCCGGTGAGGCCCCCTCCGCCGCGCGGCGGAGGGTTCCCAGCCTCGCGGGCGATCCCTCGCCCCGCTCAGCCCCCGAAGCTGAACCCATGACTCCAAAGATCTTTCACACGCCCCCGCAGGTCAGCGACACCGAGCGGCCGGTGCCGCGTTGGGCGATGCGGCTTGCGTACGCGCTTCCGCTGCTTCTGCTGCCGTCGTGTCTGTGGCGGCTGCCGTTCGCGCTGCACTTCGAGATGGGGCAGGTGCAGGAGCTGGGCATGCCGCCTTACTGGGTGAGCGTCCCGTACGTGCTGGGGCTCAGCGTGCTCACCGAAGTGGTCGCGGTCCTGGCCATCGGGCTCGTGCGGGGATGGGGAGAGGTGGCGCCCGCCTGGATCCCGGTCATCGGCGGCAGGCGCGTGCGGCCGCTGGCGGCCGTCGTCCCCGCCGTCGTCGGCGGTCTGATCCTCACCGTGTTGTTCACCAGCGTGCCGATCGGCGAGCGCCGCAGGCTCACGCTGTTCGGCGTCACCGAAACCGTCGAGTACTCCAACAGTGCCTGGAACGCGCTCGCGACCGTGTGCGTCTCACCGACCGCCGTGTGGGGGCCCGCCATCATCGCCCTCGCCGTCGCGTACCACCGCCGCCGTCGCGGCGGCGCCCCCGCCGGGGAGCGCGAGGGCGCACTCCCTCAGCGCGCGGGGGTGTGAAGGATCCCGTTGATCAGGACGTCCAGGTGCCACGTGTCGCGGTCGCCGTGGGCGAACAGGGCCGTGCGGAGTGCGGTGATCATGGGGTACTTGTCGGCGGGCAGGGCCGCGTAGCGGCGGTCGGCCGCGGTGATGGCGTCCTCCTCACCGGTGTCCTTGGTGTTGTACACGGACTGTTCGGCCGCCGCCGCGGCGATGTGGAGGAAGAGCAGGTCCACGGCCCACGCGGCCGTCGTGTCGTCGAGGCCGCCCTCCTTGAGCAGCGCGAGCATGCGGTCCAGTACGAGGAGCGCGTTGTCGCCGGTGGGGATCGCGCCGAGGGCCACGGCCGCCAGGCCCTCGTGGCGGCTCATCGCCTCGGTCGCGGCGGCCATCAGCGCCCGGAGCCGCTCCTGCCAGGTGCCTTCCGCGGCTTCTTCGGAGGCGAGTGGGACCTGCGCGAGAGCGGCGTCGAGCATCGCCGCCATGAGGTCGTCGCGATGGGCCACGTAGACGGCCTCCCCCTCCGCCTCGGCTCAGCCCACCCCGACGACCTCACCCCGCCCCCCGACGTCCCCACCACCCGCCTCGCCCTCACCGACCCGACGGACTTCCCCACCGCCCTGACCGGCGTGAAGACCGTCTTCCTCTACGCCTCCCCCGACCGGATCACCGACTTCACAGCCGAGGCCGACCGGGCCGGGGTCGAGCACATCGTCCTGCTGTCCTCGTCGAGCGTGCTGGGCCCCGCCCCCGAGGACGACCCGCTCGCCGCGTCCCACCTGGCCGTGGAGAACGCCCTGTTGGCGTCCCCGATCACCACGACGATCCTGCGCCCGGGGTCGTTCGCGTCGAACGCCGGCGCCTGGGCGTGGCCCATCAAGGCCGGCCGCCCGGTGAGCCTGCCGTTCCCGGACGCGCACAACGACCCGATCCACGAGCTGGACGTGGCGGAGGCGGCCCGCGCGGTCATCCGGGAACTCCGGCACCACGGCGGCACGTTCACCCTGAGTGGCCCCGAGTCGCTGTCGTTCGCCGAGCAGATCGACCGGCTCGCCGAGGTCACGGGCCGCTCGGCCTCGGTCAAGCGGGTCACGCGCGAGCAGTGGAAGGAGGAGATGGCGGACTACATCCCCGCCAGGTACGCCGACGCACTCCTGAACTGGTGGGAGTCCAACGACGGCAAGCCGGTCCCCCTGACCTCCACGGTCGAGGAGCTGACGGGCCACCCGGCGCGCCCGTTCACGACGTGGGCCACCGACCACGTCGCCGACTTCACGGCCGGTTGAACCACCGGCCCGAATCTCCAGATCCCCCTGCCGAACGCGGTGGTTGAGCACGTGCCCCCGACTACCGTAGGCAGGCATGACGGGCGACAACCACATCTCCGGCGGCGCGCAGCGCGACGTCATCCAGGCGCAGTCCATCGGGTCCGTCACGTTCGGCGGGGAACGGGCGAGGGCGCCGCAGCAGCCGTACTTGCAGGGCCCCGGCCGCTGGCCGGTCGCCCGGGACTGGGACGCCCTGGCCGCCGGGGCGCATCGGGCGCGGCCCGGGGAGGACGGCAGCAAGTTGCCGCCGTACGTCGCGCGGGACGTCGACGGGGAGTTGCGGGAGCGGGTCCGGGAGGCGGCAGACGCGGGCGGCCTCGTGCTGGTGGTCGGGGACTCCACGGCGGGGAAGACCCGGGCGGCGTTCGAGGCGGTACGGGAACTGCTGCCGGGGTACAGGGTGTTGGCGCCCCCGGTGGGCGCGAGGCTGCGGCCCGCTCCGGAAGTGCTGGAGGGCCGTGCGGGCCTGCGGTGTGTGGTGTGGTTGGACGACCTGGAGCAGTACCTCGGGCCGGAGGGGCTTGAGCCCGAGGTGCTCGCGGAGTTCGTACGGCTACGGGTGCCGGTCGTGGCGACGATGCGGCTGAAGCCGTACGAGGCGTTCAGTGCGGCCGACGACGGCGCCGATGTCGAGGGTGCCGCGCAGAGTTGGGCCGGGCTCGGGGCCCGGGTGCTGCGGGTGGCCGAGGTCGTGGACCTGGACCGGCTGTGGAGTGAGAGGGAGCTGTCCCGTGCCGGGGACTGCGACGACCCGCGGATCGCGGATGCCGTCGCCCACCACGGGACGTACGGCATCGCCGAGTACATGGCCGCCGGGCCGGTGTTGTTGCGGGAGTGGCAGCGCGCTCGGCGGGCGCGCGGCCACGCGCGAGGGGCGGCACTCGTGACGGCGGCCGTCGATCTGTCGCGGGCGGGGTTGCGGGGGCCGTACTCGCGGGGGCTGCTGGTGGAGGTGCATGAGCGGTGCCTGGCGGACGCGGGTGGTCCGGTGCTGCGGCCGGAGGGGCTCGAGGAGGCGTTCGCGTGGGCTTCGCGGGTGCGGTTGGGGGTGACGAGTCCGCTGGTGCCGGTGGGTGAGGGGTGGTGGTCGGCGTTCGACTATCTCGTGGACGGGGCGGAGTCGGCTGTGCCGGAGTGGGTGCGGGAGGCTGCGCTCGCGCACGCGGCGGACGACGCCGCACGGGGTGCCGTCGCGACGAGCGCCTACCGAGGCGGCGCGCTTCACGTCGCGGAGGCGGCCGTGCGGCCACTGGCCGACAAGGGCGACAGGCGGGCCACGTACAACCTCGCGGTCCTGCTGGGCAAGTCCGGCCGCACCGACGAGGCCGAAGCGCTCTACCGCGATGCCCACGGCAGAGGACACCTCGACGCCACGAACAACCTCGCCAACCTTCTGGCCATGTCCGGCCGCACCGAAGAAGCCGAAGCCCTCTACCGCCAGGCCATCGACAGAGGGCACCTCAACGCCACGAACAACCTCGCCGTGCTCCTGGCCAGGTCCGGCCGCACCGAAGAAGCCGAAACCCTCTACCGACAGGCCTGCGACAGGGGCCACCTCAACGCCACGAACAACCTCGCCATCCTCCTGAAGCAGACGGGCCGCGCCGAGGAAGCGGAAGCCCTCTACCGCCAGGCCCACAGCAGAGGCCACCCCAACGCGGCGTACAACCTCGCCATCCTCCTGAGCCAGACCGGCCGCACCGGCGAGGCCGAGGACCTCTATCGCCAGGCCCACGACGGAGGGCACCCCAGCGCGGCGTACAACCACGCCATCCTCGTCGAAAGTGTCGGCCGCACCCAGGAAGCCGAAACCCTCTACCGACAGGCCCACGACAGAGGTCAGCCCAACGCCGCACACAACCTGGCCCTCCTCCTGGACCGGACCGGCCGCGCCGAGGAAGCGGAAGCCCTCCGCAGTCAGGCAGCAGACAACCCTCCGGACCGACCCCTCACCTCATGACCCCGGCCGCCCCCGCCACCCGTTCCCTCCACGGCACCACCCGCACGGCCCCCTCCCGCGCGCCCCCCTCCCGCGCGGCAGCCGCAACCCCAGCCGCCGCCACCCGACACCGCCCGCACTCCCGCTCCTCCCCCACACGCCGGAACACGTGCTCGTCCCCGGGCCCCTCGCACGTCACCAGGGCCCCGACCCCCACCCCAGGCAAGGCCACGGGCGCCACTTCCGCCACAGCCGGAAGCTTCCGCTCCAGCCGATGTCGTACGAAGCCGACAGCCGACCGCACGCCCTCCACGGGTAACCCCGCGGTCAGCGCCACCCGCAGCTCGGCCGCCGAGACGCCCCGCCGCAGCCACTCCGCCGCCGCGTCCGCGAGCCCCCTGGCCTCCCGCACCCCGAGCAGCAGCTCCCGGCTGACGTGCCGAAGCGACAGCAACACCCGCTCCGCCTCTGCGACTTCCGGCACGGACGGCCGCGCCCCGTCCGGCTCGGCGGCAGACTTCGCTTCGGGTGGGAGGTGGGAAAGGTCTTCCCCCACGTTCTTGTCCGGGTAAGAGCCACCGACGTCCCGAGGCCTCGGCCGACCGACCGTCCGTCGCCGCGCACTCGGCGACATCGGCGGAACCAGCGGCCCCGACGGCGACACGGACGGCGGCACCGGCGGCGGCACGGGCGGCTCCGGGCAACCCCCCTCCCGAACCACCCCGGCCCCCTCACGCGTGAGAGTGACGTTCGCCAGCAACTGGTCCGTGATCCAGCGCCCCCGCTCCCCCTGCCACCGCCACTCGTGCAAGTAGCCGCTGTCGGCGAGGAGTTGTTTGGCCCGCTGGTAGGCGCGTCCCGTGATCCCGAGGCGGGCCGCGTGCTCGCTCAGCGACCTGGCCGCCGCGTCCGCGTCCGGGAGCCCCTGTACGTACAGGAGCAGGATCTTCGCGTCGCTGTTCAGGTACGGGTGCCGTACGACGTCGTGCGAAGCCTTCGTGTAGCGCCGCGCAGGCGCGATAGCATGCCGAAGCATCCCGATGGACTCCAGATCCACTCGGTGGTGAAGGTCCTCGGGTGGTGTTCCAGCACCTCCGAGGGCCGCTCCATGCGACCTCTCTCACACAGAGCGTGATTGCGCGGTCACCGTACCGTAGTCAACACCCGCTCCACCATTTGTCGCAGCAACTCCCCCTCCACGAACGGCGTTTCCCACGTCGGCAGCGAGCGCCAGTCCAGCGGCCAGGTGTTGCCGTCCAGGGCGGGTACGCCGACGAAGGCGACGCCCCGGCCGTCGCGGCCGAGCACCCGGGCCCCACCGCGCCAGACGTGCAGCGCCGCCGTGCCCGCGCGCAGCACGAAGTACATGTTCCGGGCGCCCGCCGCCTCGCGGATGATCGGGCCCGCCTTGAAGTCCGTGAACTGGATCAATTCGTACGCGACTTGGTCGCCCAGCGCGCCGGGGATCCGGATCGCGTCGAAGTGGATTCCGGTGTGGCGCAGGGCGTGGCCGTGGGCCGGGATCCAGGGGTGGACGAGGGCGGGGGGATTTTCCAGGTTCATGAAGCAAATGCTTACGGGCGCTCACATACTGTGACCAGGGCCTGGTGAAGGCCGTGCGATGTTGTGCACCTGGGGAGGACGCTGTGCACTCCGGTGAACGAGGTTCGGGGAACCTCAAGATGTTCGGCGCGTTGCTGCGCTTCTTCCGCGAGCGGGCCGGGATGACCCAGGACGGCCTCGGGGCGTACGTGAAGTACTCCAAGTCCCAGGTGGCCATGGTGGAGCGGGGCGAGCGGCCGCCCAAGGGGCAGTTCGTGGAGATCGCGGACGATGTCCTGGGTGCACAAGGTGCACTTTTGGCTGCGGGTGAGTCGCTGCGAGTCAGCCATCTTCCGTCCTGGTTCGCGGAGTACGCGGAGGAGGAAGCGAAGGCCGTGGCCCTGCACGTGTACCAGAACCACGTTGTCCCTGGGCAGCTACAAACTGAGGCGTACGCGCGGGCGGTCTTCGACTGCCACTGCCCGCCATTGGAGGACGAACAAATCGAGGCACGCGTGGCGACCCGACTGGGACGTCAGGAGCTCCTGCACCGGAAACCCGCGCCCATCGTCAGTTTCGTCCTGGAAGAGATCACACTCACGCGTCCCATCGGAGGTCCAGCGACCCTCCGGGAACAACTGCATCACCTGCTCGGCATCGCCCGACTCCGCAATGTCGAGATTCAGGTGATGCCACCCACGCGCGAGACCCATGCGGGCTTGAACGGGCCGATGACGTTCCTGGAGACCGCCGAACACCGTCAACTCGCTTACGTCGAAGGCCAAAGTGGCGGATTCTTCGTGGATGAACAGCCCGAACTAGGCCACCTGTTCGCACGCTATGGGATCCTGCGAGCCCAGGCTCTAAGTCCCGAAGACTCGGCGAAACTGATTGAACGGGTGGCAGGCAAAGTATGAGCACCGGTCTGAACTGGTTGAAGAGCAGCTACAGCGGCGACCAGGGGGACTGCGTAGAGATGGCCGCCTGCCCCACCCCCTCCGAAGAGGCATCGGTCATCCACATACGCGACTCCAAGAACCCAACCGGTCCGATCCTCCACCTCCGCCCCGCCACCTGGACCGCCTTCCTCGCCGCACACTCACCTTTGGGTAGCCGTAGATAGCCGATCGGCTGACGCGAGGCCCAGGGGCCAGCCATAGCGTCGAAGCATGACGTCCGACACCGCTGCCGAGACCACCGCCGACAAGGCGACCCGTCCCGTGGCCCCCCGCCCGACAGGGGTCCGCGCAACCGAGCGCGCCCTCGCCCCGGACCTGGCCCGGGGCCTGATGCTCCTCTTCATCGCGATGTCGAACACGGCGTTCCACCTGTGGAACGCGGATCACGGGCCGTCCGGGTGGCAGCCGGTGAACGGCGGCTGGCTGGACCACACGGTGCAGTTCGCGATGATCGTGGGCCTGGACCTCCGGATCTATCCGCTGTTCGCGTTCCTGTTCGGGTACGGAATGATGCAGCTGTATCTGCGCCAGACGGCGAGCGGCACGTCGGAGCGGAAGGCGGCCGCGCTGCTGCGCAAGCGGAGTCTGTGGATGGTGGTCATAGGGCTCACGCACGCGGGGCTGCTGATGGCGGGCGACATCATCGGGTTCTACGGACTGCTGAGCCTCGGCCTCGGCTGGCTGTTCCTGCGGCGCGGGGACAGGGCGCTGAAGTGGTGGATCTGGATATCCGTGACGGTGACGGTCGCGGCGGCGCTGCAGCCTGTCGTGACGGCGGCGTTCCAGGGCGAGTTGGGCTCGCTGGGGGACGCGGGGGCCGACGCGGGCAGCGAGGCGTACGGGGCGGGCGAGGAGAGCTGGCTCGCGGCGGCGGGCACGCGCATGACGACCGCCTTCTACCTGGTGGGCCTGGCCGCGCCACTCGTGTTCGTGACCGGCGGTGGCTTCATCTTCCTGCTGGGCTTCTGGGCGGCACGGCGCCGCATCCTGGAGGAGCCGGGCAAGCACCTGAAGCTGCTGCGGGGCACGGCGGTCATCGGGATCGCGATCGGCTGGCTGGGCGGACTGCCCGCCGCCCTGGCACACGTCGGCGCGTTGGATGTGCCGCCTGACGCGGAGAGCGAGACGGGCGCGCTGACGGCGCTGCGGGACGTCACGGGCAGCGCGGCCGGTCTCGGCTACGTGGCGGTGGTGGCCCTGTTCGTCCACTGGTGGACGCGGCGGCAGGAGCGGCGGCGGGAAGCAGAGCCGGGTCCGGCGACGGCGGCGGCCGGGTCGGCCACGACGGCCACTCCGACGACGGCCACCTCGACCCCGGTCGCCACCGCGGTCACAGCGATCTCGGCCGTCGGCAAGCGCTCCCTGTCCTGCTACCTCACCCACTCCCTCCTCTTCGCCCCGGTCCTCGCCGCCTGGGGCCTCGGCCTCGGCGAGCACCTGACCAGCGCGACCATGGCGCTCTTCGCCTTCGGCGTGTGGCTGGTGACGGTCGCGGGGGCGTACGCCCTGGAGATACGGGGGAAGCGCGGCCCCGCGGAGACACTGCTGCGACGCCTGATGTACGGGAAACGGACGTGAGCGTTCCCGCCCATCTCCGCTTATCATCTGGCTGGATTTGATCTTTTGGCGGCTATTCCGGGCATCCGGACCTCCGGTTCGCCCGGTCCGCCATGGGAAGTGGGGGGACCACATGCGCCGCAGAGCGCTCACCGCGGCCGCCGTCTGCGCGGCCGCCCTCGTCGGAACGACAGGACTGGCACCCGCCGCCCTGGCCGCACCGACGGCAGACGTACAGAAGAACCAGAGCAAGCAGAGCAAGCAGAGCAGCCAGATCGCACAGGGCAAGCAGGCCGCGCAGGGGGGCGACAAGGCCGACTTCAACGGCGACGGTTACCAGGACCTCGCCATCGGCGCCCACACCGCCGCCGTGGGCGACATCAAGCGCGCGGGCGTCGTCACCGTGGCGTACGGCTCGGCGACGGGCCTGAAGTACGAGACGTCGGGCATTCTCAGCCAGGCCACGCCGGGCGTCCCGGGCGAGCCGGTCGAGGACGCGAAGTGGCGCGAGGTCAGCGCCGCGGGCGACCTGGACGGCGACGGGTACGACGACCTGGTCGTGCACTGGCTCCAGAAGAACATGGTCCTGTGGGGCAGCGAGGAGGGCATCACCGGCGAGGGCACCGAACTTCCGCCCGGCAACTACACCTCGGCCTCGCCGAAGCTGCTCGGCGGCGGCATGGGCGTGGGTGACGTCAACGGCGACGGCGTCGACGACTTCGTGAGCCGTGCCGCCGACGGCCGTTCCTACGGCGTCACGGCCCTGCTCGGCCCGCTGAACCGCGCCACGGGCAAGCCGGCCGGGGTGTGGCACCGCGCCGTGGACAAGGAGGACAAGCTCGTCATCGGCACGGTGTACGTGGGCGACCTCACGGGCGACGGCATCGACGACGTCGTGGCCAGCGGTGGCGTTGTCCTCGGCAGCGGCAAGCCGGGCGGCGTCGTCCTGAAGGGCTCCGCCGGAGGCTGGGTCAAGGGCAGCGAGTTCGGGGGGCCGTACCAGCACGAGAACTACCTGCCCTCGGCGTTCGGCGACCTGAACAAGGACGGCTACCAGGACCTGGTCACGGGCTACCCCGAGCAGAACAAGGTCTACGTGACGTACGGCGGCAAGGACGGCGTCAGCACCACCGTGAAGTCCCGCGCGTACACGCAGGCCAGCGCGGGCGTCCCCGGCGTCGATGAGGCGGGCGACAAGTTCGGCTCGTCGGTCGCCGTCGGCGACACCGACAAGGACGGGTACGCGGACCTGATCGTCGGCGCCTCGTACGAGACCGGTTCCGACGCCGCCGCCACCGGCTCGGGCGCCATCACCGTGCTGCGCGGCAGCGCCGACGGGATCACGGGGACGGGCGCCGCCACGTTCACCCAGAACTCCCGTGGCATACCGAGCACTTCGGAGAAGGACGACCACTTCGGCGCCTCGGTGGCCCTGGTCGACTCGGGCACGGACGGCGCCAAGGAGCTGTACGTCGGCGGCAACGGCGAGGACGGCTTCAAGGGCCGCGTCTGGAAGCTCGCCACCGGCGCGACCGGTGTCACCGGCGAGGGAGCCACCAGCTTCCACCTCGGCACGGTCGGCGGCCCCGCGACCGGCGGCAACTTCGGCTACCGGATGGCGGGCTGACCATGTCCGGCAGAAGCAACAGAACGAGCAGAGCCAACAGAACCAGCAGAGCCAACAGGACCGGCAGGACCAGTAGGACCGGCAGAACCACCACCACCGGTGGAGCGGGCAGTTCGGCCCTCCTGGGCGGAGCCCTCGTCTCCGCCCTCGCCCTGGGCGCCGCCGCACCGGGCGCCCAGGCGGCCACGCCCACCGCACCCACCACGACGGCCACGAAGGCGCCCGCGCCCGTGAACGCCGTCCCGGCCGGCCTTGGCCCCTGGGCCGCGCCCAAGGAACTGCCCGGTGTCACCGGAGTCGTCGACCTGAAGGCGACCTCGGGCGGTACGGTCGCCGGGCTGTTCACGCAGGACGGCAAGACCGTCGTCGCGGTGCGGCCCGCGGGCGGCACCACGTGGGGCACCGCCGTCCCCGCGCCGGACGGCGCCACGCTCCAGCGCACCGACGACGGCGCGGTCTCGCTCCTGTCGTGGACGGACGCGGGCGACGGCGGCAGCCGCACCCTGAAGCTGTCCCGTCTCGCCGCGGACAGCAAGGACTTCGGGCCCGCCGAGGACATCGCCACCGGCACGCTCGCCCGCGACTGGGTGCACATGCGCACGCAGTTGACCACGCTCGCCGCCAACGCCGAGGGCCACCAGGCCGTCGCGTGGATGGACGCCGACCACCGTCTGACGGTCGTCGACCGCACCGGCCCGGACGGCGAGTGGTCCGCGCCGAAGACCCTCGACCAGCTGCCCGACCCGATCGTCCGCGACGACAACGTCTACAACTACGTCCTGTGGGACCTGCGCGTGGCCGTGGACCCCTCGGGCACCGTCGGCGTGATCTGGGGCGGCAACAGCTACTACACCGGAGACGGTGTGGACCCGGACCCGTCGGCGTACAAGTGGCACTACAAGTTCCTGGAGAAGCCCGCGGCCGACGGCTCCTCCTGGAGCGCACCGCGCGACGTGCCGCAGCTCGGCGAGAAGCCGAAGCAGGTCGCGTTCTCCGCGCACCCGAAGGGCGGCTTCCACCTGCTCGCGAACGGCGGCGGCTACGCCCGCAAGACGGCCGGAGCGGCCGAGTGGGGCGCGGTGGAGCAGACCGGGGTGGGGGCACGGACGTACGCCCCCGCCGATCTTGTCACCACCCCGGACGGCGACGTCACAGCGGTCGGCTTCATCGGCAAGGACACCCCGGGCATCGCCACCCGTCCGGCCGACAAGGGCAGTTGGGGCACGACCCGCAAGCTCGCCCCGTACGTGGACTCCGACTCCCTGGGCGCGGCGGCCACGGCCGACGGCACGGTCGTCGTCACGTACACCCAGCGGCGCTTCGAGCTCGGCCGGACCGTCCGCCGCGATTTCGTCGCGCAGACCCTCAAGGGCGGCGACCCGTCCAAGCCGCGCACGCTCAGCGCGCGGACGAAGGACAGCGCGAGCAGGGGCCTCGTGGCAGTCGGCGGCAAGGGCCGCCCCGTCGCGGTGTGGACGCAGCAGACCGCGGACGGCAAGCGCGCCGCGTACACGGCGACCACGGGCACCCGCGCCACACCGAAGTGGCACGACTACGCCGACGACTCCCGAGGGGACGTCGTGGGCCTGTCGCTCAGCGACTCGATGAAGCTGTACACGGGCGACACCACCAACCCCACGGAGACGTTCTACGCCTCCCCCTGGGACGACAGGACACGCGTCGTGCCGTTCGGCGACGCCGACGGGGACCGCTGCAACGACCTGATCGTGCGACTGCCCGGAGGCGAGGCCCGCCTCTACACCCCGGTGTGCGGCGGCCTGCCCACACCGGACTCGCCGTACAAGCGGCTCGCCCGGGACTGGAGCAAGTACGACACGCTCCTCGCGAGCGGCGACCAGACCGGCGACGGCCGCCCGGACCTGCTGGCCCGCGACAAGACCACCGGGAACGTGTACCTGTACGCCCACGACGGCACAGGCGGCACAGGTGGCTCGGGCGGCGCGGGCGCCTTCAAGCCCCGCGTGAAGATCCGCTCCGCCTGGACCGGCTACACCCGCGTCATCGGCGCCGGCGACCTCAACGGCGACGGCGTCGGCGACGTCCTCGCCCTCGACAAGTCCGGCGAGCTGTGGCGCTACGACGGCCTGCGCACCGGCAAGCTCAAGGACCGGGTGCGCGTCTTCAAGGACTGGGGCGCCTCGTACAAGGACGTCATCGGCGCCGGTGACGTCAACGGCGACGGCCAGCACGACTTGCTGGCGCGCGACACGAGCGGCCGCCTGTGGCTCAACGCGGGCAAGGGGAACGGGACGTTCAGCAACCGGGCCGCGTTCGGCGAAGCGCAGTACTGGAAGGAGTGGGCTTCCCTGGGCTAGCCCGTTTCCTGACGGCCCTCGCCGAGGCATGACGGATGCGGGGCCGTCCTCCCGCCCCCGTGACGGGAGGACGGCCCCGGCCACGCTCAGTGGCCGCCCGGTCAGTACAGCTTGTTGACGGCCGTGGTCGTGGTCTTCTTGAAGGCGGCCACGGGCGCGTCGCCGAAGTCGCCCAGCTGCGCCCACTGCACGACGGTGACGGTCCGGCCGTCCCGCCCGACCGACAGCAGCGCGATGTCGGTGGCGCCCCCGGACGACTCGGTGTGCACGCCGCGGACGCGGGCGCCCTCCTCGACCGGCAGCTTGCCGTAGTCCCGGCCCTCGGCCTCGATGTCGGGCGAGCCCTGCTCGATGCGGTCGGCGCAGGTGCGGATCAGGTCGTCGTAGTGCTTCGCCAGGGCCTTGGCGTGGGCGGCCGTGTCCGCCACGACGGTCAGCTGCACGGCGTTGGTGTCCAGGTCGGTGCGGAACTCCCGGTGCCGGTAGTCGTAGGAGGGCACGCCCTCCGTGCTCACGCAGACGCCGAGGCCCTCCGGGAACCCGCCCTTGACCGGCCCGGCGGTCCACGACGACGACGCGTGCGGCGGCAGCTGGGACGCCGACAGGAACTTGGGCGCGGCGGCCTTCGGCGCGGCGCCGGCGGCCGGTGCGGTGAGGACCGTGCCCGCCGCGAGGGCGGCGACGGCGAGTGCGGTGCAGGCGCTGGTTCGGATGCGCATGGACATGGGTGATCCCCCGAGGGTGAGTGCGTGGACGTGGATGCCGCGACGAGGTCGACCGGTCGGCGCGGGCCTGGCCGGTGCGGGCCTGGTCGATGGTGGCCCGGTCGGTGCGGGCCTGGTCGGTGCGGCACCAAGAGCATCAACGGTCACGGCGGCCAAGCGCAACAACCTACGGCCGATCGGGCACGGTGGAACCATCCCAGCCCATCTGACGTGCAGGTATATGAGGTGCCTGGGATACCGTCCCGGGCCGGGTGGGGTCGTACGAGGACGGAGGACCCGTGTCGGCACAGGGCGACGGCGACGGCATCGACGACGTGGCGGAGTTCGCGGCGCTGCTGCGGGCGTTGAAGGAGGGCACGGACCGGAGCTATGGCTCGCTGGCCCGCCGTCTGGGCATGAACACGTCGACGCTGCACCGCTACTGCGCGGGCGACGCGGTACCGCTCGACTTCGCCCCCGTGGAACGCTTCGCGGCCCTGTGCGGGGCGACCTCGGAGCAACGCCTGGAACTCCACCGCCGCTGGCTCCTGGCAGTGGCAGCCCGCCGTCGGCCTCGTACGACGGAAGCGACGGAAGCGACGGAGAGCACGCCCGACGCCACGGCGGCCCAAGCCGGGAACGACGCGGCAGGCGGAGCGGACACGGAAGGGGAGAACGCCACCGAGCCGGACACGGACCTGGACAGCACCACCGAGCCGGACACGGACCTGGACAGCACCACCGAGCCGGACACAGACGTGGAGGGCACCACCGAGCCGGACACAGACGTGAAGGCCGACGGCAGCCCGGTCGTCGAAACGGCCCCCGCGTCCGGACCACCCGGACCACCCGGGCCGCACGGACCCCCCGGCGCGCCCCCGCCCTCGCCCCCGCGCCGCCCCTGGTACCGCCGCAGACGCCTCGTGGTCGGGCTGGCCTCCGCCTGTGCCGTACTCGCGACGCTCGGGGCCTTCTCCGTGCTGCCGGACGGGCGGCGGGCGTCCGCCGACGGTCCTGACCGGGGCACCGGTACGACGGAGGCCGCGGCGCCGGAGCGACGGGGCGCCTCACCCGACCCGAGCGGCACCGCCCCCGACTCCGAGCGGCCTTCCGGCTCCGCCGCCCCGAAGGACTCGAAGAACTCGAAGAACTCAAAGGACTCGAAGAAGAAGCCGGGCGCCTCTCGTCCGTCCGGCGCGGCATCCGCCCCGCCACGCGGGAAACAGCCTGCCGGCCAGCCGCTCACCTGGTCCGTCAACTCCCAGGCCTGGAAGCTCGGCTGCGATCACGACTACGTCGTCGCCAAGCCGCCGAGCCAGGTCCCCCCGCCCCCTGTCCCGCAGGACGCGGCGCCCTGGGTGGCCACGCAGGACGCGGTGCACGGCGGCGAGACGCTCGTCCAACTCTCGGTGCAGGGCCGCAGCGACACGGCCGTCGTACTGGAGGCGCTGCGCGTGCGCGTGGTGGGTCGTACGGCGCCGGTCGAGGGCAACGCGTACGCCATGGACCAGGGGTGCGGCGGCTCCATCACCCCCCGGTCCTTCGCCGTGGACCTGGACAAGGACCGCCCCATCGCCCGCGCGGTGGCCGGGAACGACTCCGGCACGCCGATCCCGGCCGTGCGCATGCCCTACCGCGTCTCGGCGAAGGACCCCGAGGTGTTGCTGGTCACGGCAGGGACCAGCGCGTGCGACTGCCGCTGGTACCTGGAGCTGGACTGGTCCTCCCAGGGCCGCAAGGGCACCGTGCGGATCGACGACGACGGCCGTCCGTTCCGCACCAGCGCCATCAAGGGCCTGCCCCGGTACACGTACGACACCGTGGGGCGCCGTTGGGAGACCTACGGCTGAGCCCACGCAGCCGCTGACCGGCGGGCAGCGGGGTGGTGAGGACCGCGCCCGGCGGCCGCCTCAGCCGACCGCCGTCTTGACGAGCCGGCCGATCCGGTCCTCGTCGGCGGCGGTCAGCGTCGTCAGGGCGAAGACGGTCGGCCACATGGTGCCGTCGTCGAGCCCCCTCGCCTCATCGCTGAAGCCCAGCGTGGCGTAGCGCGACTTGAACTTGTGCGCGGCCTGGAAGAAGCAGAGGACCTTGCCGTTCCTGGCGTACGCGGGCATCCCGTACCAGAGCTTCGGCGTCAGCTCGGGGGCGTTCGCCTTGACGATCTCGTGGACTCGGGCCGCGAGGACGCGGTCCGCCTCCGGCATCTCGGCGATCTTCGCGAGGACGTCGCTCTCACCGTCCGCCTTGGCCGACTTGGCCGAGCGCGAGCCGCGCCGCGAGGCGGCCTTCAACTCCTTGGCGCGCTCCTTCATGGCCGCGCGCTCCTCCTCGGTGAACCCCTCGTGCTTCTCGGCCACCTCGGTCGTCCCGGTCTTACCGATCGTCGCGGTGGCGGCGGTGCTCTTGGCGGTCTTCTTCGCGGCAGCCATGACGGTTCCTCTCTCACGGATCTCACTGGCCTCACTGGTCTTGCTGATCCCACTGATCCCACTGATCTCGCTTGCGACGTATGCGGCGGTCAGAGCGCGTGCCCACTCGGGACGGCACATGGGGCAGCCCCTCTCAGGCCTGGAGTTCCTGGATGCGGATGAGGTTGCCCGCGGGGTCGCGGAAGGCGCAGTCGCGCACGCCGTAGGGCTGCTCGGTGGGCTCCTGGACGACCTCGGCGTCAGCGGCCTGGACCTTCGCGAAGGTGCCGTCGAGGTCGCGGGTGGCGAGCAGGATCCAGCCGTACGTGCCCTTGGCCATCATCTCAGCGATGACGCGGCGCTCGTCCTCGGTGATGCCGGGGTCGACGGCGGGCGGCGCGAGCAGGATGGACATGTCGGGCTGGTCGGCGGGGCCGACGGTGATCCAGCGCATGGCGCCCTGGCCGACGTCGGTGCGGACCTCGAAGCCGAGGGCGTCGCGGTAGAAGGCGACGGAGGCGTCCGGGTCGGTGTGCGGAAGGGCGGTGGTGTGAATGGTGAGGTCCATGTCCGTCATTTAACTGCGGCCCCGGTGACCGGCGCTTCTCGAATCCTGACCAGTCACCGAGGCCGTGGCTCAGGGCGTGCTCAGACGGCCCCCGTCAGCCGGTTCGCGAGGGTCGACATCGTGTACGTACCGATGCCCATGACGACTTCCAGGGCGTTGCGCTCCGTGTAGCCGTGCGCCAGGAACGCCTTCACGTCGGCGTCGTCCACGCCCCCGGCGCGCTCGACGACCCGCAGCGTGAACTGTCTTACGGCTTCGAGGCGTTCGTGCCCCTCGGGCAGCTCCCCGCCCTCCCGGAGCGCGGCCACGAGCGCCGCGTCGGCGCCGAGCTTGCGCAGCTTGCCGGTGTGCAGCGTCACGCATATGTGGCAGTCGTTGCGCACGGCGATCGTCATGACGACGGTCTCGCGGGCCAGCGGATCCAGGGTCGTGCGCTCGAACTTCTCGCTCAACTCCAGGAAGCCGGTGAGCAGTTCGGGCGAGGCGGCGAGCTTGGCGACGGCGTCCGGCAGCACGCCGAAGGCGCGTACGACGCCCTCCATCGCGGCCCGGGATCCTTCCGGCGCGGTCTCCACGGTGTGTGCGGCGAACATCCCATCCCCCTAAAGTGGACAACATGGTTGACGATAAGAAGGTAAACCAGGTTGTCGAAAAAGGGAAGGGGTCGGCCCACCGAGAGCAGGGGGTCACGAAGGCACCCGAAGCCGCGGAGGCCCCCGCCCCCGACCGCCCCGGCTACGAGCTGCCTCTCCTCCTCTTCGCCGGGTTCCGCACCCTCATCGACCGTCTGCACGCCGAGCTGGCCCGCCAGGGCCACCCGGACCTGCGCCCCGCGCACGGCTTCGCGATGCAGGCCGTCGGCGCGGGCGGGGCGAGCGCGAGCGAGATCGGGCGGCGGCTCGGCGTCACCAAGCAGGCTGCGGGCAAGACCGTGGACCGCCTGGTCGCCCTCGGGTACGCCGAGCGCGCCGACGACCCGGCCGACGCCCGCCGCAAACTGGTCCGCCTCACCCCGCACGGCCTGGACGCCCTGGCCCGCTCGGCGGCGGTCTTCGACGAGCTGCGGGCGGAGTGGACACGGGCGCTCGGCCCGGACCGCGTCCGCGCCCTGGAGGACGACCTGCGGGCGGTCGTCCCGCCGGAGGCGTTCCGGCTGGACGCGGCGGGGTGGCTGGGCGGGGCGTGACCGAGCCTCGCACAGCCGTACGTGACTCGGCGCCGTGCGTATCTACACCCAGCCGAAGGACGGGGACTACGTCACCGAGACCGTCGTCGCCTTCGGCGGGGACGTCGACCTCACCGCCACCCCCCTCGGTATCACCCTCAACACCTCCGGCTTCTCCCGCGACTGAAGCACCCCCTCCCCCATAACCCCTTGCCTAGAGCACACTCCACCCCGTTGCCTTGACCCCCATGAAGTACACACAGCTCGGCCGCACCGGACTCAAGGTCAGCCGCCTCACTCTCGGCACGATGAACTTCGGGCCGCAGACCGGGGAGGCGGAGAGTCACGCCATCATGGATGCCGCGCTCGCCGCGGGCATCAACTTCTTCGACACCGCCAACACCTACGGCTGGCACGAGAACAAGGGCCGCACCGAGGAGATCATCGGCACCTGGTTCGCGCAGGGCGGCGACCGGCGCGACAAGGTCGTCCTCGCCACGAAGGTGTACGGGAACATGACGCCGGACGGCGTCGCCCCCTGGCCGAACCACGACAAGCTCTCGGCGGTCAACATCCGCCGCTCCGTCGAGGCCTCCCTCAAGCGCCTGCAGACCGACTACATCGACATCTACCAGTTCCACCACATTGACCGGAACACCCCGTTCGAGGAGATCTGGCAGGCCGTCGACGTCCTCGTCCAACAGGGCAAGATCCTCTACGCGGGCTCCAGCAACTTCCCCGGCTACAAGATCGCCCAGGCGAACGAGCTGGCCGCCCGCCGCGGCAGCTACGGCCTGGTCACCGAGCAGTGCCTCTACAACCTCGCGGAGCGCCGCGCCGAGATGGAGGTCCTGCCCGCCGCCCGGGACTACGGCCTCGGCGTCATCCCCTGGTCCCCGCTGCACGGCGGACTGCTCGGCGGCGTCCTGAAGAAGGAGGTCGAGGGCTCACGGCGCGCCTCGGGCCGAGCCGCGTCGGCCCTCGCCGACCCCGCGACGCGCGCGCAGGTCCAGGCGTACGAGGACCTGCTCGACAAGCACGGCCTGCACCCCGGCGAGGTCGCCCTGGCCTGGCTGCTCACCCGCCCCGGCGTCACCGGACCGATCGTCGGCCCGCGCACCCCGGAGCAGCTCGACTCGGCCGTGCGCGCCGTCGAGCTGAAGCTGAGCAAGGACGTGCTGCTGTCCCTCGACGAGATCTTCCCGGGCCCGGGCCCGTCCCCGGAGGCCTTCGCCTGGTGAGGGCGCCTTCGCCCCGGTGAGAGAGCGTTCGCCCGGTGAGAAGCCCGCACCGCAGTGAGAAGCCCGCACTGCGGTGAGAGGCCCTCACCCCGGTGACAACGGAAGGACGCACGCGCGCCCCCGCGGCGGCCTCGGCTATTGGCCGAGCGCCGCCGCGAGCGCCACGACGACGAACATCAGCACGAGCACACCGGCCATGATCCGGTTCCTGGTCTTGGGGTTCACGCCATCGAGGTTAACCGGCCGCGCCGGCGTCCCTCGCGGCGGCGTCCGTCCCATCGGCGCCCGCCCCAGCGGCGCCCGCCCCAGCGGCGTCCTGCGCGGCACCCCCCAGCGGCCACCGCCCCACCGCCTCGTACCGGGGCCGTTCCCCCGGCACTCCGCTCGTGGGCAGGTTGCTGCGCACGAGGACCAGCTCGGGCACGGTCCACGGCGTGCCGTCGAAGCCCCGCAGGGCCTCCACGTACGGCGTGAAGTCCGCGTCGCCGCGCGAGCGGGCCAGCGTCAGGTGCGGGCGGTAGGGCCGGTGCTCGGTCATCGTGACGCCCGCCTTCCGCGCGGCCGCCTCCGCCCGGCCCGCCAGGATCCGCAGCTCGGCGACCGCGCCGCCCGCCCCGGCCCACAGGGCCCTGCCGCCGAAGTGACCGCCGCCGCGCAGCGACAGCGGGAACGGCGCCGTGCGCCGCGCCGCCCGCTCCATGCGCTCGCACACCGCGGGCACCACCTCGTCGTCCACCTCGGCCAGGAACACCAGCGTGAAGTGCCAGCTCTCCCGGCTCGACCACCGCACTCCGGCCGGGCCCGGCAGTTCCCTCAACCCTGCCACCACACCGGCCAGTTCGTCCGCCACCGGTTCCGGCGGCAGCACCGCCGCGAAAAGTCTCATGCGACTAGCCTGCCTCCATGGACGATTTGGATCACTCCGATTCCGTACGCATACGCGCCGCCGGACCCGCCGACATCCCCGCCTTCCTCGCCATCCTCGACAGCGCCGTCGCCTGGCTGGTCTCGCAGGGCCGGACGGGGCAGTGGGGCACCGAGCCGCTGTCGCGGAACCCGAAGGTCGTCGAGGCGATCGAGAAGTACGTGGCCACCGGCTCGCCGTGGATCGCCGAGGTCGGCGGGGAGCCCGCGGGGATGCTGATGCTCACCGACGGCCCCGGCTCATACATTCCCCCGGTCGACGAGCCCGAGCAGTACGTCCACTACCTGGCCACCGACCATCGCTTCCGCGGCCTGGGCGTGGGCCGCGCCCTCCTGGCCCACGCCGCGGCCGAGACCCGGAGGAAGGGCATCTCCCTGCTCCGGGTCGACTGCTACGCGGGCAACGAGGGCCGCCTTGTGGCGTACTACGAGAGCAACGGCTTCGTACGGACACAGTCCTTCACGGAGAAGAACGGCACCTGGCCGGGTCAGGTCCTGGAGATGCGCCTGTAGGCACCCAGGTGGCGCCCCTCGAAGGGGCGCGGGGAACTGCGCGACCAGCCCCCGCCCACCGGGCAGCAGCCCGACGAGTACGCGCAGTCCCCCCACACACAGAGTCCGCTACGCCGCCGGGCAATCCGCTATGCCGCGGGCGCCAGCTCCCGCTCCCGGGCGACGAACTCCACGTGGGTGTGGCCCCGCCGCAGGTCCACCTTCAACCGGAGGTTGGCCGCGCGAGCCAGCATCAGGCCGACCCCGAGCGCGGCGACGGCCACGATCAGCCCGCCCAGAGCAAAGCTCACGCGCACTCCGTACGCGTCGGTGAGCCACCCGAACAACGGCCCGCCCAAAGGCGTACCCCCCACGAACACCATCATGAACAGGCTCATCACCCGCCCCCGCATCTCGGGGTCGGTGGCCATCTGCACCGAGGAGTTCGCGGTGACGTTGACGGTGAGCCCGATCGCGCCGACGGGCACGAGCAGGGCCGCGAAGACGTAGGCGTTGGGCACCGCCGCGACGGCGATCAGCGCGACGCCGAACAGACCGGCCGCGCCCGCGAGCATCCGCAGCCGTGAGGAGCGCCGCCGCGCGGCGAGCAGCGCCCCGATCAGGGACCCCGCGCCCATCAGCGTGGTGAACAGGGCGTACATGCCGGAGCCGCCGTGGAAGACGTCGTCGGCGTACGCGCTCAGCCAGATCGGGAAGTTGAAGCCGAACGTGCCGATGAAGCCGATGAGCACGATCGGCCAGATCAGCTCCGGGTGCCGGGAGACGTAGTTCAGACCCTCGCGCAGCTGCCCCTTGCGGCCGCGCGGCGCGAGCGGGCTGCGGGTCAGCTCGGCGGTGCGGATGAGCAGGAGTCCGGTCAGCGGCGCGAGGAAGGACAGGCCGTTGGCGAGGAACGCCCAGCCGGGGCCGACGGCGGCCGTGACGAGGCCCGCGACGGCCGGGCCGATGAGGCGCGCGGACTGGAAGTTCGCGGAGTTCAGGGAGACGGCGTTGCGGAGCTGGTCGGGGCCGACGAGCTCGGACACGAAGGACTGCCGGGTCGGGTTGTCGACGACGGTCACCAGGCCGGTGAAGAACGCGGTGGCGTAGACGTGCCAGACCTGGACGTGGCCGGAGAGCGTCATCGCGGCCAGGAAGAGGCCGCCCAGGCCCATGGCGCCCTGGGTGACGAAGAGCAGGTTCCGCTTGGCGAACCGGTCGGCGATGACGCCGCCGTACAGGCCGAAGAGCAGCATCGGCAGGAACTGCATCGCGGTGGTGATGCCGACGGCGGCGGACGAGCCGGTGAGGCTCAGGACCAGCCAGTCCTGGGTGATGCGGGCCATCCAGGTGCCGGTGTTGGAGACGGCGGCTCCCGCGGCGAAGAGCCGGTAGTTCCGGATCCTCAGGGAGCTGAACATCGAGGTCTTGTGGGGGCCATCATCACGGCGCCTGCGAAGCAGGCTCCTTGAGCGGCGGCGGGCGGGGGTGTCGAGGGCGGTCGGTGCGGGGGCGGAGTCTGCTCCGGATCCCGTACTCAAAAGGGTTCGCCTCCTTGGCGTCGGATCAGAGGTGGGCCAGCTTCTCCAGAACCGGAGCGGCGGCGCGCAGCGCCTCCCACTCGTCCTCGTCGAGGTCGGCGGCGAGGTTCGCGAGCCATGCGTTCCGCTTGCGGCGGCTCTCCTCGAGCATGGCCTCGGCCTGCTCCGTCTGGGTCACCACCTTCTGGCGGCGGTCCTCCGGGTGCGGTTCGAGCCTGACCAGGCCCTTGGCCTCCAGGAGCGCGACGATGCGGGTCATCGACGGCGGCTGCACATGCTCTTTGCGGGCGAGTTCACCCGGTGTGGCGCTGCCACAGCGGGCGAGGGTGCCGAGCACCGACATCTCGGTGGGGCTCAGCGACTCGTCGACCCGCTGGTGCTTGAGTCGACGGGAGAGGCGCATCACGGCGGAGCGCAGCGAGTTCACGGCGGCAGCGTTGTCACCATGGGAGAGGTCCGGCATGTTCTTTAGCGTAACTCATTACCCTAACTAAAGACCATTCGGTTACCGACCGGAGAAGCCCGGGCTGCCCGTGATCTGGCACACAGAACCCTTTAGTCACCCGAATGAGTGAGCTGGATTCGGAAAGCCGGGCATCCCCCACGAGAGGGCCGCAACGCTGTCCCTCATGGGATCGACAGTGCTCAGCCTGCGGATAGACGGCGATCTGCTCGACCGGATCCGGCAGCACGCCGCGAAAAGAGGAATGAGCGTCCAGGACTACGTGGCCCGGACGCTCATCCGTGATGACTTCGACGAGCGGTTCAAGTCGTCCGTCGAGGCGACGGAGAAGTTCTACGCCTAGGGGGCACCCAGGGGCACCGCCGGGGCCCCCGCCCCCGGCCCGCGCCCCCGAGGGGTGCGACGCGAGACCTTCGGGGCGCTACGTGAGACCGAGCGCCGGCATCAGGTAGTAGAAGGCGAACACGGCGGACACCGCGTACATGGCGACCGGCACCTCGCGGCCCCGCCCGGCCACGAGCCGCAGCACGGTGAAGGCGATGAAGCCCATGCCGATGCCGTTCGTGATCGAGTACGTGAACGGCATCATCAGCATCGTCACGAACGCCGGGATCGCGATGGTGTAGTCGCTCCAGTCGATCGCGCCGATCGAGCCGGACAGGATCAGGAAGCCGACCGCGAGCAGCGCGGGCGTGGCCGCCTGCGAGGGCACCATCGTGGCGAGCGGCGTGAGGAACAGCGCCACGGCGAAGAGACCGCCGGTGACGACGTTGGCGAGGCCGGTCCGCGCGCCCTCGCCGACGCCCGCCGTGGACTCCACGAAGCAGGTGGTGGCCGAGGCGGAGGAGGCGCCGCCCGCGGCGACCGCGATGCCGTCGACGAAGAGCACCTTGTTGATGCCGGGCATGTTGCCCTTGTCGTCGGTCAGGTGGGCCTCGTCGCCGATGCCCATGATCGTGCCCATCGCGTCGAAGAAGCACGAGAGCAGCACGGTGAAGACGAACAGGACACCGGTGAGGATGCCGACCTTGTCGAAGCCGCCGAACAGGCTGATCTCACCGACCAGGCCGAAGTCGGGCGTGGAGACCGGGTTGCCGGGCCACTCCGGGGTCGTCAGGCCCCAGGACGGCACGTCCGCGACCGCATGGATGATCATGGCCAGAATCGTCATGACGACGATGGACAGCAGGATCGCGCCCGGTACCTTGCGGACCAGGAGCGCCAGCGTGAGCAGCACGCCGAGCACGAAGACGAGCACCGGCCAGCCGTTCAGGTGACCGTCGCCGCCGAGCTGGAGGGGCACGGTGGTGTGCGCGGCGTCGGGGATGCGCGAGACGAAGCCCGCGTCGACGAGGCCGATCAGCATGATGAACAGGCCGATGCCGATCGCGATGCCCTTGCGCAGGCCGAGCGGCACGGCGCTCATCACGCGCTCCCGCAGCCCCGTGGCCACCAGGAGCATCACCACGAAGCCCGCGAGGACGACCATGCCCATGGCGTCCGGCCAGGACATCCGCGGCGCGAGCTGCAGAGCGACCACGGTGTTCACGCCGAGACCGGCGGCGAGGGCGATCGGGACGTTGCCGATGACGCCCATGAGCAGCGTGGTGAACGCGGCCGTGAGGACGGTGGCGGTGACCAGCTGCTTGTTGTCGAGCTGGTGGCCGTACATGTCCTTGGCGCTGCCGAGGATGATCGGGTTGAGCACGATGATGTAGGCCATCGCGAAGAAGGTGGCGAAGCCGCCCCGTACTTCCCTGGCCAGGGTCGAGCCCCGCTCCGAGATCTTGAAGAAGCCGTCGAGCCCGCCCTGCGGGGAATTCGGGGGCTGCTTGGCGTCGACCGGAGCGCTGGCCGAGGGGGACATGCGGGACCTCGTGACCTCTGTTGAACGGGATGAGCCGGGCTTGCGCGAGACGGTGTCTTCGCTTGCGCGAGATTGTGTCTTCGTACGAAAGCAACTGGCCATTAAGAAGCCGTTTCAGTATGAATACATGAACGAGAAATGGCCATCTCCGCGCGTAGAGCCTTGTGGCACAAGGGGTGCGAGCGTCCACCGGAGGCCGGGAACGGCCCCGACTAAGCTAGGGGCCATGGCGAAGTGGACACCCAAGCACGAGGCGCCGGAGCCCCTGGAGGGCCCGATCGTCGCCACCATCACCGGCGGCACGATCATCTGGTTCGTCCTCTTCGTCGCGCAGATGCCGTTCTACGGCTGGTTCGACGACCGGGACATCACCTGGTGGGTGTGGACGTGCCTGGCCGGCGGCGGCCTCGGCCTGATCGGCATCTGGTACGTCCGCTCGCGCGACGCGGCGATCAAGCGTGCGCGGGCGGAGGCCGCACCCGGCACGCCGGGCCCGGGCACGGAGGGTTCCGAGCCCGCGCGGCCGGAGGCTTCCGGGCCGGTGTAGTACGTCGGCAGTACGGCATACGACCTGAGGGCAAACCCCGTCCTACCGAGGTCGGATCTTTCCGGTACTCAAGGGGTGAACACCCCGCTCCCCCCGTACCGTCTTCTGCATGACGCATATCGACGCGGGCGCCGAGCTGGACCCGGTCCATCCGGTCGCGCCGCCGACGGCACGGGCCACCGGCCTCACGGCGGCCGAGGTCGCCGAGCGGGTCGCCCGCGGCGAGATCAACGACGTACCCGTCCGCAGCAGCCGGTCCACCACCGAGATCGTCCGCGCCAACGTCTTCACCCGGTTCAACGCCATCATCGGCGTGCTCTGGGTGATCATGCTGTTCGTGGCGCCGATCCAGGACAGCCTCTTCGGCTTCGTGATCGTCGCCAACACGGGCATCGGCATCATCCAGGAACTGCGCGCCAAGAAGACCCTCGACGGCCTCGCGGTCATCGGCGAGGCCAAGCCCACGGTCCGCCGGGACGGCGTGGCCGCGGAGATCTCCACCTCCGAGATCGTCCTCGGCGACCTGGTGGAGCTCGGACCCGGCGACAAGATCGTGGTCGACGGCGAGACGGTCGAGGCCGACGGCCTCGAAGTCGACGAGTCCCTGCTCACCGGTGAGGCCGACCCGGTCCTGAAGAAGCCCGGCGACAAGATGATGTCGGGCTCGTTCGTGGTCGCGGGCGGCGGCGCCTTCACGGCCACGAAGGTGGGGCGCGAGGCCTACGCGGCGCAGCTCGCGGAGGAGGCCAGCCGCTTCACGCTCGTCCACTCCGAACTGCGCTCGGGCATCTCCACGATCCTCAAGTACGTGACGTGGCTGATGGTCCCGACCTCGATCGGCCTGATCATCTCCCAGCTGGTCGTCAAGGACGACAACTTCAAGGAGTCGATCGCCTACACCGTCGGCGGCATCGTCCCCATGATCCCCGAGGGCCTGGTCCTGCTCACCTCCGTGGCCTTCGCGATCGGCGTGATCCGCCTCGGCCGCAAGCAGTGCCTGGTGCAGGAACTCCCCGCCATCGAGGGCCTCGCGCGCGTCGACACCGTCTGCCTCGACAAGACGGGCACGCTCACCGAGGGCGGCATGGACGTCACCGAGCTGCGCCCCCTGGGCGGCTCCGACGAGGCCTACGTACGCAAGGTCCTCGGCGCCCTCGGCGAGTCCGACCCGCGCCCCAACGCCTCCCTCCAGGCCATCATCGACGCCTACCCCGACAGCGACGAGTGGCGCTGCACGGAGTCACTGCCGTTCTCCTCCGCCCGCAAGTACAGCGGCGCCAGCTTCAGCGAGGGCGACGGCGAGAACTCCACCTGGCTGCTCGGCGCCCCCGACGTGCTGCTGCCCACCGGGGACCCGACCCTCGACGAGGTCGAGCACCTGAACCACCAGGGCCTGCGCGTACTGCTCCTGGCCCGTGCCGCGGGCGACCTGGACGCCCCCGACATCGCGGCCGGCGCCCACGCCACCGCTCTCGTCGTCCTCGAACAGCGCCTGCGCCCCGACGCCGCCGACACCCTGCGGTACTTCGAGGAGCAGAACGTCCAGGCGAAGGTCATCTCCGGCGACAACGCGGTGTCCGTCAGCGCGGTCGCGGGCAAGCTCGGCCTGCCCGGCGCCGAGAACACCGTCGACGCCCGGCAGCTCCCCACCGACCAGGGCGAGATGGCCGAGGCCCTGGACGCCAACTCCGTCTTCGGGCGCGTCACCCCGCAGCAGAAGCGCGACATGGTCGGCGCGCTGCAGTCCAAGGGCCACACGGTCGCGATGACCGGCGACGGCGTCAACGACGTGCTCGCCCTCAAGGACGCCGACATCGGCGTCTCGATGGGCTCGGGCTCGGAGGCGACCCGCGCGGTCGCCCAGATCGTCCTCCTGAACAACAGCTTCGCGACGCTGCCTTCGGTGGTCGCGGAGGGCCGCCGCGTCATCGGCAACATCACCCGAGTAGCGACGCTCTTCCTCGTCAAGACCGTCTACTCGGTCGTGATCGCCCTGCTGGTGGTCTGCTCCCAGGTGGAGTACCTCTTCCTGCCCCGCCACCTGACCCTGCTCTCCACCCTCACCATCGGCGTCCCGGCCTTCTTCCTCGCCCTGGCCCCCAACAAGGAACGCGCGAAACCGCACTTCGTGCGAAGGGTCATGCGCTACGCCCTGCCGGGCGGCATCATCGCGGCGGTCGCCACCTTCGCGACGTACCTCCTGGCCCGCCACCACTACACCGGCGAGGGCGCCCGCGAGGCCGAGACCAGCGCGGCCACCCTCGCGCTCTTCCTGGTCTCCCTGTGGGTCCTGGCGATCATCGCCCGCCCCTACACCTGGTGGCGCATCGCCCTGGTCGCCGCCATGGGCCTCGGCTTCCTGCTCGTCCTCGTCATCCCCTGGCTCCAGGACTTCTTCGCCCTGAAGCTGGTCGGCACGACGATGCCGTGGGCGGCGGTCGCGATCGCGGCGGTCGCGGCGGTGGCGATCGAGTTCGCCTTCCGCTGGGTCGACCGCCGCTTCGCGGCGTAGTCGGGCCCCTGGGCCTCGGTCGGTTCTTCCCCGCGGGCCGGTGGGGGCTTGTCGCGCAGTTCCCCGCGCCCCTTTTGGGGCGCGGGGCTCAGCGTACGTCGACGGAGTCCCCGGTCGACGTGACGGCCGGGGTGGTCGACGTCCCCGCAAAGACGTAACGGAAGGTGCCGTCCACCGACGCCTTCACCGTGGTCTTCAGGTTGCCCTTGCGGTCCGACTTCACCGTCTTCACGGTGGTGTAGGCGCTCGCGCCCTTCTTCTTGAACTGCAGCTTCACCGACTGCTTCGTGTAGCCCGCGTACTTCTTCGTGTCCCAGTTCGCGCGGGTCAGGACGCCCGAGACCGTGATCGTCCTGCCCTTCTTCACCGGCTCCGGGGACGCGTTGACCGTGAGCTTGGCGGCGCGCTTGAGGCGGATGCCGGGCTTGAGGGCGGTCTTGACCACGTAGTCGTCGTCCTTGCCGCCGGCGGCGGCGAGGAGCTTCCAGCCGCCGCCCGCCAGGTGGTTGCCGAGGCCGTTGTTCTGCAGGGACGCCTTCGGGTTCACCGTGATGGTGACCGTGCAGGTCGCCGTGGTCGCGTCGGCGTGCGCGCACTTCTCGTCGGCGACCGGGGCGAGCATGCCGTCGAGGTAGCGCTCGTGGAACTTCTCGCCGTGCCACAGCAGGCCGCCGGCACCGGCGACGCCCTTCGGGTCGGTCGCGGTGACGGCGATGGTGAACTTCTTCTTCGCCGTGGTGCCGACCACGAGGTCCTTGCCGCGGTTGACGACGGCCTTCGTGATCTTGGTGTCGCCCTGCTGCACGTCCTTCGTCGGGAAGCCGGGGTCGGCGACCGGGGCGGCCTGGGCGGTCGGGGCGACGAAGGCGGACAGGGCGAGGGCGCCGGAGACGGCGGCCACAGTGGCGCGGATGCGCATGGTGGTTCCTTGGGAGTGAGAACGGAGAGGTGAGGAGAGGTGCGGTGCGTCGCCGGAGGCGGAAGGTCAGCGGACGTCGACGGCGTCGCCCGCGGAGGTCACGGCCGGGGTCGTCGACGTACCCGCGAAGACGTAACGGAACGTGCCGTCCACCGACGCCTTCACCGTGGTCTTCAGGTTGCCCTTGCGGTCCGACTTCACCGTCTTCACGGTGGTGTAGGCGCTCGCGCCCTTCTTCTTGAACTGCAGCTTCACCGGCTGCTTCGTGTAGCCCGCGTACTTCTTCGTGTCCCAGTTGGCGCGCGTCAGCGCACCGGCCACGGTGATCGTCTTGCCCTTCTTCACCGGCTCCGGGGACGCGTTGACCGTCAGGCGGGACGCGCGCTTGAGGCGGATGTCCGACTTCAGGCCCGTCAGCTCGACCAGCTCGTCGTCGTTGTTGCGCACGGCCGCGTAGACGTTCCAGCGGACGCCCGCGCCGGCGTTGCTGAGGCGCGCCGGGTCGGCGGTGACGTTCACCGTGCAGGTGCTGGTGGTGTCGTCAAGGGTGTCGCAGGTGGGGTTGTACTCGGCCTCGGTCGCCGGGGTGATGATCCCGGTCGGGGCGTCGACGTCGTCGCCGAGCCACAGGAAGCCGCTGGAGACCTTGATGCCGACCGGGTCACTGGCCGTGATGGCGAGCGAGAACTTCTTCTTCGCGGTGGTGCCGATCACGACGTCCTTGCCGCCGTTGACGGTGACGTCCTTGACGGTCACGTCGGCCGCGGCGCGCCGCGCGCCCTGGGCGCCGACGGCGTCCCCGGCCCCGGCGACGGCGGCGGACGCCTTGGGGGCAACCGGCTCGTCGCCCGCGTGGGCAGCCGGAACAGCGAGAGCGGACAGAGCCAGGGTGCCGGACACAGCGGCGACGGTGGCACGGATTCGCATGTGTTTCCCCAGGTGGAGAAGGGGACCGCGCGGTGTTGAAGCCTGCTCGCGAAGTCCCGATGATCTAGGAGTCTGTTGACTCGGCAGATCAGACCCACAACCCTGACCAGAGGTTGTACGGAGTGTGAAGCTCCTGTCGGAGACCGGTGTGCACGCCGCATATCGGACGGGCGGCCCGTGGGCGGCGGCCGGGACATCGCTCGGCGCGGTGGTGTGACCGAACCGCCGGACGGGCCCGACCTGGCCGCACCGGCCGACTCGCCCGGCCAGAGCCTGCCCCACCAAGCCGCACCAAGCCCCGCCAACCCGAGCCCCGCCCGCCAAGCCCCACCGAGTCAAGCGCCGCCCGGCCAAGCCCCACCCGGCCCAGCCCGGCCAAGCCGAACCCCGCCCGGCCAAGCCCCGGCTAGTCGAACCACCGGTCCCGGGCCAGCTCCTCCGTGCGCGAAGGATCCTCGAGCAGCGCCGCCACCTCGAACCGCCTCGGCCACTGCCGGGCCGCCCACGCGAGCCCCGCGGCCACGCCCTCCACGGTCGCCGCGTGCACGACCCCGTCGGGGGTGCGGCGCCACTCCAGGTCGACGCCGTCGACCACCAGCTCCTCGTACTCCCGGTACGTCGCCGGGGTCCCGGCACCGAGCAGCACCCGCACGGACTCCGGCACCTCGTGCTCCACCCCGCCCGCGGGGTCGACCTCCGCCGCCACCCGCTCGCTCAGGCGCCGCACCTGGAACAGCTCGGCCAGGTCGGCCGCGCGGGACGGGGCGACGGGGAGCAGCGGCACGCCGGAGGCGAACGGCAGCAGGTCCGGGGCGTCGGCGACGACCGCGTCCGCCGCGTCGACGACCACGACCTCCCCCGCCTCCCCGTCCGGGCCGCCGCCGAGGACCGCCCGCACCTCGTCCGGCAGCGTCACCTGCTCCGGGTCGAGGTCCGCGAGCGCCCCGTACAGCGCGTGCAGCTGCGCCGCGGAAACGGTCCGCTCCGGGTCCGCGAGCCGGTCCAGCAGCTCGGCCGCACCGCCCGGCTCCGCGAGCAGCGAGCCGACCGACGTCCGCACGCCGAGCGCCCTGAGGACCTGCTCGTCGTCGAACCCGGAGGCGTCGGCGTCGTCGTAGAGCCCGTCGAGCAGCGGGTCACCGCCCGCGGCCCGAAGGCCCGCGGGGCGCCGCCCGCCGAGCACCGGGTGGCCGCGCAGCCACCACGCCGTGTACGACCGCACGCTCTCCGTCGTGCCGTCCGGAAGCAGCACCCGCACCGGCTGGGTCAGCGCGTCGCGCAGCGGCGGCCGGGACAGCAGGGCGAGGGCCCGCGGCCAGGCGTCGTCGTCGACGAGGTCGAGGTCGCGGACGGCGACGACCTCCGTCGCGACCGGCGGCACCGGCGTGTCCGGCAGCCGGTCCAGGATGTCCTCGCACCACACGTCGACGGCGTCGAGCAGACCCGCGTCGTCGGGCTCGGCGAAGTCGCCGTCGCGGGGCTCCAGTTCGTCGGGGTCCAGGACGACGTCGGTGGCCCGTACGAGCGCGAACGAGGCGAGCACCCCGCACGCGGCGAGCGGCTGCTCGCCCCACCGCTCCGCCAGCTCGGCGTCCACTCCGGCGAGTTCGCCCGCCCGCATGACCGCCTCGAACGCGCTGCCGGGCAGCACCAGCTCCCCGGCGGGCGCCGGTTCGCCGTCCTCGTCGGGCAGGGCGAGCGCCCCGAGCCAGGGCTCGTCCCCGGGTGCGAGCTCCGCGTCCCGTACGAGGGTGAGGACCAGCTCGGCCAGCTCCTCGGCGTCCAGGGACCCGCCCTCGCCGGGCCCCTCACCGTCGCCGTACCAGCTGTCGTCGTCCAGGGACGCCGCGACGGCCGCCCGCACCTGCGGGGTCGTCAGGACCGCGCGGGGCGTGGCGGGAAGGGCGCCCAGCTTCTCCAGGAGCGGGTGGGCGGCGTCGGCGTGCGCGACCTTCAGGCCGAGCCGGGCGAGGGCCGCGGAGCCGCTCTCGTCGGCCGTGGTGGTGCCGGGGGCGGGCAGCAGGACCTGGCGGGGGCCGATGGTGGTGCGGCCGTCGGCGAGCGGCACGGGCAGGCCCGAGAGCCGGTCCGGGTCGACCCCGGCGAGGGTGTCGTAGAGCCGCCGCCACCAGGACGGCTCCCGCTCCAGACCGGCGAGCCGGTCGACGGCCTCGGTCAGCGGGACCCGGGCGACGCCGAGCGTGCGCAGCTCACCGCGCCGCTCCAGGCCCGCGGGCAGCAGGCTGGGCAGCACCTCGGCGAGGACGCGCACGGTGTCGGCGGCCGCGCCCTCCACCACCTCCGCGTCGCGCGGCCGCAATGTCTCAGGGACGGCGGCGGCCTCGGCGTCCAGCCACTCGTCCTGTCCGCCCGGGTCGCCGTCCGCCCGCGTGGGCGGCACGGCGGGCGGCAGGAACGCGGTGCGCGGCAGCCGGTCGAGGACGGCGCCCCGCAGCGCCCCGTCCAGCTCGCTCGTGCCGAGCGGCCCCGGCACGAGCCCGATGACGCCCTCGGTCACCGGCCGCCAGGCGGCGAGGAGTTCGGCGTACGCGTCCGCCGCGCTCTCCACCAGGAAGTCCGTGAGCGGGCCCGGTGCGGCGTGGCGGCGGCTGGTGTCCAGCGGGAACGAGGCGATGAGCAGGGCGGGTACGCCGAGGGGCTCGTCGCTGGGGGTGGGCGCGTGCACGACCGCGCTCGTCCGGGGCCGTTCCGGGGCGCCGTCCTGGCCGACGGGCACGGCCCACGTCAGATGCCAGTACGGGCGCTGCCGCTCCTCCACGGGCCGCCCCGCGAGCAGCTCCGGGGCCAGCGCGCCCTGCCTGCTGACGGTACGCCAGCGGGTCGTGCCGTCCCTGCTGTCCGCCACGACGGTGTACGGGCCGTCGGCCGTGCGGCGCAGGGTGCGGGCCGGGCTGCCCGGCACCGTGACGGTGACTTCCTCAAGTCCCGGCAGGGCGAGCAGCAGCGCGTCGTCGACGCCCTCCAGGAGGCGGGTGACCAGGTCCTCCGCGGCGGCGTCCCGCAACGGCAGGATGACGACGGTGTCGTACCCGTCCGGGGCGGTGCCCTCCGCGGGCAGCGGCAGCCGCAGCAGCGGTACGTGGCCCTCGCGGCGCCGGATCTCGTCCCCGAGCCCCGGGCTGAACCTCGCCGTCTCCGCCGCCAGTTCCCGGGCCTCCGCCAGCGAGAACCGGACGCCGCCGGTGCGGCCGACGACGGCGGGGGCGTCGGAGACGGCGAGAACGGCGGCGAAGCCGACGCCGAAGCGGCCGGTCGTCCGCCTGGCGGCGGGGTCCTGGTCCGCCCGGTCGACCCCGGCGGCCTGCGGCCCGTCCTGCCGGTCCAGGCGGTGGTCGCGGTCCTCCCGCTTCGCGGAGGCCCGCAGGGTGGACAGCGACTCCACGCCCGTCGCGTCCAGGGGCGCGCCCGTGTTCGCCGCGGCGAGGACTCCGTCCTGGAGGGTGAGGGCCAGGCGGCCCGGTACGCCCGCACGGGCGGCGGCGTCCGATGCGTTCTGGGCGAGTTCCACGACCAGGCGGTCGCGGTAGCCGCCGAGGGCCATGTCCTCCTCGGCGTTCGCGTCCTCGCGGAACCGGGCCGGGCTCGCCGCCCAGGCCTCCAGGACTGAGCGGCGCAGGCGGGCGGTGCCGAACGGGTCGGTGCCCTCGTCGGCCGGCCGCACGGTCTTGCTCACGTGGTCGCTCTCCCTCTGCCTGCGGATACGGGCCTGGGGCCGCTGCTGGCTGTGGTCGTGGTGGTCGTCGTCGGGGGGCGACGCTATCGCGTCCCGCTGGGGGGTGGGCTTCGGGTGCGGCCCGTCGCTCCCCGTTCCACCGCACTGCGCGCGCCGCACGCCCCACCCGCCCACCGGCTACTCGGAACCGGAGGGTTCGGGTACGGGACGTTGCTTGGGTGGGAGTCGGGTGCGGGGGACGGCGAGTGTCGGGCTCGGGGGGGGTGAGGTGCGGGCACGCGGGACGCGGGTGCGGGGTGCGGGGGGCGCGGGACGCGGGTGCGGGGTGCGGGCACACGGGATACGGCGTGGGCGAGTGGAGCGGCGGAATAGGTGTCGCGCGCGGCGCGGCGTCACCACCCACCGGACCCGCACGCGAAGCCCCAGGAAGCCACCTTTGGGGGTAACGGGTGGGGAACCCGTCGCGCGCAGCGCGGCGGAAACCATCCACCAGCCCGCACGCGAAGCCTCGGGCCGACCCGCCGACGGGCCGCCAAGGCGCGGGCAGCCCCGGACAGCCCCGGGCGCACCCGGACCCCAGAAACCGTAGAGGCTAGGAGTGGCCCAGATCCTCACCGGCACCCACCGGCACCACCGAGCCGGAGTCCGGCGCGGGCCGCAGCGGCAGCGCGTCCACCTTGGTCTCGTCGAGCACCGGCGGAGCCGGCCGCGGCGGCTTCGGCATGACGGCGGCCTCGGAGTGCCCCCCGCACCCGTACGAGAGGGACACGACCCGCCCGTCCGCGGGCCCGAACTCATTGGCGCACACCCCGAACGCCTGCCCGAGCGACCCCCCGATCGGCACGAGGAACCCACAGCTGACGCAGGGCGCGGGCGCGGCCTGCGCCATGGCGGTCTTCGGGCCGTACGCCTCCTCCCAGCGGTCGGCCGCGGTGTGCAGTCCGTACCGGGAGAGGACGCGGGCGCGCCGCAGCCCCAGCTCGTCGGCGATCGCCGCGAGCGACCCGCGGGCGGGCGCGACAGTGAGGTCGGCGGGCGACCCCGCGGTGACCTCGGCGTCCTCCGCCTCGACGCGCTCGGCCATGTCCTCGGACAGGACGGAGTTGGGCGGCGGCTCGTCCTCACCGGAGTAACCGGGTTCGAGCCGCAGGTCCTCCGCGTCGGTGGGCAGCAGGTCGCCGGGCCCCATGTCGCCGGGGCGAAGGCGCTCGCTCCAGGGCACCCACTCGGGGGCGAGGAGGGCGTCGGGTCCGGGCAGCAGGACGGTCTCGTCGAGGGTGACGACCTTCGCGCGGGAGGCGCGGGCGACGGTCACCGCCCAGCGCCAGCCCCGGTACCCCAGTTCCTTGCACTCGAAGAGATGCGTGACGACGCGGTCGCCCTCGATGACGACCTCGACGTGCTCACCGACCACCCCGGGTGCGGCGGCCTCCTCGGCGGCGGCACGGGCCAGGCCGATCGCCTCGGCGCAGAGACGGTCGGGGGTACGCGGGGTGCGCTGGGTACGGCTTCGCGTTGTCGCTGCGCTCACAGGTATCGCTTCTCTCCTACGCCGTCTCACGAGTGCGCCACTCTTACGCGGCGGCACGGACGGAGCGGACCAGAGGGCCGCGTCGACGTCCGCGCCCGACGTCACCGGGCGCACCTACGCCATCCATTCTGCGGGATGGCCGGTAGGCGCGCGGCCGAGGACTGCTGCCGCAGGCGCGTTACGCACGCTACCTTCTCCTGGCCCCTGGGCCCACACCGGCGTACCGGGCGGCTGGTCGGGGCTCTGCCCCCGCGCCCCCGTTTTTCGGGCCTGCGGCCCTCGTCCTCAAGCGCCGGACGGGCTTTTTTCCACCCGCCCGCCCCTGCTTCCCGTCTGCCGACCAACAGCCCGGCACATCTCAGCCCGTCCGGCGCTTGAGGACGAGGCGCGGAGCGCCGATCGGCGGGAGCCGTCCCACCCGAAGGGGACACCCACCCCCGGGGTCCAGGGGCGCAGCCCATGGGTTCGGGAAAGGGGCGGGACCGGGGCGTTCCCGCGAGGGCCGCGAGTGGTTATGCCGCTAGTCCACCCCCGGACGGGGCACTATGACTGGGTGACTGGCGTCAGGTCGTCGTCCCAGCGACCGGGCACCCCGGGTGCGGCAACCCGGGCGGCCCGAGCGGTGGGCCGCGCCCTGCGCCTCCCGTTCACCGGCACGGCGAAGGGCATCAGGAAGGCGACCCACGCCCACGGAGCGGGCGAGTCGGGCCTCGGGAAACTGATCGAGCTGCACGCCGTGAACGGCGCGGGCGACGTGATGATCACGATCGCGCTCGCGTCGACAGTGTTCTTCTCGGTGCCGACGGACGAGGCACGGGGCCGCGTCGCCCTGTACCTGGCGATCACGATGGCCCCCTTCACGCTCCTCGCCCCGGTCATCGGCCCCCTCCTGGACCGCCTCCCGCACGGCCGCCGCGCGGCGATGGCGGGCGCGATGCTGGCGCGGGCGCTGCTCGCCCTGATGCTTTCGGGCGCGGTGGTGACGGGCGGGCTCGAGCTGTATCCGGCGGCGCTGGGCGTCCTGGTGGCGTCGAAGGCGTACGGGGTCGTGCGCAGCGCCGTCGTACCCCGGCTGCTGCCACCGGCCTTCTCGCTGGTCAAGGCGAACTCCCGGGTGACCCTGAGCGGCCTCCTGGCCACGGGCGTGGCGGCGCCGATCGGCGCGGGCCTGCAGGCGCTCGGGCCGCGCTGGCCGCTGTACGGGGCGTTCGTCCTGTTCGTCGCGGGCACGGTCCTGTCGTTCACGCTGCCGCACAAGGTCGACTCGGCGAAGGGCGAGCACAAGGCGCTGCTCGCCGCCGACGAGGAGCATCTGCACCTGGCACGCGCCAGGGACCGCGAGGACAGCTCCCGCAGGCGGCGCCTCGGCCTGCGCACCGTCGGCCCGTCCGTGACGCACGGACTCGCCGTGAACGCCGCGCAGCGCGCGCTCTCGGGGTTCCTCATCTTCTTCCTCGCCTTCCTGCTGCGCGAGCATCCCCTGGCCGGGCAGAGCGCCGCGGTGTCGCTGGGCATCGTGGGCGTGTCGGCGGGTGCGGGCAACGCGCTCGGCACGGCGGTCGGCGCGTGGCTGAAGGCCCGGGCCCCGGAGCTGATCATCGTGACGGTGGTGGCGGTCGTCCTGGGCGTGGCGGTGTGCGCGGCCGTGTTCGTCAGCCCGGTGGGCATCGCCGCGCTCGCGGCGGTGGCGGGTTTCGCGCAGGCGCTGTCGAAGCTGTCGCTGGACGCGATGATCCAACGGGACGTACCGGAGGAGGTGCGGACGTCGGCGTTCGCGCGCTCCGAGACGTTGCTGCAGATGGCGTGGGTGGTGGGCGGCGGCATCGGCATCGCGCTGCCGCTCAACGGCACGCTGGGCCTGTGGGTCGCGGCGGGGATCGTCGCCACGGGCTGGGTGCCGACGGTGAAGGGGCTCCTGGCGGCGGCACGCAGGGGCGGTGCACGCCGCCCCCGCGTCGCCTGACCCGCGCCTCGTCGGCCGCCCCGCGCCACCCGCACCCGCGCCGCACCCACCGCGTCCCCGCACCCGCCCGACCCCACCCCACGTGGCGGCACGCCGCACCCACCTCGCAGTGGTCACCCCGGCGCCCGATAGCCTTCCGCCATGACCTCCCTGGTACCCCGCTCGGCGCGTCGCCGCCGCACCGTCGCCGCTCTCGGCGCCGCCTCCGCCGGACTTCTCGTCCTGTCGGCCTGTGACAAGCCGACGCCGCTGGCCACCGTGACGGTCGGCAGCGACTCCGTGCACTCCGAGGCGTCCTGCTACAACGACGGCAAGGAACTCACGGAGTCCGAGGTTCAGGACTGCCTGAAGAACA
The DNA here is from genome assembly GCF_030388665.1 of Streptomyces flavofungini. NCBI lineage: Bacteria > Bacillati > Actinomycetota > Actinomycetes > Kitasatosporales > Streptomycetaceae > Streptomyces > Streptomyces flavofungini. The sequence continues at coordinate 5,207,193 of NZ_CP128846.1, read as the reverse complement.
AGAAGGACGTCAAGTCCATCACCGTCGACCCCGACGAGAAGGTCCGCTTCGGCGTCGACCCGGAGATCGCCGACAAGGGCTGGACGCTCCTGATGAACGGCCGGCCGCTGACCGAGGCCAGCAAGAAGACGTACGTCGTCATCCCGGGCAGCGTGTTCTTCAACCAGCAGTACGGCGGCAGCGGCAACTCGACCACGGTGAGCCTGCTGGAGGGCGGCAAGGCCGAGGGCGGCGCCAAGGCGACCGGCCTGTGGTCGTTCAAGTTCAAGAAGGACTCGGACGCCTGACCGGGACCGCACCACGGACCCGGCCCCCGGGCCCGCGCGTCCTGATCGCCACCGCGGTCCCCGCCGAGCGGGACGCGGTGGCGTCCGGCCTGCCCGGCCCCTCCCCCGGTGACCGCGCCCCCGTCGTCGACCTCCTCGTCGCCGGGGTCGGGCCCGCCGCCGCTGCCGCCGCCACCGGCCGCGCCCTCGCTCTCGCCGCCGCGGCCGACGCCCCCTACGACCTGGTCGTCTCCGCCGGGATCGGCGGCGGCTTCCAGCCCGGCGCCCCCGTCGGCTCCCTCGTCGTCGCCGACGCCGTCACCGCCGCCGACCTCGGCGCCGAGACGCCCGACGGGTTCCTGCCCGTCACCGACCTCGGCTTCGGCCGGGTCACCCACCTGCCCCCGCCGGCGCTGGTGAGCGCCCTGGCCGCCGCCACCGGCGCCGCGGTCGGCCCCGTCCTGACCGTCTCCACCGTGACCGGCTCCGCGGCCCGCGCCGACGCGCTGCGCGCGCGCCACCCCGGCGTCCTCGCCGAGGCCATGGAGGGCTTCGGGGTCGCCGAGGCCGCCGCCCTGTACGGGCTTCCCGTCCTCGAGGTCCGCGCCGTGTCCAACCCGGTGGGCCCGCGCGACCGGGAGGCCTGGCGGATCGGGGCCGCGCTGGCCGCGCTGACCGGCGCGTTCGGGAAGTTCACGCCCGTCATCGGGAAGCTCGCGCCCGTACTGGAGAGTTGGAACAGGCATGACTGACGCCCCGCCCCGGTCCCTGAAGATCGCCTACTCGCCCTGCCCGAACGACACCTTCGTCTTCGACGCGTGGGCGCACGGACGGGTGCCCGGCGCCCCCGGACTCGACGTCACCTTCGCCGACATCGACATCACCAACGGCATGGCCGAGCGCGGCGCCGCCGGGTTCGACGTCCTGAAGGTGTCGTACGCCGTGCTGCCCTACGTCCTCGACGAGTACGCGCTGCTGCCCTGCGGCGGGGCGCTCGGGCGGGGGTGCGGGCCGCTCGTCCTGACCCGCGAGGCCGGGGCCGACCTGACCGGGAAGACCGTGGCCGTCCCGAGTGAGAAGTCGACCGCCTATCTCCTCTTCCGGCTCTGGGCCGCGGACGTCCTGCCCGGCGGGGTCGGCGAGATCGTCGTCCTGCCCTTCCACCAGATCATGCCCGCCGTGCGGGACGGGAAGGTGGACGCGGGGCTCGTCATCCACGAGGCCCGGTTCACGTATCAGGACTACGGCCTGCACAAGCTCGCGGACATGGGCGAGCACTGGGAGGAGGTCACGGGGCTGCCCATTCCGCTCGGCGCGATCATCGCGCGGCGGGCGCTCGGGGACGGCGTCCTGCGGGAGCTGGCCGCCGCGGCGCGAGCGTCCGTGCGGATGGCCTGGGACGATCCCGAGGCGTCCCGGCCCTATGTCCGGGAGCACGCCCAGGAGATGGATCCCGCCGTCGCCGATCAGCACATCGGGCTCTACGTCAACGAATTCACCGCCGACCTGGGGGAGGACGGCTACGCCGCCGTTCGTGGGCTTCTCACGCGGGCGGCGGCCGAGGGGCTCGTGCCGGCGTTGCGGCCGGGGGCGCTGGCGTTTCCGTGACGGGTGGGGGCCTGCCGGGGGCTCCCCGATCCCGCCCCTTCCCGAAACTGGTGCTCCGCCCCCAGACCCCCGCTCCTCAAACGCCGGAGGGGCTGTGTATCTCGCCGGTGCGGCAAGGTTCAGCCCGTCCGGCGTTTGAGGACGAGGCGCGGAGCGCCGATAGCGGGGGTCCGGGGGGCGCAGCCCCCGGGGTGACTACACGTCCAGCTGGTCCGCTACCGCCCGGAGGAGCCCCGCGATCTTCGCGCCCGAAGCCTTGTCGGGGTAGCGCCCCTTCTCCAGCATGGGCGTGATGTTTTCGAGCAGGGTCGTCAAATCCTGGACGATGGACGCCAGTTCGTCCGGCTTGCGGCGCTGCGCCGCGGCGACGGACGGCGTCGGGTCGAGCAGCGTCACCGAAAGAGCCTGATCCCCTCGCTGCCCGGCGACCACGCCGAATTCCACGCGCTGGCCGGGCTTGAGGGTGTCGACGCCGTCGGGCAGTACGGAGGAATGCACGAAGACGTCGCCGCCGTCGTCGCGGGAGAGAAAGCCAAAGCCCTTCTCGCTGTTGAACCACTTGACCTTGCCGGTAGGCACGTGAAGTCCTCGTCCTCGTACTCGTCGTCGTACTCGTCTGTGCCGCGACGCGTTCCGGCGGACGGGACGGTCCGGCCCGCCGGGCGTAAACGGCTCTGGATAGCAGTACAGCGGGTCGCCCCGACCCGCCGGAACCAAGACTATGGGTCCCCGGGCCGGTGACAAGACGTCCCCGGTTTCTTCCTACGCGCTGGGAACTACCCTGGTCCGGTGCGTGACAAAACCCAAGCGAATTCCACCGGACCGGGCGACGGCCTCGTACGGATTGGCGCGATCGTTTTCTTCGTCGGCGCCGTGGCCACACTGGTCACGGTGGCACCGCTGTTCCTCGGCGGCGACACTTTCCCACCCATCGCGTACGCGGTCTGCATGCTGATGGGGGTCGGCTTCCTCATCGCGGGCGCGGGCGTGCTGCGCGGGATCGCGGTGCAGCGGCGTCAGGCCAGGTCGGCGGCGGAGCCCTCCGCCCGGTAGGCCGCCAGCCAGGCGGGGAACGAGGTCAGGTCGTCGAGTACGACGTCAGCGCCCGCCGTGCGCAGTTCCGCTGCGTCACACGGCCCGGTCGCCACCGCCACGGACAGCGCGCCCGCCGTACGCGCGCCGCGTACATCACCGGTGTGGTCGCCGACGTACACCGACGCCCCGTGCTCGGTCAGCGCCCGCGCCTTCTGCTCCGCCCACAGGTCGCCCATGACCGCGTCCACGTCGATGGCCAGGTGCTCCAGATGGAGCTTCGCGTTCGGCTCGAACTTGGCGGTCACCACCAGGGCGCGGCCGCCCGCCGCGTGCACCGCGTCGACGGCTTCGCGGGCGCCGGGCATCGCGGGCGTCGCGGTGATCGCGTATGTGGGATAGATCTCACGGTAGAGCGTGGCCATGGCCGCGACACGATCGGCTGGAAACCAGTGCTTCAACTCCTCCTCAAGAGGCGGTCCGAGCCGGGTGACCGTCAGGTCCGCGTCGATGTAGGTCCCCGTACGCGCGGAAAGTTCCAGGTAACAGGCGTGGATGCCGGGCCTGGAATCGATCAGCGTCATGTCGAGGTCGAAGCCGACGGTGAGGGGGGCGGTGGTCCGGCCGGTCCGTGAGGTCATGGGGCCATTGTGCCGAGGGCCGCAGGCCCCCGGCGGGGACCCCCGCCCCGCTTAGACTTAGCCAAGCCTTACCAATCTCTGCGAACCCCTGCGAAACGAGCCCCAGCCGATGCGTGTGTCCGTCAGACGGGCTGTCGCGATGACGGCGGCCGTCGTGGCCCTGCTGCTCGCCGTCCTGTTCAGCCTCGCCGTCGGCGCCCGCGCGATCGCGCCGTCCGCCGTCCTCGACGCCCTCCTGCACGGCGGTCACAGCGACGCCGCCGAGGTGATCCGGGAGCTGCGGGTGCCCCGCACCGTGATCGGCGTGATGGTCGGCGCCGCCCTCGCCGTCGCCGGCACCGCCCTGCAGGGCATCACCCGCAACCCCATCGCCGACCCCGGCATCCTCGGCATCAGCCAGGGCGCCTCCGTCGGCGTCGTCCTCGCCATCGCCTACGCGGGCGTGCACACCCTCACCGGCTACGTCTGGTACGCCTTCGCGGGCGCCGCGATCGCCTCCGTCGCCGTGTACGCCATCGCCAGCAGCGGGCGCGGCGGCGCCACCCCCGTCAAACTCGCCCTCGGCGGCGCCGCCATCAACGCCCTGCTCGTCTCCGTCACCACCGCCGTCCTCACCACCAAGGCCTCCGCCCTCGACGAGTTCCGCTTCTGGCAGGTCGGCTCGCTGTCCGGCCGCGACGCCGACATCGCCGCCCGGATCTGGCCCTTCCTGCTCGTCGGGCTGCTCCTCGTGCTCTCCGTCGCCCGCGGCCTCGACGCCCTCGCCCTCGGCGAGGACGTGGCCAAGGGTCTCGGCCAGAAGGTCGCGACGGTACGCGTCGTGGGCGGCCTCGGCGCCACGGTCCTCACCGCCGTCGGCGTCGCCGCGGCCGGGCCCATCGCCTTCATCGGCCTCGCCGTCCCCCACATCGCCCGCGCCGTCATCGGCAGCGACCACCGCTGGGTCCTCCCCCTGGCCGCCCTCATCGGCCCCGTCATGCTCCTGGTCTCCGACACGATCGGCCGCGTCGTCTTCCCCCCGAGCGAGGTCCCCGCGGGCGTCATGACAGCGCTGATCGGGGTGCCGTTCCTGGTGGCCCTGGTCCGCAGGAAGGCGGTGGCGGCGTGACGAGGACGAGCGACAACACCACGCCCGCTCCCGCCGACGGCGCCCCGACCGCTGCCTCCGGCCGCTGTGCCCACGGTGCCGGGCAACCGTTCCGTGGACGTCCCCCCGGCCATGCCGTGCTCCGGTTCCGAAGGGCGACCTTCCTCCTCCACCGCCGCTCCGCCGCAGTCGCCCTGGCCCTCGGCCTGGCCCTCGCGGCCGCCTGCCTGGCCTACCTCTGCGTCGGCGAGACCTTCGTCCACCCCGCGGAGGCCCTGAAGGTCGTCCTCGGGCAGCCCTCCCCCGACGAGCTGGTCGTGGGCACCCTGCGCGAACCGCGCATGGTGGTGGGCCTCCTGGTCGGCGCGGCCTTCGGCGTCGCGGGCGCCCTCATCCAGACGGTCGCCCGCAACCCCCTGGCGAGCCCGGACATCATCGGCATCAGCCAGGGCGCGAGCGCGGTGACGGTGGGGGCGATGACGTTCGGCGTGACGTCGTACACGCTCCTGCCGTACCTGTCGGTGGCGGGCGGCATCCTCGCCGCCCTGCTCGTGTACGTGTTCGCCTGGCGGGGCGGCCTGCACGCCACCCGCTTCGTCCTCATCGGCATCGGCTTCGCGATCGCGCTCCGCTCGGTGACGACGCTGTTCATGACGAAGGGCGACTACCTGGTCGCGCAGCAGGCGCAGATCTGGATGACGGGCTCGCTGAACGGCCGCGGCTGGCCGGAGGCCGACCCGCTCGCCCTGACCCTGCTCGTGCTGCTCCCGTTCGTGGCCTGGGCGGCCCGCGCCCAGCGCACGGCGGCGATGGACGACGACACGGCGACGGCCCTCGGCGTGCGCCTGGGCCGGGTCCGCTTCGGTCTCGTCCTGCTCGGCGTGGTGCTCGCCTCCGTGGCGACGGGCGCGGCGGGCCCGGTCGACTTCGTGGCCCTGCTCGCCCCGCAGATCGCCCGCCGCCTCACCCGCACCGCCCAGATCCCGCTGCTCGGCTCGGCGCTCCTGGGCGCGCTGATCGTCGTCCTCGCGGACCTGCTCGCCCGGAAGCTGTTCGCGCCGACGGAGCTGCCGGTGGGCGTCCTGACGGCGGCCGTCGGGGCCCCGTACCTGATCTGGCTCATCATCCGCAGTCGTTCCGTACGCAATGGAGGCACCGCGTGACCGCCCCCGCCCCCGCCACCACGGCGGCCGCCCGCCTCACGGCCCGCGAGCTGACCCTCGCGTACGAGGACCGCACCGTCGTGCACGACCTCGACCTCGCGGTCCCCGACGGCCGGGTCACCGTCATCGTCGGCCCCAACGCCTGCGGCAAGTCCACGACGCTGCGGGCGCTCGGCCGACTCCTGAAGCCCAAGGGCGGCGCGGTGCTGCTCGACGGCGAGGCCCTGGCGAAGCTGCCGACGCGGCACATCGCCCAGCAGATCGGGCTGCTCCCGCAGACGCCGGTGGCGCCCGAGGCGATCACCGTCGGCGACCTGGTGGCGCGCGGCCGCCAGCCGCACCAGCGCTGGTGGCAGCAGTGGTCCGACGCCGACGAGACCGCGGTGACCGAGGCCATGGAGCGCACCGACGTGGCGGCGCTCGCCGAGCGGTCCGTGGACGAGCTCTCGGGCGGGCAGCGGCAGCGCGTGTGGATCGCGATGGCGCTCGCGCAGGAGACGGACATCCTCCTCCTGGACGAGCCCACGACCTACCTGGACATCTCCCACCAGATCGAAGTCCTCGACCTGGTACGTCAGTTGGCCACGACCACCCGGGACGGCGACCGGGGCCGCACGGTCGCCGTCGTCCTGCACGACCTGAACCAGGCGGCCCGGTACGCCGACCACCTCGTCGCCATGAAGGAGGGGCGGGTGGTCGCCCGGGGAACGCCCGCGGAGGTCGTCACCGAGGAGCTCGTACGCGAGGTCTTCGGCCTGGACTGCGTGGTCGTCCCCGACCCGGTGACGGGTTCGCCGCTGGTGGTGCCGGGCGCGCCCTGGCAGCCGTCGGCCACCGGGACGTCAGCGGCTCCCGCCGGGCCGTCGGCGCCCACCGCCCTTCCCACGGACAAGAAACCACCCCTGGACGAAAGGCCCACGTCATGACTGGTTTCCCCCGCCGCACCGGTTTCCCCCGCCGCCGCGCCCTCGTCCCGTGCGCCCTCGCGCTCTCCGGCGCCCTCGCCCTCACCGCCTGCGGGTCCGGCTCGGACGACGGCGAGGCGGGGTCCGGGTCGGGCAGGACACACACCGTCAAGACCGCCATGGGCGACGTGCAGGTGCCGGTCGAGCCGGAGCGGGTCGTCGTGCTCGACACCGCGGAGCTGGACTCCGCGCTCACCCTCGGCGTGAAGCCGGTCGGCTCCACCCACGTCGAGGCGGCCGAGGGGTTCCCGGACTATCTGCCGAAGGACGAGGTCGCGGGGATCAAGGACGTCGGGGAGATGCTGAACCCCAACATGGAGGTCATCGCCGGGCTCGAGCCCGACCTGATCCTCACCTCCAAGGTCCGGCACGGGGCGAAGTACGACCAGCTCAAGAAGATCGCGCCGACCGTGATGACGGAGACCACCGGTCACCCCTGGAAGGAGAACTTCCAGATCCACGCCGACGCCCTCGGCAAGAAGCCCGAGGCGAAGAAGGTGGTCGCCGACTACACCGCCCACGCCAAGAAGGTCACGACCGCCCTCGGCGGTCCCGCGAAGGCCGAGGCGACCGAGGTCAACGTCGTCCGCTTCGTGGAGGGCGCGGACATCCGCGTGTACGGCGAGCGGACGTACATCGCCACGATCCTCAAGGACGTCGGGCTCGGCCGGGCACCCCTGTCCGAGAAGGCCAAGGACGGGTTCTCGTACGACCTGAGCCCCGAGAAGATCGACATGGCCGACACGGACGTCATCTTCCGGTCCACGTACGGCGATCCGGAGAAGTCCAAGCAGACCCGGACCGTGAGCAGCGGGCTGTGGAAGAACATGAAGGCGGTGAAGTCCGGCAACGTCCACGTCGTCGACGACGAGCTGTGGATCCAGGGCATCGGTTACACGGCCGCGGCGAAGATCCTGGACGAGTTGCGGGCCGACCTGACGAAGTAGCCCCCAGGGCACTGCTCCTAGTCCGCCGACGGCCGTCGCCGCTGCGACCTCCACACCAGGAAGAGCGCGGAGGCGACGGCCGCACCGCGCACCACCCAGGGCCAGGTGCCGGCCACGGCCTCGTTCATATGGCCCTTGACGATGGGCTCGCCCCACTTGCCCTGCGAGCGGCCCCACAGCCAGGCCACGCCCGACGCGATGGCGAGGCCCGGCACGACGAACACGCCGACCTTCCGCTCCGCCGGGCTGAGCTTCCGTGAGAACCAGGCGACGACCCAACCGCCCGCCAGCGCGAACCAGTTGCCGATGACGGCGCCGACGACGAGCGCGATGGCCGCGAGCAGGGGCACGGGGTTGGCGAGGGCACGGGCGAGGCCCGCCTTGGCGCCCGCGCCCTTCGCCACCGGGGCGGGCTCGTCCTCCTCGGCGACCTCCTCCTCGGGGGCGGCCTTCGCGGCGGGCGCGACGAGTCGCCGCAGCCGGCTGCGCCCAGCGGTCTCGACGGCCTCGCCCGCCTCCTCCTCCGCGTCCCCCTCCCCGTCGTCCTCGTAGACCTCTTCGTCGAAGTACTCGTCCTCGGCGTCCTCGGCCGCCGTCGCGCCCGGGCCCCGCTTCGCCATGTTCACCGACGGCCGCTTCAGCATCTCGGGGATCTCCACCCCGCCGACGAAGCCGTGCACGGTGTCCTTGCCCGCCGCGGGCGAGTGGTCGACGCGCCACCAGTCCGGCTCCAAGTCCGCGCCGGTGACGCCCAGTTCGTCCGTGCCCGCGAGGTGCGGGGGCGCGGGGCGGGGGTCGGGGGCGGGCGGCGGGGCGGCCGGGCGGCGCCTGGCGGGGCGGTCCTGCGCGGCGCGGGCGGGGCGGCGGTCCTGCGCGGAGCGGGCGGGGCGGGCCGGGCGCTCCGTGGCCGGGGGTTCGGGCGCGGGGCGCGCGGGGTTCTCCGTGGCCGCGGGGCGCTCCGCTGCCGGGCGCAGGCGTGGCCGGGGGACGACGCGGCGCAGGCGGCTGGTCTGGGGTTCCGGGCGCTGCTCGGGGATGGCGGCGCTGATGTCGTCGGGGTTGTCGGCCGCCGCGTCGACCAGTTCGTCGGGGGTGCCGAGGCCGTTCAGGATGCGGCGGATCGCGGCCGGGCTGTCGGCGGCGCCCGCGCGGCGGCGGTCGATCTCGCCGCGCAGCCCGGAGACGAGGCGCATCCGGGTGCCGGACGGCAGTTGGCGCTGCTGGGCCACGTCGCCGACGCGGCTCAGGTAGTCGAAGACGAGCTGGTCGCTCTCGATCCCCACGAAGTCCCCTCCGGGGCTGCGGTGTTCTGGCCCGACCTCGACGTTACCGTGATCCGCGGCCTCCGGCGCCCCTGCCCCCGAGGTGGCAGCACCGGCCCGGCCGTCCCGCTTGTCGCGGACTTCTGTCACAGAACGTCGACAGCGCCAACCGAACACACGTGTTCCCCGTTCTTGCAGAGCAGCCCGACACCTTCTGCCCGTCCGGCGCCCTCTGCCCGTTGACCTTTCTCCGCTGTCCGTCGTCCGCTGTCCGTCGTCCGTCGTCCGTCGTCCGCTGTTCGTAACCCAAGTCGAGGAGACCCCGCCATGACCGCGACACCCCCTTCCCTGTTCCGGCGCCTTCGTGGCCGCGCCCTGGGACTCGCCGTGGCCGGTGCGGCCCTGGCCGTCGCCGCGCCCGTCGTGGTGACCGGCGCGGCCGGGCAGGCGGGTGCCGCCGCCGACCCGACCTCCGCGCTGAAGTTCACCTCCGCGGAGCGCAAGGCCGCCCTCGCGTACTGGACGCCCGCGCGGATGAAGGCCGTCGGCAGGTCCGTGGACCTCGGCCCGTCCGGTCCGAAGGCCAAGCCGTGGCAGGGCCCCAAGCTGAAGACCGTGGGCCGCCTGTTCTTCGTCAACTCCGGCGGCGCCGACACCTGGTGCACGGCCACCGCCGTGAAGAGCGCCAACCGCTCCGCCGTGATGACCGCGGCCCACTGCGTGCGGCGGGGCTCCTCCCCCGTGAACACCAACATCGACATGGTGTTCGTCCCCGGCTACCACGAGGGCAAGGCGCCCCACGGCGTGTTCCCGGTCCGCCAGGCCATCACGCCGCGCGCCTGGGAGACGGACTCCACCGACGACCTGGCCACGCTGGTCGTCGCCCCCGACAAGAACGGCAAGAAGCTCACCGACGTGGTAGGCGCCCGCGCCGTCGCGTTCGACCGTCCCGTCGGCGGCACCGTCTCCGCCCTCGGCTACTCCGCCACCCGCCCGCAGCGCGGCGAGTCGCTGCTGCGCTGCGTCGGTACGGCGAAGAAGGAGAACGGTACGCAGGCCATCCCCTGCGACATGACCGGCGGCTCCAGCGGTGGGCCCTGGTTCGCCGACTTCAGCGCGCGCACCGGCCGGGGCACCCTGATCTCGGTCAACAGCGCGCTGGACTCGCTGGAGCCGACCAAGATGTACGGGGAGGTGTTCGGGAGCCTGGCGAAGAAGGTGTACGACCGGGCGCAGAACGCTTGAGGGCGGGCGCGGGGCGCCTGACGCGACGGGCTCGGGGCGCCTGACGCGGCGGGCTCGGGGCGCCTGACGCGGCGGGCGGGGGCGTCCAGCCGCCGCCCGAACCGGCGCCCGAACCGCCCCCTGTCCCGCGGGTGCCGCCCGCCCGCGCGGTGCGGCGCGGGCGCCCGGCCCGGCCCGGCCCGGCGGGCGACCCGCTACCGTGGCGAGGATGAGCACCCCGGACGCCCCCCGTTCCCTGGCGGAAGCCCTCCGGGCGAGCGACGACGCGGCGATGGCCGCGCTGTTGCGGACCCGGCCGGACCTCCTGACGCCGGTCCCGAACGACCTCACGCAGCTCGCGACGCGCGCGGGCACGCGGGCGTCCGTCGTGCGCGCGCTCGAACGGCTCGACCGCTTCGCGCAGCAGGTCGCGGAGGCGCTGGCGGTGGCGGCGGACCCGGCGACGTATCCGGAGCTGCTGGGGTTGCTGGCGGGTGACGACGGGGACGGCGGGGACGGGACCGGCGCGGCCGAGGTGCGGGGCGCCCTCGACCGCGCGCTCGCGACCCTGCGCGGGCAGGCCCTCGTGTGGGGCGGGGACGACCGGCTCCGTCTGGTCCGCACCGCCCGCGAACTGCTCGCCCCGACCCCGCAGCGGCCGTCCCCGACGGGGCTCGGGCCGACCGTCGCCGAGGCGATGGCGGGGATGTCGCCGGGGCGGGTGCAGAGCCTGGTCGCGGCGGCGGGGCTCGCCGCGACGCACGACGCGGTGTCGGCCGTGGAGGCGCTGACGGCGCTGTTCACCGACCGCGAGCGGATGGCGGCGCTCCTGGACGAGGCGCCCACCGAGTCCGTGGAGGTCCTGTCGCGGCTCGTGTGGGGGCCGCCGTACGGCCAGGTCACCGCCGAACCGGCGGCGCACCTGCGCTGGCTGATCGACCGGGGGCTGCTCCTGCCGACCGCGCCGGGCACCGTCGTCCTGCCCCGGGAGGCGGCCCTGCACCTGCGCGGCGGGCGCGCCCACCGCGTACTGGAGGCGACGGCACCGCCCGTCGAGGCCGCGCGCGAACACCGTCCACAGGTTGTGGACGCGACCGCCGCGGGGCAGGCGCACATGGCGCTCGCCACCGTCGAGGAGCTGCTCAAGGACTGGGACGAGGGCGGGCCCGCGGTGCTGCGGGCGGGCGGCCTGAGCGTGCGCGACCTGAAGCGGACCGCGGTGGCGCTCGACGTGCCGGAGCCGCAGGCCGCGTTCTGGGTGGAACTGGCCTACGCGGCCGGGCTCCTCGCGGCCGACGGCGAGGCCGACGAGCGATACGCGGCGACGCCCGCGTACGACACCTGGCAGGAGCTGCCCGCCGCCGAACGCTGGGCCGGCCTCGCCACGGCATGGCTCACCGCGACCCGCACGGCGGGCCTGGTCGGCGGCCGCGACTCCAAGGACCGCACCCTGTCCGCGCTCGGCCCCGGCCTGGACCGCTCCGCCGCCCCCGAGGTGCGCCACCGCGTCCTCACCCTCCTCGCCGGCCTCCCCGAGGGCGCCGCTCCCGTCCCCGATTCCCTCCTCGCCCGCCTGCGCTGGGAACGGCCGCCCGGCGTGGGCGCGTCCGACCTGCGGTCGCGCTTGGCCGGATGGACGCTGGAGGAGGCGGAACTCCTCGGCGTGACGGGACGGGGAGCCCTCGCGTCCCACGCCCGCGCCCTGCTGAGCGCGGACCCCGCCCACCCGTCCGCCGAGCTCGCCGTCGCCGCCCGGAACGCCGCGCGTCTCCTCGCCCCCCTCCTCCCCGACCCGCTCGACCACGTCCTGCTCCAGGCCGACCTCACGGCGGTCGCGCCGGGGCCCCTGCAGCGGCCGCTCGCCGACGCGCTCACCGTGCTCGCCGATGTCGAGTCCAAGGGCGGTGCGACGGTGTACCGGTTCACGCCCGGCTCCGTGCGCCGCGCGCTCGACGCCGGGCAGAGCGCGTCCGACCTGCACGCCTTCCTCGCCGAGCACTCCCGTACGCCGGTCCCCCAGCCCCTCACGTACCTGATCGACGACGTCGCGAGGAAACACGGCCACCTGCGCGTCGGCGCCGCGTCCGCGTACGTGCGCTGCGACGACGAGGGCGTCCTCAACGAGATCCTCGCCGACAAGCGCGCCCAGGGCCTGCGGCTGCGCCGCCTCGCCCCGACCGTCCTCGCCGCCCAGGCCGACCCGGCCGCGCTCCTCGACGGCCTGCGCTCCCTCGGCTTCGCCCCGTCCGCCGAGAGCGCCGACGGCGACGTCCTGATCACCCGCGCGCACAGCCACCGCACGCCGCCGCGCACCCCGCCGGAGCCGGTCCCCGACGGCCCGCCACTGCCCGACGCCACCCTCATCGACGCCGCCGTACGCGCCATCCGCGCCGGCGACCTGGCCTCCACGGCCCCCCGCAAGACCACTACCCCTGGCACCCCCAGCACCGGCGAACTCCCCCGCACCACCCCCGCCGAGACCCTCGCCACCATGCAGGCCGCCGTCCTCACCGGCGAGACCCTCTGGATCGGCTACGTCAACGCCGAGGGCGCCGCCAGCCAACGCGTCATCGCCCCCGTCCGCGTCGAGGGCGGCTTCGTCACGGCCTACGACCACACGGCCGACGAGGTCCGCACCTATCCCCTGCACCGGGTCACGGGGGTCGCGGAACTCGCGGACGACTGACGGGCTCCGACCTGCACACGTTCGGAATCATCGAAAGAGTGAACGCGTCCCGGATCGCCGGACACACCGAACGTGATGCAACAGGGTTGCCCACATGGTCAGTTCATCCCACGAGGGCTTACACCGCATCTTCCAGGAGCGGCCGGAAATCCTCGCCCCCGTCTTCCGCGTACTGGGCCTCCCCTTCCCCGAGAAGGCGACCCTGGACGCGCTCACCCCCGACGTGACGGAGACCAAGCCGCTGGAACGCCGCATCGACACCGTGCTGCGCATCGGCCCGTCCGACGGGGACGACTTCCTGCTGGCCATCGAGGCACAGGGAGCGAGGAAGCCCGACAAGGAGTCGAGCTGGCCGTACTACGTCGCCCACCTCCAGGCCAAGTACCGCCTGCCGGTGCTGCTGCTCGTGGTCTGCCAGGACCTGGCCACGGCCAAGTGGGCGGCCGGTCCCTTCGACTGCGGAGTCCGGGGCTGGACCACTCAGCGCACGCACCCGCTGGTCATCGGCCCCGACAACCTGCCGGTGATCACCGATCAGAGAACGGCGGCGGAGAACCCCGCGATGGCGGCCTTCTCCGCGCTGGCACACGCCCGCAGCCGCCACATCGACGGCATACTGGAAGCACTCGGCCGCAGCCTTCAGCAGCAGGACCCGGAGGCCGCCGACTACTTCTACGAGTTCCTGGACATCAACCTGCGGGACACCGCAGCCGGAGACAAATGGAGGGAAATCTTGGGCTTCGTAAGCTACTTCCCCGGACGCGGCACGGTCCGCGAGACGGCCTACCTCGAAGGCAAGGCGGAGGGTAAGGCGGAGGCAGAGGCCGAGGCTCGTGCCTCCATGATCCTTCGCGCTCTGGAGATGCGCGAGATCCATGTCCCCGACGACGCCAGGGAACGCATCGCATCCTGCACCGACCTGGACACACTCGGCCTGTGGTTCGATCAGGCCTTGTCCGCCGCGACCGTGGACGACCTCTTCGCCGGGACCCCGGCCCCCTCGACGGACACCGCCGACGCGAGCTGAGCCACACCCCACGGCAAGCGGCCCGGGACCACCCAGGTCCCGGGCCGCCGTGCGCGGTCAGGACGACGCGTTCCCCGTGAACAGCAGCACCAGGAACACCGCGACGCCGAGCGTCTGCAGGATCGGTTCCGCGAGGAGGACGGCGGCTGTCACCAGGGCCGCGCCCAGCGTCACCGTCAGCGCGAGGGTGCGCTGCGGGCTCCCGGGCGTCGGGGGCGGCGCCGTGCGGGTACTCAGGCGGCGGGCCCCGCACCGGCGTGTTCGTACTCACGCGTCACAGCGGCCCACCGCCGTCCCGGCGGCGATGCGGCACACTGGATGTTTGGCCTAGCGAAAGGGCACCCCCTGGTGAACGGACCGCTCATCGTCCAGTCGGACAAGACTCTGCTTCTCGAGGTCGACCACGACCGGGCCGACGCCTGCCGCCGCGCGATCGCCCCGTTCGCGGAGCTGGAGCGGGCGCCGGAGCACATCCACACGTACCGCGTGACGCCGCTCGGCCTGTGGAACGCGCGGGCCGCCGGGCACGACGCCGAGCAGGTCGTCGACGCCTTGGTCGAGTTCTCGCGGTATCCCGTGCCGCACGCCCTGCTCGTGGACGTGGCCGAGACCATGGCGCGGTACGGGCGCCTCACGCTCAGCAAGCACCCCGTGCACGGGCTCGTGCTGACGTCGACCGACCGGCCGGTTCTCGAGGAGATCCTGCGGTCCAAGAAGGTGCACCCGCTCGTCGGGGCCCGGATCGACCCCGACACCGTCGCCGTGCACCCCTCCGAGCGCGGCCAGATCAAGCAGACCCTCCTCAAGCTGGGCTGGCCCGCCGAGGACCTCGCCGGGTACGTCGACGGCGAGGCCCACAAGATCGACCTGCGCGAGGACGGCTGGGCCCTGCGCCCCTACCAGCGCCAGGCCGTCGAGGGCTTCTGGCACGGCGGCAGCGGCGTCGTCGTGCTGCCCTGCGGCGCCGGCAAGACCCTCGTGGGCGCCGGTGCCATGGCCGAGGCCAAGGCCACCACCCTCATCCTCGTCACGAACACCGTCTCCGCCCGGCAGTGGAAGCACGAGCTGGTCAAGCGGACCTCCCTCACCGAGGACGAGATCGGTGAGTACAGCGGTACGAAGAAGGAGATCCGGCCGGTCACGATCGCCACCTATCAGGTGCTGACGACACGGCGGAAGGGTGTCTATCCGCACCTGGAGCTCTTCGACTCCCGGGACTGGGGGCTCATCGTCTACGACGAGGTGCACCTGCTGCCCGCGCCCGTCTTCAAGTTCACCGCCGACCTCCAGGCGCGGCGGCGGCTCGGACTGACGGCCACCCTCGTCCGGGAGGACGGGCGGGAGTCGGACGTGTTCTCGCTCATCGGGCCCAAGCGGTTCGACGCGCCCTGGAAGGAGATCGAGGCGCAGGGGTACATCGCGCCCGCCGACTGCGTCGAGGTCCGCGTCAACCTGACCGACAGCGAGCGGCTCGCCTACGCCACCGCCGAGGCCGAGGAGAAGTACCGCTTCTGCGCGACCACCGCGACCAAGCGGAAGGTCACCGAGGCCTTGGTGCGCAAGCATCAGGGGCAGCAGACGCTGGTCATCGGACAGTACATCGACCAGCTCGACGAGCTGGGTGAGCATCTGGACGCGCCCGTCATCAAGGGTGAGACCACCAACGCCCAGCGCGAGAAGCTCTTCGACGCCTTCCGGCAGGGGGAGATCTCCGTGCTCGTCGTCTCGAAGGTCGCGAACTTCTCGATCGACCTTCCCGAGGCGACCGTCGCCATTCAGGTGTCGGGGACGTTCGGGTCCCGGCAGGAGGAGGCACAGCGGCTCGGCCGGGTGCTGCGGCCCAAGGCCGACGGGCACGAGGCCCGCTTCTACTCCGTCGTCGCGCGCGACACCATCGACCAGGACTTCGCCGCGCATCGGCAGCGGTTCCTGGCGGAGCAGGGGTACGCGTATCGGATCCTGGACGCGGACGCGGTGCTCGCGGAGGAGTAGGCAGGGGGTAGGGGCGGAGGGGCGTGCGGCCGCGGCAGGAGGGTCAGCGGCGGCGGACGCCGGCCTCCTCCGCGTACTCCCCGAGCACGGCCACTCCGAACGCCGCGGTGACGAACACCTTCGCGGCGCGCAGGGTGGCGCCGACGCGGTGCGGGCGGTGGGTGTCGGAGAGGGCCGTCGCGCCGGGAGCCGGGCGGGGTCCGGGGATCTTCGGGGCGGACAGGGACGCGGGGGTGAAGGTTGCGCTGCTCATGTGTCCATGGTCGGTTTCGCGGGGCGCGCGCACATCGGCCTGCGGGGGTAAACGTCGGCGTCCGACGGTAGGACTCGGGGGTCACGGGCGGCCTCCGCCGGGAGGACCACCGGGGGTCTGCCCGTACGCCTCGGGAGGGACCCGCGGGGACGGCGTCCCTCAGGGTTTTCTCGGGGGTGGGTCAGGGTTTGCCGCCCCGGCGCCGGGCGGCCCCGCCGTACGGGACTCCCCGGCGCCTGCGGGGCCCGGGCCCGCCCCGCTCCGCCTCCGAAAAACCGTTTGGCCCGCCCCACCCCCGTCACTAAGATTTCCCCTTCCCGCCTCCCGCCCAGTGGAGCGCCGCCGCCCGGCCGGAAACCGGCGGCCCTGAGCCACGCACCGAGCACATCCCGCACCCGCCGCCGGAGGCCACCCCGTGAACGCCGCGCCCTCAGACCCCCTTGCCCGCGAACAGGCGCACCTGACCGCGTCCCGTGCCGCGCTGCGCGCCATGCGCGAGGACGTCGAGTCCCTGGACATCCGGGACGTGACGGCGAACTGGGTCAACGCCCAGATCCTCCAGGGCCAGATCGACGAGCGCGTCAAGGCCCTGGCCGACCTCTCGCACACCCCGCTGTTCTTCGGTCGCCTCGACTTCCTGCACGCCCCCGGCGCGGACCTGGCCGAGGGGGCGGAGAACAAGGGGAGCGAAGCGACTTCCGCGCAAGGGCGGGGGTGGGAGACGGGCGGGCGGTTCTACATCGGGCGGCGGCATGTGCACGACGCCGACGGCGACCCGATGGTCATCGACTGGCGCGCACCCGTCTCGCAGCCGTTCTACCGCGCGTCGAAGAAGGACCCGCAGGACGTCGGGCTCCGGCGCCGGTTCGGCTACACCGGCGGCGACCTCACGGCGTACGAGGACGAGCACCTGTCGGACACCACGGAGGCCGAGCAGGTCAGCAAGCTGCTCCAGGAGGAGATCGAGCGGCCGCGCGTCGGCCCGATGCGGGACATCGTCGCGACGATCCAGCCGGAGCAGGACGAGATCGTGCGCGGTGGCCTCGGCGGGTCCGTGTGCGTGCAAGGAGGTCCCGGCACGGGCAAGACGGCGGTCGGCCTGCACCGGGTCGCCTACCTCCTCTACGCCCACCGCGAGCGGCTCGCCCGCACCGGCACCCTGGTCATCGGACCGAACCGCTCCTTCCTGCACTACATCGAGCAAGTCCTGCCCGCCCTCGGCGAGTTGGAGGTGCGGCAGGCGACGGTCGCCGACCTCGTGGCGCACGTCGAGGTGCGCGGCACGGACGAGCCGGAGGCCGCTCTGGTCAAGGGCGACGCCCGGATGGCCAAGGTGCTGCGGCGGGCGCTGCGGTCGCACGTCACGATGCCGACGGAGGCGGTCGTGGTGGTGCGCGGGTCGCGGCGGTGGCGCGTACCGGCGTACGAATTCGAGGAGATCGTCAGGGAGTTGCTGGCACGCGACATGCGGTACGGGGCCGCGCGGGAGGCCCTGCCGCAGCGCCTCGCGCACGCCGTGCTCGTGCAGATGGAGCGGTCCGGGGAGGCGCCCGACGACCGGGTGCAGGACGCGGTGGCGCGCAACGCGGCGGTGAAGGCGGCCGTCAAGGCGGTGTGGCCGCAGGTGGATCCGGCGCGGCTCGTGCTGCGGCTGCTCGGCGACGCGGAGTTCCTGGCGGAGCACGCCGAGGGGCTGCTCTCGGAGGCGGAGCAGAAGGCGGTGCTGTGGGCGAAGGCGCCGCGCACGCCGAAGAGCGCCAAGTGGTCGGCGGCGGACGCCGTGCTGATCGACGAGGCGGCGGACCTGGTGGCGCGCACGCACTCGCTCGGACACGTCGTCCTCGACGAGGCGCAGGACCTGTCGCCCATGCAGTACCGAGCCGTCGGACGGCGCTGCACCACCGGGTCCGTGACCGTGCTCGGCGACCTCGCGCAGGGCACCACGCCGTGGGCGACGAGGAGTTGGGGCGAGGCGCTGGCCCATCTGGGCAAGTCGGACGCCGTGGTGGAGGAGCTGACGGCCGGTTTCCGCGTGCCGCGCGAGGTGATCGCGTACGCCTCGCGGCTCCTTCCCGCCATCGCGCCCGGCCTCGCCGAGGTCAACTCGGTCCGCCAGTCCCCCGGCTCGCTGTCCGTGCGCCACACCGACGACCTCGACGCGGCCGTCCTCGCCGCCTGCGCCGAGTCCCTCCGCAACGAGGGCTCCATCGGCCTGATCGCCGCCGACGACCGCGTCCCGGCCCTCGCCGCCGCCCTCGCCGCCGCCGGGGTCACCCACCTCTCCCCCGGCGAGGAGACCACCCCCGACACCCGCCTCACCCTCGTCCCCGCGCCCCTGGCCAAGGGCCTCGAATACGACTACGTGGTCCTGGACGAGCCCGCGGCGGTGGTGGCCGCCGAACCCGACGAACGCACCGGCCTGCGCCGCCTGTACGTGGCGTTGACGCGAGCGGTGTCGGGCCTGACGGTGCTGCACTCGGCGCCGCTGCCGGAGGCGCTGGCGGACGCGGACGCGGCCTGAGGCCTGTCCGGGGTCAGACGGCGTCCAGGGTGCGTCGCCACCCGGCGACCGCGTCGGCGGAGACCGGCGCGTCCCACCCGTGGGGCCGGGCCGCGCCGCCGATGTGGAAGGCGTCGAGACCGGCCGCCCTGAGCCGCGGCACGTGGTCGAGGCGGAGGCCGCCGCCGACGAGGATGCGGGGCTCGTACCCCGGCTCCCCGGAGCGCGCGGCCTCGGCGAGGAGCGTGGGCAGGCCCGCGTCGACGCCGTCGGCGGCACCGGCGGTGAGGTAGGTGTCGAGCCCGGGCAGGTCGGCGAGCTGCTTGCGCAGGGCGTCCCGGTCGGCGGCCCGGTCGATGGCGCGGTGGAACGTCCAGCGGCAGCCGTCGAGGACCTCCACGACCGCGTCGACGGCGGCGACGTCCGCGCCGCCCGCCTCGTCGAGGAAGCCGAGGACGAACTCGTCGGCCCCGGCGTCCCGCAGCTCCCGCGCCCGCCGCGCCAGCACGTCCACGTCACCGGCGTCGAACCCGTCGGCGAGCCGCAGCATGACGCGCAGCGCGATGTCGACGGAGGAACGGATCTCCGTGAAGGTCGCGACGGACGGCGTGAGCCCGTCCGCGGCCATGTCGGTGACCAGTTCGAGGCGGTCCGCACCTCCGGCCTGGGCGGCGACCGCGTCCTCGGCGTCGAGGGCGATCACCTCCAGGAGCGCGCGCTTGCTCATGGATGTCTTCCTTCTGGAGTCGGGGCCGGCTGTGGGCTGACGTCGTGCGGAGCGCCGACTACAGAAACACAGGTCTAGTCCAATTACCAGGGTACGCGCAGATCACCCCGGCGCGAATCGCATCGCACCGGGGCGATCAGGCCACGTACCGGGTTGATCAGGCCATGGATCAAGGCGTCCGGCCGTACGACCTCAGCTCAACGGCTGGAAGCCCCGCAGCCGCAGGCTGTTGCCGACGACGAAGACCGACGAGAAGGCCATCGCGGCGCCCGCGATCATCGGGTTCAGGAGCCCCGCCGCGGCCAGCGGCAGCGCGCCGACGTTGTAGGCGAAGGCCCAGAACAGGTTGGACTTGATGGTGCCGAGGGTGCGGCGCGAGAGCCGGATGGCGTCGGCCGCGGCCCGCAGGTCGCCCCGGACGAGGGTGAGGTCGCCCGCCTCGATGGCCGCGTCCGTGCCCGTGCCCATGGCGAGCCCGAGGTCGGCCTGCGCGAGCGCCGCCGCGTCGTTGACGCCGTCGCCGACCATGGCGACCGAACGCCCCTCGCCCTGCAGCCGCTTGACCACGTCGACCTTGTCCTGCGGCAGGACCTCGGCGATGACGTGCTCCGGGTCGATGCCGACCTCGGCGGCGACGGACGCCGCGACGGCCGCGTTGTCGCCGGTGAGCAGGATCGGCGTGAGGCCGAGCGCGCGCAGCCTGCGGATGGCCTCCGGGCTGGTCTCCTTGACGGCGTCGGCGACTTCGAGGACGGCCCGCGCCTCGCCGTCCCAGGCGACCGCGATGGCCGTGCGCCCGGCCCGCTCGGCCTCGCCCTTGGCTCGCTTCAGGCCCTCCGGCAGCTCCATCGCCCACTCGGCGAGCAACTGCTCCCGGCCCACGAGGACGGCGTGGCCCTCGACGACCCCCTGCACCCCGAGCCCCGGGACGTTCGCGAAGTCCTCCGGCGTCGGCAGCTCACCGACCCGCTCGGTGGCGCCCGCCGCGACGGCCTGGGCGATCGGGTGCTCCGACGCGTGCTCCAACGCGCCCGCGAGCCGCAGGACTTCGCCCTCGTCCGCGCCGTCGGCCAGGTGCGTGGCGAGCAGCGTCATCCGGCCCGTGGTGACCGTGCCGGTCTTGTCCAGGACGATCGTGTCGACGCGCCGCGTGGACTCCAGGACCTCCGGGCCCTTGATCAGGATGCCGAGCTGGGCGCCGCGCCCGGTGCCGACCATGAGCGCGGTCGGTGTGGCCAGGCCCAGGGCGCAGGGGCAGGCGATGATCAGTACGGCGACGGCGGCCGTGAACGCGGCGGTGAGCCCCGCGCCGTTGCCGAGCCAGAAGCCGAGCGTGGCGACGGCGAGCGCGATGACGACGGGCACGAAGACGCCCGAGATGCGGTCGGCGAGGCGCTGGGCGGCGGCCTTGCCGTTCTGCGCGTCCTCGACGAGGCGCGCCATCCGGGCGAGCTGGGTGTCGGCGCCGACGCGGGTGGCCTCGACGAGGAGGCGGCCGCCGACGTTCAGGGTGGCGCCGGTGACGGCGTCGCCGGGGGCGACCTCCACGGGCACGGACTCGCCGGTGAGCATGGAGGCGTCGACGGCGGATGAGCCCTCGACGACGCGGCCGTCGGTGGCGATCTTCTCGCCGGGCCGGACGAGGAAGTGGTCACCGGCCTTCAGCTCGCTCACCGGAACGGTCTCCTCGCGGCCCTCCCGCACGACGGTGACGTCCTTGGCGCCCAGTTCGAGCAGCGCCTTCAGGGCGGCGCCCGCCTTCCGCTTCGAGCGGGCCTCGAAGTACCGCCCGGCGAGGATGAACGCGGTGACCCCGGCGGCGGCCTCCAGGTAGATGTTCCCGGCGCCGTCGCTGCGCTCGATGGTCAGCTCGAAGGCGTGCGTCATGCCGGGCGTCCCGGCCGAGCCGAAGAACAGGGCCCACAGCGACCAGAGGAAGGCCGCCGACGTACCGACCGATATCAGCGTGTCCATCGTGGCCGCGCCGTGCCGGGCGTTGGTGAACGCCGCCTTGTGGAAGGGCCAGGCGGCGTACGTCACGACGGGCGCCGCGAGCGTCAGGGACAGCCACTGCCAGTACTCGAACTGGAGCGCGGGGACCATCGCCATCGCGATGACGGGCACGGAGAGCACGACGGCGGTGATCAGCCGCTCCTTCAGCGGCCGCAGCGCGGCCGCGTCGGCGGCCTCGGCGGCGCCGCCGCCCGCCTCGCCCCCTCCCCCGCCGGGCTCCGCGCTCGGTGGCGCGGGCTCCTCTGCGGTGTACCCGGTGGCCTCGACGGTGGCGATCAGGTCGGCCACGGCGACGCCGTCGCCGTCGTAGGTGACCTTGGCCTTCTCGGTGGCGTAGTTGACGGTCGCCGCGACCCCGTCCATGCGGTTGAGCTTCTTCTCGATGCGGGCCGCGCACGAGGCGCAGGTCATGCCGCCGATGGAGAGTTCCACCTGCGCCGTCTGTGCTGTCTCAGTGGTCGACATGCCAGCTGCTCCTCATGGCCGGGTACCCCGGGTCGGTATCGCCTTGCGAGTCCATGTATACCCCTGGGGGGTATCAAGGCGCAAGAAGATCCCGGAGCGGAACCGGGCTTGACTTGATACCCCTAGGGGGTATCGTCGTCCCCATGAACACAGGACTGCGGATCACCGCATACGCCACGGCCGTCGCGGCGGCGTTCGGCGCCGCGTACGCCGTGGGCACGAACGTCGACACCGTGGGCAAGCCGGTGGCGCACAGCGAGAAGAAGGACCACGGCGGCGGGCACTCGGACCAGGGCGCCGAGAAGAAGGGCGGCGCGGCCCCGGCGGGCCTCCAGGTCGCCGCCGGCGGTTACGCACTCGACTTGGAGACGCCGCGCGCGAAGGCGGGCGAGCGCACCGACCTGCGCTTCACCGTCCGGAAGGAGTCCTCGGGAGCGCCCCTGAAGACGTACAAGAAGGACCACGGCAAGGAACTGCACCTGATCCTCGCCTCACGGGACCTGACGACCTACCGCCATCTGCACCCCGCACGCGCCGCCGACGGCACCTGGTCGGTCCCCGCGACGCTGCCGAAGGCCGGGGACTACCGCGTCTTCGCGGACTTCACGCCCCGGGGCGTGAAGCAGAAGGTCACCCTCGGCACGGACCTGGCCGTGACCGGCCCGTACGCCCCCGGGAAGCTGCCGCCCGTCACCGCGACGGCCAAGGCCGCCGACGGCTACGAGGTGCGGCTGACCGGCGGGCTGACCCCCGGCAAGCCCCGCGAGGTCACCCTCCGCGTCACCCGCGACGGCAAGCCGGTCACCGACCTCCAGCCCTACCTCGGCGCCTACGGCCACCTCGTCGCACTGCGCGCCGGCGACCTCGCCTACCTCCACGTCCACCCGAACGGCGAACCGGGCGACGGCACCACGAAGCCCGGCCCCGAGGTGTCCTTCACGGCGACGGCGCCGAGCGCGGGGGCGTACCGCCTGTTCCTGGACTTCCGGCACGAGGGCGTGGTGCGGACGGCGGCGTTCACGGTGCGTGCGGGCGGGGCGCCGCACGAGGCGGGGACCGGGACGGAGGCGCCCCACGGCCACTGAGGCGCCCCGCCGCCGGGCGCACTCGGCCTGCCGGACCTCAGCTGAAGATGCTCAACTCCTCCTGCGTCGCCCCCGCCAGCTCGAACTTCGCGTCGGACAGGGGGCGGCCCGCGTACAGGCGGACCAGGGTCGGAGCGTCCCCGATGTACCGGGCGGGCGGGCGGCTGCCGTCCGTCACGCCCAGGAACAGCGGCTCGTCGAAGCCGTCCACGTCCGCGTGCAGGGGCGGAGCCGAGGACTGCTTGCTGAACGAGGCGAGCAGCGGCAGCGCGTCGGCGAGGCCGTCGCCGCCGTACGCGCCCGGCAGGCCCCACGCGTCCCGTACGTCGCCCGCGTGCACCCACTCGCCGAGCGCGACGCCGTCGAAGAGGCCCTTCGACGCGGCGATGGCGGCGCCCGCGTGCGTCATGCCGTGCTCCAGCTCGTCCACGATGCGGGAGTTGGGCCAGTGCGCGCGTTCGGCGATGTCCCGGTCGTTGCCCTCGGCGGTGAACACCCCCTCCTCGAAGCGGCTCTCGATCACTCGAGCCAGGGCGGCCGAGCAGTGCGCGAGCAGATCCCGGACCGACCAGCCGGGGCAGCAGGTGGGGGCCGCGAACGCCTCGTCGGCGGCGGAGCGCAGAAGCGGGATGAGAGCGTCCCGCTCGGTGCGCAGGAGCCTGCCCGGCCGGTCGGATTCGTACGCTTCGTCGGGCGTGTTCGCTTCGTCGTACGTCATGGCGGCCAGCCAAGCGGGCGTTGCCCCGAAAGGCAACGTCCAGGCCGCTTTTCGCTCACCACGGTGCGGCTCCGCCGGGGTGCCCCGCGCGGGTGGGCCAGCCCGCCCCCCGGGAACGGAGAAGGGGCGGGACCGGGGAGCCCCGCTAGGGTCTGCGTATGGCTGCAGATGATGTAGAAGCCCTCCGCACCAGCTGGCGGGACGCCCTGCTCGGGGCGCGGGGCGCGGCACCGGGGCCGGACCCGGAGCCGTACGGGGAGAACCTGCTCGCCCGGTGGGCCGAGCCGCACCGGCGGTACCACACCACGGACCACCTGCTCGCCGTCCTCACCCACATCGACACCCTCCACCCGCACGCGGACACCCCGCACTTGGTGCGGCTCGCGGCCTGGTTCCACGACGCCGTCTACGCCCCCGACCGCTCGGAGAACGAGGAACGCAGCGCCCGCCTCGCGGAACGGGCCCTGCCGGAGGCGGGCCTGACCGAGGAGGCGACCGCGGAGGTGGCCCGCCTGGTCCGCCTCACGACCAGCCACGACCCGGCCGACGGCGACACCAACGGCGAGGTCCTGTGCGACGCGGACCTCGCGATCCTCGCGGCACCCCCGGACGCGTACGCCACCTACGCGGCGGCGGTCCGCGAGGAGTACGCCTTCGTCCCCGACGAGGCGTTCCGCGCGGGCAGGGCGGACGTCCTGCGCCAGCTCCTCGCCCTGCCCCGACTGTTCCGCACGGAGTACGGAGCGACGCACTGGGAGGCCCCGGCCAGGGAAAACCTCAGGACGGAGCTGGAGCTGCTCACGTAACCTCACGCCCATGCTCTTCAACGGCGGGGAACGCATCGACGAAGCGACGGCACACGCGCTGGCGGCACTGCGCGCGGTGGCGACACCGGAGTACGACTGGACGGTCCCCGCGGGCGACCTGGAGTGGAGCTGCCTGGACACGGCGGAGCACATCGCGGGCGACTTCAACGCCTACGCGACGCAGCTCACCGGCCGCACGGCGAGCACCGGCGCGTACGTCCCGATGGACATCCACTTCGAGGAGGACACGGACGCGGACGGCGCGTTGCACGTCGTGGAGGCGACGGCGGGCCTGCTCGCGGCGGTCGTACGGACCACACCGCGAGGCGTGCGCGGCTGGCACCCGTACCCGTACGGCACCGCGGACGCGACCGGCTTCGCGGCGATGGGCGTCGCCGAGCTGCTCCTGCACACCTACGACGTCCTGCGCGCCTTCGACGTCGCCTACGAACCCCCGGCCGACCTGTGCGAGGCCCTGCTGGCCCGCCAGTTCCCGAAGGTGCCCCCGGCCCACGACGGCGAGGACCACTGGCGCGTCCTGCTGTGGGCCACCGGCCGCGGCACCCGCGAGGGCCACGCCCGCCTGGACCGCTGGCGCTGGCACAACCCCCTGCTGCTGCCCGCGGGCCCCGTCGACCTCGTCGAGGTGTCCCCGGACGCCGCCGCCGACATCGCCGCGGGCGGCACGGGCGGCTTCGAGTGGGCCGACGGCGAGGGCCCGTCCGGGGGCACCCGCGCCGGAGCCGACCGCACCGCGAAGTCGTACGCCGCCGGGACGCACCGCCCCGAGTGGGGCATGTTCGCCCTCGTCCGCACCGAGGACCAGCGCGCCGTCGGCGCCATGGGCTTCCACGGCGTGCCCGACGAGGACGGCTGGGCCGAGGTCGGCTACAGCCTGGTCCCCGCGGCCCGCGGCAACGGCTACGCCACCCAGGCCCTGCGCGCCCTCACCGACTGGGCCCTCGCCCACCCCGACCACGGCGACGTCCGGGGCGTGCGCGCCCTCTCCGACGTCGGCAACACCGCATCCCACGACGTCCTGACCCGGGCCGGATTCGTCCGCGCCGCCGACCGCGAGGACGCGGTCGTCTTCGAGCACCCCCGCGAGGCCTGATCGCGCCCGGTCGACCGGCCCGCCCCCCAGCGGGCATGAGCGCACCTGCGAACACGTTGGCGAAAAGCGTGCCCTCTCGCATGCCCATAGCCGTCCACACCCTCGGCGTCGCCGTCTTCGCCCTCGGCACCAGTGAGTTCATGCTGTCGGGGCTGCTGCCCGCCGTCGCCGACGACATGGACGTCTCCGTGCCGCGCGCCGGGCTGCTGATCTCCGCGTTCGCCATCGGCATGGTCGTCGGCGCCCCGCTGCTCGCCGCCACCACCCTGCGGCTGCCGCGCCGGGCCACCCTCATCGCCCTCATCAGCGTCTTCGGCCTCGGCCAGATCGCGGGCGCCCTCGCCCCCTCGTACGCCGTCCTGTTCGCGTCCCGCGTCGTCAGCGCGCTCGCCTGCGCCGGGTTCTGGGCCGTCGGCGCGTCCGTCGCCGTCGCGATGGTGCCGGTGGCCCAGCGGGCTCGGGCCATCGCCGTCATGCTCGGCGGGCTCTCCCTCGCGAACGTCCTCGGCGTGCCCGCGGGCGCCTTCCTCGGCGACCACTTCGGCTGGCGCTCGGCCTTCTGGGCGGTCGCGGGAGCCTCCGCGCTCGCCCTCGTCGGCGTCGTCCTGCTCGTCCCGCGCATCGCCCCGCCCGCCGAACAGCCCGTCCTGCGACGCGAGCTCGTGATCTACCGCGACCGGCAGGTGTGGCTCGCCGTCGCCGTCGTCGCGCTCGCCGCCGGCGGGGTCTTCTGCGCCTTCAGCTATCTCGCGCCGCTCCTCACCGATGTCGCCGGGCTCGGCGAGGGCTGGGTGCCGGGGGTGCTCGCGCTGTTCGGGGTGGGGGCGTTGATCGGTACGGCGATCGGGGGGCGGGTGACCGACGGGCGGCTGTTCACCGTGCTGTTCAGCGGGATCGCCGCGTCCACCGTGTTTCTGGCGCTGCTCGCCCTGCTGTCCGGCGGGGGCGTCGCGGTGGTGGTGCTCGCCTTCCTGCTGGGGGTGTCCGCGTTCTACACCGGGCCCGCGCTCAACGCCCGCGTCTTCGAGGTCGCTGCCGCCGCGCCCACCCTCGCGGGGGCCACCGCGACGTCCTCGTTCAACCTCGGCAACACGGCGGGGCCCTGGCTCGGGGGGACCGTCATCGACGCGGGGTGGGGGTACGAGTCGGCCGCCTGGGCGGGGGCGGGGCTGACCACGCTGGCCTTGGGGGTCGTCGGGGTGTCGGCCCGGGTGCGGGGCTCCGTACGGGACACCGCACCGCAGACGTCGGAAGGGCCGGCCCTGCTCCGGCAGGACTGAGTCCACCCGTTCACTTCAGGAAGTCCGAGCAGACGTACGTGCCCGGGCGGGCGTCGCCCCGCGGGCGGATCGTGACGCGGATGTCGTCGGTCCGGGTCGTGCCGTTCGTGTCCGCCATGGCCCGCGCCCGCGCGATGCTGCACACGAGTTGGCCGATCAGGTTCCGGTTCTCCACGGGCGTGCCGGAGAGCTCCCCCTGCGGGACGTGGACCGTGACCCTGCCCCCGGCGACCGTGGCGTCGTAGCTGCCGTCCGAGCCGAGCAGCGTGGTGAGCCCGTTGGCGAGTTCCGGCTTCGCCGGTCCGTTCAGGAGGAGTTTGATGACGCTCTTGGGGTCGGTGAACCTGGTCGCGGGGATGCTGGGGCGCGACACGCCCTCCAATCGGCCCGCCTGCGACACGAAGTAGAGACGCAGCCCCTTGGTCAGGCCTCCGGCCGCCTCGCCGCCGTCCAGGACACCGGTGGGGCGGACCCCGCATCCGGCGAGCAGCAGGGCGGCCAGAGTCGTCAGCACGACACCGCGGGCCGCACGCCCCGGCTCGGGCAGGGACAGGGACAGGGACTTCATGCGTGCTCCTCCCGAGGACGCCGCCACGGCAGCCGCAGCGTGAACACCGCGCCGCCTTCGGGGCCGTTGGCCGCCTCGATCGTGCCGCCGTGCAGGCGGGCGTTCTCCAGGGCGATGGCGGTGCCGAGGCCGCTGCCCTCGGAGCGGGTGCGTGCGGAGTCGGCCTTGTAGAAGCGGTCGAAGACGTGGGCGAGGGTCTCGGGCGGGAGGCCGGGGCCCCGGTCGGCCACCTCCACGGTCAGCCAGTCGCCCGCCGGGTCGGTGGCGAGGGTCAGAGTCACGGGGGGCGCTCCGTGGCGCAGGGCGTTGCCGACGAGGTTGGCCACGATCACGTCGACGCGGCGGCGGTCGACCAGCGCCCGGACGCCGTGGGGCAGTTCGGTGCGTACGCGGTCGGTCCAGCCGCGCAGGGACAGCGTGGCGGAGACGGCTTCCGCGAGGTCGGTGGGGGTGAGGTTGAGGTGGGCCGCGCCCGAGTCGAAGCGGGACATCTCCATCAGGTCGTCCACGAGGCGGGAGAGCCGCGCCGTCTCCTCGCTGACGGTGCGGGCCGCCTGGGCCGTGTCCGGCGGCAGGGCGTCCGCGTCCTCGTCGAGGACGGTGGCGACCATCGTCATCGCGGCGAGCGGGGTGCGCAGCTCGTGCGAGACGTCGGCGACGAAGCGCTTGGCCCGCGCGTCCTGCTCGCGCAGTTCGGCGACGGACGCCTCCAGGGCGTCCGCGGTCTCGTTGAAGTCCCGTGCCAGGTCGGCCAGTTCGTCGCGGCCCCGGACCCGCACCCGGGACGAGAGGTCACCGGCCGCGTGCCGACGGGTGGCGCGGCCCAGTTCGCGTACGGGACGCAGGACGGTGCCCGCGGAGAGCAGCGCGAGGACGGCGGCGAGCAGCACCACCGGCACGATGCCGTCCCGCACCGCCTCCAGGACGCCCGCCGTCGCCTCGCTCTCCGCCCGCAGCGACGTGACGGCGAAGGCGTCCAGGCCCGAGGGCGACGCGCCGTCGAAGGTGACGGGGGTGCCCACGACCAGGTAGGGGCGGCCGTCGCGCTCGACCCGCTGGAAGCTCATGCGGTTGTGGTCGCGCACCGCCTCGCGCAGGGCGGGCGTGATCCGCGAGCGGTCGGCGGACGCGTCGGACGACACGGTGAGGGAGCGGTACCGGGCCACGACCACCGCGTCGTCGCCGAGGCCGTCCGCGACGCCGGTGGCGAAGCGGGTCAGGGACACCTCGTCGGCGGGGACGTCGAAGTCCGCTGCGGCCTGCTCGACGCGGTTCTTGAAGGCGGTGCGCACCGCGTCCTGTTTGCGTTCGAGGACGGCGGTGCGGGATTCGCGGTACGCGAGCGCGGTCGCCGTGACCGCGCTGGCCAGGGCGATGAGGACGAAGGCCACGACGAGGCGGGTGCGGAGGCCGACGAGGCGTCGTAGGGCGCGGCGGGCCACCCTCACACCGGCCCGAACCGGTAGCCGAAGCCCCGTACCGTCTGGATGTAGCGCGGCCGCGCCGGAATGTCCTCGATCTTGGCGCGCAGCCTGCCCACCGCCGCGTCCACGAGCCGGGAGTCCCCGAGGAAGCCGTGCTCCCACACGGACTGGAGCAACTGCTCGCGGCTGAAGACGTGCGCCGGGGACGCGGAGAGCTCAAGGAGCAGCCGCAGTTCGGTGGGCGGCAGGGCGATCGGCACTCCGCGCTTGGCGACGGTGAGCCCGGCGCGGTCGATGACGAGACCCGCGTGGTCCTCGCCCCGCGCCGACTGGGAGGGCTCGGCCCGGCGCAGCGCCGCCCGGATCCTGGCTTCCAGGACGGGCGCGGTCACCGGCTTGACCACGTAGTCGTCGGCGCCCGCCTCCAGGCCCCGCACGATGTCGGTGTCGTCGCCGCGCGCGGTCAGCATGATCACGGGCAGCGTGGAGCCGCCCGCGCGCAGTCGGCGGCAGACCTCGAAGCCGTCGACGCCGGGCAGCATCAGGTCGAGCACGGCGAGTTCGACGGCGGCGCCCGCCGGGTCGGCGAGGAGCGCGAGGGCGTCCTCACCGGTGGCGGCGGTGGCGACGTCGTAGCCGTGCCTGCGCAGCACCAGCTCCATGCCGTCGCGCACGGACACGTCGTCCTCGATCAGCAGCACATGGGCCATGCGGCCGATTATGCGTGAGGGTTTGCCCTGTTCAGGCCGGTGGTGAGGGCCAGGACCCGCGTTCTCGCGCATTGTTACGCGCTCATCATGCGGCCATGGACCAGCCACCATGTACGGGCCCGACGGTGGTCCGCATGAGCATCCACACCGCCTCCCGGAGCGCCGCTGCCCGGCGTCCCCTGAGCACCGCTGCCCGGACCGCCACCCGCCTCCGCGTCGCCGCGGCCGTCGCCGCCCCCCTCCTCGCCCTCTGCGTCGCCTGCGGCGGCGGGGACGGCGGCGTCAAGGACGAGGGGGTCGCCTCCGCCCCCGACGAGCCGGCCACGGGCGGGGCCTCCGGCAAGGACAAGGGCGCGGGCGAGGGCAAGGGCGACGCCGCCTCCAAGCCCGCCGCCGAGGGCAAGAGCGCCTTCTACGACGCCCAGATGACCTACGTCCGCTGCATGCGCTCCAAGGCCGGTCTGAAGGACTACCCCGACCCGAAGCTGAGCGGCTACCTCGACTGGTCGAAGATCGAGAAGCTCGTCGACCCGAAGGGCGGCGGCGAGGAGTACAAGGGCGGCAAGAACGGCGTCTGCGCCGACGAACTGCGCGCCGCCATGGACCTGGCGCCCAAGCGCGACGCGCAGAAGGACTACGAGTCGATGCTCGCGCACGCCAAGTGCATGCGCGACAACGGCGTCTCCAAGTTCACCAACCCCACGATGTCCGGCGGCAACGTCATCCCCGGGGGCGACCCGAGCCCCGCGAACCCGGCGCTCGACCGGAACTCGCCCGCGTACGAACGGGCCCGCGAGGCGTGCAAGAGCAAGCTGCTCGAAGGCCTGGACGGAATGCAGTAGTTGACTGCCTCCCCCTCCTGGAGGAGGGGGATCCCTACGGCTCGCGCCGCAGGGGTTTCCTCGTCATCGCCGACTGCCCGCCCGGAGTACTCCGTTGAGGTCTTACACCAGTTCCACAGACAGCCGCCGTCAGCCCGACGGCCAGGATGATCTTCGCCGCGTTCACGTCCCGGTCGTGGGTCGTCCCGCAGTCGCACGTCCACTCGCGGACGTCCAGCGGCATCTTGTCCGGCGAGGCGCCACGGACGGAGCACGGCTCGGAGGAGGGGAACCACCGGTCGATCGCGATCACTTCGCGGCCGTACCAACGGGCCTTGCGCTCCAGCATGCTCCGGAACTCCGACCGAGCCGCGTCGGTGGCGGGGAGCGGCTTCACGGACGGGTCCTCGCACAGCGACGGGTCCTCGCACAGCGACGGGTCCTCGCACAGCAGGGACACGTACCAGCTGCCGGCCGCGTCCTGGGACACGGTCACCGTCGACGGGCTCGCGCCCTCCGGGAGGGGGCGCGACCAGACGATGGCCGGCGGCTCCGCCATCTTCGCCGGCGTCAGCTTCCCGCCCCGGCGGCGAACCGGCTTTCCCTGCCCTGCTCCGTGGGGGCTTCGCTTCCTCTCCCGGCTGAAGCCGGGAGTATCCACGAAGGAGAGACCCGATGAAGCGGCGTACGGGAATCCTCGTCGGCGGTGCCGCCGCGGCCGCCGTGGCGGCGGGCGCGGCCGCCCTCGCGTACGGGGGCGGCGACTCCGGCGGCGGCCGGTCCGAACGGCCGCCCGCCACCGCCACCATCACCCGCACCGACCTCGTGCTGTCCAAGACGGTCGACGGGAAGGTCGACTACGCGCAGCGCCGTGCCGTGAAGTCCGCCGTCCCGGGCACGGTGACGGTCGCGGCCCGCGAGGGCGCCACCGTCACCCGTGGGCAGGCCCTCTACGAGCTGGACGACAAGCCGGTGACGCTCCTGTACGGCCCGGTGCCCGCCTTCCGCGAGATGAAGGTCGGCGCCCGCGGCAGCGACGTCCTCGAACTGGAGCGCAACCTCGTCGCGCTCGGCTACGGCAGCGGCCTGTACGTCGACCCGCGCTACGACCGGGCCACGGCCGCCGCCGTCAAGCGCTGGCAGAAGTCCCTCAACCGCGCCCCGACCGGCAGGGTCGGCAAGGGGGACGTCGTCTTCCAGCCCGAACAGGTCAAGGTCGTCCGCGCGGACGCGGCCCTCGCCGACCAGGTCGGCCCGGACACGCCCGCCCTCACCATCGCCTCCACCAGGCCCGTCGTCCGCGCCCAGCTCGACCAGACCGACGCCTCGCTCACCGCGAAGGGCACCAGGGTCGAGGTGACCCTGCCCGGCGGCACCACCGAGCGCGGCCGGGTCACCGGCACCGTCAAGCCGGAGGGCTCCGGCGACGAGGAGGCGTCCGGCGACACCATCACCGTCGAGGTCTCCCTGGACGGCGGCGCGTCGGCGTCCAGTAAGGACGCCAAGGCCACGGCGAGCGTGAAGTTCGTCAGCGAGAGCCGCGAGGACGTCCTGACCGTCCCGGTCGAGGCGGTCGTCGCGCTGCGCGGCACGGACGGCGGCTACGGCCTCCAGCTCGTCGAGGGCCGTACGTCCCGGATGGTGCGGGTCGAGACGGGCATGACGGCCGACGGGCGCATCGAGGTCAGCGGCTCGCAGATCAAGGAGGGGCTGAGGGTGGGGGTGGCCACGGAATGACGCTCCCCGCGCCCGGCCCGACACCCGGCTTCCCGCCCGGTCCGGCACCCGGCTCCCCGCCCGGCCCCGCCCGCGTCCACGCCCCGGCCCCCGTCGTCGAACTGCGTGACGTCACCAAGTCGTACGCCGGTGACGTGCACGCCCTGCGCGGCGTCAGCCTCACCGTCCACGCGGGCGAACTCCTCGCCGTCGTCGGCCCTTCCGGGTCGGGCAAGTCGACGATGCTGCACGTCGTCGGCACGCTCGACGCGCCCACGGCGGGCACGGTCCGCGTGGCCGGGTACGACGTGGGGCGCCTGTCGGACGCACGCCTTTCCGCGCTGCGCGCCCGCCACATCGGCTTCGTGTTCCAGCACTTCCACCTGGCGGCGGGCCGCGACGCCGTCGACAACGTCGCGGACGGACTCCTGTACGCGGGCGTGCCCCGCCGACAGCGCCGGGCCCGCGCCCGCGCCGCCCTGGAGCGGGTCCGGCTCGGCCATCGCCTCGGCCACCGGCCCGCCGAGCTGTCCGGCGGCGAGAAGCAGCGCGTGGCCATCGCCCGCGCGCTGGTCGGCGAGCCCGACCTGCTGCTCGCCGACGAGCCGACCGGCGCCCTGGACAGCGCGTCCGGCGAGGTCGTCATGGAGCTCCTGCACGAGCTGAACGCGGCGGGCACCACGATCTGCGTCATCACCCACGACCAGGAGATCGCGGACTCGCTGCCGCGCCGGGTCCGGTTCAGGGACGGCGAGATCGTGTCCGACTCCCTCGGCGGGGAGGTGAGTTCACGATGAGTACGGCGTCCCCGCGCACGTCGCCCCGGCCCGAGCCCGCCCGGCTCAAGTCCGCCCGGCTCAAGCCCTCCCCGCTCGCGCCCGGCGACGTCCTGCGCCTCGGCGCCGTCGGCCTGCGCGCCCGGCGGGCCCGGGTCGTCCTGTCCGCCCTCGGCATCGCCATCGGGATCGCCACGATGGTCGCCGTGGTGGGCCTGTCCCAGTCGAGCAAGTCGGACCTGATGGCGCGGCTCGACCGGCTCGGCACGAACCTCCTCACCGTCGAGGCGGGCGAGGACCTGAGGGGCCACGAGCTGAAACTGCCCAAGTCGGCCGTGGCGATGGTCGAGCGCGTCGGACCCGTCCAGCACGCCACGGCCACCGGCAACGTCGACGCCAGGATCCGGCGCAGCGACGTCGTGCCCGAGGAACGGACGGCCGGCGTCACCACGCAGGCGGCCCGCACCGACCTCCTCGACGCCCTGGGTGCCCGCGTGGCCAAGGGGATCTGGCTGAACAAGGCCAACGAGCGGCTGCCCGTCACCGTCCTCGGCTCGGTCGCCGCGCAGCGCCTCGGCATCACCGAGCCGGGCGCGAAGATCATGATGGACGACGAGTACGTCGTCGTGGTCGGCATCCTTGAGCCCGTGGAGCTGGTCCCCACCCTGGACCGGGTCGCGATGATCGGCTTCCCGGCGGCGGCGCGGCACTTCCGCTTCGACGGCCACCCCTCGATGATCTTCGAGCGGTCCCCGGACGGGACGGTCGAGGACGTGCGGGCCGTCCTCGCCCGCACGGTCAGCCCCGGTGCCGAGGGCTCCGTCAAGGTCTCACGGCCCTCGGACGCGCTCGCCGCGAAGGCGGCCACCGACAAGGGCCTGACCACCCTGATGCTCGGCCTGGGCGCGGTGGCGCTCCTGGTCGGCGGGGTCGGCGTGGCCAACACCATGGTCATCTCGGTCCTCGAACGCCGACAGGAGATCGGCCTGCGGCGCGCGCTCGGCGCCACCAGGAACGCGGTCCGGCTGCAGTTCCTCACGGAGTCCCTGCTGCTCTCCGCGCTCGGCGGCGCGGCGGGCGCGGCGCTCGGCACGGCGGCGACGTTCGGCTTCGCCCTCGCGCAGGGCTGGACGGCGGTGGTCCCGGCGTGGTCGGTGGCGGCCGGGTTCGGGGCGACGCTGCTCATCGGCGTGCTCGCGGGTCTGTATCCGGCGGTACGGGCTTCGCGGCTGCACCCGACGGTCGCGCTGAACGCCACGTGAGCTCGCTGCGCCCACCGGCGCCCTTTACGCCTCCCGGCGTCAGGCTTCGGGCGTCAGGCGCCAGGCGTCAGGCGTCGGGCGTCAGGCTTGGGACTTGGGGCTCGGGGCTCGGGGCTCGGGACTTGGGGCTCGGGGCTCGGGGCTCGGGGCGTCAGGCTTCGGGCCTCCCCGGGGCCCTACGCCTCCCGGCCCTTGCGCCGCCGCAACCCCGCCTCCGTCAGCCGCCGCACCAGCTCCTTCGACCCGACCGCGACCGCCCCCGCCCGCACCGCGTCCCCGTACCGGTGCGCGGGCAGGTCGTAGTGGTCCCGCTCGAAGGCCCGCTCCGGCACGCCGATCCGGGCGGCGAACGCGTGCAGCTCCTCGTACGACTCGTCGCTGACCAGGTGCGACCACATGCGGCCGTGGCCGGGCCAGATCGGCGGGTCGATGTAGAGGGTCACCGACGCACCGACCCCAGCGAGCCGACGGCCGCGACCATCACGCCCGCCTTCCCGCACACCCAGTGCGGGTCGGCGCCCAACTCCGGCTCCACGTCGAGGGCGTGCGGGTCGCCCGAGCCGCACACCGGGCACAGGGGCCACCGTCCGTACCGCTCCAGGAGGGCGTCCTGCACGTCCTGCGCGACGAGCCCGGCGACGAAGTCGACGCCTTCGGGCCACTGCTCGACCCACCAGCGGCGCTGCGCCACGGAGTCCTCGACGAACGACACGACGTCCGGCTCGGCCACCTCGTCCGCGACCAGGTCGGCGAGGACCAGCGCGCGGGCCGCGTGCAGCGCCCGCTCCAGCGGGCCTACGGGGACGGAGGATGCGGAGGAGTCCATGCAGCCATTGTGCGCCCCGCCGCGCACCGGGCGCCGGGCGGTCCGGGGCGACGGCGGCCCCACCCGCGGGCCGCGGACGTCGGGGGTCTTGACCCGCCCCGGTGCCGAAAATATCTTTCAAGGGTGACCCATGACGTGAAGGAAATTTTCGCGGGTGGCGCGCCCCCGGCCCCGGCCGCCCTCGCGGCCAAGGTCCGCACGCTCGCGCCGTCGATGACCCGCTCCATGCAGCGGGTCGCCGAGGCCGTCGCGGGCGACCCGGCAGGCACCGCCGCCCTCACCGTCACCGGCCTCGCCGAGCTCACCGGCACCAGCGAGGCCACGGTGGTCCGCACCGCCCGCCTGCTCGGCTACCCCGGCTACCGCGATCTGCGCCTCGCCCTCGCCGGACTCGCCGCCCAGCAGCAGTCCGGCCGCGCCCCCGCCGTCACCGCCGACATCGCCGTGGACGACCCCATCGCGGACGTGGTGGCGAAGCTCGCCTACGACGAGCAGCAGACCCTCGCCGACACCGCGGCCGGACTCGACACCGTCCAGCTCGGCGCGGCCGTCAGCGCGCTGGCCGCGGCCCGCCGCGTGGAGGTGTACGGCGTCGCCGCGTCCGGGCTCGTCGCCCAGGACCTCGTACAGAAGCTGCTGCGCATCGGCCAGGTCGCGCACGCGCACTCCGATCCGCACCTGGCCGTCACCAACGCGGTCACGCTCCGCGCCAAGGACGTCGCCATCGCGATCACCCACTCCGGGTCCACCGGTGACGTCATCGAGCCGCTGCGGGTCGCCTTCGAGCACGGGGCGACCACCGTCGCGATCACGGGGCGGCCCGACGGGCTCGTGTCGCAGTACGCCGATCACATACTGACCACGTCCACCGCGCGTGAGAGCGAGTTGCGGCCTGCGGCCATGTCGTCCAGGACCAGTCAGTTGCTGGTCGTGGACTGTCTGTTCGTGGGTGTCGCCCAGCGGACGTACGAAACGGCTGCGCCTGCGCTGGCCGCGTCCTACGAGGCCCTGGCTCACCGGCACAGCCCTCGCGGGGGCGCCGGCAGTCGCTGAGGTCGCGTTCGCCGGGGCGGGCGCCGATCGGCCTGCGGCCTCGTCCTCAACTCCCCCAAGCTCTTAAGGAGCAGGGGGACCCCCACGACGGGCTGGAAACACCTCCCCCGGCCGCGCAGTGGCGCCCGTGCCACCGCACCCCTCGCCCACCATGTCCCCTCTCTCCCCCGAAAGAGCCCTCCCCCATGACCTCCACGCCCACCGGGCCCGCCGCCTACGGCGAACTCCGTGCCCAGTTGGAGACCCTCACCACCGAGGCCTTCCGGCCCGAGCTCTCCGAGATCGACCGGCTGTCCACGGCGGAGATCGCGACGATCATGAACGGCGAGGACGCGTCCGTGCCCGCGGCCGTCGCCGAGCAGGTGCCGCGGATCGCCGCAGCCATCGACGCGACCGCCGAGCGCATGGCCCGCGGCGGACGGCTGATCTACGCGGGCGCGGGCACCGCGGGGCGGCTCGGGGTGCTCGACGCCTCCGAGTGCCCGCCGACGTTCAACACCGACCCGGGCGATGTCGTCGGCCTCATCGCGGGCGGCCCCGCCGCCGTGGTCACCTCGATCGAGGGCGCCGAGGACAGCAAGGACCTGGCCGCCGCGGACCTGGACGCGCTCGGCCTCACCGCCGACGACACCGTGGTCGGCGTGTCCGCGTCCGGCCGCACCCCCTACGCCGTCGGCGCCGTCGAGCACGCCCGTGCCGCCGGCGCCCTCACCGTCGGCCTGTCCTGCAACGCGGGAAGCGCCCTCGCCGCCGCGGCCGAGCACGGCATCGAGGTCGTCGTCGGGCCCGAACTCCTCACCGGATCCACCCGGTTGAAGGCGGGCACGGCCCAGAAGCTCGTCCTCAACATGCTGTCGACGATCACGATGATCCGCCTCGGCAAGACCTACGGGAACCTGATGGTCGACGTGCGGGCCTCCAACGAGAAGCTGCGCGCCCGCTCCCGCCGCATCGTCGCCCTCGCCACCGGCGCCTCCGACGAGGACATCGAGGCGGCCCTCGCGGCCACCGACGGCGAGGTCAAGAACGCCATCCTCACCCTCCTCGGCTCCGTCGACGGCCCCACCGCCGCCCGCCTCCTCGCCGAGTCCGACGGCCACCTCCGCGCCGCGCTCGACAACTCCCGTACGCCATAGGGACCCTTGGGGCTCGGTGGGCGCTCCATTTACGGCGCAAAACACGCCTTCCGGAGCGTAGGGGCCATAAGCAGGATGCCCCTTGACCGTCAGCTGGTGACGCTCAAGGGAGGGGAACGCGCATGCCCGAGCAGAACGCGCCCACCGAAGCCCAGGTACAGGAAGCCCTGCGTGCCGCGCCGCCGATCGTTCTCGCCCCGGGGCCGAGGGAGGCCCCGACCCAGGTCCCGCCCGTGCCGCACGACGTCTGGGAGCTGCCCGGCGGCACCGCCTGGGTGTACCGCGGCGAGGGCAACAGCGCCCTGACCCGGCCCGTGCTCCTCGCCGACGGCTTCAACACGGGGCCGAGCACCCCCGACTTCTCCTGGAACGCGCTGGACTTCACCTCCCCGTTCCCGTTCCTGAGCGAGCTGCGCAGGCGCGGCAGGGACGTCGTCCTGATCGGCTACCACGAGCGCAGCGCGTCGATCCTCGACAACGCGCAGGCCACGATCACCGCCATTCAGCGTGCCGCCGCGGAGCGTGCGGGCGGGCACCCGCTGGTCGTCGGCGGGTTCAGCATGGGCGGGCTCGTCACGCGGTACGCCCTCGCCAAGATGGAGTCCGAACCCGGCGGCCCCGACCACGGGACGCGGCTCTACTTCTCGTACGACAGCCCGCACCGCGGCGCCTGGATCCCCATCGCGCTGCAGGCCTTCGCGCACTACATCCGCAAGCTCGACGCCCGGTTCTCCGACCAGATCAACAGCGCCGCGTCCCGGCAGTTGCTCGCCCAGCACATCGCCGAGTGGCAGGACGCCCCGGCCGTGGACAAGGAACGCGAGGAGTTCCTCGCCGAGTTGGCGCGCGTCGGCAACTGGCCGCGGCAGCCCCGGACCATCGGCGTCGCCAACGGCGTCGGCACGGGCGAGGGCAACGGCATCCGGCCCGGCGTGGACGCCGTCCTCGGCAAGGGCCTCGGCATCGTCGGCACCGACCTCAACACCCAGTCCGCGGGCGACGCCCAGCTCGTGGCCACGCTCCGCGTCCTCACCCTGAAGAAG
Organism: Streptomyces flavofungini; assembly: GCF_030388665.1. Classification (NCBI taxonomy): domain Bacteria; kingdom Bacillati; phylum Actinomycetota; class Actinomycetes; order Kitasatosporales; family Streptomycetaceae; genus Streptomyces; species Streptomyces flavofungini. The sequence continues at coordinate 5,168,997 of NZ_CP128846.1, read as the reverse complement.
CCGGAGATCCACACCTCCGGCCTGCCCGAGTTCGACGGCGCGCCCGGCGGCACCCTGGAGGGCTTCGGCATCCTCGCCGACGCCCTCAACAAGATCGCCGGTCTGGGCGTCGACGTGCCGGTCCGCGAGCACTGCTTCGTGCCCGCGGTCAGCGCCGTCGCCATCCGCGACGTCACCAGCCAGGACGACCTCTACTCCGACATCAACGCCCTCGCCCCCGAGGACAGCGAGCTCGACGAGTTCAAGGTCGCCTCCCAGAACGAGCCGCACACCCACATCACCGAGGAGCTGTGCGGCTGGATCCTGGAGCGCCTGCCGTAGCCCGAGGGGCGGGCACCCGCCCGCGGTGGCGGCCGTCGCGGGGCGGCTGCCGCCGCGGGCACCGGCGCACCCGGCCGCGCGGGCCCGGTGCTCAGCCCGTCCATCTCCCCGACAGGAACGTCACCGCGAACAGCGTGCTCAGCGGCGCCAGCACGCACAGCCCCGCGTACGCGCGCCACGGCGCCCTGACGCTCCACCCGGCCAGGCCCGTCCACAGCGGCCACCACAGCAGGGTCGCCCGGGGCACGGACGTGTACCAGTACGAGGTGCCGAGCGCCCACAGGTTCAGGGCGATGTACACCGCCTCCGGCCACCTCCGGCGCCGCAGGAGCCGGCCGAGCAGGGCCGCCCCGACCACCATGGCGACGAGCTCGGCCTGGGACATCAGGGCGTACCCGGTGGAGTAGCGGCCGTCGAACGCCGCGTTCCAGGTGTTGCCCCAGGCCTCCCACGGCGGGTGGAAGGTGCGGTACCAGCCGCGCTCCTGGGCGTGCTTCCAGGCCATCCAGTCGCCGGTGCGGTCGTACAGGTACAGCGTGTACGCGAGGGCGGGCACCGCGGGCAGCGTCAGCCAGGGCAGCCTGCGCCAGTCGCGGCGGCCGTCGCGGGCCAGGAGGAAGTCGACGGCCAGGGCGGCCGCGAGGAAGAGGCCGCTGACGCGGGTCGCCGTGGCGCACGCGGCGAGCGTCGCCGCGAGCGGCCAGCGGCCCGACCGGGCGGCGAGCCAGGCGGGCAGCGCGAAGGCGAGGAAGAGGGACTCGGAGTAGCCCGCGGCGAGGAAGACGGCGCAGGGCGAGAGGAGGACGACGAGGACGGCCCGCCGGGCGACGTCGTCCCCGCCCCCGAGCCGGACCGCCGCCCCCGCACCGCCTCCCCCGCCCTTGCCGGGGCCCGCGCCCTTGCCGGGGCCCGCGCCCTTGCCGGGGCCCGCGCCCCCGAGCCTGGCCACGCGGGCCAGCGCCAGCATCGCGACCGCGCCCGAGACCAGCGAGATCAGCAGCCCGGCCGCCACCCAGTCCGGCACGACGAGCCGCACCGCGCGCAGCACCAGCGGAAACCCGGGGAAGAACGCCTCCTCGTTCTCGAAGCCGTCCGCGTACCCCGGCGCGGGCCCGAAGTAGCCGTACTCCGCTATGTGCCGGAAGTGCGTCCAGTCCCACTGCTCCCACACGGAGAGCGGCCCCGGCGCCTCCTTGGCACGGGAGTTCGCGGGAAACAGCCACCCCACGCAGTACCCGGTGACGAACAGCCCCACCCGCGTGCCCGCGTACACCTGGAGCACGAAGCAGTCGGTGGCGTCGAGCCGCCCCACCAGCCGCCGCAGAGCCGCCCGCGCGCCGCCGGGCCGCCGCCGCTGCTGCCCGCGGACGTCGGGCCGGGGCGGGCGCGGGGAGGGCCGGGTGGCGGTCGTCGCCGGTGCCGCGGGCATGCGTGGTCTCCGTTCGGGCGCGCGGAATCGCCCGGCGGCGCGCGGTGCGCCGCCGGTCGGTGGGTGCTGCGGGAAGGGGTGCCGGTCGTGGGCAGGGCGGGGCGTGCCGGGTTACGGCGTCGAGGGCGGGCTGGTCCGGCCGCCCCGGTACGGGGCCTCGGTCGCGCCCTGGGTGCCGGTGGTCGGGGGCGTGGTGCCCCGGGGGTACGTCGGCGAGTGACTGGGGTCGGCGGCGGAGCTGCCGGCCGTGGGCGGCGTACTGGTGTCGGGGCCCTCGGAGGTCTCGGTCGGCCCTGGCGACGACGAGGACGACGAGGACGCCGAGGATTCGGTGGGGTCGGGCACCGGGTCGCCGGAGGAGGGCGCGGGCCGCGGGTCGCTGGTGTCGGCCGGGGGCACCCGTTCCGCGGAGCCGGCGAGCCCGGCGGCGACCGCGCCGCCCATCCCGCCGCACAGCAGCACGGCGCTGGCCGCGAGCACGGCGAACCTGCGCCGCCGCACCCGCTCGCCGCGGGCCGTGACCAGGGGCGCGGGCGCCGGGTCGGTGCCGCGTTCCGCCGCCGCGGCCAGCTCCCTGAGCGCGTCCGCGAGCGGATCGTCGTGGTGGGCTTCAGTCACCGTGCGCCTCCTGGATACGAGGGTCCTGCAAGCGGTCGGCGAGGGCGGCCCGCCCCCGGGACAGATGCGTCTTGACCGTGCCGGTGGACTGGCCCGTCTCCGCGGCGATCTGCTCCACCGACAGATCGCAGATGTAGTGCAGCGCCACCGTCCTGCGCTGCTGCGGGGACAGCCCCTTCAGCGCTTCGACGAGGACCACGGACCCGGGGTCGGGCGCGGCCTCGGGCGGCGCGCCGCCGTGCCGCTGCCAGGCCTGCTCGCTGCGCCGCCGCCCGTGCCACCGGCGCACGGCGAGCCGCCAGGCCACGGTGCGGATCCACGCCTCGGGCGCGGCCTCCTTCACCAGGCGGCCGCGCCTGCTCCAGGCCTTGACGAACGCCTCCTGCACGACGTCCTGCGCCTCCTGGAGGTCGCCGAGCATCACATACAGCTGGCCGGTGAGCCGTCGGACCGCGTGGGCGTAGAACTCCTCGAACTCCTCAGCGGTCAATGACGTGCTCCCCATCTGGTCGGTACAACCTCTCTAGACCGGCGGGGGCGCGTCCGGTTGACACGGGCCGGGAGATTTTTTCCGGGTGTCTCCCGCGAACGCCCGAGGGCGGCACCCCCTCCAGGAACTGGAAGGAGTGCCGCCCTCGGAACGAGCGGACCGGGTCCGAGCCGTCAGGCTCAGAAGTCCATGTCACCGCCGGGCATGCCGCCCGGAGCGCCCGCCGCGGCGGCCTTCTCCGGCTTGTCGGCGATGACGGCCTCGGTGGTGAGGAACAGCGCGGCGATGGACGCGGCGTTCTGCAGGGCGGAACGCGTGACCTTCGCCGGGTCGATGATGCCCTCGGCGATCATGTCGACGTACTCGCCGGAGGCGGCGTTCAGGCCCTGGCCGACGGCCAGGTTGCGCACCTTCTCCACGACGACGCCGCCCTCGAGGCCGGCGTTGACCGCGATCTGCTTCAGCGGGGCCTCCAGGGCCAGCTTCACAGCGGCGGCACCGGTGGCCTCGTCACCCTCGAGCTCCAGCTTCTCGAAGACGGAGGAGGCCTGCAGCAGGGCCACGCCACCACCGGCGACGATGCCCTCCTCGACGGCCGCCTTCGCGTTGCGCACGGCGTCCTCGATGCGGTGCTTGCGCTCCTTGAGCTCGACCTCGGTCGCGGCACCGGCCTTGATGACCGCAACACCGCCGGCGAGCTTCGCCAGGCGCTCCTGCAGCTTCTCGCGGTCGTAGTCGCTGTCCGAGTTCTCGATCTCGGCGCGGATCTGGTTGACGCGGCCCTGGACCTGGTCGCTCTCACCGGCGCCGTCGACGATGGTCGTCTCGTCCTTGGTGATGACGACCTTGCGGGCGCGGCCGAGCAGGTCGAGACCGGCGTTCTCCAGCTTGAGGCCGACCTCCTCGGAGATGACCGTGCCACCGGTGAGGATGGCGATGTCGCCGAGCATGGCCTTGCGGCGGTCGCCGAAGCCCGGGGCCTTGACGGCGACGGACTTGAAGGTGCCGCGGATCTTGTTGACGACCAGCGTGGACAGGGCCTCGCCCTCGACGTCCTCGGCGATGATCAGCAGCGGCTTGCCCGACTGCATGACCTTCTCCAGGAGCGGAAGGAGGTCCTTCACGTTGGAGATCTTGGAGTTGACGATCAGGATGTACGGGTCGTCGAGCGACGCCTCCATACGCTCCATGTCGGTGGCGAAGTACGCCGAGATGTAGCCCTTGTCGAAGCGCATGCCCTCGGTGAGCTCAAGCTCGAGCCCGAAGGTCTGCGACTCCTCGACGGTGATGACGCCTTCCTTGCCGACCTTGTCCATCGCCTCGGCGATGAGCTCGCCGATCTGGGTGTCGGCGGCGGAGATGGAGGCGGTGGAAGCGATCTGCTCCTTGGTCTCCACGTCCTTGGCCTGCTCGAGCAGGGCGCCGGAGACGGCCTCGACGGCCTTCTCGATGCCGCGCTTGAGGGCCATCGGGTTGGCGCCGGCCGCGACGTTGCGCAGGCCTTCCTTGACGAGCGCCTGGGCGAGGACGGTCGCGGTCGTCGTGCCGTCACCGGCGACGTCGTCCGTCTTCTTCGCGACCTCCTTGACCAGCTCGGCGCCGATCTTCTCGTACGGGTCCTCGAGCTCGATCTCCTTGGCGATGGACACACCATCGTTGGTGATCGTGGGGGCGCCCCACTTCTTCTCGAGGACGACGTTGCGACCCTTGGGGCCCAGGGTCACCTTGACGGCGTCGGCGAGCTGGTTCATGCCGCGCTCGAGGCCGCGCCGTGCCTCCTCGTCGAACGCGATGATCTTGGCCATGTGAAGTGGTCCTCCCGGACGGGGTGGAAACGCAAACGGATCTGGCTGGCGCCCGCGACGGACGGCCTGCTCACCGTGTGGTTCCTTGCCCCACCCGGCCTGCGGACCTCACCGACCCGACCCAAGTTCTGTCACTCTCACTCGTAGAGTGCTAACGCCAATGATTAGCACTCGACCCCCGAGAGTGCAAGGTCGCTTCGAAGAAGCGTCGATGAGGGGCGGTGGTCGGGCGACGGGTGGGGGCAAGGTCGCTTCGAAGAAGCGTCGATGAGGGGCGGTGGCCGGGCGACGGGCCCCCTCGGGCCGGGCGGAACACTCCGATCTTGGAACGACGAAGGGTCCGCACCCCGTTCCCGGGGTGCGGACCCTTCGTCTGCGTCGCGTCGGTGGCCGATCGCGTCAAGCCGCTCAGACGGCGAGCTTGACCATGTCCGCCTGCGGACCCTTCTGGCCCTGCGAGATCTCGAACTCGACTCGCTGACCTTCTTCCAGGGTGCGGTAGCCGTCCATCTGGATCGCGCTGTAGTGGACGAAAACATCCGCACCACCGTCGACCGCGATGAAGCCGTATCCCTTCTCCGCGTTGAACCACTTGACGGTGCCCTGAGCCATGCCTAACTCCCCTATTACTGGCCCTTGCGCAGACCCGCACTTCGCGGACCCGGGTCAGACCTCACCCCCCATGGGTTGGGGGTGTGCGCCGGAACGCGTCGACCGCGGCTGAATGTATCTGTCCAACTGCCCTCTGCAACAGGTCAATCGGACGAGAATTCTGGGCACGCGCTATCGGCGATTTCAGGAGAATTCCACGGAATTCAGGGCAAGTCGGGCCCGACAAATGCCACATAGGGCTCAAATGGGCAGGACACTTTGGCTGCTTCTTGTCGGCTCCGCGGCCGACTTCGAATATGCGCGCGGCACTGCTTGCGCCGAGAGCGGCACTCCATTCCCAACTGTACCGCGCTCAACCATGCAGAATTGCCCCCTCCGCTTCTCTCGCGGAGGGGGCAATACCAGTGACTCTGCGTGCGTCAGCCGCCGGCGACGGCAGGAATGATCGAAACCCCGGCGCCGTCCGGCGTCGCGGTCTCGAGACCCTGCTCGAACCGCACGTCGTCGTCGTTCACGTACACGTTCACGAACCGCCGCAGCTTGCCCTGGTCGTCCAGGACCCGGGCGGCGATACCGGTGTGGTTCTTCTCCAGGTCGGCGATGACCTCACCGAGCGTCGCCCCCTCGGCGGCGACCTCGGCCTGACCACCGGTGTAGGTGCGAAGAATGGTGGGGATGCGGACGTTGACACTCATGGGTTTCACCTCAGGGGTACGGGGAGGATGAGCGCCCCGTCAGGGGCGCCCCCGAAGGGGCGCGGGGAACTGCGCGACCAGCCACAGCGCTCCCGCGGACGAAACAATGCTCCAGGCCCTGCGGCGATCAGCCGGCAAGCCCTGCGGAGCGGAACGCATCAAGACTGGGCTTGATCGTGGCGGTCGCCTGAGACCTCTCGGCGACCGCGTCGAGAGTCTTCAGGCCGTCACCGGTGTTCAGCACCACCGTGGTGCGGGTCGGGTCGATGAGCCCGGCATCCACCAGCTTCTTGGTGACGCCGACCGTCACGCCTCCGGCGGTCTCTGCGAAGATCCCTTCACTCCGAGCGAGCAGCTCGATCGCCTGGACGACCTGCTCGTCGTTCACGTCCTCCACCGCACCCCCCGTACGCCGCGCGATGTCGAGGACGTAGGGCCCGTCGGCCGGGTTGCCGATGGCGAGGGACTTGGCGATGGTGTCCGGCTTCTGCGGCCGGACGACGTCGTGGCCCGCCTTGAACGCGGTGGACACCGGCGAGCAGCCCTCCGCCTGCGCCCCGAAGATCTTGTACGGCTTGTCCTCGACGAGACCGAGCGCGATCAGCTCCTTCAGACCCTTGTCGATCTTCGTGAGCTGGGACCCGGAGGCGATCGGGATCACGAGCTGGTCGGGCAGGACCCACCCCAGCTGCTCGCAGATCTCGTACGCGAGGGTCTTGGAACCCTCGCCGTAGTACGGCCGCAGGTTGACGTTGACGAAGCCCCAGCCCTCGCCCAGCGGGTCGCCGATCAGCTCGGAGCAGAAGCGGTTCACGTCGTCGTAGTTGCCCTCGATGCCGACGAGCTCACCGCCGTACACCGCGGCCATGACGACCTTGCCCTGCTCCAGGTCGTGCGGGATGAACACGCAGGAGCGGAAGCCCGCGCGGGCGGCGGCGGCGCCGACGGCACCGGCCAGGTTGCCCGTGGAGGAGCAGGACAGCGTGGTGAAGCCGAAGGCGCGCGCGGCTTCGAGCGCCTGCGCCACGACGCGGTCCTTGAAGGAGTGCGTGGGGTTGCCCGAGTCGTCCTTGATGAACAACTTGCCCTGCTCGACGCCGAGTTCCGCGGCGAGGTTGTCGGCCTTGACGAGCTTGGTCCAGCCCGGGTTGAGGTTCGGCTTGTCGGCCACGTCGGCGGGGACGGGAAGCAGCGGGGCGTACCGCCAGATGTTCGCGGGGCCGGACTCGATCCGCTTGCGCAGGCCCTCCGGGTCGCCGAGAGGAAGGTCGTAGGCGACTTCGAGGGGGCCGAAACACTCGGCGCAGGCGAAGATGGGGCCCAGGTCGAAGCGGGTTCCGCACTCGCGGCAGGAGAGGCCCGAGGCGGGGCCGAGGTCTACGGTGCCGGAGTCGGCGGAGGTGCCGGAGTCGGCGGGGGAGGTTGCGACAGTCTGCACAGCCATGGAGGCGAGGCCCTTTCTCCTCATCTTCCTCGCGGCGCATCTCGCCACGAGACGGAATTGGCACCTTCCCGAGCCGGGAGCCTCGCGGCGCGCGTACGCGACGATCGAGACCGGCTGGAGGGTTGCCGGGGCTTCAACGGGCCGTATCCCTCTGCCCCTCTGGATGAGCGGTATTCGATTGTGACGCCCGGGACCCCCGACATGCGATGGTCACCGGCGTTGTTCAAGACTGTAACCGAAGCCTTGGACTCTTGAGATAGTCGTCCGATGCGCGAGATGGATCACAACCGGGAGGACGCGCGTGCTGGAAGAGGTCGAGCGCTGGCTCAGCAGGCGTTCCTGGTCCGTCGCCGACCGGGCGCCCGGCGCCCTGACAGCCGCCAAGCGCGCTCTCGGCACCTCGGTGAGCGTGGTGCTGCCCGCCCTCGACGAGGAGGAGACGGTCGGCGGGATCGTCGCCGAGATCCGTCGTGAGCTGATGGAGAAGGTCAAGCTCGTCGACGAGCTCGTGGTGATCGACTCCGGCTCCGCGGACCGCACGGCCGAGGTGGCCGCGGCCGCCGGGGCCCGGGTGGTGCACCGGGACGAGATCCTGCCGAGGCTGCCCGCCGTCCCCGGCAAGGGCGAGGTCCTGTGGCGCTCCCTCCTGGTCACCCGCGGTGACGTCGTGGCGTTCGTGGACGCGGACCTGAAGGAGTTCTCGGCGGACTTCGTCTCCGGCATCGTGGGACCGCTGCTCACGGAGCCGGACGTGCAGTTCGTGAAGGCGATGTACGACCGCCCGATGACGGTGTCCGACGGCCCCGCGGCCGAGGGCCCGGCGTCCGGCGCGACGGCCGGGCAGGGCGGCCGGGTCACCGAACTGATGGCGCGGCCCCTGCTGAACATGCACTGGCCGCAGCTCGCGGGGTTCGTACAGCCGCTCGGCGGCGAGTACGCGGCCCGCAGGTCGCTCCTGGAACGCCTCCCCTTCCCCGTCGGGTACGGCGTGGAGCTCGGCCTGCTCGTCGACGCGCTGCACACCGTCGGCCTGGACGCGCTCGCGCAGGTCGACGTCGGGGTGCGCAGGCACCGGCACCAGGACGGGCAGGCGCTCGGCCGGATGGCGGCGGCGATCTACCGCACCGCGCAGCTGCGGCTCGCCCGCGCCCATCTCGTCCGCCCCGAGCTGACCCAGTTCGTCCGCGGCGAGCACGGCTTCGAACCGCGGACGTACGCGGTGGACACGGAGGAGCGGCCGCCGATGGCGGAGGTCGCGGAGTACGCGGAGCGGCGGGTGGCCTGAGGGTCCGGGCGGGGGCGGCGGGCGAGGTGTATACGGTCCGGTCCCGCCATCCGTCCGCCCACCCGCCGGCCGTACGTTTGAGCGTTTGCGCGAGCGGCTAGGTTTCGGCACATGGCTTCCGAGCAGGTGGGCACAGCCCAGGTCCTCGTCGCGTCCAACCGCGGCCCGGTGACGTACTCCCTCAGTGCCGACGGCACGCTCGACGCCAAGCGCGGCGGCGGCGGGCTCGTCTCCGGGCTCAGCGCCGTCGGCGACGAGGCCGACGCCCTGTGGGTGTGCTCGGCGCTCGGCGACGGCGACCGGGAGGCCGTGCGGCGCGGGGTCGGCGAGCCGGGCGTGCGGATGCTCGACATCGACGCCGCCGTGCACGCCGAGGCGTACAACGGCGTCGCGAACTCCGTGCTGTGGTTCGTGCACCACATGCTGTACCAGACGCCCCTCGAACCAGCCTTCGGGCCGGAGTTCCGCGCCCAGTGGGCCGCGTACGAGACGTACAACCAGGCCTTCGCCGACGCCCTCGCCCGCGAGGCCGCGCCCGGCGCCGCCGTCCTCGTCCAGGACTACCACCTGGCCCTCGTGCCCGGCATGCTCCGCGAACTCCGCCCCGACCTGCGCATCGGGCACTTCTCGCACACGCCCTGGGCGCCCGTCGACTACTTCCGGCTCCTGCCCGACGACATCGCCGAGCAGCTCCTGCGCGGGATGCTCGGCGCGGACCGGCTCGGCTTCCTCACCGGGCGCTGGGCGGACGCCTTCACGGCCTGCTGCGTGGCGGTGCTCGGCGGCACGTCCGGGACCCGGATCGGGGTGCACGGGCTCGGGGCCGACGCGGACTTCCTGCGGGAGCGGGCGGGGCGCCCGGACGTCGAGGAGCGCCTCGCCGCGCTGCGGGAGCAGATCGGGCCCGACCGGAAGGTCATCGTCCGGGTGGACCGGACCGAGCTGTCCAAGAACATCGTGCGCGGGCTGCGCGCCTACGAACAGCTCCTCGCCGAGCGGCCCGAGTGGCGGGAGCGGGTCGTGCACGTCGCCTTCGCCTACCCCTCGCGGCAGGACCTCGACGTCTACCGCGCGTACACCGCGGAGGTGTCGCGGGTCGCCGAGGCCATCAACTCCGCGTACGGCACGGCCGGGTGGACGCCGGTCGTCCTCCACGTCAAGGACGACTTCGCCCGTTCCCTGGCCGCGTACCGGCTCGCCGACGTCGCTCTCGTCAACCCCATCCGGGACGGCATGAACCTCGTCGCCAAGGAGGTTCCCGTCGTCTCCGACGAGGGGTGCGCGCTCGTCCTCTCCCGGGAGGCCGGGGCCTACGAGGAGCTGTCCGAGGACGCGCTCACGGTCAACCCGTACGACGTGTCCGCGACGGCGTCCGCGCTCCACGAGGCCCTCCTGATGCCCCCCGCGGAGCGGGCGGAGCGCACCAAGCGCCTGGCCGCAGCCGCGACCGCCCTCCCCCCGACCCAGTGGTTCCTGGACCAGCTCCACGCCCTGACCCCCGCCTGACCCCCGCCTGCCCCCCGCCACGGGCTCCTGGCCGCCCGCGGCTCCCGTGTCCGCCCATCCGCTGCGGGCAGGTGGGCCGCCAGGGGCGATGGGGTCCGGCCGCGTCGTCAGCGCAGTTGGTGTGCCAGGGCCGACAGGAGGGCGACCACGCCGGCGGGGCCCTCGGTCACCACGTCCGCGCGGTCGGCCAGCTCCGTGACCTCGGGGCTCCCGCTGCACACGAGGAGCCCCCGCACCTCCCCGTCCGACCGCAGCTTGTCCACGGCGGTGAAGGCGGGCACGTCCCCGAGGTCGTCCCCGGCGTACAGGACGGTCTCGGCGCCCACCTCACGTACGTAGTCGACAAGAGCGCCCCCCTTGTCGACGCCGGGCGGCCGCAGTTCGAGGACGAGACGCCCGGGTTCGACGATCAGCCCGTGGCGCGCGGCCAGCTCCCCGAGCGGCCCCCGCAACGCGTCGAACGCGGCCTGCGGATCCCGCGCCCGCCGCGTGTGCACGGCGACGGCCCGCCCCTTCTCCTCGATCCAGGTCCCGTGCCACGCCCCGATCGCGTCCAGGAACCCGGGCAGTTCGGCCCGCACGGCGGCGACGCCGGGATGCGGCTCGGCGGCCTGCACGGTCCCGGTGACGGCGTCCCACCGCTCGGCACCGTAGTGCCCGAGCACGACGAGGTGTTCGAGCCCGGGGACCCCGGCGAACCCGCCGTAGCGGACGGCGACGCCCGCGGGCCGCCCGGTGACGACGGCGACGGAGCGGACCTTCGGGGCGAGCGCGGCCAGCGCGGGCACCGCGTCGGGATGGGCCCGCGCCCGCTCGGGATCGGGCACGATCGGCGCCAGCGTGCCGTCGAAGTCCAGAGCGATCACTGCGCGTTCGGGCCGGGCCAGAAGCGCGGCGAGTCCGTCCCGCCCGGCGGGAGTGGACGGCTGCGGCAAGGAGTGCGGCGGGGAGTGCGTCGGGTCACCCATGGGCCAGACCCTAACGTCAACGCTCGGCGCGCCGCGCCTGCCGAACCCGTCGCAGTCGGTTCACGGTGACCGGATCGTGGGCGAGGGCCCGTTCGTCGTCGAGGAGGGCGTTCAGGATCTGGTAGTAGCGGACGGGGGCGAGCCCCAGCTCCTCCCGGATGGCCCGCTCCTTGGCTCCGGGCCCGGCCCAGTTGCGCCGCTCCAGGGCGAGCACGTCCTTGGCCCGCCCGGAGAGCTCCCCGGGACCGGTCTGCGCGTCGTCCGTCATGACGCCCACGCTAACCCCGGCGCCGCCGCCCCGGCCCCCGCGTCACCGCGCGCTCTCCTCCGCGGCCGCCTTCGACTCGATCTGCCCGAGGATGGTCTCGGGGTCGCCGTTCTCCTCGACGGTCCTGCCGATGTACTTCTTGATCTGCACGGAGACCTGCGCCCAGGACGTCTTGCCGACCGGGTACAGCTGCGAGGCGGGCAGCTCCTCCAGGAACTGGCCGAGCTTCGCGGAGTCTTCCTTGTTGTCCGACATCTCCTGCGACGCCGACGTCGTGACGGGCAGCAGGTCGTACTCGCGGGAGAAGTCCAGGACGTTCTTCGTGCTGTAGACGAAGTTGAGGAACTCGCCGATCTCCTTGCGGTGGCCGTTCTGCTTGAAGGCCATCATCCAGTCCGCGACACCCATCGTGGACTGGGCCTTGCCGTTGACGCCGGGCATCGGCACCATGCCGTACTTCAGGCCCTTCTTCGAGGCCATCTGCATCAGCGTGGGGTGCCCGTTGAGCATGCCGACGTCACCGCGCGTGAACGCGGCGAAGGCCTCGGCGCGGTTCAGCTTCCCGGGCGGCGTCGGGCCGGTGAGCCCCTTGCCGACCAGCTCGTTCTTCAGCCAGTCGAAGGTCTGTACGTTCTGCTTGGAGTCGATGTCGTACGAGTCGACGTTGTCGGTGTAGCCGCCGCCCCCGCTGAGCAGCCACTGCATCGTCTCGGCCTGCGCCTCCTCCGGGCCGAGCGGCAGCGCGTACGGGATCTTCACGCCGCGCGCCTTCAGCTTCTGCGCGGCGGCCTGGAGCTGGGTCCAGCTCTGCGGCGGCTTGATCCCGGCGCTCTTGAACAGCTTCTCGTTGAAGAAGAGCAGGCGCGTGGACGCGGCGAACGGCATGCCGTACTGCACCCGGTTCACCTCGCCGGCCTTCGCGAGCGGGGCGAGGAAGTCGGCCTGGGTGGGGATGGAGAGCAGGTCGTCGGCGGAGTACAGCTTGTTCTGCGCGGCGTAGTCGGCGTACGCGCCGATCTGGGCGAGGTCGGGGGCGTTCCCGTCCTTCACCATCTGCTTGACCTCGCGGTCGACGTCCGTCCAGGAGTGCACGGTCACGTCGACCTTGATGCCCGGGTGCTCCGCCTCGAACTTCTTCGTCAGCTCGCCCCAGTACTTCTTGGAGCTGTTGGCGGCGGAGTCGCCGTAGTCGGCGGCCACGAGCTTGAGGGTGACGTCACCGGAGTCACCGGAGTCGCCGCCGCAGCCGGCGAGCAGCGCCGTCATGCTCAGTGCGGCCACCGCCGCGGTCAGACCTGTCACGCGCCGCTGCACTGCTGTTTCCCACCCTCGTCGTACGTACTGAACCGCGAGTTTCCCCCGCGTCCATATACAAGGTCTACACCACCCGAGTATCACTTCTGCAACGGCCTTGCCATATTGCCCCCACGGCGGCGTCATTGCCCCACAGCAGCATCATTGCCCCACGGCGGCGTCGGCCGAGCGACAGCCCGGCGCCGTCAGCCCCGCAGGGGCCGCCCCCGATTCGGCGCTCCGCGCCTCGTCCTCAAACGCCGGACGGGCTCTCTCCCATGCACCCGCCCCAGCAATCACTTCGACCAGGGGCGTCCGCACTCCCTGCCCGGACCACCATCAGCCCTGCCCGGACCGCGATCAGTCCTGCCCTCGGCACCTTCCAGCCCGTCGTGGGGGCCCCTGTTCCCTGAGCAGCTTGGGGGGGCGGAGCCCCGGGATCGGAGAAGGGGCGGGGCTGGGGCGCCCCGCGAAGGCCGGACGCCACGCAGGTGGACTAGACCTCTCGCGGGGTCACACGCGACACTGTCCCCGTGAGACATGTCATCGCCCTGGACGTGGGCGGCACAGGAATGAAGGCCGCCCTGGTCGGGGCGGACGGCACGCTGCTGCACGAGGCCCGCCGCCCGACCGGCCGCGACCGCGGCCCGGACGCCGTGGTCGAGTCGATCGTCGAGTTCGCGGCCGACCTGAGGGCCCACGGCGTGGCGCACCTGGGCGAACCGGCGGCAGCGGCCGGCGTGGCCGTACCCGGCATCGTGGACGCCGACCACGGCATCGCGGTGTACGCGGCCAACCTCGGCTGGTCCGACGTACCGCTGCGCGACCTCCTGAGCGCCCGCCTGGAAGGCATCCCCGTTGCGCTCGGCCACGACGTCCGCACGGGCGGCCTCGCCGAGGGCCGACTCGGCGCGGGCAAAGGCGCCGACCGCTTCCTCTTCGTCCCCCTGGGCACCGGCATCGCCGGCGCCATCGGCATCAACGGCACCATCGAGCCCGGCGCCCACGGCTCCGCGGGCGAGATCGGCCACATCGTCGTACGCCCCGGCGGTCCCCCGTGCGGCTGCGGCCAGCGCGGCTGCCTGGAGCGCCTCGCGTCCGCGTCCGCGGTGAGCAAGGCCTGGGCGGAGGCCAGCGGCGACCCGGCGGCCGACGCGGCGGACTGCGCGAAGGCGGTCCGCTCCGGCGACCCCCGCGCCCTCGCCGTCTGGCACGACGCGGTCCAGGCCCTCGCCGACGGCCTGCTCACGGCCCTCACCCTCCTGGACCCGCACACCCTGATCATCGGTGGCGGCCTCGCGGAGGCCGGGGAAACCTTGTTCACACCGCTGCGCGCGGCCGTCGCCGCCCGCGTGGTCGAGTTCCAGACGCTGCCGGAGATCGTTCCGGCGGCGCTCGGTGACGCGGCGGGCTGCCTGGGCGCGGGCCTGCTCGCGTGGGACCTGCTCGAAGCCACCGAGCAGACCCCGGCCGCCCCGGCCACTCCGGCCGCCCCCACCGCACGACCCACGACCGGCGCCACGACCGGCGCCACAGCCGACGCGACGACCGATGTCACAGCCGACGCCACGGCCGAAGCCGCCCCCACCAACCCCGCGACCCCGACCCCCCGGAGGTAACCACCAGATGGCCACTAGCAAGGTGCTCGCCGGTGCCCAGGTGGTACTGCCCACCGGGATCGTCCCGGGCGGCCGCGTGCTCGTGTCGGACGACGGCCGCATCACGGGGAGCCCGCCCGCGAACGCCGAGACGATCGACCTGACCGGCCACTGGCTGGTCCCCGGCTTCGTCGACATCCACAACCACGGCGGCGGCGGCGCGTCCTTCACCAGCGGCACCGCCGAGGACATCCTGCACGGCGTCCACACCCACCGCCTGCACGGGACCACCACCACCGTGGCCTCGACGGTCACCGGCGAGATGGACGTCCTGGCGCAGCGCGCGGGCCTGCTCTCCGAACTGGCCGAGCAGGGCGACATCGCGGGCGTCCACTTCGAGGGCCCGTTCATCTCGCCGTGCCGCAAGGGCGCCCACAGCGAGGCCCTGCTGCGCGACCCGGACCCGGCGGATGTCCGCAAGCTCATCGACGCGGCCCGCGGCCAGGCCCGCATGGTCACCCTCGCCACCGAGCTGCCGGGCGGCCTCGACTCCGTACGCCTGCTCGCCGAGCACGGCGTGATCGCGGCGATCGGCCACACCGACGCCACGTACGAGCAGACGAAGGCCGCCATCGACGCCGGCGCCACCGTCGCCACGCACCTCTACAACGCCATGCCCGGCCTCGGCCACCGCGCCCCCGGCCCCATCGCCGCCCTCCTGGAGGACGAGCGGATCACCGTCGAGCTGATCAACGACGGCACGCATCTGCACCCGGCCTCCTTCGAGCTGGCCTTCCACCACGCGGGCGCCGACCGCGTCGCCCTGATCACGGACGCGATGGACGCGGCGGGCTTCGGCGACGGCACCTACCACCTGGGCCCGCTGGAGGTCGAGGTGAAGGACGGCGTCGCCCGGCTCGCCGAGGGCGGCTCCATCGCCGGGTCCACGCTGACCCTGGACCGCGCGTTCAAGCGGTCGGTGACCGTCGACGGGCTGCCCGTCGAGGACGTCGTCGCCGCGATCTCCGCGAACCCCGCCAAGCTCCTCGGCATGTACGACCGCATCGGCTCCCTGGAGCCCGGCAAGGACGCGGACATCGTGGTCCTGGACGCCGAGTTCGACCTCAAGGGCGTACTGCGCAAGGGCGAGTGGGTCATCGAGCCGTAATTCACCTCATAACAGCGGCGGTTGGTCCGAAGTCTGGGCCAACCGCCTTCTTTTTGGCATGATCAGAGCCCGCAAGCCGCACACGCGCACAGCACGCGCATCCGTGGTCCCGGGGGTGAAGCAGTGATCGTCACGGTCACGCTGAACGCCGCCCTGGACATCACGTACCAAGTGCCCTCCCTCACCCCGCACACCTCGCACCGCGTCACCGACGTCACCGAACGCGCGGGCGGCAAGGGCCTGAACGTCGCCCGCGTCCTCGCCGCCCTCGGCCACGACGTGACGGTGACCGGCTTCGCGGGCGGCGACACCGGCCGCACCCTGCGCGACCACCTCGCCCGCGTCCCCGGCGTCCGCGACGGCCTGCGCCCCGTCGCCGGCGCCACCCGCCGCACCCTGGCCGTCGTCGACGCCCGCACCGGCGACACCACACAGCTCAACGAGCCGGGCCCGACCGTGACGCCCACCGAGTGGGCCGGATTCCTCACCTCCTACGAGGAGTTGCTGACCGGCGACGACGTGAGCGCCGTGGCCCTCTGCGGCAGCCTCCCGCCCGGCGTCCCGGTGGGCGCGTACGCCCTCCTCATACGCGCCGCGCGCGCCGCCTCCGTCCCCGTACTCCTCGACACCAGCGGCGAACCACTGCGCCGCGGCGTCGCCGCCCGCCCCGACATCGTCAAGCCCAACGCCGACGAACTCGCCGAACTCACCGGCGCCCACGAGCCGTCCCAGGCCACCCGCGACGCCCGCCGCCGCGGCGCCCACGCCGTCGTCGCCTCCCTCGGCCCCGAAGGCCTCCTCGCCCTCACCCCCGAGGGCACCTGGCGCGCCAAGCCCCCCGGCCCGGTCCGCGGCAACCCCACCGGCGCGGGCGACTCGGCCGTCGCGGGCCTGCTCTCCGGCCTCGTCCGGCACCTGCCGTGGCCGGACCGCCTGGCCCGCGCGGTGGCCCTGTCGGCGGCCACGGTCGCGGCGCCCGTGGCCGGCGAGTTCGACGCGACGGTGTACGAGGACGTGCTGGCGAAGGTCGCGGTGACGGGCAAGCCACCGGCGGGCTGAACGCGGATGGTCGTGAGGCGCTGAGGAGCCGCCGAGGAGCCGCTGAGGAGGCCGTGGCAGCGCTTCGAGGCATGGACGCGACCGGTTCGAGGCATGGGCGCGACCGGTTCGAGGCTTGGACGCAACCAGCACGACGGGCCGCCACCGGCCCACGAAGGGGGATCGGTCAGCATGCCGCTCAGCACCACCGGCGAACTCGTCGCCCACGCCGTCGCGGACGGCCGGGGCGTCGCCGCCTTCAACGTCATCACCCTCGAACACGCGGAAGCCATCGCGCTCGGCGCGGAGCGTGCGGGCACCGCGGCGATCCTGCAGCTGTCCGAGAACGCGATCAAGTTCCGCGGCGGCGACCTGTCCGCCATCGCCGCCGCGACCGCCGAGGTCGCCCACGCCTCCTCGGCACCGCTCTCCCTCCACCTGGACCACGTCACCGACACCGCCCTGCTGCGCGCCGCCCACGCCGGGGGCTTCAGCTCGGTGATGTTCGACGCCTCGAAGCTGAGCCACGCCGCCAACGTCGAGGCGACCGCCGACGCCGCCCGCTGGGCGCACGAACACGGCATCTGGATCGAGGCGGAACTCGGCGAGGTCGGCGGCAAGGACGGCGCGGCCCCCCTGGACGCCCACTCCCCCGGCGCCCGCACGGACCCCACCGAAGCGGCCGCCTACGTCACCGCCACCGGCGTCGACGCCCTCGCCGTGGCCGTCGGCTCCAGCCACGCCATGACGCAGCGCACCGCGGTCCTGGACCACGCCCTCATCCGCTCCCTGCGGGACGCCGTCCCCGTCCCCCTGGTCCTGCACGGATCGAGCGGCGTACCCGACACGGAGATCCGCGCCGCCCTCGCGTCGGGCATGACGAAGATCAATGTGGGGACCGCCCTGAACGCGGCGTTCACCGGCGAGGTACGCGGCCATCTGGCGGCGGACCCGGACGTGGTCGACCCCCGGAAGTACCTGACCCCGGCCCGCGAGGCGATGGCCGGGGTGGTGGAGTCCTTCTTGCGGCTTGTCTGAGCCCGCCCGGCGTTGCCCGTCCTGCGCTGCCCGTCCTGCGCTGCCCGTCCGGCGTTAGCGGAAGAGGCCGTTCAGGCCGATACGGGGCCCCGGGGGCGGAGCCCCGGTTCCGGGAAGGGGTGGGACTGGGGAAAGCCCCGCAGGGCCCTCCTCCTTGACGTGCCCCGCTACTCCTTTACTCCTTGACGTGCCCCGCCTTCAACCACACCCGGTCCAGCACGGCGTCACACTTGTCCCCCGCCTGGCAGGACACGGTCACCGTGTTGGTGCCCTTGTTGAGCTGGACGAAGGCGAACGTCTTCGTCCACCCCTTGTCCCAGGCCCCTTCCTTCGCCCCGGTGAAGTTGTCCATGTTGAGCTTCCGCCCGGAGGCCGTCCCGTTGATCCCGAGGGTGGTCTCGGCGGCCTTGCCGGGCACGGAGTACCCCACGAAGACGGTGTAGGGCCCGCTCTTGGGAATCCCGTCGACGGTCCACGTGACCTGCGCGCCGGGCTTGTTGAGCCCGGCGACGTACACGCCGCCCGCGGACTGCGCGCCCTCGATGTCGGACGCGGTGGTCGTGCCGCCCTCCAACTTCAGGGCCTTGGCGTCGGACTTGGGCAGCTCGACGTCGTCCTTGTCCTCCTTGGACGCGGAGGGGCTCGGCGCCTCGGTCTCGGACTGGCTGACCTTCGACCCCGGCTTCTTCGCGTCGTCGCTACCGCCGTCGTCGTCACCCCCGCCGAAGACCATCGCGGCGCCGATGCCGATCGCCACGACGGCGACGACGGCGATCGCGCCGATCAGCAGCCCCTTGGTGTTGGGCCCGCGCCCACGCCCCCCGCCACCGGCGGGGGCGTGCGAGCCGGGCGCCCCGGGCCCGCCGGCCTGCCGCATGGGCGCGGTGACGCCGGCCTGCGCCTCGGGCGCCGCGTAGTGGGCGTTGGGCTGCCCGTAGGCCTGCTGCGGAGCCTGCCCGGGCTGCTGACCGTACGCGGGCTGCTGGCCGTACGCCGGGGCCTGGCCGTAGGCGGGCTGCTGGCCCTGGGCCTGCTGCCCGTACTGGCGCTCTCCGACCGCGCGTACGTGGTTGTACGAGGACCGCGGCCCCGGGTAGCCGTACCCGCCGCCCGAGGGCGGTGTCGCACCGGCCGCCTGGCCGTCTGCGTACAGGTAGCCGAACGGGTCGTCATCGCCCTCTGGCGCGCGCGGCGTGTGCTCGCCGTTATTGCCGGGCGTCATTCGCAGGTCACTCCCTCGCATCGCGGATGCGGGCGAGCCTACCCGCTCCGGGTGACCGCCCGAGTTGACGTTGACTTCTTCCAGGACACAGGTGGGGACACGGGCGGGGACATCGGCCGGAACACGTGCGCCCGCCCCCGCCGGGGCGCCCGCGCCAGAGCACCCCGCGCCCCGCATCCGTTACCGCGTACGGGAGTTCACACCCCTACCGCGCGCACGGCGCACTGTCGGCGCGCGCGCGTACGCGCACGCTCACCCGGCCCGCCGGTGCTGCTTGGCCCGCGACCTTTTCTCCACGTACATCCGCTGGTCGGCGGAGTGCAGCACTTCGTCCGCGGACATCCCGCAATGCGCCCATCCGATGCCGAAGCTGGCGCCGACGCGCACCGCGCGCCCATCCACCCGGATCGGCGGGATGATCGCGTTCCGCAGCCGCACCGCGAGGTCCTGCGCGTCGGCCCGGCCGAGCCCGTCGGCGAGCACCACGAACTCGTCGCCGCCGAGCCGCGCCACCGTGTCCCCGTCCCTGACCCCGTTGGTCAGCCGGCGGGCGACCTCGATGAGGACGGCGTCGCCCGTGTGGTGCCCGAAGCGGTCGTTGATCGACTTGAAGCCGTCGAGGTCGCAGAAGAGGACGGCGAGGCCCTTGGTGCCGTCGTCGGGGGCGCTCTCATCGGGCGGGGCGACGGTATGGACGTGGTGGTCATAGCCGTCGCCGTGCGCCCCCGCGTGCGCGCCCCCGGGGCCGTGCCCGTGCCCGACGGCGTGCCCCGAGGCGTACAGCCCGCTGTTGTCGTACGCCGCGTCCAACGAGTCCACCGTGGACGGCGAACCCGCGTGCGGCCTGCGACAGAGCCGGGCGCTGAGGCGGGCCCGCAGCTCGGCGGAGTTCGGCAGTCCGGTCAGGGAGTCGTGCGAGGCGCGGTGCGCGAGCTGCAGCTCACGGCGCTTGCGCTCCTCGATGTCCTCGACGTGCGTGAGCAGGAACCTGGGCCCGTCCGCGGCGTCCGCGACCACCGAGTTCCGCAGCGACACCCACACGTACGTCCCGTCGCGGCGCGCGAACCGCAGCTCGGCCCGCCCGCCCTCGGCCGACGTGCGCAGCAGCGTCCCGATGTCCTCGGGGTGCACCAGGTCGGAGAAGGAGTAGCGGCGCATCGCGGACGCGGGGCGGCCGAGCAGACGGCACAGCGCGTCGTTCGTGCGCAGGATCCGCCCGTGCTGGTCCCCGCCCATCTCGGCGATCGCCATGCCGCTCGGCGCGTACTCGAAGGCCTGCCGGAAGCTCTCCTCGCTGGCCCGCAGCGCCTGCTGCTCGCGCTCGAGGCGGACCAGGGCGCGCTGCATGTTGGCGCGCAGCCGGGCGTTGCTGATGGCGATGGCGGCCTGGAAGGCGTACATCTGGAGCGCCTCGCGCCCCCACGCGCCCGGGCGCCGCCCGTTGCGCGGGCGGTCCACGGAGATCACACCGATCAGCTCGCCGCCCGACGACCCCGTCGCGTACATCGGCGCGAACAGGCGGTCGGAGGGGTGCCACTCGTCCTCGAAGCGGGGCTCGGGGCCTTCGGTGTACCACTGCGGCACGTCGTCCTCGTCGAGGACCCAGCCCTCCGTGTACGGAATGAAGCGCAGCGCCCCCCAGGCCTCGCCCATGGTCAGGCGGCGCTCCCAGGACTCCCGGGAGCCGACGCGGCCGGTGATCAGGGCCTCTGCGGCCGGGTTGCCCGCGAACGCGGCGACGACGAGATCGCCGTCCGGGCGTACGAGATTGACGCACGCCAGTTCATAGCCAAGGCCGTTGACCACGCCGTCGGCGACGGTCTGCAGCGTGTCCGCGAGGCTACGGGCCGTATTGAGGTCCGCAACCACCTGATGCAGCTGCCGCAGGGTCGCAAGACGGACGTACGGCTCCGACTCGGTCTCCATGCTCGCTCTCCCCGAGACCTCGACAGCAACTCCAGGATCCGCAGCGTCCTCAGTGTCCGTAACTCTGAAACTCTGAATCTCTAGCTGAATCTTTAGCTCTGACTCTGAATCTCTGACTCCGCCGTGGGTTCCTTCGCGCCCCGTCGCGCCGTGGCGCCCCAGCGTCTGTGCCTGTACGTGCCTGTTCCGTACCTGTCCGATTGCCACCGTCACTGAATCACAGCGAGCTGCCCACTCGGTACACAGGGTCAACAAAATATGGGCCCTGTGACTCAAGTCACAGGTGAGAGGTCCGATTTGAGCCCTGGAGTTGAGCCAAATTTGAGCTATACGGAGGGTGGTGCACAAGCCTTGGCCAAGGGGCAACGCGACTGCACCACCGAAGCCGGGGCCGACCCCCGGGGTCCCGCGCACCATACGCCCCTGCGGGGCCCGCCGCCCCCGAAAGTCCTAGGTCTCGCCCTAGGTCCACCCTCAGCCCGGGGTCCGATGCGAAGCACCCGAGTCCGCGACTAGCGTCAACAACGTGGCTGCCGATCTGACCATCAAGACCCAGACCCGGACCCCGACCGGGGCCTCGTCCACCCCTCATCCTGTGGGGGTGAGCAACGACGAGTTCCGCGCCGCCATGTCCCGCCTGGCCGCGGGCGTGGTCCTGGTGACGGCCCAAGAGCCCCCGCTCGACCCGGACGACCCGACGGCCCCCGGCAGCGAGGACGTCGGCATGACGGCGACGGCCTTCCTCTCCGTGTCCCTGGACCCGCCCCTGGTCATGGTCAGCCTGCGGGAGGGCTCCCGGATGGACGACCTGCTCGCGGAGCAGCCGCTGTGGGCCGTGTCGGTCCTGACCGAGAGCCAGCGGCACATCGCGGGCCGCTTCGCCATGAAGGGCCGCATCAGCGACCGGCTCCTCTTCGAGGACATCCCCTACGTACGCGGCGACATCACCGGCGCCCCTCTGGTCGGCGGCGCCCTCGCGACCCTTGAGTGCCGCACGGAACAGACCGTGACGGCGGGCGATCACACCCTCGTCATCGGCCGCGTACTGACGGCGGAGCTGCCGAGCGCGGACGGGGGCCCACTGCTGTACTTCAAGGGCCGCTACCGCCAGTTGGACTAGAACCGCACGGGCCCAGGCCTAGCCCCAGCCCTTGCCCGAGCGCCCCTGCTTCGTCTCCCCGCGCCGCTTCTTCTCCCGCAGCCGCCGCTCGTTGATCCCGCGAGGGATGCGGGTGGCGCGGCGCGGCTTGGGCGGCGGAGCGGTGGCCTCCGCGAGCAGGGAGGCGAGGCGGGTGGCCGCCATCTCCCTGTTCCGCCACTGCGAACGGTGCTCACTGGCCCGTACGCTGATGACGCCGCCCACAAGGCGTGGCCCGAGCCGCTCGAGCGCCCGCTCCTTCCACACCTCGGGCAGCGCCTCCGTGCGCGCGAGGTCGAAGCGGAGCTCGACCTGCGAGTCACTGGTGTTGACGTGCTGCCCACCGGGCCCTGATGACCGCGAGAAACGCCACATCAGCTCGGCCTCGGGCAGCGAGACGGAGCCACGGATGACGTAAGCGCGGTGACCGGACATGTGCTCCATGGTCCCGCGTACGAACACCCCACGTCACCCACTTTTCCCGCCCGCACCCCACCCGCACCCGAAGCCCGTACCAACGGTCCGCATCAAAGCCCCATGACCAGGACAGCTTCGGTCCGCATCGAACGAGTAAAGAAAGTAAAGACAGTCCCCGGCATATGGAACCTTCGATACCCCCCTCGGCGTTCATAGGGGTGTCGGTAGCTTCGTCCCAGCACGAAGCCCGCACAGTACGCACGTACTACACGGTTGTACTCACGCAACTAGGAAGGGACTCCCAACAATGGCTGTAAGCCTGTCCAAGGGCGGCAACGTCTCGCTCACCAAGGAGGCACCTGGCCTGACCGCCGTCACGGTCGGCCTCGGCTGGGACGTCCGCACCACCACGGGCACCGACTTCGACCTGGACGCCTCCGCCATCGCGGTGAACACCCAGGGCAAGGTCTACTCGGACGCCCACTTCGTCTTCTTCAACAACAAGGCGACGCCGGACCAGACCATCGTCCACACCGGCGACAACGTCACCGGCCAGGGCGAAGGCGACGACGAGCAGATCAACGTCAACCTCGCGGGCCTCCCCGCCGACATCGAGAAGATCGTCTTCCCGGTCTCGATCTACGACGCCGAGAACCGCTCGCAGAACTTCGGCCAGGTCCGCAACGCGTTCATCCGCATCGTGAACCAGGCCGGCGGCACCGAGATCGCCCGCTACGACCTCTCCGAGGACGCCGCCACCGAGACCGCCATGGTCTTCGGCGAGCTCTACCGCAACGGCGCCGAGTGGAAGTTCCGCGCCGTCGGCCAGGGCTACGCCTCCGGCCTCGTCGGCATCGCGCAGGACTTCGGCGTCAACGTCTGAGGTTCCTCCGCCCCGCGGACTTAGCAAGGGCCCCGACCCCACCAGGTCGGGGCCCTTCGCCATGCCCCAACCAACCCACCGACACTGGCACTATCCCCTCCCTCCAACTATTCTGAATCCCCAACTAGTCGAGAAGGCGCGACCGAAGAGCGAAGGGGGGACCGGAGTGCCAAAACCGCCGAAAGCGCCCGCCGCCACGGACCTGAGCACCAGCACGAGCTCCGGCACCGGCACCGGCACCTCACAATCCCGCGCTGCGGGGTCCGGCACTGCGCAGTCCGACGCCGCACGGTCCCGCACGGCACGGCACGGCGCTGCAGGGTCCGGCACCACACACACCAGCACCGCGCACACCAGCACCACGCACACCAGCGCCGTCAGCACCGCCTGGACCCGTGCCGCCCTGCCCCTCTGCCTCCTGGCCATCCTCGACACCGAGAAGCAGAGCTACGGCTACGCCCTCCTCAACCACCTCGCCACCGCAGGCATCCACGGCGTCAAGGCGGCCACCCTCTACCCGGCTCTCACCCGCCTCGAAGAGGACGGCTCCGTCGAGATCGAGTGGGGCGCCGGCGAGGGCGGCCCCGGCCGCAAGTACTACCGCATCACCGACGCCGGCCGAGCCCGCCTTCACCACGACCGCACCGCCTGGGCCTCCTTCACCCACTCCGTCGCCACCCTCACCGGGACCAGCGCACCCAGCGTCCCCGGTGAAGTCGGCGCAGCCAGCTCACCCAGTGAAGCCAGCTCACCGGGCTCACCCAGTGCGTCCCGCACACCCGGTGACCCCGGCCCGGCACGGCCCACATCTCATACAGCGGAACCGGGGGAACCGACATGACCAAGGGCCACCAGCCGAAGCTCACTTGGGGGCGCAAGGAGGACGAGGCGTGGGCCGCCTCCGTCGAACTGCGCCTCGTCCTCGACCACGACGCGCCCGCCGGCCTCGCCGACGACGTCCTCACCGAGGCGCACCAACTCGTCCACGAGGCGGACCGCACCGCCCTCGACCTCCTCGGCGACCCCGACTCCTACGCCCGATCCGTCGCCGACGAACGCATCCCCGAAGAACACCGCGCTCGCATCGACGCCCACGGCCTGACCCCCGGCGAACGCATCTCCGGCTCCTTCGTCTCCCTCGGCGTCGGCGGACTCCTCTTCTGCGGCTTCGAGTGGCTGCGCGACGGCCTCCAGGTCGGCATCGGCTGGCCGTCCTTCACCATCACCGCCGCCGTCGTTCTCGGCGCGACGCTGGCCACCGCGGCCCTCGCCGCCCGCGCCGCCGGCCGGGTCCGCGGCGCCTGGTACTTCGCAGCCGCCGCAGCCGGAGCGGTCTGCACGGCAGTTGGCGCCACTCCCTTCGTCCCCACAGGCCAACTCTTCGCCGTACCCGCCCCGGTCCTGATGGTCGTCTGCCTCGCCGCCATCGCCGCAGCGGTGAAGTTCCCCGACACCACCCTCGACCGCTGGTTCACCCCCGCCCCGTGCAGTGGTGACGACGAGGCCTGGTTCGCCCGCCTCGACGGCCTCTTGCGCGGCCGCCACGCCATGCCGTCCGCCCAGGCCCGCGACCACGTGCGCGAGGCCCGCCACCACCTCGCCGCCACCCCGGGCACCGAACCCGCCGCCGACGTCTTCGGCGACGTCGAGGTCTACGCCCTACGCCTCTCCGACGGCCCTCGCCGCAGCCAACGTCTCGCCCGCCGCCAGTTCTACGGTTCCTGTCTTCTCGCTGTCTGCCTCACCATCCTGCTCATCGACAATCTGACCGACCCCGACACCTCCCCCTTCTGGCTCGCCGTCAACACGGGTGCCCTCGGCGCGACCCTCTGGTCCCTCCTCGGCGAATGGCGCCGCTCCACCAAACGCACTACCCCCACCTCCCCGGACCCCGGGAACTCCCCGTCCCCCGACACCTCGTCCTAACCCCGGCCTGGCCCGACTCCGACACATCACCCGGGCGCAGTCCGCCACCCGACTCCGACGCATCACCCGGGCACCATCCGCCACCCAGCTCCGATGCATCGCCCGAGCACGGTCCGCTATTTGCCCGCCGGGACACGGCCCGGGCCTGCCCTATCGGGCGACGTCCGCCCCGTTCCCTGCCGGGCCGTTAGCCTGCGCCACATGATCCTCGAACCGCTCGCCGCCACCGTCGACGGTGCCTCCCCCGACGACCTGCCGGGCCCCCTCCTCACGGAACTCACCGCCCTGTACGCCTCCAACCACGAGTTCTTCGCACTCAGCGGAGACTTCCCGGACCCGCACCACATCAGCACCGAGCAGGTCGCCACCGCACTCGCCGACGAGCTCTCCCAACCCGGCGCCGAAGTGCTCCTCGGCCGTTCCGAGGGTCGACTCATCGGCGTCGTGGCTTTAGACGCCATTTCGTTTGGTGTGATCTTGCGGCAGCCTGGGACGGTGACTTCTTCGCTTGTTGAGCGAATGGCTCCAGATGATCTGTGGGAGCTGTTCGAGCGGGTGGTGCCGCCGGCGCCGGAGCGTCCGCAGGGCGGCGGTCGCCGTCGGCATGGGGACCGGGAGGTGCTGGCCGCGATCATCTTCGTCGCCACCTCGGGCTGCACGTGGAACCAACTGCCGCCGGGCTTCGGCCCTTCGGGAGTGACCGCTTTCCGCCGGTTCACCGAGTGGTCCGAGGCGAGGGTGTGGGCCAAGCTCCATCGCCTTGTCCTCGATGAGCTCGGCTCCCGCGGTGAGCTGGACTGGTCGCGCTGTGCGATCGACTCAGTCAGCGTCCGCGCCCTCAAAGGGGGCGGCTGACGGGACCGAATCCGACCGACCGCGGCAAGAACGGATCGAAAATCCACCTGATCGTCGACCGTCACGGCCTGCCTCTCTCGCTCGGAATCTCCGCCGCCAACCTCCACGACAGCCAGGCCCTCATCCCGCTGGTCCGCGGTATCCCGCCCGTCCGCTCCCGCCGCGGCCCCAGGCGTCGGCGGCCCGCCAAGCTCCACGGCGACAAGGGGTACGACTACCCCCACCTGCGACGCTGGCTCTCTTTACGGCAGATCACCCACCGCATCGCACGCAAGGGCACTGAGTCTTCCCAGCGCCTGGGTCGGCACCGCTGGGTCGTGGAACGGACGGTGTCCTGGCTGTCGGGCTGCCGCCGACTCCACCGCCGATACGAACGCAAGCCCGAGCACTTCCTCGCCTTCACCGCCATCGCGGCAACCCTCATATGCCATCGCAGAATCGCCAAATGAAATGACGTCTTAGGAGTGTTCTCTGGCCCCACTTAGGAATGAGTGCTGGCCCCACCTGTCAAGGGCGGGAAACGGTTCCAGCGAGTTTTGGCCCCACTGGGACTGTTGCGGTGGGAGCATCAGCGTGCCCTGAGCTTTGAGGGGGCGCGTATGGCGCCAAGCAAGATCGAGATGTACGCGGCGATCCGTCGTGACTCGCGCATGCTGGGCTTGTCGGTACGCGCGTTGGCTCGCAAGTACGGAGTCCATCGCCGCACGGTCCGGGAGGCCCTGTCGTCGGCGTTTCCTGCGCCGCGGAAGAAGTTGCCGCCCCGCCGTTCGCGCCTGGATGCCTTCAAGCCCGCGATCGACGAAATGCTGCGGACGGATCTGGATGCTCCACGCACGCAGCGGCACACCGTGAAGCGGATGTTCGAGCGGTTGCGGGACGAGCACGAGATGGAGGGCATCTCCTACTCCACCGTCTGCGACTACGTGCAGTGGCGCCGACCGGAGATACGCCAGGAAGCCGGGCTGGGGCCGGTGCAGGTGTTCATTCCCCAGTCCCACCGGCCCGGGGCGGAGGCCGAAGTTGATTTCGGGGATGTGTGGGTAAAACTCCGGGGCCAACCGACCAAGTGCACGCTGTTCACGTTCCGCATGTCGTTCTCGGGCAAGGCCGTGCACCGCATCTTCGCCTCCGAAGGCCAGGAGGCGTTCTTGGAGGGGCACGTCCATGCCCTCAGGGTGCTCGGCGGGATCCCGACCAGCAAGGTCCGATACGACAACCTGCGCTCCGCGGTCTCGCGGGTGCTGGGCTTTCGTGACCGCCGTGAATCCGAGCGCTGGGTGGCCTTCCGCTCGCACTACGGACTGGAGGCGTTCTACTGCCAGCCCGGCAAGGAAGGCGCCCACGAAAAGGGCGGAGTCGAAGGCGAAGTCAGACGCTTCCGCCGCAACCACCTCGTCCCGGTTCCGGAAGTCGATTCACTTGCAGAGCTCAATGCCCAGGTCGAACGCTGGGACCTGGAGGACGACGCCCGACGGATCGGTTCCAGACCGCACACCGTCGGCGAGCACTTCACCGTTGAACAGCCCCTGCTGAGGGCATTGCCCGAAGAACACTTCGAGACTGCCAGGCTGTTCAACCCGCGCGTCGACAGATACGGGCAGATCCGCATCCGCATGAACCGCTACTCGGTGCCGGTGCGTCTCATCGGCCGGCAGGTGCGCGTCCTGCTGCACGCCTCCGAGTTGGTGATCTACGAGGGACGCACCGAGGTCGCCCGACATGAACGGCTCGCCACCCGCGGCGGAGTCCGCCTGGAGCTGGACCACTACCTCGAGGCCCTCCTGCGAAAGCCCGGAGCCCTGCCCGGAGCGACCGCACTCGAACAAGCACGCGCTGCAGGCAAGTTCACTCCTGTCCACGATGCCTGGTGGGCGGCGGTCCGCAAACTTCACGGGGACCCGGCAGGCACCCGGGCACTGATCGAGGTGCTTCTGCTGCACCGCACGATGACACACGAGCATGTCGTCGCCGGCATCGCCGCGGCCCTCCAGGCCGGCGCCATGACCTCGGATGCGGTCGCAGTCGAGGCCCGCAAAGCGGCCCGGACCGACTCGGTCAGCACCGTTGATCACGGACCTGAGCAGAGCTTCCCGCAGGTCACCTCGCTCACCGAACGGCGCCTGGCTGCTCTGCCCCCGGACACCCGGCCGCTGCCGTCGGTTGCCGCCTACGACTCGTTGCTGAGGCGGCACCGGCCGCCACCTGCTGAACCCTGAAACCTTGCCAGGAAGGGAGAACGCCGTGAGTGACCGCCATCGCGGCCTGACCGAGCAGGCTGCCGACGCGGCCGTCGACACCGCCTGCCGAGTGCTTCGACTGCCCACCATCCGAGGTCAGTACAACGCGACGGCCGATGCCGCCGAGCGTGAACAGATGACCTATCGCGGCTTCCTGGCCGAACTCTTGATGGCCGAGTGCGAAGACCGCGACCGGCGTCGGTCCGAGCGACGCATCAAGTCCGCCGGGTTCCCCCGGCAGAAGTTCCTGCGGGACTTCGACTTCGACGCCAACCCCAACGTCACACCCGCCACCGTCCACACATTGGCCACCTGCGAATGGGTCCGCAAAGGGCAGCCGCTTTGCTTGATCGGCGACTCGGGCACCGGCAAGTCCCACCTGCTGATCGCGCTGGGCACCGAGGCTGCCATGGCCGGCTTCCGAGTCCGCTACGTCCTCGCCGCGAAACTCGTCAACGAACTGGTCGAGGCGGCCGACGACAAGCAACTGACCAAGACCATCGCCCGTTACGGGCGCGTCGATCTGCTCTGCATCGATGAACTCGGATACATGGAACTCGACCGGCGAGGCGCCGAACTCCTCTTCCAGGTTCTGACCGAACGTGAGGAGAAGAACAGCGTCGCCATCGCCTCCAACGAGTCCTTTTCTGGCTGGACGAAGACCTTCACCGATCCTCGGCTCTGCGGCGCGATCGTGGACCGTCTCACCTTCGGCAGCAACATCATCGAGACTGGAACAGACTCCTACCGGCTTGCTCAGACCCGAGCCCAACAAGCCGACGGCTAAACAGTTTCGTTCCCACCGGCTGCTTCGGCACCGGACCACACCGCAAGATCCCCACCCGGCATCGACACGAATCGCCAGTCTCCCGGGCCTGTCACCTGCCAGGCTTCGAACGACGGATCGGCTCCGCAGTCGAGATGCAGTCCGTTGTCGAAGACCAGCCGCAGAGTTCCTGTCTTGAAGGCCACAGCCGACAAGATCTTGGCTCCGAACAAGGCCAGAGCCGCCGCCACATCCTGCTGCCCCGGATCCATCATCTCCTGCCGACCGTCCCTGGCAGCAGGGCCCTGAGACAGTCGACACGGGCCTTCCAGAACGACCCAGGCATCCGATCCCAGCAGAAGCGACAGCTGATAGTCCACGCTGATCTTGGTGACAACCAGGCCCCGAAGGCCCAAGATCCAACGGTCTTCATGCTCGGCAAAGGCAGATTCATTCACCACCGCACGATGCACTGCCACATACCTGCCGCGCCAGTCAGATCTGTCCCGGAAGCCTCACAGCTACCACCAGGTGGGGCCAAAACTCACCGGTGATCAACACCTTCCCGGCGCGCAAGTGGGGCCAAAACCCACTCCTCAACGGGGCCACCACTCAGCGTTTTCAGAGTGGCCACTGATCGGGTGATGGTGCAGGTGCCCGCAACGCACGAGGCTCCCGTGCCGTTGAGGGAGGTGTTCGAAGTCTCAACCCACCGGCGCAGGAGCCTCGTTGGTTCCCTATCCTGCCGCACTCGACCTGCCCCATGCCCTGGTCGAGTGGGTCACCATGCTCATCGTCACCCGCGAGGGTGACCGCCGCTGCAAGCTCCCTCCGCACCAACGTGCGTTGGTGGCCCTGGTGTACCTGCGCAAGCACGACACCCTCGCGCAGACAGCCGCCGGTTTCGGTATCTCCGTCGGCACCGCCCACGCCTACACCAGCACCGTCATCGCCCTCCTTGCCGAACGGGCCCCGGGCCTGCTGAAGGTCTTGCGCGCGAGCGATCCGGACTACGTACTGCTCGACGGCACCCTGGCGGAGTGCGACCGCGTCGGCGACAGCACGGCCGACTACTCCCACAAGCACCGCCGACACGGCGTGAACGTGCAGGTCGTCACCGACCCGGTCGGGCAGGTGCTGTGGATCTCGCCGGCGCTGCCCGGCCGGAGCCACGACCTCACTGCGGCCCGCACCCACCGGATCATCCGGATCTGCGCCCGGCAGGGTGTTCCCGTGCTCGCCGACCGTGCATACCAAGGCAGCGGGCCGTGGGTGACCACCGGGAAGAAACGACCACCCGGCGGAGAACTGTCGCCGACCGAGCGCACCGTCAATAGAGCCCTGGCCGGGGCCCGGGCACCCGTCGAACGCGGCATGGCACGGCTCAAGACCTGGCGCATCTTCCGCAGATCCCGCAGCAGCCCCAACCACATGACCATCATCGCCAAAGCCGTCCTCACTCTGGAGCAGCACCGCTGAAAACGCTCAATGATGCGTGAGGCCAGGCGTCGTCGTCACCCTCGCCCACCACCCCGACCCGGCCGACCCCGATCCCTGGATCGGCCTCCTCCTGGTGGACAGCCGAGTCCAACGCACGGGCCTCGGCCGCCAGTTGGTCGCCGTCACCGAGGACCGCTTGCGCACCGCCGGCCGTACCGCCGTACGCCTCGCCATCCTCGACAACAACCCGAAGGGCCTCGCCTTCTGGACCGCCCTCGGCTACCAACTCCTCGACCACCGCGAAGACACCCAACTCGGCCGCCCCTGCGCCGTACTCCGCAAGCCCCTATGAGTGCCTGGCCCTGGGCAGCTGAAGTGGTAGTCGCGCTCTGTGGGCCTGTGAGGCCGGTGCCCTGCAGGCCGGCGCTCTGTGGGCCTACGGCTTGTCCGGCTTCCCTTCTCCGTAGAGCCAGTCCGCCCACACCTTCTTGAGTTCCTCGCGTGCTTCGTCGTCCCCCGCGTGCTTCTCGACGTATGTCGTGAAGTCCTTGGTGTTCGCGTTTCCGTGGCGGTAGGTCTTCGCCCAGCCCTGGATGATCTCGTAGAAGGTCTCGTCGCCGACCGTCTCGCGAATCTTGTGGATCACCATCGCTCCCCGGTCGTACACCGGGGTACCCGAGATGTTCGCGGCGTCCGGCTGCCTTGCCGGCGGGAAGGCCCAGAGGTCTTCGTCCTCCCCTTCCTCATACAGCGCGTCGAAGATGTCCTGCGCGCTGTCCTCTCCGAAGTCCTCCTCCCACAACCACTCCGCGTAGCTCGCGAGTCCTTCGTTCAACCACATGTCCTGCCACGTCTTCGGCGTGACCGAGTTGCCGAACCACTGGTGGGCCAGCTCGTGGACGAGCGTCGACGTGTTGACCTCGGAAGCGGGGAACACCGGCTTCGTCTGGGTCTCCAGGGCATAGCCCAGGTTCACCCGGTCCTCGACGATCGCTCCGGTCGAGGCGAAGGGGTAGGTCCCGAAGTTCAGCTTCGCCCAGTCCATGATCTCGGGGATCTTCGAGAGGACCTTCTTGGTCTTCTCGGCCTTGTCGTCCGGCAGTGTCGAATCGATCGCCGTGAACACCGGGATGCCGGAATTCGACTCGGCCGTCATCGACTTCTTCGTGTCGTACTTGCCGATCGCCACGGTCGCCAGGTAGGTCGCCATGGGCTCGGCGGTGTGCCAGGCGAACGTGGTGCGGCCGTTCGCCGTGGTCTCGTGTGTCAATTCGCCGTTGGAGATCGCCTTCAGCCCCTTGGGCACGGTGATCTTTATGTCGTATGCGGCCTTATCGCTCGGGTGGTTGTTGCTCGGGAACCACACCATCGAACCGGCGGGCTCCCCGACCGCGAGTGCGCTCTCCTCCCCCTTCAGCCAGCCCTCCTTCGCTTTGTCCGCGTCGGTGACCGTCTGTGGCGTCCCGGAGTAGCGAACGGTCGCGCTGAAGGTCTCGCCCCGGTCGAGATCGTTACGCGGGTGCACGGTCAGCTCGTCACCGGTGCGGTTGAAGCGGGCTTCCTTGCCCTCGACGGTGACTTCCTTCACCTCCAGGCCCCTGAGGTCGAGGTTGAAGGCGCTGAGCTTCTTGGTGGCTCGGGCGGTGATGTCCGCCCTGCCGGTGAGGTGGCGGTTCTCCGGGTCGTATCCGAGCGTCAGGCCGTAGTGAGCGACGTCGTATCCCCCGTTGCCGAGCTTGGGGAAGAACGGGTCGCGCACACCTGCGGCGCCGGAGGTTCCGTCGACTCCGCCGCCAGTGCAGGCGGTGAGGGCGGTCAGCGTCAGGGCGGCCAGGGCTGCGGGGGCGATACGGCGGGCGCGGGGCCCCTTGGTCAGAGGGGCGGTGGCTCGGTAGTTCACCTCGGTGATCCTATGGCCACCGCCCCGCGAGACCTCATGCCAGGGGCGTCAGCTGAGCGGCGTCCGCTCGGGCTGGAGCAGTCAGCGGTTGAGCGCCGCCACTCCCGCCTTCGCGAACTTTTCGTCCAGGTCACCGCTGGGCGCGCCCGCCACGCCTATGCCCGCGATCGGCGCGCCCTTGGCTGTGACCGGAGCGCCACCCGCGAGGAACAGCGTGCCGGGGATGTCCTTCAGGTTCGGCGTCTGGGCGAGGCGCTTGGCGAGCTCGGAGGTGGGGGCGTTCCACGACACGGCCGTGTAGGCCTTGCGCTCGGCGGATTCGTAGGACTGGGGGCCGGCGCCGTCACCGCGCAGCGAGACGATGGTGTTGCCGTTGCGGTCGACGACGGCGACCGTCACGCGCTGGTTCTCCTTCTTCGCGGCGTCCAGAGCAGCCTCCGCGGCCTTGGTCGCGGCCGCCATATTGAGGTGCGTGGAGGTGGTGAGGTGGCGACTGCCGGCGTCGGCGGTCACGGCGGCCTTTGCGGCGGCGTCCGGCGTCCCGGCCGTGGCCGAGACCGTGCCGAACGTCGCGGCGGCGACCGTGGCGAGGGCCGCGGCCGTGGTGAGGATGCGGGTGCGCGGGGAGAGCTGCTTCATCGACTTCATGTCCGTTGACTCCTGTGCGAATGCGGTCTGTTGAGAGTGGGCGGCGAGTCGATCCCCGCCTCGCAATCCATCGTCCGGCCGCTTGCCGCCTCTCCTCGTCGGCACTACGGCTGCGTGCCGCGCACGATTCGGCTGACAGCCATGTCAACCGATCGGTTGATCCGGGTGCTCGGCACCACGAGCCAGAATGGGGATGTCTTCCCAGATCAGGCGTGTGCGATCAGGCATGTGCGATCAGGCGTGCGCAGCCAGGCGCGTCATCGTGGGGTCAAGTGCGCGAGCGAATTGCGACGCATCACGCGTCGGATCGCACGCGCGGCACCAGGCGCACACACGATCAAGCGCACAAGATCAGGTGAACAGGGCCAAGTGGACAAGGTCTGGTGCACCGGTCGAGTGCGCGGGACCACGTACACGGAATCGGGCGCGCGGGATCAGCCCGTGCGGTCCAACGTCAACGGCGGCCAAGAAGGAGGCCAGCGTGGAACGGCACACAGACGGCCTCGGCGCTGTCGAACAGCACCCGGACGGCCTCAGCACCATGGACCAAGGCAAGGACGGCCTGCGCGGGGCGCGGCAGGGCGAGGGCGACACCCTCGCCGTGGATCAGCAGACGGCCGGCCTCCACTCGACGGCCCCCGAGTCGCGCTGGCTCGGCCCCGTCATGCACACAGCGTTCTTCCTCCTCCTCACCGCCTCCCTCACCCGATTCCTCCTGCGCCACCCGGGCGAACCCCGCACCCCAGGCATCGTCGCCCTCGCCGTCGCCCTCGCCGTCCTCTATCTCCTGGGCCCCGCCCCCGGCGCCACGCCCAGCACCCGCCGCCCGCTCTGGCTCGGCTCAGTGGTCGGCGCATGGGTGGTCCTGGTCGTCCTCGCACCGAGCTTCGCGTGGTGCGCGGTGCCCTTGTTCTATACGGGGCTGCGCACGCTCCCGACACGAGCGGCGCTCGTCCTGGTCACAGCCCTCACCGCCCTTGTGGTCGCCGCACAGCTCAGACTCGCCGGCGGCTTCGACCCGAACCTGGCCTTCGCACCACCCGCCGTCGCAGCCGTGGCCACAGCCGTGTTCATCCACATGCAGCGGCAGACAGCCCAGCAGCGCGCCCTGATCGACGACCTGATCCGCACCCGCCGCGAGCTGGCCGCCACCGAAAGACGCGAGGGCACCCTCGCCGAGCGGCAACGCCTCTCCATGGAGATCCACGACACCCTGGCCCAAGGCATGTCCAGCCAGCAGATGCTGCTGCAGGCCGCCGAACGGGTGTGGGACGCCGACCCGGCGACAGCCCGCACCCACGTCCGAACAGCGGCAGCCATCACCGAGCAGGGGCTGGCAGAAGCCCGAAGATTCGTCCACGACCTCGCACCCGCAGACCTTGCGGACGCCGGTTCCGACGACGGCGAAGCCCTGCCATCGGCCCTCAGCACCTTGGCCGCACGCGAATCGGAAGCGGAGCTTGCCATCCGGTTCCACGCCGAGGGAAAGCCCGTCCCCCTGCCTGGCAGAGCCCAGTCGGCGCTGCTCCGGATCGCCCAGGGCGCGCTGGCGAACGTACGCGAGCATGCGGACGCGAGCGCGGCGGCGCTGACGCTGACGTACCTGGACGACCAGGTGGTCCTCGACATCGCGGACAACGGGAGAGGGTTCGTGGTCGCGGGAGGCGTTGCGGGGTTCGCCAGCAGACGGGATGAGCAGGTGTCCGACGTGTCCGAAGCTCCCGGGGGCTCCGGGGGCTCCGGGGGCTCCGGGGGCTCCGGGGCGGAGGGCGACGCCCGAGGGGCCTCGGCCACGGGTGGTCGGCGAGGGCTTGGCTTGCGTGGGCCAGGCGCCCGGAGCGGGCGGGGCCATGGGCTGCCCGCGATACGGGCTCGGGCTCGACAGCTGGGAGGGACGCTGACGGTTGAGTCGGCGCCGGGCGAGGGGACAGTGCTGTCGGTCTCGATCCCCTTGTCCACGTCCACGTCCACGGAATCGGCATCGGCATCGGCATCGGCCCCAGACGTGGGCGCAGGCTCAGGGCTGCCTGCCGCGGCACCTCCACCCACGACGGGCTCCTCCCCCTCGCCGCCGTCCACGCCGTCGCCTCCGCCCACCGCCTCGGCCACCCAACCGTCCCCATCGCCTTCGTCGAGCCCGCCGCCCGCCGATCCACCGTCATCCGGGAGTGCCCATGAGCAGTAGTACGCCCACGAGTGAGCCGGTACGGCTGTTGGTGTGTGACGACCATGTGGTGGTACGTGCCGGGTTGCTGGCTCTGTTGGCCAGTGCGTCCGGGATCGAGGTGATCGGTGAGGCCGGGACGGGTGAGGAGGCGGTGGCGCTGGCCGCCAAACTGGCGCCGGACGTGGTGCTGATGGACCTGCAGTTGGGGCCGGGGATCGACGGCGTGGAGGCGACACGGCGTATCGCGGCCGGGGAGCACGGCGGCGGGGGTGAGGGCGGTGACGGCAGTGGCGCTGGCGCTGGCGGAAGGGGTGCTGGCGCGAGTGGGAGTGGTGACGGCGCTGGCGGGAGTGGTGACGGAGATGGTGGGGGTGGTGACGGGGACGGTGGGGGTGGTCGTGGTGCGCCGCGGGTTCTGGTTCTCACCACGTACGACACCGATGCCGACATCACGCGGGCCATTGAGGCGGGGGCGACGGGGTATCTGCTGAAGGCCGAGCGGCCTGAGGAGTTGTTTGCAGCGATCCATGCGGCGGCGCAGGGGCGTACGGCGTTGTCGCCGCCGGTCGCGTCCCGGGTGATGGCGCAGATGAGGGAACCGAAGCCCACACTCACGCCTCGGGAGCTGGACATTCTCAAGCAGCTCGCGCAGGGGATGGGCAATCGGGAGATCGCGAGGACGCTGTTCATCAGTGAGGCGACGGTGAAGACGCACTTGGGGCGGATCTACGAGAAGTTGGGGGTGGATACGCGGGCGGGGGCCGTGGCGGTGGCCAAGGAGCGGCGGTTGCTTCCCTGAGAGCGGCCAAGGGGGAGGGGGTGCCGGCCGCGTCGAGGTCCTTGTGAGTCACGTCGAGGCCACCCGGCGGGCCTTGCCGAGGCCACCTTGCGGGCCGCCCGAGGCCACCCCGAGGCCATCCCGAGGGTGAGGTGCGGGTGAGGTGCGGGCGGCCCGAGGGTGGGGAGCGTGGCACCATCGGGCGCGTGCTCGATATTGGTTACGCCCTTTCTCGCCGTTTTCCGGACCCGCCGCAGATGGACTACCGCGTGGCGGATGTCCACACGCTGCGGCACGACCTGTTCTGCGGGGATGTGTATCTGGCGGACACCAAGGCGGACCGGGAGGTGGGTACGGCGTGGGGGTGGGTGCCGGTGCTCGACTTCGCTTGGGCGCTGTGCGACATCGTGGAGCAGTTGGACCGGGATCCGCTGGGGAGCCGGGCGTCGAGGTCGCAGTTCGCGGAGCTGGACTTCACGGAGTCGACGGACCGAATGCTGTTCGAGCGACGGTTCGGGTGGGTGGACATCGAGGCGGACTGGATGAGGGCGGAGGAGGAGCCGCTCACGTTCTCGCACGGGGAGCTGAGGAAGGAGGCTCGGGACTTCCTGCACGACTTGTTGGCCGACCTCATCGACATGCATGAGGAGCTGGGGGCGAATCCGGTGATCTGGACGTTGCAGGCACAGTTTCCGCGGGTGGGCTGACGCCCGGTCGGCAAGGTGAGCCGGGGCGCGCGGGAGACCTGGTGACAGGCGCGCGGGAAGACCGGCGGAGAGCCAGGGGGAGAGTCTCGGCGAAAGGCGCGCGGGAGGCCCAGTGGAGGCGCGCGAGGGAGGCCCAGTCGAGAGCCCGGGAAGGCCCGGGGAAGGGCCCGGGGAAGGGCCCGGGGAAGGGCCCGGGGAAGGGCCCGGGGAAGGGCCCGGGGAACGGCCCGGGGAACGGCCCGGGGAACGGCCCGGGGAACGGCCCGGGGAACGGCCCGGGGAACGGCCCGGGGAAGGGCCCGGGGAACGGCCCGGGGAACGGCCGGTGGGGGGATGTCACATTCGGGGTGGGGCGTACGTCGTAGTGGTGAACGCGTTCTCGTGCCCGTGAGGGTTGACTGAAACGGAGGCCGCCCATGGCCCGCGCCACCCGTGCTCCCCACTCCCCAGGACGTTCCGAGACCCACATCACCGTGGTCGGTGGCGGGTTCGCCGGGCTCACCGCCGCCATCACGGCTGCGGAGGCCGGTGCACGTGTCACGTTGCACGAGGCGCACCACACGTTGGGGGGCAGGGCCCGGACGGCTGAGGGGGCGTACAAGACGAATGAAGGGCCGCATGCGCTGTACAGCGGTGGGCCGCACTGGACGTGGTTGAAGCAGCGGGGGCTGATCGGGGACCTCGCGCCGATCCCGCCGATCGAAGGGACGAGGCTGCGGCTCCGCCACCAAGGGGCGCTGCGTCGGACGCCGCCGTTCGCGATGCTGAAGTTGTTGCGGCGGTCGCCGGAACAGGCGCCGGTGGACATGGACTTCGCGACGTGGGCGGGGGCGCAGGTGGGCGAGGAGGGCGCGCGGGCGGCGGCGCACTACTCGGCGGTGGCGTTGTTCCACCACGACCCCGGTTCGCTGTCGGCGCGGTTCGTGCACACGCGGTTGCGGCGGGCCGCGAAGTTCCCGCCGGAGGCGCACTATCCGGTGGGTGGCTGGGGAGCGGTCGTCGACCGGATGGCCGGCCTGGCGTGGAACCTGGGGGTGCGGGTGGAGACGCTGGCCCGGGTGGACGACGTGGGAGAGCTCACGGACCGGGGCCCGGTCGTCGTGGCGACGTCGCTGGACGCGGCGCGGCGGCTGCTGAAGGACGACACACTGCGCTGGGAGAGCGGGCGTACGGCGCTGGTGGATGTGGCGGTCAGGAGCCGCCGCGGGGACCTGTTCGCGGTGTCGGACCTGGATGCGACGGGGTGGGTGGAGCGGTTCACGACGCAGGACCGCACGC
Source organism: Streptomyces flavofungini (assembly GCF_030388665.1). Lineage (NCBI taxonomy): Bacteria > Bacillati > Actinomycetota > Actinomycetes > Kitasatosporales > Streptomycetaceae > Streptomyces > Streptomyces flavofungini. Next base: position 5,131,133 of record NZ_CP128846.1, on the reverse strand, counting down.
TCGCGCCCGCCGGTGAGCAGCTGATCCAGGCCCAGATCCCGATCGGCCCCAAGGAGGCCAAGGCGGACGGTGTCGCGCGCGCCGAGGAACTGCTCGACCTCGGTTTCCGGGACTGGCGTGAGCGCGTGACCTGGCGACGGGCAGGCGTGGCGAACGGCCGCACCGGAGCACTCGACCGCCCCGGCACCACCTGGCGCGACCGGCCGGCGGTGGACCGGGGCGGGGACGTGTATCTCGCGGGAGATCAGGTGGCGGCACCCGGGCTCCTGTCGGAGGTGTCGTTCAACAGCGCGATCGAGTCGGTGACGCTGGCGCTGACCAGGAGGAGGGGGATGGCCGGTGGCGGACGACCGGGCGACCACACCCCCTGGGTTGACCTCAAGTCTGCTTGAGGTTGAAGAGTGACGAGGGCCAGCGTCCGGGCGGCCACCTCAGCGGCCGGACGGACCCCGACGTCACCGCAGGGAGACCTCATGCGCGCCGTCCGCCTCCACGCCTTCGGCCCCGCCGAGAACCTCACGTACGAACAGGTCGAAGACCCTCGGCCGACGGCGGGTCAGGTGCGTATCGCCGTCGCAGCGGCCGGAGTTCACCTCGTCGACACGGCGATCCGCGCGGGCGACAAGGGGCCGATGCCCGAACTGCCCGCGCTGCCCACGATTCCGGGCCGGGAGGTCGCCGGAACCGTCGAGTCCGTCGGCCCGGGGGTGCCCGCGGACTGGCTGGGCAAGCGCGTGGTCGCGCACATCGGCTTCGCGCCCGGCGGGTACGCCGAGCTGACGGTGACGGATGCGGCCCGGTTGCACGAACTCCCCGAGGGCCTGGACTTCGCGGAGGCGGTGGCGTTGATCGGGACGGGGCGTACGACGATGGGAATCCTGCAGTTCGTGGAGGTGGACGAGGAATCGGTGGTGGTGATTCCGGCGGCGGCGGGCGGGATCGGGACGCTGCTCGTGCAGTACGCGAAGCGTGCCGGGGCGACGGTGGTGGGCCTGGCGGGTGGGCCCGCGAAGGTCGCACGGGTGCGGGACAACGGGGCGGATCTGGCGGTGGATTACACCGACGCGGGCTGGCCGGACGAGGTGCGCCGGTATCTCAAGGGGCTCGGCGAGGGCGGCTCCCGCAACAGCGGGCCCCACGACGGCGGACGCGCGGCGACCGCAGGAACCACAAGGGCCACAGAGACCGCAGGGGCCACAGAGACCGCAGGGGCCAGAGAGACCGCAGAGACCGCGGCGACCGCTGTGCTCGACGGGGTCGGCGGAGCCGTGGGGCGGGCGGCCGTGGAGCTGCTCGGGGCGGGCGGTACGCATGTGACGTTCGGTTGGTCGGGGAAGGAGGGGCCGGTGACGCTCAGGCAGGACGAGCTCGCGGAGCGGGGGATCACGCAGGTCAATCCGCTGGGGGCGGCGATGCTGGAGAGGACGGGTGGGGAGAATCCGATGCGGGCGCTTGAGCTGGCGGCGTTCGAGGCGTACGCCGGGGGGTACTTCACGCCCGCCGTGCAGCGGTTCCCGTTGCGTGAGGCGGCCACGGCGCATCGGGCGCTGGAGTCCCGGGGGACGTCGGGCAAGGTGGTGCTGATCCCGTAGACGGGAGGGTCGGGGCCCGCCCCGCCCTGCCCCCGCTCACGCCCCCAGCCCCAGCCCCAGCCCCAGCCCCAGCCCCAGCCCCGCACCGTGGCGAAAACAAGGTGCTCGTACGACAAACGGGAACTACCGTCCGTTATATGGACTCCGCACGCCCCGCCGCCCACACCGCCACACCTCACAGCTCCACACCCCACACCGCCACACCCCACAGCTCCGCACCGCACCCCACCACCTCCCAAGCCACCCCCCACGCCACCCCCCTCACCATCCGCCCCCTCCCCGAGACCGACATCGACCGCGCCCTCGACCTGGCGTACCTCGTCTTCCATGACACGCCCGAGGAGGAGAAGCGCAAACACCACCACGACCTGCTGCTCGGCTGTGACCGCATCGGGGCGTACGACGGGGACACCCTGGTCGGACTGATCGCCGCGTTCCGTTTCACGGTGTCGGTGCCGGGCGGCGAACTCCCCTGCCCCGGCCTGACGTTCGTCTCCGTGGCGCCGACGCACCGCCGTCGCGGCGTGCTCTCGGGGATGATCGCGAAGCTGTACGAGATGTGCCAGGAGGAGGGCCGCCCGGTGGCCGCGCTCTGGGCCTCCGAGGACGCGATCTACGGCCGCTTCGGCTTCGGCCCGGCCACCCACGGCAACACCGTGGAGATCAACTCCGAGCGCCCGCTGGCCCTGCGTGTCACCCCGGACGACGGCCCCCTGCGCCTCGTCGACCCGGCGGACGCCCCGGCGCTGCTCGGCGCGTACTACGACCGCACCCGCGCCGACCGCGGCGGCCGCATCGCCCGCAGTGAGGCGTGGTGGAGCGAGGAGTGGCTGGTCACGGAGGACGAGGAGGACGACGAGCTGTCGCCGCCGCGAGTGGTGGTGCTCGGCGCCCACCCCGACGGCACGCAGACCGATGCCCCGCAGGCCGATGCCCCGCAGGCCGATGCCCCGCAGACCGCCACCACCCCGCAGGCCGCCGCCGACCCCACCACCCCCCGAACCCCCGCCCTCGCTCCCACCCCCATCAAGGGCTACGCCCTCTACCGCACCAAGTCCCGCGACGACGCCCGCGGCCTGGTCCGCCTCGACGAACTGGAGGCCGACACCCCGCAGGCCGCCGCCGCGCTCTGGCGCTACCTCGCGGACATCGACCTCACGGGCGTAATCCGCGCCTGGGGCCGCCCCGTGGACGACGACCTGCTCCTGTTCGCCGCGGACCGCGACCAGGTCCGGGTGACGGGGTACTTCCCGGCGCTGTGGCTGCGGCTCGTGGACGTGCGCGCCGCGCTCCTCACCCGCGACTGGGCCGCCCCCGCCGCCCTCGTCCTGGAGGTCACCGACACCCAGGTCCCGGCGAACGACGGCCGCTTCCGCCTGACGGTGTCACCGCGGGGCACCACGCACGAGGGCGCGGACACCCCACACGCAGGCACGGGCACCCCGCACGCAGGCGCGGACACCCCCCACGCAGACACGGACACCCCGCACCCCGCCACAGGCACGGAGACGTACAAAGCCACGTTCAAGACCACGTTCAAGACCACGTACAAGGCCACGTTCCAGGCCACGTACGAACCCACCACCGCCCCCGCCGACCTCAGCGTCGAGGTCCGCGACCTGGGCGCCGCCTACCTCGGCGGCACCCGGATCACGGCGGCCGTGCGGGCGGGCCTGGCCACGGAGCACACCCCGGGCGCGGCGGCGGCCCTGGACGCGGCCCTGCGCACGGACCGCCTGCCGCACACCGTGGACGAGTTCTAGGAGGAGCCGAGCTCGGCCAACGCGCCGTCGGTCAGCCGGTACACCGTCCACTCGTCCTGCGGCCGCGCCCCCATCGCCTCGTAGAACGCGATCGACGGCGCGTTCCAGTTCAGGACGGACCACTCGAGGCGCCCGTACCCGCGCTCGACGCAGATGCGGGCCAACTCCCGCAGCAGCGCCTTCCCGTGGCCGCCGCCGCGCGCCTCGGGGCGCACGAACAGGTCCTCCAGGTAGATGCCGTGCACCCCGCGCCACGTGGAGAAGTTCAGGAACCACAGGGAGAAACCGACGGGCTCCCCCGTCGCGTCGTCCACAGCGATGTGGGCGTACGCGGCGGGCCGCTCGCCGAACAGCGCCTCGCGCAGCTGTTCCTCGGTGGCGCGTGCCTCGTGCGGCTCCTTCTCGTACTCGGCGAGCTCACGGACGAGGGTGTGGATGAGCGGGATGTCATCGGGCGTGGCGGTACGAATCATGCGCGCAGCAAGCCACAGGCCGCGGCGCGGGGTCAACCACGTTTCCACCGCGCGAAGGCCCACCGCCCGACCCACCGCCCGCCTCGTCGGGCCCCTGCTGCTCCTGGCCGCCGCCCTCACCGGCTGCGCCGAGAAGCCGAGCCGGGCCGAGAATCCGAACCAGGCGGAAAAGCCGAGCCGGGCCGAGAATCCGAGCCGGGCGGACAAGCCGAGCCAGGCCGAAAACCCGAGCCGGACGGAGAAGCCCACCCAGAGCCCCGCCGGAAAACCGACGCGCACCCCGGCCGACCCCGCCTGGTGGGCCCCCGCGCCAGGAGAGATCACGGACTGGGACTGGCAGATCACCGAGCCCTACGACCTCTCCGCGCCCCGCCAGATGTACGACCTGGACCTCTTCGACCTCGCGCCGAAGGGCTCCCAGCTCCGGTACGCCGACGGCGACGTCATCGACGTACCCCCGGGCCCCCTCGCCGGGAAGATCGACGAGCTGCACGCGCGCCGCCCGCGCCCCGTCGTGATCTGCTACGTCGACACGGGGGCGTACGAGCACTACCGTCCCGACGCGGCCCGCTTCCCCGGCCACGAGAAGCGCGAGGACGCCATCCCGAACCGGCCGGACGCCCCGGCCGACGGCTCGGTGATCGGCTGGGACACGGGCTGGGCGGGTGAGCGCTGGCTGGACATCCGCGAGGGCTCGCGGGACGCGTTCGCGGAGGCGGTGTGGGCGCGGTTCGACCTGGCGGAACGCATGGGCTGCGACGGGGTCGAGCCCGACCAGAACAATCCGCGCGGCAACGACCCGGGCTTCCGGATCCCGCTCGCGGACCAGGTCTCCTGGTACCGGGAGGTCGCACGGCAGGCGCACGCGCGCGGGCTCTCCGTCGGCATGAAGAACGGCCACAACGAGCCGGGGACGGCGGCGCGGCTCGTGGACTCCTTCGACTGGGCGCTGCCCGAGGAGTGCGTGGAGTTCGCGGAGTGCGGGGAGCTGAAGCCGTTCGTGGCGGCGGGCAAGGCGGTGTTCGCCGTCGACTACAGGAAGTCGGTGGCCGCCCCGGCGAAGGCCTGCCGTACGCACAGGAAGCACGGCCTGGACGGACTGATCAAGGACGAGCCGCCGACGGGGGCGTACCGGAAGCGCTGCGCCTGAGGCCCACCGGCCGACGGCACACGCCGATCTCAGCACCCGCCCCCGCCCACACACCCGATCTCACCACCCGCCCCCGCCCACACACCCGACCTCAACACCCGCCCCCGCTCAACGCGAGTGCCCCCTCACCGCCCCCACAGCCGCCGGGCCACCTCCAGGTGATCCGCCGGCAGCGGCCGCCCGTCCTCGATCTCCCAGAGCGCGTTCTGCAGCACCCGCCCCATCGTCCACGCCTTGGCCCGCTCCCGGTCGAGGCCGAGGATCTCCGTCATGGCGTCGAACCGCCAGCACACCTCGTCCGCCTCGAAGAGGTTGTCGAGTGCGGGCCACAGGTCGAACCCGGGGTCGCCGGCGAGTGGCTTGGGGTCGATGGCGAGCCACGGCTCGCGGTCGGAGGCCAGGACGTTGTCGAAGTGCAGGTCCCAGTGCAGCATCCGGTCGCCGGGCTCGCCCACGACCTCACGCACGGCGTCGGCGCAGCGCGCGATCAGGGCCCGCTCGCCCGGGTCGGGGATGGCCTTGAGGGCGGCCGGGGTGTCGTCGAGCATCTGGGCCGCGATGTCGCCGAGGGTGCGCATGCCGGGCGGGGCGGGCACGGAGGTGAGGCGGGCGAGGAGTTCGGCGAGGATGACGACGGCCTTGCGGGTCTCCGCGGGGCCGGTCTCGGCGTACTCCGACAGCTCCGCGCCGTCGCGGGCACGCTCGAGGAGCATGGTGCCGGTGGCGTCGTCGTAGTCGAGCAGCCGCACCGCGCCGTCGCCGTTCCACACGCGCAGGGCGACGGGCTCGCCCTCCGTCTCCTCGTCGAGGACCTGGAACTTCACGACGGCGTCGCTGCCGTCGGCGCGGCGCACGGGCAGCACGAGCGCCGCCATGCCGTACATGGACTCGCCGACGATCTTCAGCTCCCAGCGGTCGGCGAACTCCGCGACCCGGGCGGGCAGGGCGGCGATGAAGGCGCGACCGGCCTCGCCCGCGTACTCGTACTGCGACTCGATCAGCTCGTCAGGGACCTTGATATCGATCACGCTGGCGACACTACCGACGCGCCAAAATCACCACATGCGATTTGTTCCGGACACGAGGCGCACCCCGTTCCGGCCACCGCCAGGCACCCCGGAACACCTCACGGAATCCCCGCGTCCTCACCGAAGCCCCGAATCCCCGCGCCAAAGCCCCGAAACCCCGCGCTATCACGGAATCCCCGCGCCCTCACCAGGCCCCGAAGCCCCGAAGCCCCGCCCCCTTACTGAATCCCCGCGTCCTTCAGCACCTTCCGGAAGTCCTTCTCGCTGTACAGCGCCTCACCGGCCACCTTCTCGCCGTCCACGACGACCGTCGGCGTCCCCGTGATCCCGTCCTCCTGGAAGGCCTTCATCGCGGTGCCGACCCAGCTCTTGTACGTGCTGTTGGTGACCGCGTTCCGGAAGGCGGCGTCGCGCAGGCCGACCTTCTCGGCGATCTTGAGGAGGAAGGCGGGCGTGAAGGCGTCCTCGCTCTCCTCGGGCTGGTTGACGAAGAGCGCGGAGTGGAACTGCGGGAACTTGCCCGCCTCCACGGCGGCCCGCAGGGCGTTCGCGGCGTTCACCGAGCCGCTGCCGCCCAGGTTCCGGTCGAGGAACGAGGCGATCGTGTACTCGACCTTCACGTCACCGACGGCCAGCGGCCCAACGAGGGCCTGTGCGCCGCCCTCCTCGAACTTCTTGCAGAACGGGCAGCGCGGGTCCTCGTACACCTTGACGGTGTGCTCGGCGCCCGGCTTGCCGACGGTGATCACGCCACCCTTCACAGCGGTGGGCACCTTGGCGAGCCGCTCGACGGAGACGGGCGGAACCTTGGCTTCCGGGACGGTCTCCTGCGACGAGGAGGAGGACGGCCCACCGGAGGCCCCCTCGGACGGACCGCCGGACGGGCCATCGGACGAACCGCCGGACGAACCGGCCGACTCGCTGCCCGACGCCGAAGCGGAAGCCGACGGCGACTTCTTGCCCGCCCCCATCCAGTCGGGCCCGCCGTCGTCGGAGTCGTCGCACGCGGTGACGGCGACCCCGAGCAGCGCGACGGCGGTCACCGAGGCGGCCACGCGCCCAGCCTTGCGTACGGCACGTACGGCCATGAACAGCCCCCAGAAAACGTCGGAACCAGTGGCCCGAAAATCTATCCGACCCCTGCCCAGCGGCTCACGCGACCAGTAACGTCCCGCCCCATGAGCAGCACGAACACCGTGAACGGCGGCATCTCCTTCTGGTACGCGGACGACGGTCTGCCCACGGCCCGCGAACCCCTCACCGGCGACGCGACGGCGGACGTGTGCGTGGTCGGCGGCGGCTACACGGGCCTGTGGACGGCGTACTACCTGAAGAAGGCCGCGCCCTTCCTGCGGGTCACGGTCCTGGAGCAGCGGTTCTGCGGCTACGGCGCGTCGGGGCGCAACGGCGGCTGGCTCTACAACGGCATCGCGGGCCGCGACCGCTACGCCCGCCTGCACGGCCACGACGCGGCCGTCCGCCTCCAGCAGGCCATGAACGCCACCGTCGACGAGGTGATCCACGTCGCCGCCGAGGAGAAGATCGACGCGGACGTCCACCACGGCGGCGTCCTCGAAGTCGCGTACACGCCCGCCCAACTGGCCCGCCTGCGCGCCTTCCACGAGACGGAACTCTCGTACGGGGAGAACGACCGCACCCTGCACGGCGCCCGCGAGACGGCCGAGCGGATCCGGGTCGCCGGTGCCGTCGGCTCGTCCTAGACGCCGCACGGGGCGCGGCTGCACCCGGTGAAGCTGGTGAAGGGCCTCGCGGCGGCCGTCGAGGCGCTCGGCGTCACGATCCACGAGTCGACACCGGTCACGGAGATCAAGCCGAAGCACGCGATCACTCCGTACGGCACGGTCCGCGCCCCCTACGTCCTGCGCTGCACGGAGGGCTTCACGGCCTCGCTCAAGGGCCAGCGGCGCACCTGGCTGCCGATGAACTCCTCGATGATCGCCACCGCCCCGCTGCCCGCCGACGTCTGGGAGACCATCGGCTGGGCGGGCCGCGAGACGCTCGGCGACATGGCGCACGCGTACATGTACGCGCAGCGGACCGCCGACGACCGCATCGCGCTCGGCGGCCGCGGCGTGCCGTACCACTTCGGTTCGCGGACGGACAACGACGGCCGTACGCAGCCGGCCACCGTCGACTCCCTGCGCGAGATCCTGGTCCGCTTCTTCCCCCAGCTCACCGGCGTCCGGATCGACCACGCCTGGTCGGGCGTCCTCGGCGTGCCCCGCGACTGGTGCGCCACGGTCACCCTGGACCGCGCCACGGGCCTCGGCTGGGCGGGCGGCTACGTCGGCTCCGGCGTGGCCACCGCCAACCTCGCCGCCCGCACGCTCCGCGACCTCGTCCAGCACGACTCGGGCCAGGCGGGCCCGACCGACCTGACCGCGCTGCCCTGGGTGAACCACCGCGTCCGCAAATGGGAACCGGAGCCGCTGCGGTGGCTGGGGGTGCACGGGATGTACGCCACGTACCGCTCGGCGGACCGCAAGGAGCTGTCGTCCCACACGGCGGAGTCCCCGCGCCGGGCCCGCCTCGCCGACCGGCTCTCGGGGCGGGGCGCCTGAGGGCTCACGGCCGAAGGCCCTGTCGTGCACGCGGTCGGCGTGCACGACAGGGCCTTCGGCCTGGTGTTGCTCTGGAGCCCCCTGTCGGATTCGAACCGACGACCTTCGCTTTACAAGAGCGGCGCTCTGACCAGCTGAGCTAAGGAGGCATGCGGCGACGTGCCCGTGCAGTGTAACCAACGGGTCCGACACGTCCGGGGGCGCTCTCGAAAATTTCCGCGAAGGTCGTGACCTTCCGGCTACTGACAGACCAACGACCTGCGGGGTACGGTCACGGACAGTTCACCCACGTGGACTAGACCCATCCTTTACTCGGATCGTCCGGCACGTTCCTGCCGGTGAAGGGGGCCCTCACCATGGCCACTGTTTCGTTCGACAAGGCGACCCGGATCTACCCGGGTTCCACCAAGCCCGCCGTCGACGGTCTCGACATCGAGATCGAGGACGGCGAGTTCCTCGTCCTGGTCGGCCCGTCCGGCTGCGGCAAGTCCACCTCGCTGCGGATGCTCGCGGGCCTGGAGGACGTGAACGGCGGCGCGATCCGCATCGGCGACCGCGACGTCACGCACCTGCCGCCCAAGGACCGGGACATCGCCATGGTGTTCCAGAACTACGCGCTGTACCCGCACATGACGGTCGCCGCGAACATGGGCTTCGCCCTGAAGATCGCGGGCGTCGACAAGGCCACCATCCGGCAGAAGGTCGAGGAGGCCGCGAAGATCCTCGACCTCACGGAGTACCTGGACCGCAAGCCCAAGGCCCTCTCCGGCGGTCAGCGCCAGCGCGTCGCGATGGGCCGCGCCATCGTCCGTGAGCCGCAGGTCTTCCTCATGGACGAGCCGCTGTCGAACCTCGACGCCAAGCTGCGCGTGTCGACGCGTACGCAGATCGCCTCGCTCCAGCGCCGTCTCGGCATCACCACGGTGTACGTCACCCACGACCAGGTCGAGGCCATGACGATGGGCGACAGGGTCGCCGTGCTCAAGGACGGTCTGCTCCAGCAGGTCGACTCGCCGCGCAACATGTACGACCGCCCGGCGAACCTGTTCGTCGCGGGCTTCATCGGCTCCCCGGCGATGAACCTCGTCGAGGTCCCGATCACCGACGGCGGCGTGAAGTTCGGCAACTCTGTCGTGCCCGTGAACCGTGAGGCGCTGTCCGCCGCCGCCGACAAGGGCGACCGCACGGTCACCGTCGGCGTCCGCCCGGAGCACTTCGACATCGTGGAGCAGAACGGCGGCGCCGCGAAGTCCCTCTCCAAGGAGAGCGCGGACGCCCCGGCCGGCCTCGCCGTGTCCGTGAACGTCGTCGAGGAGCTCGGCGCCGACGGGTACGTCTACGGCACCGCCGAGGTCGGCGGCGAGCAGAAGGACCTCGTGGTCCGCGTGAACGGCCGCCAGGTGCCGGACAAGGGCGCCCAGTTGCACGTCGTGCCCCGCCCGGGCGAGACCCACGTCTTCTCGACGTCGACGGGCGAGCGGCTCAGCGACTGACCGCAGACCGCTTGCGCGAAGGGCCCCGCACCGGAGAGTGCGGGGCCCTTCGTCGCACCCGGCCGCACCCGTGCCGCGCGGCAGTCCTTCCTCGCACCCGGCCGCCCCCCTCCCGCGCGCGGCGGCCCTTCGTCGTACCCGGCCGCCGTCCGCCGCACACCCCCCGCCCCCACCCCCCGCCAAGGGTTGTCGACAAATACCCCGGCACATCGGTCATTTCGATCCTTGTGCGTCAACGCGCACACAGAAAGACACCTCCGTCCGTCGCTCGACCGGGTGACTAAATGTCGCCAAATCATCACCTACCGCTACTCTCACTCGCGTGACGCACTCCGCCAACCACACCCAGAAGTCGCGCCGGGGCCACCGCGGCCCCGGCCGCCGCATCGGGCGCACGCTCGCCCTCGTCCTGCCCGTCGTCCTGGTGCTGTCCGGCACGCTCGCGGTCACCCGGGTCAACTGGTCCGGCAGTTCCTCGGACTCGGTCCTCACCGCCTCGGCGGGCGACCTGTCCGTACCGGCCAAGTCCCGCGCGCCGCAGGACGTCCTGCGCCACCGGCTCCTCCTGGAACTCCAGGAGAAGAATCCCGGCGTCGCCCTCACGCAGTTGCAGCAGGAGGTCGACCGGCACCCCTCGCTCGCCAAGCACTGCGTGTCCATCGCCCGCGCACTCGGCCGCGCCGCCGTCCGGGCGTACGGCCCGAGCCGCGCCCAGTCCTACGCGCGCCCGGTCTGCGACACGTCCTTCGCCACCGGCGTGGCCGCCCACCAGAACGGCTGAGCGGGCCCGTACGGCGCCGACAAGGGCCGGTAGGGGCCACTCAGGGGCCGAGGCGGCACAGAACCCTGCGCGGTACGCCGCGTAGGGTTCCGTCATGACCACCGGTGCCCACCACCCCGCACGGCCCACGCAGGCCGTCGTCCTGGCCGGCGGCCAGGGCTCACGCCTTCGCCCGTACACCGACGACCGGCCCAAGCCCATGGTCGAGATCCCCGGCACGGGGACCCCGATCATCGGCCACCAGCTGTCCTGGCTCGCCGCCGAGGGCGTCACGGACGCGGTCGTCTCCTGCGGCCACCTCGCCGAGGTGCTCCAGGAGTGGCTGGAGTCCGCGGACCTGCCGCTGAAGGTCACCACGGTCGTCGAGAAGGAGCCGCTCGGCCGCGGCGGCGGCCTCAAGTACGCCGCCGCGCACCTGCCGCACGCCGACCGGTCCTGGTACGCGACCAACGGCGACATCTGGACCCGTTTCTCGCTGCGCGACATGGCGGCCTTCCACGCCGAGCGCGACGCCACCGCCACCCTCGCCCTGGCCCGCCCCCGCATCCCCTGGGGCGCCGTGGAGACGGACGCCTTCGGCCACATCACGGACTTCATCGAGGCCCCGCCGTCGCCGTACCTCATCAACGCGGGCGTGTACGTCTTCTCGGCGGCCTTCACCAGCCTGCTGCCCGACCGCGGCGATCACGAGCGCACCACGTTCCCGCGCCTCGCCCGGGAGAAGCGCCTGGCCGGCTTCCCGCTCCCCCAGGGCGCGTACTGGCGCGCCATCGACACCGCCAAGGACCTCACCGAGGCGGCCAAGGAGCTTGCGGCCCAGGGACGTTGACCCCGCCTTGAGTCCGTCGGGCGTCGTCGGTACGCGGATGTCCTTCGGGCGTACGCCGATGGGCCCCGCACACATGTCGTGTGCGGGGCCCATCGGCGTACCGGGGACGGACGGGAGCGGGCGCCTCAGCCGAGGACACCGCCGAGCAGGCCCGGCTTCGCGCCGCCGCCCGTGCTGCCGCCACCGCCGGTGGAGCCGCCCGAACCGCCGGTGGTGCCATCACCGCCGGTGGAGCCGCCGGAGCCGCCGCCCGTGCTGCCGCTGGTGGCGGCCGGGCCGCTGGTGGCCGCGGGCGGCTGCTCCTGGGGGGGCGCCTCCTGCTGGGACGACGGCGCCTGGCCGCCCGTGCCCTGCGTGGCGCTCGGCCTGCGCTGGTCCGCGCCGCCGGTCTCGGGGGCCGCGCCCGGGGTGCCCTCGGCGCCCCGGGTGGGGCTGGCCGTGCTGCCCTGGGTGGGCGCGCCGTCGACGGTCGCCGACGGGCTCTGCTTGTCGCGGCGCAGCTTGCGTTCCCCGTCGGAGTTCTCCGGCAGCGGGGAGCCGGGCAGTTCGTTGCGCGGGGACTCGCCGGGCCCCGGCACGGTGACGCGGTCCGCGTCCCGCACGGCGCCGCCGAGCAGCGAGCCGACGAGCAACGTGAGGCCGACGACGACGGTCCCGATGAGCGCGCCGCGCCGCAGCACCCGGCGCCGCAGCTCCCACAGCTCCGCGCGCGGCCCGAGCGTGCGCCAGGCCTCGTTGGCGAGGCGGCCGTCGACGGAGTAGACGGGCGCGCCCGCGATGATCAGCGGGGACCAGGCGGCCAGGTAGATGATGTCGGGCGCGTCGTACGCCGGGACGGTCTTCCAGCTCACCGTCACCAGGAGCGCCGCGGAGAGCAGCACCCCGATGGAGGCGGCGAGCCGCTGCCAGAGGCCGAGCACCGTCAGCACCCCGACGATGACCTGCAGGAAGGCGATGACGAGTCCGGCGCCCACGGGGTGCTGGAGCGCCCAGTCCCGCAGCGGCTCGGCGAGCGCCCACGGGTGCAGCGAGTTCAGCCACTTGACCATGGAGCCGCGCTCGCCGCCGTCGAAGTAGACGGGGTCGCAGAGCTTGCCCATGCCGGCGTAGATGGAGATGAAGCCGAGGAAGACGCGCAGCGGGAGCAGCACGACGCCCAGGTTGAGGCGGCGGCCGGGGAAGTAGGCGTGCCGCTGCGCGGCCGCCGTCCCGGAGCCGCCGCGGCGTCCGGTGGCCTCGTCGCGGTCGTGCCGGTCGTAGCCGTCGTCACCGTCGTCGGCGTACCGCGCGGCCTCGGCCTCGTGGTGCTCGTCGTCGGCGCTGCCGGGAAGCCGCATCTGCGGGAGCAGCCGGGTGCCGTCGCCGGGGTCGCGGGGCGGGGTGAAGGCGGCGGTCTCGGCCGGGTCGCGGGGCGGGGTGAAGGCCGCGGTCTCGGCCGGGTCGGCGTACGGATCGTCGAGGTCGACGCGCGGGATGACCTGGGTGGAACCGCCGTCGTCGTAGGTGTCGCGGCCGCTTCCCTCGGCCGAACGGCGCACACCGCTCGCACGGACGGCCTGAAGCAGTCCGCTGGCGTCGAGGTCGCCCGGCGCGGACTTGCCGCTCCATACGACGGGCGCGCGCCTGCGCGCCGGGGCGGCCCCGGCGGCGGGGATCCGCACGGTGTCGTCCGTGGTGTTCAAGTCGCGTGCGATACGCGGCGATTGGGTCCGCCCGGAGGTCCGGAGCTGCACGCGGAAGCTCGCGTGATTGACGATGACCTGCGCCGGGTCGCAGGGCACCTTCACCATGCTCAGCGCGGGAGTGTCGTCGAACCCTGACGAGCGGCCCCCCGTGGGTGTGCGGGGTGTTCTGGTGTCCACACTCATCTAACCGAGTGATGTGTGGTTTGGACACTGCCTTGACCCACGGCAAATGTCCGGACCCCGTCAAGCAGCCGTGACCGGCGGGGCGCGGACGGTCCTGCCGTCCCGCCCCGCCCGCCCTCACCGGCGTCGGCGCGCCGCCTCGTACAGCACGACGCCCGCGGCCACACCGGCGTTCAGCGACTCCGCGCCGCCGGGCATCGGGATGCGCACCCGGAAGTCGCAGGTCTCGCCGACGAGCCGGGACAGGCCCTTGCCCTCGCTGCCCACGACGATGACGACCGGGCCCTCCAGGGCCTGCAGCTCGCCGATCTCCTGCTCGCCGTCGGCGGCGAGGCCGACCACGGCGATGCCCGCCTTCTTGTACGCCTCCAGGGCGCGCGTGAGGTTGGTGGCGCGCGCGACCGGCGTGCGCGCGGCGGTGCCCGCCGACGTCTTCCAGGCGCCGGCCGTCATACCGGCGGCCCGGCGCTCGGGCACCACGACGCCGTGCCCGCCGAAGGCGGAGACGGAGCGGACGACCGCGCCGAGGTTGCGCGGGTCGGTGACGCCGTCCAGGGCGACGATCAGCGGGTCCTCACCGTCGTCGTAGGCGGCCGCGACCAGGTCCTCGGGGTGCGCGTACTCGTACGGCGGGACCTGGAGCACCAGGCCCTGGTGGTTGAGGCCGTTCGTCATCCGGTCCAGCTCGGGGCGCGGGGCCTCCATCAGGTGGATGTCGCCGCGCTCGGCGGCGAGCTGGAGCGCCTCGCGGACGCGCTCGTCGTTGTCGATGAACTGCTGGACGTACAGCGTGGTGGCGGGCACGCCCTCGCGCAGCGCCTCGTAGACGGGGTTGCGGCCGACGACCAGCTCGGACGCCGACTTGCCGCCCCGGCCGCGGGGGGCCTGCTTGCCGCCGGCGGCGCGGCGCGCCTTGGCGTTGGCGGCGCGCTGCTTGACGTGCCCCTTGCGCATCTCGGCGGGCGGCGTGGGCCCCTTGCCCTCCAGGGCCCGGCGCCGCTTTCCGCCGCTGCCGATCTGCGCGCCCTTCTTGCCGGACATGCGGCGGTTGTTAGCGGCCATGACCTACCTGTCTGTGTGATGCGTGGTCGCGTCCGCGCGCGAAGGCGTGCGGACGCTTCTGAAGTCGTCGTATATGCAGTGTGCCGCCCGAGGTCCCGGGCGGCACATCAGCGTGTGGTCCGCGCTAGCGCGGACCGAGCGTCCAGCGGGGGCCCGACGGGCTGTCCTCGATGACGAGGCCCGACTGTCCGAGCTGGTCGCGGATGGCGTCGGCGGTGGCCCAGTCCTTGCGGCCGCGGGCTGCCTCGCGCTGTTCGAGTACGAGGCGTACGAGGGTGTCGACCACGCCGTGCAGGTCTTCACCGCTGTCGCCCTCGCCGCCCGCCCAGTGCGGGTCGAGCGGGTCCAGGCCGAGGACGCCGAGCATGGCCCGGACCTCGGCGAGGCGGGCGATCGCGGCTTCCTTGTCGTCGGCGGCGAGCGCGGAGTTGCCCTGCCGGACCGTGGTGTGGACGATCGCGAGGGCCTGCGGGACGCCCAGGTCGTCGTCCATGGCCTCGGCGAACGCGGGCGGCACTTCGGCGGCGGGCTCGACGACGCCCCCGGCCTTGTCCACCACGCGCTGCACGAAGCCCTCGATGCGCGCGAACGCGGACTCGGCCTCGCGCAGGGCCTCCTCGCTGTACTCGATCATCGAGCGGTAGTGCGGGGT
Source organism: Streptomyces flavofungini (assembly GCF_030388665.1). Classification (NCBI taxonomy): domain Bacteria; kingdom Bacillati; phylum Actinomycetota; class Actinomycetes; order Kitasatosporales; family Streptomycetaceae; genus Streptomyces; species Streptomyces flavofungini. The sequence goes on along the minus strand of NZ_CP128846.1, from coordinate 5,115,860 downwards.
GCCCAGGTAGTAGCGCAGGACGATGGGACGCCACTGCTTGACCATCTCGGACACCAGGACCGAGTTGCCGAGCGACTTCGACATCTTCTCGCCGCTCATGGTGACCCAGCCGTTGTGCACCCAGTACCGCGCGAAGGCGTCGCCGAAGGCCTTGGCCTGGGCGATCTCGTTCTCGTGGTGCGGGAAGATCAGGTCGATGCCGCCGCCGTGGATGTCGAACTCTTCGCCCAGGTACTTGTGGGCCATGGCCGAGCACTCCAGGTGCCAGCCGGGACGGCCGCGGCCCCAGGGGGTCTCCCAGCTGGGCTCCCCCGGCTTGGCGGCCTTCCACATGGCGAAGTCGCGCGGGTCGCGCTTGCCGGTCTCGCCCTCGCTCTCGGGCTGCAGGAGGTTGTCCAGTTCCTGGTTGGACAGCTCCAGATAGCCCTCGTACGAGCGCACGTCGAAGTAGACGTTGCCCTCGGACTCGTAGGCGTGTCCGCGCTCGATCAGGCCGCGCATCATCTCGATCATCTCGGTGATGTGGCCGGTGGCGCGCGGCTCGTACGTGGGCGGCAGGCAGCCGAGGACGTCGTAGCCGTCGTTGAACGCGCGCTCGTTCTCGTAGCCGATGGACCACCAGGGGCGGCCCTGCTCCGCCGACTTCTTGATGATCTTGTCGTCGATGTCCGTGACGTTGCGGATGAACGTCACGTCGTAGCCGCGGTGCGCGAACCAGCGGCGCATGATGTCGAAGTTGAGGCCCGACCGGATGTGGCCGATGTGCGGGGCCGCCTGCACCGTGGCGCCGCACAGGTAGATCGAGACACAGCCTTCGACGAGGGGGCTGAAGTCACGGATCTGCCGGGCGCTGGTGTCGTACAGGCGAATCGTCACCACACCAGGGTAGTGGCCCCGGGGCAGTGCCCCGCGCCCCTAGGGGGCGACAGGGCACACAACTGTGATGAACGGCTGTCCCGCGGCCCGCTCAGATCCTGCCGACGACCTTGCGCGGCGTGACGCGGACGACCACGCGCGGCGCGTCCTGGCCCGCCTGCGCGCTGAACTCGGCGTACTTCAGGCCCGTGTACTTCAGCGACAGCTCGTCGATCAGCTCCTGGCCGCCCTCGGTGGTCATCTCGGCGGTGCCGCGGATCTCCGCGTAGGTGTACGGGGCGTCGAAGGGCTGGAGCAGGACCGTCACGCGCGGGTCGCGGCGCAGGTTCTTCTCCTTCTGCCGTCCGACGGTGGTGGAGAAGATGACGTCGTCGCCGTCGCGCTTCACCCAGACCGGTGAGAGCTGAGGGCTGCCGTCGGGCTGGATGGTGGCGACGGTGACGAAGACCGGGTTGTCGAGCTGGGACTTGAGGTCGTCGGAAAGCTGGGCGGACATGGCTTCACTCCTCGGCTGTTGACCGCTTGACGACTCGTAGCCCTACCCGATCCCGGGTCGCCGCACCACGGGGCGGGGCGGGTTTCGGCCCCGCGCAGCCCGTACGGGCGACGGGCCCCCTTCAGCCCGTACGGACGGCCGGTCCGGCTCGGCCGTACGGACGGCCGGTCCCGCTCAGCCCGTACGGACGACCAGCGCCGTCGCGATGCCCATGAGCCCCTCGTCGCGGCCGGGGAAGCCGAGGCCGTCCGTCGTGGCGCCGGAGACGGTGACCGGTGCGCCGACCGCCTCGGAGAGCACCTTCTGGGCCTCGTCGCGCCGCTTGCCGATCTTCGGGCGGGGGCCGATCACCTGCACGGCGACGTTGCCGATGGTGAAACCGGCCTCCCGGACGATCCGCGCGGCCTCCGCGAGGAGGGTCAGCCCCGACGCCCCGGCCCACTCGGGCCGCCCGGTGCCGAAGTGGGCGCCGAGGTCGCCGAGCCCGGCGGCGGAGAACAGCGCGTTGCACGCCGCGTGCGCGACGACGTCCGCGTCGGAGTGCCCGGCGAGCCCGGGCCCCTCCCCCTCCCACCTCAGCCCGGCGCACCACAGCTCGCGGCCCGCTTCGAAGGCGTGGATGTCGGTGCCGACGCCGACCTGCGGCAGGGGGTACGGGAGCGCGCCCGGCCCCGGCTGGGACTGCGGCTGCGGCCGGGTCGGGTCAGAAGCCATCGTTGGCCCTCCTGCGGGCGAGTACGGCCTCGGCGAGGACGAGGTCGAGGGGCCGGGTCACCTTGAACGCCTCCTCGTGGCCCGGCACGAGCACCACCGGCTCGCCGAGGCGCTCCACGAGGCCCGCGCAGTCCGTGGCGCCCTCGCCGACGACGGCGGCTTCGTGGGCGCGGAGCAGCGTGGCCCGGTCGAAGCCCTGCGGCGTCTGCACGGCCCGCAGGCGGGCGCGCTCGGGGGTGGCGAGGACGGGCTCGGGCTCGCCGGGCGTTCCTGGCTCGACCTCCTTGACGGTGTCGGCGACCGGCAGCGCGGGGACGACGGCGGGCGCCCCGTCGCGGACGGCCTCGATGACGCCGTCGACGGTGTCCACGGGGACCAGGGGGCGGGCCGCGTCGTGCACGAGCACGATGTCGATGCCGGGGGGCAGGGCATCGAGGCCGAGCTGCACGGACTCCTGGCGGGTCGCGCCGCCGGGCACGACGAGGAAGTCGGTCCGCTCGGGCAGGGCGTGGTCGGCGAGGAGGGTCTTGACCTCGGGGGCGCCGTCCGGCGGGGCCACGACCACGACGAGGGAGACGGCGCGGGACGCGGCCATCGCGCGCACGGCGTGGATGAGCATGGGCGTACCGTTCAGGGCGCGCAGGGCCTTGGGGGCGCCGGGGCCGAGGCGGACGCCGCGGCCCGCCGCGGGGATCACCGCGGCGGTGCGGAGGGGCTCGGCGGGGTGCGTGGACTGGGCGTGCTGGGCGGGACCAGGCCGGCCCGCCACAGAAGATGCGTCAGACATCGGTTCCGTTCAGGTTTGTGTGCTCGGCCGACATGGGTATGGCCACAGCGTGCCGGGCGCGACGCCTTGACCGGACCCTTCCGTGACATCTGGTCGAGGCAGCTGCCCGAGCCCGGCACGCCAAAGTACCGGGGGATCTTTCCGTACACGCGAACCGGCGGTGAAGACCGGGGTACGCGCACGCGCGCCCGGGGTCGACGCCTGCCCGTTTTCGGGTACGGGTACGGGTACGCGGGTGCCCTCGGGGCACGAGGACTCCCTCGGGTACGGACATGCCGCAGTGCGAACATGCCGCAGTGCCCGGCAACACCTTTCAGGAGTCGGCGGGCACCGCGGCAATGTGTGCGCTCTGTGTTCGTCCCGGGACGCACGCCAGGTGGTGTGGCGCTGCGCTGCGTCGGTCAGGACTTCAGGACGCGAGGACCTCGTCGAGCAGGGCCTCGGCCTTGTCCTCGTTCGTGTTCTCCGCGAGGGCCAGCTCGCTCACCAGGATCTGACGGGCCTTGGCGAGCATGCGCTTCTCACCGGCGGACAGTCCGCGCTCGCGCTCCCGACGCCACAGGTCACGGACCACTTCCGCGACCTTGATGACATCGCCGGAGGCAAGCTTCTCAAGATTTGCCTTGTAACGGCGCGACCAGTTCGTGGGCTCTTCTGCGTACGGCGCGCGCAGTACTTCGAAGACCCGGTCGAGGCCGTCCTGGCCGACCACATCACGCACACCGACGAACTCCGCATTGTCCGCTGGCACACGTACCGTCAGGTCGCCCTGGGCGACCTTCAGCACCAAGTAGGTCTTGTCCACGCCTTTGATCTGGCGAGTTTCGATAGCCTCGATCAGCGCGGCCCCGTGATGGGGATAGACCACGGTGTCGCCAACCTTGAACGTCATGTGACAGGTACCCCTTCCGTGGCTATCCAGGGTAACACGGATACGGCGTCTTCTGAATGGCGTTTTCGCAGGTCAGGGCATATCTCGGGGCTTGACAACTGCAACAGGAACGTGCTGCGCGAGGGCCGCGGAAGGGGGTATTCGCAGGTCGGAGCGGCTGTTCGGGGACGGTGAAACGCCCCCGTTACGCGCCCCGAGAGAGGGCCGCAAGGGGACGAACGTCCCGGTTTGCCGGGTTCCCGTAGGTGAACTTCCGCTACTCCGTTCAGCACTCGCTGACACGTACGAGACGACGCGCCGGACGCGTTCGGGATCACTTCGCGACGGTCCCGGAGGCGGGTCCGGCGCGAATCCGGAATTGATCAAGAACCACGAGCGCCCGTGCGCCCGAACCGCGCTCCGATCCACCAGGTGGCACGTCCCGTGCGCCATCCACTGATCAATTTCCCGGCCTCCTCCGATTTCCTTATCCGAAAATCGCCGGAACGCCGGCGGCCCCGGATTTACGAATACGGAACAGGCCCTGGAACGGGTGGGGCACGCGAGGTCCCGGGAGGGCGCGGGGAGGCCGTGGGGCGAGTCGGGACGGGAGCATCGGGCGGGGAGACCGGCAGCTCGTGGTGCTGAGGGGCGGGTCGGGTGCGGCGGCGCGGGAACGGCTCGGTAACCTAAGCCCGCTGACACACCCTTAGGGCGGCTCTACGGTCGCCCGCCAGGACGGCGTCAAGGCCGCCCGCCCCCTCCGTACCGCCCACGTTTAGGAGTTGCCGCCGCCGTGAGCCGCAGCCTTCGACGCGGCGCCATCGCCGCCACCGCCCTCGCGTTCTCGCTCGCCACGCTCACCGCCTGCGGTGCCGGAAACAACGCCCAGACGATCGAGATCAAGCCGGACAACGCGGCGACCGCCGTCGGCGACATCAAGATCCAGAATGCCATGATCATCACGCAGCCCGACCGCGAGTCGACGGGCCCCGCCGTCATCGCCGCGACGGTCTTCAACAACGGCCGCACCGCCCAGACCCTGGAATCCATCAAGGTCGACGGCACCGGCAAGAAGGCCGCGCTGAGCCCCGCCAAGGGCGAGAAGAAGGGCGCGGGCGGCGGCCTGACCATCCCGGCCGGCGGGTCGGTCACCATCGGCGGCAAGGACAACGCCGCCGCGGTCCTGCCCAGCAGCCGCGAGTCCGTCAAGGACGGCAACGCGCAGCCGGTCACCTTCGCCTTCAGCAAGACCGGCGACGTGAAGCTGAAGACGTTCGTCGTGCCCGCCGAGAGCTACTTCCAGAAGTGGGGCCCGAGCGAGCTCCCGAAGGCCCCGGACGCCAAGCCCTCGGGCAAGCCGTCCGGAAAGCCCTCGGGATCGCCCTCCGGCAGCCCGTCGGGCACGCCGTCCGGGGACGCCGAGAACGGCACCGGGAACGGCGCTGAGGGCGCCGCCGGGGCCGACGGCGCCGAGGGCGGCGAAGGCGCCCAGGGCGCGGGCACCACGCCGTCCGGCGAGGCCGGGCACGAGGGCGACGCGCAGCGCTGACGTCCTCCCGTACGCGGGACGGTTCGACCCGTACGCGGGGACGTTTCGAGAAGAGCACGCGAAAGGGCGGGAACCCCTCAGGGGTCCCGCCCTTTCGCGTGCTCACGTGGGTGCTGTCTACGGCTCGAACTTGTAGCCGAGGCCGCGGACCGTCACCAGGTAGCGGGGTGCGCCCGGGTCCGGCTCGATCTTGGCGCGCAGGCGCTTGACGTGCACGTCGAGGGTCTTGGTGTCGCCCACGTAGTCGGCGCCCCAGACGCGGTCGATGAGCTGCATGCGGGTCAGTACGCGGCCCGCGTTGCGCAGCAGCATCTCCAGGAGGTCGAACTCCTTCAGGGGCAGGTCGACCTTGGAGCCGGAAACCGTGACCACGTGCCGGTCGACGTCCATGCGGACCGGACCCGCCTCCAGGGCCTGCGGGGCGACCTCCTCGGGCTCACCGCGGCGGCGCAGGACCGCGCGGATGCGGGCCACGAGCTCGCGGGACGAGAAGGGCTTGGTGACGTAGTCATCGGCTCCTATTTCCAGGCCGACGACCTTGTCGATCTCACTGTCCTTGGCGGTGACCATGATCACCGGCACGTTCGAGCGGCTGCGCAGCTGACGGCAGACCTCGGTGCCGGGCAGGCCCGGCAGCATCAGGTCGAGCAGGACGAGGTCGGCGCCGTTGCGCTCGAATTCGTCGAGTCCGTCGGGTCCGGTGGCCGCGATCGCGACCTCGAAGCCCTCCTTGCGGAGCATGTACGACAGGGCGTCGCTGAAGGACTCCTCGTCCTCGACGACGAGCACTCGGGTCACGGAAGGACCTCCGGGGCGGCAGGAATGGGTTCGTATGCGGTTGTGTCGTCGGGCCTGGCGCCCTGGTGCGCGCCGTTCACGGGCACGGAGCGTCCGGTGCCGCGGTCGCGCGTCGCGCCCGCCTCGGGCAGACGCAGGGTGAAGGTGGAGCCCTGGCCCTCCGAGCTCCACACCGTGACCTCCCCGCCGTGCGAGGCGGCCACGTGCTTGACGATGGCGAGACCGAGGCCGGTGCCGCCGGTGGCGCGCGAGCGGGCCGGGTCGACGCGGTAGAAGCGCTCGAAGATGCGCTCCTTGTCCTTGTCGGAGATCCCGATGCCCTGGTCGGTGACCGCGACCTCGATGTGGTCGCCGCCCGGTGCGGTGACCCGGCGCGCCGCTATGCCGACCCGGGTGCGGGCCGGGGAGTAGTTCACGGCGTTCTCGACGAGGTTGCCGAGAGCCGCGGCGAGCTGGCCGCGGTTGCCCCAGACATGCAGGTCGGAGACCGCTGTCCGGCTGCCGGAGCCGCCCTCGGCGGTCGGCGCCGCGGCGCTCCCGACGGTCGCGGCCATGGTGATCTGCTTGGTGCCCGCCTGGTGTCGGCAGCGGTCGATGGCCTCGGCCACCAGTTCGTCGACGCGCACCGGCTCGGCGTCCTCCAGGGGGTCGTCGTTCTGCACCCGGGAGAGGTCGATGAGCTCCTGCACGAGGTTGGTCAGACGGGTCGCCTCGTTCTGCATCCGGCCCGCGAAGCGCTCCACGGCCTCGGGGTCGTCGGCGGCGTCCATGACGGCTTCGGAGAGCAGCGAGAGCGCCCCCACCGGCGTCTTGAGCTCGTGGCTGACGTTCGCCACGAAGTCGCGGCGCACCGCCTCGATGCGGCGGGCCTCCGTGAGGTCCTCGACGAGCAGCAGGACCAGGCGGGAGCCCAGGGGCGCCACCCGCGCGGAGACCGCGAGAGCGTCACCCCGGCCCGTGCCCCGGCGCGGCAGGTCCAGCTCGACCTGTCGTATCTCACCGTCGCGCCGGGTGTCCCTGGCCATCTGCAGCATCGGCTCGACGGCGAGTTTGCCGCCGCGCACCAGTCCGAGGGCGTACGCCGCGGAGCTCGCCTTGACCACGCTGTCCGCCTCGTCCAGGACGACCGCGGAGGAGCGCAGCACGGAGAGGACCGTGTCGACGCCGGGGGGCAGGACCGCGTCCGTGTGCAGAGACGTCCGGGTGGGCCTCTTCTGGTCGCGTTCGCTCCAGCGAAACGCCAGCATGGCGATGACGCCGGTGCACACCCCGGCGATCGCTGCCGCTGCGGCGACCGCCGCGTTCACGTCCATGCCTCCAGGTTATGCGCGGTCGGAGTACCGGCCACAGCCATCCGGGTGGCCACTCGAACACTCGTCGCTCAGAGTTCACTGTGGGGACGGCAGTGGTTCATTTCGGCGGGGCGCCCCGCCGGACCGGCGGATTCCGTTGTGCGGCACGCGTTCCGGGTGCCGAGCGCGGGTCGGCTCGCGGGGCCCTTGGTGCAGTGTGGCGCATCGGGCGGGCGGCGAGGCTCCGTCGCCCACAGTTCACCTTGGCGACAGAGGTGATTCATTTGAGATGACTTAAACGGACGCGTCGGGCCACCACCGTGGGAGCGTGGGGGTGAGCCCCTGTGACGTACGAGAGAGGGACAGCCACATGCGTGACGCGTACCACGAGGAACTTGACTCGATCGGCGAGGGCCTGGTCGAGATGGCCCGCCTTGTCGGGTCGGCGATCGGGCGCGCCACCACGGCCATGCTCGACGCCGATCTGAAGCTGGCCGAGAGCGTGATCGCCGCCGACCAGAAGGTCGACGACCTCCAGCACGAGCTGGAGGCCCGCGCGATAGCCCTGCTGGCGCGGCAGCAGCCGGTCGCCACGGACCTGCGGATCGTGGTCACCTCGCTGCGGATGAGCGCCGACCTGGAGCGCTCCGGCGACCTGGCCCAGCACGTGGCCAAGCTGGCCCGGCTGCGCTTCCCGGAGTCGGCGGTGCCGCGCGACCTGCACGCGACGATCCTGGAGATGGGCCAGCTCGCGCAGCGCCTGATGGCGAAGGCGGCGGAGGTCATCATCACCAAGGACGTCGATCTGGCGCTGCAGCTGGAGCAGGACGACGACGAGATGGACCTGCTGCACCGCACGCTGTTCCAGCACCTGATGGACGACCGCTGGAAGCACGGCATCGAGACCGCCGTGGACGTGACGCTCCTCGGACGCTACTACGAGCGCTTCGCGGACCACGCGGTGTCCGTCGCCAAGCGCGTCGTGTACCTGGTGACGGGTGAGCACGCGGACGAGATCCAGCCGGGCTCGGCGCCCGTCGAGGGCGCGTAGCACCTGCCGACGGGGCGCGTGGGTGCGCGCCCCGAGCCGTGCGCGGGGTGGGCGCCGAGGTTCGCGCGCCCACCCCTTCGTGCTCCGCTGAACCGAAACGCGCCGGAACCTCACCCGCGCTGAGCGTCAGCCGCAGCCGCCGCCGCACTGGCAGGAGCCGCCGGACTGGCAGCCACAGCTACAGCCGGGACCGCACTGGCAACCGTCGGCGTGGGTTTCGGGCCTGGGGGACTCAGCCATGTGTCTCCTCCTCGAAGGCATACTGCGAAGACGTACTGCCTGCCTCTCCATTGCAAGCCCGAGGCGGCGGGGCGCGTCAACGGCGCACGCGTGCGCACCTGTTCACCCCACGCTGCCGTCCGCCGCTCGCTCCCTCCCACGCGCCCCCGCGCGCACGGAATCGCACACAGAAAAGGGGCTCCACGCGCGCGTGGAGCCCCTTTTCCCGTACGGGCGGACCTACTTCTTCTTGCCCTGGGTCTGGCGGGCCCGTTTTCGGGCCTGGTCAGGGGTGCGCACCTCACCTGACCTGCGGCCGGGCCGTCGTTGTCGCGCGTTGTCGGTCGCCGTCGGTCGACCTCGGAGGGCCCATGGAGGGCCCGGGTGGTGTCACCCCAGACCTCAGTAGCGAAGAGGAGCAGTCTCACACGGGCGTGGGACGGTGTCGGTCTGTTGTCGTGTGCCGCTGTACGTGCCTGCTGATGTCGGAAACAGCCCCGCGAGCTGCGCGTCTTCCGTAAAGTATCCGGCCGTGACGTCGTATGAGCTGTGGTCCCTGGTTGGTTCGTTCGGCTCTCTGGTCGTCAGTGTCACCGCCTTCGGCGCACTGGCGTGGCAGCTTCTCCTGCTGTCTCGCAGCACAGCCCAAGATCACGACAGGCGGCGCAAGCAGGCGACCATGGAGTACCTCACGGCCAATATGGACCGGCGGAAGGCGCTGTTCGATGAGGGGATACCGAATGAGCGCGATCATGGGGCCATCGCCGCTCTGATCAGCCTCTCGCTGTCAGGCGACCATCAATCGACCAAGCTGATCACTGCGTACCTCACCACGTTCAACTTCCTGGCCGTAGGCGCGCAGACGGACGCCTTCGACCGAAGGGTTATCGACGAGGCTTGGGGCGGCCTCATCATCGCCGTGTGGAACAACTACCGGCCCTGGATCGAAGTGAAGCGACAGGAGTACGGCGAGCCACGCGTGTGGGAGAACCTGGAGTGGCTGGCCGGCCACATGACCCCGCGTCGGTCTGCCGCTCCCGCCGGAGACGGCGGAACCCTGCCCCCGCAGGGACAACCGGTGGCGTAGCAGGCCCCTGGGGCCGACCGCCGCTCGTTCTTAGGTGCTGCCCATACGCGCAGGCTCCGGGGTCTCGTCCGTGAAGACGTGCTCTGTCGGTCGGGTTTGGCGCTGAGCCAGCCAACCTGACACCCGAGGCCCCCCGTTGATCGCTGCCCCCTCCAGGACCGTACGGACGTGCTCGAACCCCTGACGGAGGTAGTACGCCTGTAGGTCTTTGTTGGTTGTCCACGCGTCGAGCCGGAGCCAGGTGGCCCCGGCTCGGTACGCACGGTCTCCGGCCCAGTCGAGCAGACGTCCCCCGAGGTTCTGTCCGGCATACGTGCGCGCCACGCTGAGTTTGTTTATGAACAGAGAGGGCTCGGCCAGTTCCTGCTCTGTCCAGAGCCCTTCTTCCGCTTCGGGGGTCAGGGTGATCGTCGCCGCCGTTGCGTCAGCGTCCAGGACCATGAACACAGTTCCCGCCCGGATGTTCTCCAACAGCTTGTCAGCGGGGTAGGGGCGTTGCCACTGGTCGGTGCCGAAACGGGAGAGCCAAGCTGCAGCTTCCGCTCGGAAGGCCAGCAGCGCGGAGACGTCGCCCGGCTGGGCAGGGATGATTCTCACTGAGGCTCGTTCTCGCTTCGGGCGGCCAGGTCACCGATCGCGTAGGTCATCCGGTTGATATCGCCCCGGAACGTGGTGATGGTGCACCGGATGGGTCGGTCCTTGGAGCAGCCGGTACGCGTCCGAAGCAGCACAGGAACTCCAGCACCGAGGGCCCGCAGTGGGCCCAGGCCGTGAAAACGCCCCCGATCCGCGCCATAGGCACAGGTCGGGGGCATGATCGCAAAACCTACTTCTTCTTGCCCTGGTTCTTGACCGCCTCGATGGCCGCCTTCGCGGCGTCCGGGTCGAGGTAGGTGCCGCCCGGGTTCAGGGGCTTGAAGTCGGCGTCCAGTTCGTAGGAGAGCGGGATGCCGGTGGGGATGTTCAGGCCCGCGATGTCGGCGTCGGAGATGCCGTCGAGGTGCTTGACGAGGGCGCGCAGGCTGTTGCCGTGGGCGGCGACGAGGACCGTGCGGCCGGCCAGGAGGTCGGGGACGATGCCGTCGTACCAGTACGGGAGCATGCGGACGACGACGTCCTTCAGGCACTCCGTGCGGGGGCGCAGCTCCGGGGGGATGGAGGCGTAGCGCGGGTCCGCGGACTGCGAGAACTCGGCGCCGTCCTCCAGGGCGGGCGGCGGGGTGTCGTAGGAGCGGCGCCACAGCATGAACTGCTCCTCGCCGAACTCGGCGAGGGTCTGCGCCTTGTCCTTGCCCTGGAGGGCGCCGTAGTGGCGCTCGTTCAGGCGCCAGCTGCGGTGGACGGGGATCCAGTGGCGGTCGGCCGCCTCCAGGGAGAGCTGCGCGGTGCGGATCGCGCGCTTCTGGAGGGACGTGTGGACCACGTCGGGGAGCAGGCCGGCGTCCTTCAGCAGCTCACCGCCGCGGACCGCCTCCTTCTCGCCCTTGTCGTTCAGGTTGACGTCCACCCAGCCGGTGAACAGGTTCTTCGCGTTCCATTCGCTCTCGCCGTGGCGGAGGAGGATCAGCTTGTACGGTGCGTCGGCCATGCCTCTGAGCGTAATCGAACCGCCGGAGGGGTCGCCCCCGGGAGCGATTGACGGTTGTCGTCAATCGAGTGGCGGGAAGGTTCCCGTGGGTCGTAAGTTGTGCATGCGGTTTTTGCCACTTACAAGCAGTGTCTGTTCCATCCGGGGGATCCATGCCGATCGTCGCCATGAGACGTGCCGTCAAAGAGTCCGTCTCAGGACTGCCGCCCGCCTTCTGGTGGCTGTGGACCAGCACCCTGGTGAACCGCCTCGGCGGCTTCGTCGCCACCTTCATGGCGCTGTACCTGACCGTGGAGCAGGGGTACTCGGCCACGTACGCGGGGCTCGTCGCCGCGCTGCACGGGCTCGGCGGTGTCATCTCCTCGATCGGCGCGGGCGTCATGACCGACCGGCTCGGGCGCCGGCCCACGCTGCTGATCGCGCAGGTGTCGACGGCCGCCTCCGTGGCGCTGCTCGGGTTCATGACGCACCCGGTGGCGATCGCGGGCGTCGCCTTCCTCGTCGGCATGGCGAGCAACGCCTCGCGTCCCGCCGTGCAGGCGATGCTGGCCGACATCGTGCGGCCCGAGGACCGGGTGCGGGCCTTCTCGCTCAACTACTGGGCGATCAACCTGGGGTTCGCGATCTCCACGGCGGGCGCGGGCTTCATCGCCTCGTACAGCTACCGCGCGGGCTTCCTCGTCGAGGGCGCGATGACGCTGGTGTGCGCGGTCCTGGTGTTCGTGAAGCTGCCGGAGTCCCGGCCGACGCGCAGTGCGGAGGCGACGGCGGCCGAGGAGTCGGTCGGGCTCGGCACGGTGCTGCGGGACGGGCGGTTCATGGGTGTGGTCGGCCTGTCCTTCCTGGTCGCGCTGGTCTTCCAGCAGGGGGCGCTCGGGCTGCCGGTGGCGATGGGCGAGGCGGGGTTCTCACCGAGCGACTACGGCCTCGCCATCGCCGTGAACGGCGTCATGATCGTCGCGCTGCAGATCCCCGTGACGCGGTTCATCGAGCACCGCGACCCGCAGCGCCTGCTCGTGCTGTCCTCGCTCGTGGCGGGGTACGGGTTCGGGCTCACCGCGTTCGCCGGTTCGGTCGGGGTGTTCGCGCTGACGGTGATGGTGTGGACGCTCGCCGAGATCATCAACGCGCCCACCCAGACGGGCCTGGTCGTGCGGCTCTCGCCGACGCACGGGCGCGGCCGTTACCAGGGCATGTACACGATGTCGTGGGCCGTGGCGGGGCTCGTGGCACCGCTGATGTCCGGCTTCCTGATCGACCGCCTGGGCGCGGAGTGGCTGTGGGGCGGCTGCGCGCTCGTGGGTACGGTGGCGGCGCTCGGGTACTGGGGTCTGATGCGGGGGCTTCCCGCGGAGCCGCGGGCGGGGGCGGCGGGGCACGAGGTCCCGGCGCCCGAGCCGACGGTGGCGCGGACCGCGGAGTCGGAGGGCGAGGTGCGCGAGGGCGTGATGCGCGAGGGCGTGATGCGCGAGGGCGAGGTGCCGGAGCTCATGGTGGCGCGGGCCGCGGAGCCGGAGGTCGTGGTGCCCAAGGCCCTCGGCGACTGAAGGTTCCGCGCACCGCCGCTACCGTGAGATCAGCGCAGGGCCCACCCAGGGATCCCAGGGAGAGTGACCCGACCATGGCCGAACCACTGAAGACCTTCGTCGGCGGCGAGGAGGTCGATGTCCCCAACACCATCCCGGACATCCGCGCCGCCCTGCCCGAGGACCGGCGCGCGGAGTTCGACCGGGCCATCAACGAGGCCGGAGTCGACGAGATCCACTCCGTGATGCGGCACTGGATGCTGGAGTCCGTGCCCGACCCCGAGGCCGAGGCGGTGCTCGACCGGCTCGCCGCCGACGAGGCCGAGAGGCGGAGCATCGCGTGAGCCGTCACCGGAGCCGCAGGTACCGCATCACCTACGCGCCGCCCGCCGACGACACCCTCGCCAAGATGAACGACGCGGACGCCTTCCGGGCGGCGATGGAGCGCACGCTCGGCCGCGACCCCTACGGCCACGGCTCGACGGCCGTCTCCACGGACGCCGCCGAGCGCGACCGCCGTGAGGCGACGGTCGGCGGCGCGATCGTCCTCTACTACGTGTCGGGGTCGGTCCTCACCGTGACGGTGGTCCGCCTGGTCCCCTTCAACTGAGGCCCGAGGCCTGAGAGCTGCGGGCTGCGGGCCCGGCCTCACTCCCCCAGAACGCGCTGCGCCTCGTACAGGTTCCGAGGCCGGACGGAACCCGGTGAACCGTACGCCTCGATACGGGAATTGAGCTCTCCGGAGAAGTCCGGTACGTCGATCTGGTCGAACTCACGGACCCGGGAGATGCCGACCGTGGCACTGTACGGAGCGATGCCGTCAATTTTAACCAGTCCGGCGCGCTGGTTGGTGACCGTGACGTTCCAGTGGGTGAATCGCGCTCCGTAGAGGGGCCCCGCGCTGGCGTCGCCGCCGTGCCGCCCGTCGTTCTCGACGGTGATCTCCGTCCGTACGTTGGCGAACGGCATCCCCCGGTGCGTGTCGAACGTCCCCATCTCCATGACGCCCCGCGACCACACGTTGTACGAGGACAGGCCCTCCACGTTGATGCCGTGCAGCTGGGTCCCGGCGGGCGCGGGCACGGTGCGCCGCTCGATGCGGAACTCCTCGATCAGGTTGTCGTGCGAGCCCTCGCGGCAGAAGTACGGGTGGTGCGAGCCGCGGCCGCCCACGGCGGTGCGGCGCAGCGTGCAGGCGGAGGCGGCGACCAGGCCGAAGCCGTTGTCCACGTGGCGTACGCGCACGTCGTCGGCCCAACAGTCGTACGCGCACTGGAAGGTGACGCCGTTGTGGCCCTTGTCGAGCAGGTGCGGGGACTGCGGGGTCCGCACCGCCTCCAGGGTGAGCCCCTCGACTCCGGAGCCGGTGAGCGCGGGGACGTGGGTGGTGAGCCGGGGGTCCCACTCGGGGCGTACGTCCAGCGGCAGGGGGCGCTCGAAGGTGACGGTGTGCCCCTTGACCTGGGCGATCCGCACGGGCCACTCGTAGGGGACGTACGACGTCAGCTTCGTCTTGTCGTCCCAGGTGTACGCCCGCGCCCCCGGTCCTTCGCCCGCCATGTGCTCCAGGAGCGTGTGGTCGGCGTCGTCGGCGAGGCGCAGCAGGACGAGGCTGCCGCGGCGCAGCCGGGAGGTGTCGGCGACGCGGACCGACCAGGAGCCGCGGGTGGCGGGGGCGACCGTGGTGAGGGTGCGCCACTCGTCGCGCTTGTTGCCCGTCCAGCCCTCGAACGGCCAGTCCTTCGCCCTGATGGCGGCCGTGAGGCTGTCCAGTCGGTCGCGCGGGCACAGCCAGATCAGGCCTCCGGCCCAGGACCAGCTGGACTTGTCGCCGCCGTAGCGGCTGCCGTAGGGGCCGACGAGTTCGGTCAGGTTCCTGGTCGCGAGCAGCTTCGTGCGGCCGCTGCCCGCGCCCCTCAGCACGACGCCGTCGTCCCCGATGCGGATGATGTCGTCGATGCGGTACGTGCCCGGGGCGAGCTGGACCGTGCCCCCGCCGGCCCTTCCGGCGGCGGCGAGGGCACGGTTGATGGCGGACGCGTTCGACTCCGCGTCGGGCCTCGCGCCGTATCGGTGGGCGTGGAACACGCGCTCGGGCCGCCGGAGGTGCCGGGCGCCCCTGCGGGCTCCTGCTCGTCCCACGTAGGGGATCTGGGGGTGGGTGTAGGGGGCCTTGGTGAACTCTCGCCAGAGGGTGGGGGGTTCGGCGGCCTGGCGGGGTCCGGGTGCCGCGGTCGCGACCGGGCCGGTGACGGCGGTCGCCGCGACGGCGACGGCTCCGCCGAGGATGCCGCGTCTGCTGAGGTTGCCCATGCCCGCCCCGCCTCCCGTATATGTACGTGAACGACGTTCACGTCTACGTTGGGCGGGAGCATGCCACGAGGCTGCCCGCCGGGGGAAGACTCCGTACCGTGCGCGTTACCGCGGGCGTTACGGGCACCGTCGGCCGTGGCTGCGGACTACCTGGGCTGGGTCAGGTGGGTGAATGCGTCCAAGTTGCGCGTGGATTCGCCGCGCGCGACGCGCCACTCGTACTCCTTACGGATCGCCGTGGCGAACCCCAGCTCCAGAAGGGTGTTGAAGGACCCGTCGGCCGCTTCGAGGACGGAGCCGAGGAGCCGGTCGAGTTCGTCGGGGGTGACGGCGGCGAGCGGCAGCTTGCCGGCGACGTAGACGTCCCCCAGGGAGTCGATGGCGTAACCGACTCCGTAGAGGCGGAGGTTGCGCTCCAGGAGCCACCGGTGGACGCCTTCGTGGTTCTCGTCGGGGCGGCGGATCACGAAGGCGTTGAGGGACAGCGAGTGCTTGCCCACGCGCAGCGAGAGGGTCGTGGAGAGCTTGCGCGTGCCGGGCAGCTTCACCACGTACGCCCCGGGCTCGGGGGATTCCCACTCGAGCTCGGCCTCGTCCAGCGCCCGCTCGATCACCGCGGAAGGCTCCCCGCCAGCAACGTCACCCATGGTGCGAGCGTACGTGACGCCGGTGATCGTGCACGGCGGCGGTGTACACGTCGGCCGTGGCGGACGCGGCGGTCCCCCACCCGAAGGACTCGGCGTGCCGCGCGGCCGCCGCGCCCATGCGGTCCACAAGCTGTGGAGAGTCGGCGAACTCGCGCAGTACGCGCGCGTAGTGGGCGGGTTCGTGGCCCGCCACGAGGAACCCGGTGACGCCGTCGCGCACGGCGACGGGCAGCCCGCCCACCGAGGCGGCGAGCACCGGCGTCCCCGCGGCCTGCGCCTCGATGGCCACGAGCCCGAAGGACTCGCTGTAGGAGGGCATCACGAGCACGGACGCGGCCCGGAACCAGTCCGCGAGCTGCTCCTGCCCGACGGGCGGCTGGAACCGTACGACATCCGCGATGCCGAGCCGGGCGGCCAGCTTCTGCAGGCCCTCCGGCTTGGCGAGCCCGCTCCCGCTGGGCCCGCCGACGACGGGCACGACGATCCGCGAGCGCAGCTCGGGCCGCTCCCCCAGGAGGACGCCGACGGCGCGCAGCAGCACGTCGGGCGCCTTCAGGGGCTGGATGCGGCCCGCGAAGAGGGGGATCAGGGCGTCCTGCGGCAGACCGAGGCGGTGGCGGGCGGCGGCGCGACCGTCGGCGGGGCGGAAGCGGTCCAGGTTCACGCCGGGGTGGACGACGGCGACCTTGCCGGGGTCGGCTTCGTAGTGGCGTACGAGTTCGTCGGCCTCTTCGGAGGTGTTGGCGATGAGCCGGTCGGCGGCGCGCACGATCTGGGTCTCGCCGATGACGCGGGCGGTGGGCTCCGGAGTGTCGCCCGCGGCGAGCGCGGCGTTCTTGACCTTGGCCATGGTGTGCATGGCGTGCACCAGGGGGGTGCCCCAGCGCTCGGCGGCCAGCCAGCCGACGTGCCCGCTGAGCCAGTAGTGCGAGTGGACCAGGTCGTAGTGGCCGGGCCGGTGGCCTGCCCAGGCCTGCATCACGCCGTGCGTGAAGGCGCACAGCTGGGCGGGCAGCTCCTCCTTGGCGAGGCCTTCGTAGGGGCCCGCGTCGACGTGGCGCACGAGCACGCCGGGTGCCAGTTCGACGGTGGGCGGCAGGGCGCCGGTGGTGGCGCGGGTGAAGATCTCGACCTCGATGTTGATCGCGGCCAGGCGCTTGGCCAGCTCCACGATGTAGACGTTCATGCCGCCCGCGTCACCGGTGCCCGGCTGGTGCAGCGGCGAGGTGTGCACGCTCAGCATGGCCACCCGGCGGGGGCGGCGGGAGGAGCCGGGAAGGCGGATCCTGGCGTACGAGGGGGTTGGAGAGCGACGCCCGAGCCTGGTCACGTAGTGGCTCACGTGGCGGTCCTCCTTGGCCTTGACGGCGGGCTTTGCCGGGAACGGCGGGCACGACGAGGCGGAGGCCGGGTGCGGGCCTCCTGGAGGAGCAACACCGGAAGCCCCACCTCCATTTCCTCTTTGCCAAAGCATTACCTTGATGGCGCGGCAGGGCCCGGCCCCGCCCCTTGCTTACGCTTGCCCTCATGACCCCCCGCGCTCCCCGTCCACCCTCCCGACCTGTGGGAACCGTGACGCGCGGGACCACCAACCCCAACCGGCTGCGCCGCATGGACCGCTGGATCGCCGCCACCCACGGCGCCGCCCTGCGCCGCGCGGACGAGCCGATCGCGGTCGACCTCGGCTACGGAGCCGCCCCCTGGACCGCCGTCGAGCTGCTGCTGCGGCTGCGTACCGTCGCCCCACGCACGCGCGTGGTCGGCATCGAGATCGACCCGGAGCGGGTGGCGGCGGCCCGGCCCTACGCGCGCGAGGGCCTCACCTTCCGGCACGGCGGCTTCGAGGTGCCGCTGCCCGCCCGGCCGCTGCTCGTCCGCGCCGCCAATGTGCTGCGGCAGTACGACGAGGAGGCGGTCGCCGCCGTGTGGGAGCGGCTGTGCGCGCGGCTCGCCCCGGGCGGCCTCCTCGTCGAGGGCACGTGCGACGAGATCGGGCGCAGGCACGTGTGGGTCGCGCTCGGCCCCGAGGGCCCGCGCACGGTCACCTTCGCGGCCCGCCTCGCCTCCCTGGACCGCCCGTCCGACCTCGCCGAGCGACTGCCGAAGGCGCTGATCCACCGGAACGTGCCGGGCGAGCCGGTGCACGCGTTCCTGCGCGACTTCGACCGGGCGTGGGCCGCGGCCGCGCCGTACGCCGCGTACGGGGCGCGGCAGCGGTGGCTGCGGGCGGTGCGGGACCTGACGGCGGACTGGCCGGTGCTCGACCGGAGTTCGCGGTGGCGGCAGGGGGAAGTGACGGTGGCGTGGGGGGCGTTGGCGCCGGTGCGGGGCTGAACCCGGAGGCGCGCGACAGGCCGGGCGCGGGTGCCGTCCGGGGAGGGGCGGCCCCGCCGCCACCACCGCCTTCGCCCCGGCCCGGGTGCCGGAATTGTTCCGCGAATGCCTCGTGACCTGCGAGGAACGATCTTCGCGTGCGGTTCGTCACATGTGGCGGGTGGGAGTTCGGAGTTGCCGCGCGGCTCTGTCGCATTCAGCACCGGCGTGGCACCATCCCGGGAACACCGGGAAGTTACTGACGGTAAATCAGCTTTGGGGGTGGCGGGCGTGACCGGCAAGAGGCACTCGACGACAGCCGTGGCACTGGTCTGCGCGTGCGCGGCCGCGGTGCTCGCCGCGCCGGGCACGGCGTTCGCGAGCCCGGCCGAGCCCACTCCTTCGTCGAACAGCTCCCTGGAGAAGGTCCGCAAGGAGATCGAGCGGCTCTACCGCGAGGCGGGCACGGCCACGGACGCGTACAACGCCGCGGAGGAGAAGGCCGAGAAGCAGTCGCAGGAGATCGTGCGGCTCGCGAGATCCATCGACAAGGGCCAGCGGAAGCTGGACAGGCTGAAGGCCCGCGCGGGCGCCGCGGCCCGCGCGCAGTACCGCGGCGGCGGCGTCCCGGACGAGGCCCGGCTGCTGCTCAGCGACAACCCGAGCCGCTTCCTGGACGGCACCGGGCGGCTCCGCCAGGGCCAGCACGCGACGAAGGCCATGCTCACGGAAATGAGCCGCACCCAGGCGGACTTGAAGACGTACGCCAAGGACGCCTCCGCGCAGTGGAAGAAGCTGGAAGCGGGCCGCAAGGCCAAGGCGGAGGCGAAGAAGAAGATCAAGAAGAAGATCGCCACCGCCGAGAAGCTGGAGTCGCGCCTGGAGAAGAAGGAGCGCGACCGGCTGCGGAAGCTGGAGGAGGAGGCCGCGCTCAGGCAGCAGTCGGCCTGGGTGGACACGGGCATACTCAAGGACGCCAAGGGCGAGGCGACCTCCCCCGGCAAGAAGGCGATCGCGTTCGCCACGGCACAGATCGGCAAGCCCTACGTCTGGGGCGCGGAGGGCCCGAAGTCGTACGACTGCTCGGGGCTCACCTCCCAGGCCTGGGCGGCCGCGGGCAAGGGCATCCCGCGCACCTCGCAGGAGCAGTGGAAGCGGCTCCCGCGCGTCGACGTGAAGAACATGCGGCCCGGCGACCTGATCATCTACCACAAGGACGCGAGCCACGTCGGGCTGTACGTGGGCGACGGAGCGATCGTGCACGCCCCTCGTCCCGGGCGCAGCGTGACGCTCGCGGGGGCGGGGTCGATGGAGATACTCGGCGTCGTGCGGCCGGACAAGTGAGTCGGGCGGACCAGGTGAGACAGGTGGGACAGGCCGGGCGGGGCGGGTCCGGCGGCCGCGTGCTGTGACCCGGCGCACTCCGTGCCGACCGCCCGGCCCGGGCGCCCATCCCCTGTGACCGACCGCCCCGCCCGGCCCCCTTGTGACCCACCGCCCGGACCCGGGCCCTCGTGTGAGCGACCGCCCGGCGCCGGACTCCCCCTGTGACCGACGGCCCGGACTCGCACTCCCCCGTGACCGACGGCCCGGACTCGCGCTCCCCCCGTGACCGACCGCCCCGGCCCCGGGCTCCCCACCCCCTGTGACCCACCGCACGGCCCCGCGCCCCGCTCAACCCTCCGGGCGTGACGTTCGTCATCCCAGGCGGACCGGGTTCGTGCCCAAATGCGGTCCAGGATGCGGCATATGCCTTCGGCCACGTGCCGAACGGCATTCCACACACGCCCCTGTGGACGCTATGGTCCCCGTCTGGTGGGGCGTGCGACCGTCGCCCTGCCATGCCCTCGGGGGGAGGGAAGGATGTAGACGATGCCCGTACCCATACCGCGGCAGAGAGCGATCCCGGCCGCGGAAGGCGGTCAGGCTCACGCGGCGCCGACAACCGACGGCGCCGGCCCCACCGCCCCCAGGCCCGCGGGCACCGACCAGGTTCGCGACACCCCCGTACGCGACACATCCGTACGCGACGGCCTCGCGGACCACGACCCCAGAGGGAGCGACCCCATGGTCAGCGACCCCGTGGGCAACGGCAACGGGCTCACCCTGCTGGTGATCGAGGACGACCCGGCAGGCTCGCTGAGCGTGCCCGAGCTCCTGGACGCCGCGGGCAAACCGATCCGCATCCCCACCGCCCGCAACCTCACCGAGGCCGAGCGGCTGCTCACGGACGACGTGCACTGCATCCTGCTGGACCTGGCCCTGCCCGGCCGCGCCCCCGCGGGCGGCTCCGGCCACCTCAACGGCACCGGCGCCGAAGCCCCCCACGGCAAGGACGGCGACAGGACCTCCACCGACGCCGCCGCCTCGGACCACGCCCCCGACGAGCTGGCCGTCCTCAAGCACGTCCTGCGCCTCGCCCCGCACCACGCCGTCCTCGCGCTCACCGCGTCCGGCGACGCCGAGATCGGCGCGCAGGCCGTGGGCGTCGGCGCGCAGGACTACCTGCTGCGCGAGGAGCTGGACGGCCGCCTGCTCAGCCGCGCCATCCGGTACGCGGTGGAGCGCAAGCGCGCCGACGCCGCCCAGCGCCAGCTCACCGAGTCCCGGCTGCGCGCGCAGGAGAACGCCCGCCTGGAGCGCGGCCTGCTGCCGACGCCGCTCCTCGACGGCTCCCCGCTGCGCTTCGCCGCCCACTACCGCCCCGGCCGCTCCCGCGCGCTGCTCGGCGGCGACTTCTACGACACGGTGCGGATGCCCGACGGCTCGGTGCACGTGATGATCGGCGACGTCTGCGGCCACGGCCCCGACGAGGCGGCGCTCGGCGTGGAACTGCGCATCGCCTGGCGGGCGCTGACCTTCGCGGGCCTGTGCGGCGACGAGCTGCTCTCCACCCTCCAGCGGGTCCTGGAGCACGAGCGGGCCGACGAGGAGATCTTCGCGACGCTGTGCACGGTGGACATCGCGCCGGACGGCCGCCGGGCCGGGCTGTGCCTGGCCGGGCACCCGTCACCGCTGATAGCCCGCCCGGGCCGCCCCGCGGAGCTGCTCCCCTACGACAACGGGGGCCCCGCGCTCGGCCTGCTGCCGCGTGCCCGCTGGCCGCGCCGCCAGGTGGAGCTCGGCGGCAGCTGGAGCCTGATGCTGTACACCGACGGCCTGATCGAGGGCCGCATCGGCGAGGGCAACCAGCGGCTCGGTCAGGACGGCATGGTGGAGATGGTGCGCCGCCAGATGGCGGCGGGCCTGCGCGGCGACGCGCTCCTGGAGGCGGCCGTGAACGAGGTCAGGGACCTCAACGGGGGCGACCTGACGGACGACGTGGCCGTGCTGCTGCTCGACCGGGCCCGCTAGCAGCCCTCCCGGGCCGACCGCCCGGGCCCGGCCCCGCCCTCACCCACGGCGTCCTCACCCACGGCGCCCTCACCCACGGCCGTGGTCGACGGCCCTCAGCGACCGCCGTTGTACGGGCCGTACGGACCGTCGCTGCTGGAGCCGCGGCGGCCGCCGCCCCCGCCGGTGATCTGCCGCAGCGCGGGCCGCACGTCGACCATGTACACGATGGTCGCGATGAGGCCGATGATGGGCAGGAACGACAGGATGTTGAAGATCAGGTTCACCACGAAGGCGAGCCCGAGGATGATCAGCCAGAACGGCTTGGTCTTCTTGTCCGCCGCGCGATAGGCGTCCTCGCGTCGGATCGCCGCGTCGAGCAGCGCGAAGCCGCTGAACGCGATCAGGGCCAGCGACAGCAGCCACATGAGGTTCGAGAACCCCTGCATCAGCACAACGTCCACCACCAGTCTCGGCGAGTCCCTACGCGACGTACGCAGTCACCGTACCCGCTACCCGAACAACGGGCCGGACACTCCGAGAGTGCCCGGCCCGGTGCGGCGCCGACGAGCCGACGCCCCGTCAGCCGACGGCCGCGCTACTTGGCGGGCGGCGTGGTCTTCTTCGCCGTCGTCTTCTTGGCGGCGGGCTTGTCCGCGGCCGCGGTCTTCTTGGCCGCGGTGCTCTTGCGGGCGGAGCCCTCGGACCCGGCCCCGGCCTCGCTCGCGCCCTCGGCCTGCGCCGACTTGTCGGCCCGCGTGCTCTGCTCGGCGTCCGGCTCGACGGCGTCGGCCAGCTCCACCAGCTCGTCGGCGGCCTCGCCGCGCCAGGCGCGCACGGTCTGCTCGCCGTGCTCGGCGACCTGGTCGTACTTCTCGCGCGCCTGCACGGCGTACTCGAAGGCGACGCCGACACCGCGCAGCGCCAGGTCCTGGGCGCCCTCGCCGAGCTTCTTCAGGTCGGTGTCGAGGGTGCTGATGAGCCCGCCGACCCGGGCCTGGATGACGTCACGCGCCTCCTTGGCGCGGGCGGCCGCCTTGTCCTGGACCTCCTTGGGGTCGGTCCTGCGGACGGCGTCGATCCGCGCCGGGGCCTCGGCGGCGATCTGCTCGATGATGCCGGGCACCTTCTTGGCCTGCTGGTAGGCCAGTTCGGCGCTGCCGGCGACGAAGTAGAGGGGCTTGGGGTCGGTGATGGTCTTGCGCACGTCGTCGGAGATGGGCATGGCGAATGGTCCTCCCGGATTCGCTTCGGCTTGCGGGCCGCCCGCCCTAGGGCTGCTCGCCCTGGAACGGCTCGCCCGCGGATTGCTTGCGTGGGGGTGGCGCTTCGTCGTCACTGCCGTCGGCCCGGACGCCCGCGTCCCCCGCCGCGTCCTCGCCGGTGCCGTCCGTGTCCGCCGAGGTCACGAAGCCGTTCTCCTTGCGGAACGACTCGTAGATCTGCAGCAGCACCTGCTTCTGCCGCTCGTTGATGGACGGGTCGGCGAGGATGACGGCGCGCGTCTCCAGCTCGTCCCGCTCTTTCTCGTCGAGGATCCCGGCGCGGACGTACAGCGTCTCGGCGGAGATCCTGAGCGCCTTGGCGACCTGCTGCAGGACCTCGGCGCTCGGCTTGCGCAGCCCGCGCTCGATCTGGCTCAGATACGGATTGGACACCCCGGCGGCATCGGCGAGCTGCCTGAGCGACAGCTGCGCGGTGCGCCGCTGTTCGCGCAAGTACTCCCCGAGATTGCCGACGTTGAGCGATGCCATGCTCCGATACTGCACCCAGGTCGCTAACTATTGCAAGCAAGCTGCTTGCAATAGTGCGCCATGTCACTGTGGGCCTCGCACGGGCCGTGGGCCTCGCGTGGGCCTCCGCCGGAAGACCTCTGGAGAGGCGCTGGAGCGGAACGGCCACGCGCGCCTAGCGTGCTGCCGGAGCAAGTCGTCTGCGTGAGGACGTGCCGTTGTACACCGTGTGAGACCTCCCGAGAGCTGATCTGTCGCGCGTCGCGCCTGTGCGCCGCGCTCACGGTCCTCGAGCGCGTACGGTGCGCTCCGTACGGCCCGAACTGCTCGACCGGATGCACGCCAACGACCCCGGCCTCGCGGCCGAGCTGCTCCAGGACCCGGTGCTGCTGCGCCGCAACCGCGTCGCCCTCGACTGGAGCGGGGCCTGGCGCCCCGACACCGGCGGGTCGGATCACCGGACCGCGAGGTCGTCGACGTCGCGGTCCGGTTCGCCGCCCGCATGCCCGTGCGGCCCGTGCGGCTGATCGCCGAGGGGTGCGGTCTCGCGCGGGCCGAGGTCGAGAGACGGATCGTGGAGGGGAAGCTCCGCCCCTCGGCCCTCGGCCCTCGCCCCTCAGCCCTCGGGCCTCGGCCCTCAGTCGCCGGTCCTCAGTCCTCCGGCCCCTGGTCCTGCCACGTCCCGCCCCGCATGATGACCCTCCCCCGCAGCTCCGGCTCGCCCCGCCAGGCGCGCACCGTCCTCGGCACCACACGGACGTACAGGTAAGGCGCCTCCTCCGCGCGCGGGTCCCACCCGAACTTGGCGGTGAACGCCTCCGCCGCGGCTCCCGGCACCTCGCCGTCAGGGAAGCACTCCGCCTCGCCCTGGATGAGCACCACGTCGAACGTGTCCGGCAGCGCCAGGCGCACGCGTGGTTCCTCGCGGACGTTGCGCGCCGTCACGGACGTGGCGCCGGTGCACATCCACACGGCGCTCCCGTCCCAGAGGAACCACAACGGCACCTGGTGCGGGCCGCGTTCGGGGTGTGCCGTCGACACCCATACGTCGCGCTCGGCGGCGAGCCGCTCCAGCGTGTCCCGCCTGCGCTCCGCCGTCCCGCGCCGGACGATTCCTGTGCTCTGCATGGGAACCGACCCTAACCAGCGGTTTCGCGGCGCGCATGGGGCGCGGGGCCTACTCCCGGCGACCGATCAACACCTCGGCCTTCCCGTCGGCCGACGGCACCGGTCGGCGGCGCCCGCCGACGGCACCCACCGACGGCACCGCGGAACAAACCGGTCCGGCCGCGCGGTTGCCGAAGGGCCCGTCCTTCACAAGGAGAGTCAGAGGAGAGCCAGTTGAGCCGCCCCGAGCCCGCCTTCATCACCTTCGACCTGTACGGGACGCTGACCGACTTCGCCATCGGCGCCGCCGCCAGAAAGGCCGTCGAGGACATCGCCCCGCCCGAGGCCCTGGACGCGTTCGTGCACCGTTTCGGCTGCTATCAGCTCGACGAGGTGATGGGTGACTGGCGGCCGTACGACGAGGTGGTGGCGCGCGCCTTCGAGCGGGCCTGCGCGAGCACCGGGGTCGCGTACCGGCCGGACGACCCCGCCCGGGTCTTCGCGGCGATCCCGGAGTGGGGACCCCACCCCGACGTCCCCGAGCCGCTCGCACGGCTCGCCGCGCGCTTCCCGCTGGTCGTCCTCTCCAACGCGGCGGACAGCCACGTCGGCCGGAACGTCGCGAAGCTCGGCGCGCCCTTCCACGCCGTGTACACGGCGGAGGCGGCGCGCGCGTACAAGCCGCGGCTCGGCGCGTTCGAGTTCATGTACGAACAGTTGGGCTGCCGCCCTGAGGACACCCTGCACGTGTCCTCCAGCCCGCGCTACGACCTCCAGTCGGCGACGGACCTCGGCGTGCGCGACCGCGTGTACGTCAATCGCGGAACCGAGCCATCGGCGCCCTTCTACCACTCCCACGAGGTCACTTCCCTCGCCGGAGTCGCCGAACTGCTCGGCCTCTGAGGCTTCCGGGGGCGCTCGGGCTTCCGGGGCCACGCGGGCTTCCGGGGGCGCTCGGGCACCTGGAGCCGCAGAGGCCCGGGGTCTCCGGGCCGCGCACATCGATGTCCGATGTCCGCCAGCGCACGCCCACCCCACCCGGCAGGCTGCGCGCATGGCGAACTCACAAACCCCGGGCGCAGCACGCACCCCGGGCGCAGCACGGATCCCGGACACAGCACGCACCCCGGGCGCAGCACGGACCCCGCACACAGCACGCACCCCGGGCGCAGCACGGACCCCGCACACGGTGCGCACCTCGGACACAGTGCGCACCCCGGACACCCTGGCCGTCCTCACCGGCATGTACGCCGCCGAGGCCGAGTACCTGGCCGCCGGCGGCCCCGGCGAGGCCTCCTTCGACCTGCTCGCGCCCTGCTTCTCGCCGGACGTCGTCCTGCGCCAGGCCGACTGGCTGCCCTACGGCGGCGTCTGGCGCGGGCACGCCGGGATGGAGCGGTTCTTCGTCGCGATGAGCCGGGTGTGGGCGGCCTTCGACATGGTGGAGCAGGAGTTCCTGGCCACGGGCGCGACCGCCGTCGTACGCACCCGGGTGCACGCGGTCGCCCGTGCCACCGGACGTGAACTCACCTTCCCCGTCCTGCAGACGATCAAGGTCGCGGACGGCCTGATCACCGAGGTCGACCCCTTCTACTGGGACACGGGAGCCGTCGCCGAGGCCTGCGCGGTGCCGGGGGACTGAGCTGCGGGACCGAGCCGCCGCACGGCTGCGGCGTCAGCGGCCCGCGTACGCCCGTGGGCGGGTCCACAGCGTCAGGTCGCTGCTGGTGGCGACGGCCAGCGTGCGGCCCGACGGGGAGAATCCGGCGGCGCGGAACTCCGAGTACCGGGCGTGCAGGACGTGCCACCACGTCTGGCCGGCCGGGCCGCGGTGGAGGCTGTCGCCCGCGGCGAGGACGACGCGGTGGCAGGGCCAGTCGGGGCTGACGACGCGCACGGTCCAGCCGTCGGACGACGTGCTGTGCAGGCCGCCGCCGAAGAGGCCCGCGATGTGGACCGGGGTGCCCGCGACCGGGCCGAGACCGGGGCAGGTGAGGTCCGGGGAGTCGTCGGGCGTGCTGGTCTCGGGGTCGGGGTCGCGGTCCCGAGCGATCTTCTCGCCGGTGACCGTGTCGAACAGGCCGTGCCCGTCGCCCGACACGACCATCACGAGGTCCCGCCCGGTGCCGGGGCACACGGCGAAGCCGATGCCGAGCAGCCCGCCGACGGGGATCGTGCCGCAGGGCGCGAGGCGCCAGGGCTCGGGGGCGGGCACGACCGGGGCGTCGAGGTAACGCTCCCGCAGCTTGCGCTGGTACTCCGACGTCAACTCTGCCCCCCTGGCCCTCATGCCGTCCCGCCGCCGCTCCTGCGGGGGCTCGGTGGCTTGGGCGGATGATAAAGGGAAAGGCCCGGGTCGTGCTCGTGCGTGTGGGCGGCTTCCCGGTCGGGAAGCCGCCCACGCGAGGTGCGCGGTGGTGCGGTGCCCCTTGGGGCACCGTCACCCTCAGCGCTTGGCGTCCTTGTTGAAGGAGGCCTTGGCCCACAGGTAGCCCAGGATCGACAGGCCCGCGAGCCAGGCCAGGGCGATCCAGGCGTCGTTGCCGATCTCGGTGCCCAGCATCAGACCGCGCAGGGTCTCGTTCATCGGCGTGAAGGGCTGGTACTCCGCGAACCAGCGGATCCCCGCCGGCATCGAGTCCGGCGTCACCACCGCCGAACCCAGGAAGGGCAGGAACGTCAGCGGCATCGGCGCGTTCGACGCCGTCTCCACACTGTCCGAACCCAGACCGATCGCCGCCGAGATCCACGCCAGCGCGAAGGCCAGGAAGACCAGCAGACCGATCGCGGCCACCCACTCCACCACGTTCGCGTTCGGACGGAAACCCACCACCAGCGCCACACCGATGACCAGGACCAGACTGATCAGCGTCTGCACCACATTGCCCACCACATGCCCCACCAGAACCGACGCCCGCGAGATCGCCATGGTCCGGAACCGGTTGATGATGCCCTCGGTCATGTCCGAGCACACCGCCACCGCCGTCGACACCGCACCAGAGGTGATCGCCATCAGCAGGATGCCGGGCGTGACGTAATTGGTGTAGTCACCGCGGTCCCCGCCGCCACCGACCCCGGGGATGTCGATCCCCCCGCCCAGCGCGCCGCCGAAGACGTACACGAACAGCAGCAGCATCAGGATCGGCATCGCGACGACCGAGACCGTCATCGACGGGTAGCGCTGCGCGTGCTTGAGGTTGCGGCGCAGCATCGTCATCGAGTCACGCACGGCGTACGAGTTGGTGCTCATCGCTGAGCCTCCTTCACAGCGGTCGCGCTGTTCGCGTCAGAGGTGGACTTGCGGCCCTGACCGGTCAGGGCCAGGAACACGTCGTCGAGGTCGGGGGTGTGCACCGTCAGTGCCTCGGCGTGGATGCCGGCGCCTTCGAGTACGTCGAGCACCGCGCGCAGGGCGGGGATGCTGCCGTCGCTGGGGATCTGCAGGCTCAGCGACTCGTCGTCACGGGTGACGGTGGAGAGCGCGAGTCGGTGGGCGGCGGCGTTCATGTGCTGCATGTCGTTGAACCGGAGCTTGATGTGGCCGCCGGGGATGCGGCGCTTCAGCTCGTCCGCGGTGCCCTCGGCCACGATCTTGCCGCCGTCCAGGACCGCGATGCGGTCGGCGAGCTGATCGGCCTCTTCGAGGTACTGGGTGGTGAGGAAGATGGTGGTGCCGCCCGCGACCAGGTCGCGGATCATGTCCCACATCGTGCGACGGCTGCGCGGGTCCAGACCCGTCGTCGGCTCGTCGAGGAAGATGACGCTGGGGCGGCCGACCAGGGTCATCGCCAGGTCCAGCTTGCGGCGCATACCACCGGAGAAGGCGGACGCGGGCTTCTTCGCGACATCGGTCAGGTCGAAGCGCTCCAGGAGTTCGGCGGCGCGGCGTCGGCCCTCGGCCTTGTCGAGGTGCAGCAGGTCCGCGATGAGGAAGAGGTTCTCCTCGGCGGTGAGCAGGCCGTCGACGGCGGCGAACTGGCCGGTGACGCCGATGGACCTGCGGACGCCGTCCGGTTCCTGCGCCAGGTTGTTCCCCGCCACTTGGGCGTCCCCGCCGTCGGCGGAGATGAGGGTGGAGAGGATCTGGACGGTGGTGGTCTTGCCCGCGCCGTTCGGGCCCAGCAGGGCGAAGATCGTGCCCTCAGAGACCTGCAGGTCGATCCCGTCGAGTACGACCTTCTCGCCGTACGACTTGCGCAGCCCCTGGGCGGTGATCCCCTTCGGCGGGGCGGTCAAACCGGTGGTGGCAGTCATCGTGCCGCCTCCTTCTTCTTTCCGTAGTTGATGCGAGGCCGGTCTCCGCGTGGCACGAGCCCTTGCGTGTACGGGTGCGGTCAGGCGCGGCGGATCACGATGTCGCCGAGGCCGGTGCGGGCGCGCACCTGGACGGTCTCCGCGTCCGGGCCGGGGCCGTCGGTCGAACCGATCGAGTTGTGGACCGTGCCCGCCTGGGAGTTCACCTCGAGCCAGGCGGCGCTGGACTCACGGATGCCGACTTCGAGGTCGCCGTCGGCGGTCTGGAGGGTGATCTGGCCGCGGGCGACCTCACCGAGCTTGATGGTGCCGTTGTCCGACTTGGCGTCGACTCCGGCGTGGGCGACGCCGACGGAGATGCGGCCGTTGGAGGAGTTGACGCGCAGCTCGCCGGTGACCTCGCCGAGGGTGGTGTCGCCCTTGCGGTTGCGGATGTTGGCGGCGCCCGCGACGGTGCCGAGGTCGATGCGGCCCGCGGCGTCGATCTCCACGTCGCCGGTGGCGCGGTCCACGCGGACGTCGCCGTGGTCGGACCGGAGGAAGGCGGCGCCGACCTCCGCGACGTGGATGTCACCGGCGGCGGACTCGAACCGGCAGTCGCCGAGGCGGCCTTCGGTGGTGAAGACGCCGGCGGGCGAGAGGCCCTGGACGTCCGACCCGGCCGGCAGCTCCACGCTGACCTCGATCGAGCCGCCCTTGCCGAACAGCGAGCGCTTCTTGGGGCCCTTGACGGCCAGGCGGCCGTTGTTGCACGTGACCTGGACCTGCTCCGCGGCCTTCACGTCGACGTCCTCGCGGCCGTCGCTCGGGAGCACCGAGACGACGGTGTCCAGGCGCTTTCCGGCGGAGATGCGGGCGGTGCCGATCTCGAACTCGATGAGGGCGGAGAGGGGCTCGGGGGTGTCGAAAGTAGGCATGGCCGTCCTGTCTGAGCTGAGGTGTGCGGACCCGCTGGTCGCAGCGGGCGGATGGGGGGGTCCTGCGTCGCTCCGGCGGGCCGGCGTTCTCAGCCCCCTGGAGCCGTGCTGTTCATGACGCCAGCATGGCATCACTATGGCGCCAACGCAACCCCGCTTGGCACCCAGGTGGTGCCACGAGGGGTGAGGTGCGGCGCACAGCGCGTCAGGGAGCCCGCCCATACCCCCCGTGAGCTGGGGTTTCCTCTCGGGCATTCGATCGGCGAGAAGTGGCCCTCGCCGCGCCAGAAGGGCGTCAGGGCGTGGCGCGGGCGGGAATCAGGAGGGTGTACGGGGACGGGTTGGCGCCGTCGCGGTGCCACAGCGGCGCCGAGTGGGGCACCAGGGGGCGGGAGGGGCGGGTCGGGCGGGTGGGGAGGCAGGCCTGGCGGGCGGGCAGGGGGTGCGGCCGGGTGAGCGCGGCCGGGACGAGCGCGAGGGCGGCGGCGACGGCCGCGAGGGTGCCGCGGTGCTTCAGCTCGCGCGGGAGGCGCAGGCGGTGGAGGTCGTACGTGGCGACGGCACCCTTTCGCCGGGTGGGCGCCCTCGCGACCGCCCTCGATCCCTTCGGTTCCACCGACGAATGCACGTCGGAAAGACGAGCTCGACCGAAGGGTGCGATGCGCCGCAGGGTTGTCCCATGACCGACACCGGCTCCACCACCGAGTCCCGCACCACGTCCCCCCACACCGCCGCCCCCGGCGCCCCCGGCGCCCCGCCCGCCTGGTACGCCCGCCCCGCCGCACGCGAGTGGTCCTGCGCCCCCGCACCCGCCGACGTCGGCGCCTTCCACGCCACGCTCCCCGAGTACGCCCCCACTCCCCTCACCGAACTCCCCTCTCTCGCCGCCGAGTTGGGCGTCGGTCGGGTCTTCGTGAAGGACGAGTCGGCGCGGCTCGGCCTGCCCGCGTTCAAGGCGCTCGGCGCGTCCTGGGCCGTGCACCGCGTCCTCGCGGAGCGCGCGTCGGACGCCCCCGTGGAACTGGTCACGGCGACCGACGGCAACCACGGGCGTGCGGTGGCCCGGATCGCGCGTCAACTGGGTCAACGGGCCCATGTGTTCGTGTCGCAGGGGGTGCACCCCGGGGCGGCGGCCGCGATCGAGGGCGAGGGGGCGCGGGTGACGCGGGTCGCCGGGGACTACGACCGGGCGGTGCGGGAGGCCGCGGCGGCGGCACGGGCACAGGGCTCGGTCCTGGTGCAGGACATGGCGTGGGAGGGGTACGAGGAGGTGCCCGCGCGGATCGTGGAGGGGTACTCCACGCTCTTCGCCGAGGTGGACGGGCAGTTGGCCGACGCGGGCGCCGACGGCCTCGACCTGATGGCCGTGCCGGTGGGGGTGGGTTCGCTGGCGCAGGCGGCCGTCACGCACTACCGGAGCCGGGGCGCGCGCGGCCCGGCGCTGCTCGCCGTGGAGCCGACGGAGGCCGCACCCGCGCTCGCGAGCCTGGTGCGGGGCGAATCGGTGCCCGTGGTGGCCGGGGAGACGGTGATGGCCGGGCTGAACTGCGGCACGCTGTCCGGCCTCGCCTGGCCGGTGCTGCGGGCGGGCCTGGACGCGGCGGTGGCGGTACCCGACGCCGAAGCGCTCGCGGCGGTGGGGGACTTGAGGGCGCTCGGGGTGTCGTCGGGGCCGTGCGGGGCGGCGGCCCTCGCGGGGGCGCGGGCGGCGCTGACCGGGGCGGGGGCACGGGGGCGCCGGGCGGAGCTGGGCCTCGGGGCCGGGGCGACGGTGGTGCTCCTGAGCACGGAGGGGACGGCGGCGAATCCGCACGGGGCGGCGTGAGCGGGGTGGTCCCGGGCCTCATGGGGCGGCGTGAGCGGGGTGGTCCCGCACCTCACGGGACGGCGTGAGGGATGGTGGTCCCGCACCTCACGGGACGGCGTGAGCCGCACCAGCCCTCCGCACGACGGCGCGACGACGGCGTACCGAGCGCCACCCCACACCCACACCCACACCCACACCCCCGCACTACCCCTCCAACAACCGCCCCGCCAACAGCTCCAGCCGCGCGTGCCAAGCCGCCAGTGCCGCCCTCGCGTCCGCGGCCCCCGTGTGCGTGAGGACGAGCCGCGCCCCGTACCCCGTGCCCGCCCCGAGCTTCCACCTGACCGAGCCGCCCGCCGGGCTCGCGTACGCGCAGAGGACGGGGGCCCGCACCTCCGTGACCGGGCCCGGGGGCACCCCCTCGGCGGCGAGGCCGACGGGTGCGAGCAGGCCCTCCGACACACCCACGCCCTGGGTGAGTTCGGCCCAGACGGCCTCCGCGTCCCGTACCAGCTGCCGCTCGAAACGCACGGTCCTGGTGCCGGTGATCTCCCCGCCGCCCAGGTCGAACTGCTCCAGATAGGCCTCGTGCAACTCCCCCTTGTCCACCGTCTCCACGGCGGGGTCGGGCGCGTCGCCGTCCAGATGGGCGCCCAGCGCCGTGAGGCACAGGTGCCAGCCCGCGCCGAAGCTCGGCGCGCCGAACCGGTCGCCGAAGGTGTGGACGAGGGTGAGCAGCGCACCGCCGGTCTCCGGGTCCGGGGCGATCTCCCAGCGCAGGTGGTCCTCGCCCCAGGTGAAGGCGAACAGCCGGGGCTCGTCGAGGTCGGTCACCACCCCGGTCATGCCGGACTCGGCCGCCGCACCGGCATCACCGGCCTCCCCACCCTCACCAGCCCCATGGGCCTCCGCGGGAAACACGAACTCCACCGCACCCCCCTGCACCAGCTCGACCCGTACCTCCGACGGAAACCAGTGCGCCAGCCGCTCGGGCCGGGTGAGCGCGTCCCAGACCTCCGCGGGCGGGCGGCCCAGGCGGCGCTCCATCCGCAGGGCGTACCGCCCGTCGTCGTCGGCCGCGGTGAGGGTGTCGGAGTGGGGGTTGCGGGGGCTCATGCCGAGTGGTCCTCCATCGCGTCAACATAACCGGCGGGGCCCCCGGCCGCAGGGCGGAGCGCGCACCGGCCCACCGGGGCAACACCTAGGCCGCGGCCCAGGGCACCTCCCGCCCGCACACCACGTCCAGGCGGGAGACCGCCCTGGTCAGCACCACGTACAGCCGGTGCGCCCCGCGTTCCTCCGCCGCCACGATGTCGGCCGGTTCGACGGCCACCACATGGTCGTACTCCAGGCCCTTGGCGAGCGAGGCGGGCACGACCGTGACGCGGGCGCCCAGTTCGTCGGGGCCCGCGGGCTCGACGCCCGCCGCCGTCAGCGCGGCCCGCACCCCCGCGACGGCGCTGTCGGCGGCGATGACCCCGATCGAGCCCTCGTGGGCCAGTGCGCGGCGCACCGCGTCGACGGTGGCGGCGGCCACGTCGCGGTCACCGTCGACACGGTGCACGGCGAGTTCGCCGTCCCCGCGCAGGGAGCGGGCGGGCGGCACGTCGACGCCGAGGCCGTCGAGCAGCCGGTTGGCGAGGGTGACGATCGCCTGCGGGACGCGGAAACCGGTGGTCAGCGGGGTCACGGGGGTGTCCGGCTCGCCCAGGTGGGCGAGGAGCGTGGGCCAGTCGCGGGCCGCCCACGGCGTGGTGCCCTGAGCGAGGTCGCCGAGGACGGTGAGCGAGCCGAAGTCGGCGCGGCGCGCGATGGCGCGGCACTCCATGGGCGAGAGGTCCTGTGCCTCGTCGACGACGATGTGGCCGTAGCCCGCGGGCCGCTCGACGAGGCCCGCGAGCTCGTCGAGCAGCACGAGGTCGGCGTCCGACCACTTCGCGGACCGGTACGAGCGCGGCGCCCGGTCCCAGCCGATCGCCTGCTGCTCCGCCTCGTCGAGGACACCGTCCGCGGCGGCCGCCAACACGCGCGCGTCCGAAAGGAGTTCGGCGAGCACCTCCTCCGGCCGCGCCCTCGGCCACACCGCGTCGACGAAGGCGGAGACGGGCCTGGCACGGGAGACCTTCTGCAGCCAGGCGTCGCCGACGGGGCCCGCGCGCCGTTCGGCCTGTTCCTGGATGTGGCGCACGACGCGGGTGCGCACGCGCTCGCGGCCGGTCTCGTACGGCGGTTCCTCCGCGCGTACGTCCGCGACGATCCGGTCCAGGTCACCGGCGGGCACCCGCCAGCGGTACGAGCCGTCCGGCACCGCGAGCGGCTCGGCGCCGCCCGGCCGCACCCGGGCGTACAGCGCGCGCCGCAGCACCTCGGCCATCCGGGCGTCGTGCTTCACGACGGCGGCCTCGGGCCCGTCCGCGGCCCGCACCGGCTGCCGGGCGATCTCGTCCCTGACGGTGGACTGGCGCACCCCGGTCTCGCCGAGGGAGGGCAGGACCTCCGCGATGTACCGCAGGAAGGTGCGGTTGGGGCCGAGGATGAGCAGGCCGGAGCGGCGGATCCGCTGCGGGTGGGTGTAGAGGAGGTAGGCGGCGCGGTGCAGGCCGACGGCCGTCTTGCCGGTGCCGGGGGCGCCCTGGACGCAGACGGTCTCGGTGAGCGCGGCCCGGACCAGGTCGTCCTGCTCGGGTTGGATGGTGGCGGCGATGTCGCGCATGGGGCCGACGCGGGGGCGCTCGATCTCGCCGGTCAGGATGCGGCTGCGGGGGGCGGTGGCGGCCGCCTCCCCCTCGGCCGCGGGGTGCCCGCCGTCGACCGCCGCGAGGTGCCCGCCGGCCGCCGCCAGACGCTCGTCCCCGGGCCCCGCCAGGTACTCGTCCTCGAGCCCCGTCAGGTCGGCCGAGTCGCCCGCGCTGCCCGGCGCCCAGCCGAAGCGGCGGCGTACGGCCACGCCCTGCGGGTCGCGCACGCCCGCCTGGTAGAAGGCGCGCGAGACGGGAGCGCGCCAGTCGACGACCAGGGGCGGGGCCGCGGGGTCCTCGGTGATGCGCAGGCGGCCGACGTGGTACCGCTGGCCGCGGTGGTCGCCCGCCGCGTCGGCGTCGGCGGCGAAGTCGAGGGCGCCGAAGAACAGCGGGGCGTCGGGGAGTTCGCGCATCTCCTTGGCCCGGCTGCGCAGCTGGTAGCCGAGCACTTCGGCGTCCGCCCCGGACGCGGCGACGTGCTCGCCGGTGACGACGTGCTCCTGGGCGCCGTCGACCATCGCGGCGAGGGCGGCGCGGCAGCGGTCGTGGTACTGCCGCTCCCGCGCGAGCGCGGCGTCGGGGGTGGGGGCGGTGGCGGGGGCGGGGGTGTCGGAGGAGGTGCCGGGTGCCGTCATGCCGACGAGCGTACAAGAAAACGTTACCGAGTAACATTTATTACTCAGACTCACCGTGCGGTAGGCTGCCCGCATGACGGACGACGAGACGAAGCCCTCGGGCCTGCGCCAGCTCAAGAAGCGGCGGACGTACGAGGCCGTCTCCGACGCCGCCATCGCGCTGTTCCTGGAGCGCGGCTTCGAGAAGGTGTCGGTCGCGGAGGTGGCCGCGGCGGCGGAGATCTCCAAGCCGACGCTGTTCCGGTACTTCCCCGCCAAGGAGGACCTGGTCCTGCACCGGTTCGCCGACCACGAGGACGAGGCGGCGCGGGTCGTCACCGGGCGCCCCCGGGGCCACTCCCCGCTGGCCGCGCTGCACGCCCACTTCCTGGCGGGCCTGGCCCGGCGCGACCCGGTGACCGGCCTCAACGACGAGCCCGAGGTCCTGGCCTTCCACCGACTCCTGTACGGCACGCCGTCGTTGGTGGCACGCCTCCACGGCTACCAGGAGCGGGCCGAGCGGGCGCTCGCGGAGGCGCTGGGCGGCGTGGCGGCAGAGCCCGCGACCGAGGCCGTCACCCCCTTGCCCGCACGCCTCGCCGCCGCCCAGATCCTGGCGGCGCAGCGGGTCCTCGCCCTGGAGAACTGGCGCCGCGTGGCCGCGGGCGAGCCGGCGGCGGAGGTGCGCGCGGACGCCGTGCGGGCGGCGGACCAGGCCTTCGCCCAACTGAGCTCGGGGCTCGCGCAGTACGCGTAGCCCCCCCCCTGCGGGCCGCACGCCGCACACACAGCCCCCGGGCCTCACACCGTACGCGCAGCCACCACCCCGGGCCTCACGCCGTACACGTACCCCCGCCCCCCGACCGCACGAGCACCTCCACCCCGTCGAGCAGGCAGCCCAGGCCGAACTCGAACTCCACGTCCGGGGATTCGTCCGGCGCGCCGAGGGCGCCGGAGGCGAGGAGGTGCCGCAGTGCCGGGTAGCGGCCGGGGTCGGGGGCGGTGAGGGCGTCGACGGTGCGCTCGTAGCGGCGCATGACCTCGTCGGGGGTGAGGCCGCGGGCGGTCATGGCGGCGTCCAGATCGGCCATGAGGGTGGCCTCGTTGCGTACATAGCCGCCGATCAGCATGATCACGGAGATCTTGCGGCCCTCGTCCAGGCCGGTACCGGCCAGGGCGGCGAGGCCGCGCTCCATCCACTGGAGCGAGTGGGGCGAGGCGGGCGGCGAGGAGACCGGGATCCGCAGGAGCCACAGGTTCCGGTGGAACACCTCGCGCTGGGCGCGCGCCCACCACTCGAGCCCGGCGCGCCAGCCCGTGACGTCGGCGGGCATCGGGGGCGGGGGGCCCACGGCGGCATCCTCCATCAGGACGTACAGCTCGTCCTTGGCGGAGACGTACCGGTACAGGGACATCGTCGAGACGCCCAGCTCCTTGGCGACGCGCCCCATGGAGACGGCGCCGACGCCCTCGGCGGCCGCGACGCCGATGCCGGCGCGGACGATGCGGTCGAGGCTGAGGCCGGGCCGGGGGCCCTTGGAGGGGCGTTCCCGCAGGCCCCAGGCGGTTTCCAGGCTGGCGGGCAGACCGGTCTCCGCGTCGGCCGACGGCTCCGCCCCCGCCCGCGCGGACGTCCCGGCCTCCGCCCCCGGCCCCGACCCTCCGGGCAGGCCCGCGCCACCGCCGCCGTCCGCCGCCATCTCCCCGGCCTCCTCACCCGCTCCGCGCCTTCGCTTGACGGCCATCGTAGTTCTGCGTAACCCTTACACAGTAATGCGTATGCCTTACGCAGTACCTGTCTTCCGTACCCCAGGGAGGGGCGATGCCAGCAGCCGCCGAAGGCGCCGGCGACACCAGCGCCGCGCACGTCACGACCACCACCACGAACGCCAGGACCACCACCACGAACGCCAGGACCACCACCACGAACATCACGACCACCGCCGCGATCGAGGCCACCGGCCTCACGAAGTCCTACAAGTCCTCCGGAGGAAGCGGCACCAACCCCCCGCTCCCCGTCCTGCGCGGCATCGACCTGCACGTCCCGCCCGGCACCGTCTTCGCCCTCCTCGGCCCCAACGGCGCGGGCAAGACGACCGCCGTCCGGATCCTCGCGACGCTCACGGAGCCGGACGCGGGCACGGCGCGGGTCGCCGGGTACGACATCCGCGCGCGGCGCCGCGACGTGCGCCGCGCGATCAGCCTGACCGGGCAGTTCGCGGCGGTCGACGAGGCCCAGACCGGGGCGGAGAACCTGCGCATGATGGCGCGCCTCGCGGGCCTTCGCCGGGCCGCCGCCCGGGCGCGGGCGGACGAACTCCTCGCCCGCTTCGGCCTGTCCGACGCGGGCGGCCGCCTGGTCCGGACGTACTCGGGCGGCATGCGGCGGCGCGTGGACCTGGCCGCCGGTCTGGTCGGCGAGCCCCGGGTGATCTTCCTGGACGAGCCGACGACGGGCCTGGACCCGCGCAGCCGCAGGGAGCTGTGGGACGTCGTGGGCGGCCTGGCCGCGCGGGGCACCACGGTCTTCCTCACCACGCAGTACCTGGAGGAGGCGGACCACCTGGCCGACCGGGTCGCCGTCCTGCACGGCGGGGCGATCGTGGCGGAGGGCACCACGGCGGAGCTCAAGTCCCGGGTGGTGGGCCACCACCTCGACCTCACCCTGGCCACGTCCGACGCCTACCTCCGCGTTCACGCCCAGGCCCCGCACGCCACCCGCCGCGACCCGCGCGCCCGCACCCTGGCCCTGCCGACCGACGGCACCGCACGGCACGTCCGCGCGCTCCTCGACGAACTCGACCCGACGGGGACGGACGTGGCGCACTTCGCGCTGCGCACGGCGAGCCTGGACGAGGTGTTCCTGACGCTGACGGCGCCCACGCCCCCCGCCGCGCCCCCGAAGGAGCCCACCCGTGCCTGAGCCCTCACCTGGCCCGAACCCGGACCCGGACCTCAGCCCGAACCCCGATCCCAACCTCAGCCCCAATCCCAACCCCAACCCCACCAACTGGCTGTCGAGCTCCCTCACCATGACCGGCCGTTCCCTGCGCCTGAGCCGCAGGAACGTGGACGCCCTGATCACGGCCCTCGCACTCCCCGTGCTCCTGCTCCTGATCTTCGTGTACTTCTTCGGCGGGGCGATCGACACCGGAACCAGCAGCCGCTACGTCACCTATGTGGTCCCCGGCGTCCTGCTCCTGTGCGCCGGATTCGGCTCGGCCGGTACGGCGGTGGCCGTCACGGAGGACCTCAAGGGCGGCATCATCGACCGCTTCCGCTCCCTGGACGTGAGCGGCACGGCGATCCTGACGGGCCACGTCCTGGCCTCCGTGGCCCGCAACCTCCTGGCGACCGCGCTGGTCCTGGCCCTGGCCTTCGCGATCGGCTTCCGCCCGGCGGCGACCCCGGCGGGCTGGCCGGCCGCGATCGGCCTCCTGGTGGCCTTCGTCCTCGCGCTGTCCTGGCTGTCGGCGGCGGTGGGCCTGCTCGCCAGGTCCGCGGAGGCCGCGAACGGCTACACCTTCTTCGTGAGCTTCCTGCCCTACCCGAGCAGCGCCTTCGTCCCCACCGACTCGATGCCGGCCTGGCTCGCCGCGTTCTCCGACCATCAGCCGGTCACCGCGGTCATCGACTCCCTCCGCGCCCTCCTCCTCGGCCAACCGGCGGGCGCCACACCGTGGCTGGCCCTCGCGTGGTGCCTGGGGATCCTGGCGGGGTCGATGGGGTTGGCGGGGGTGCTGTTCAGGAGGCGGGTGGGGTGAGGGGGCGGGCGACACGCCACAGGGTCTCGAACAGCTCCCGACGGCCCCCGATCTTCGCGCGCGCCGCCGCGCCCGCGTCGATGTGCCAGTGGGTGAGCAGGGAGTCGTACCCCATGAGGTCGAGCACCTGCCGCCCCGGGTGGTCCCGGGACGGCTCCTCCTTGACGGCGTCGTAGATGCCGTCGAAGAGGTGCTCGCCGTCGACGAGGCAGAACTTCACGGACGGAGTGATGTGCAGCACCCGGAACTCCACCGCGAGTTCGCCCCTGCGGTCGTGGCGCAGCCGCCGGGCCAGGACCTCCATGCCCCGCTCGTACCCCCGCACCTGCCGCAGCAGCTCCGCCCGGAAGTCGGGGTCGTCCACCGCCTTGCCGTCGGCGTCGAGCATGCCCGGTATCGCCATCTCCCGCGTGAAGTCCGGCACCAGGATCCGCACCGCGACCTCCGGCCTGACCGCACCCTGCAGCCCGTCCAACGACCGCGCCAGCTCGTTGACGACGGTCTCCCCCGTGTACCCGATGGCATCGATCCGCGGCGCCGCCCGCCCCAGCGCCGCCTCGAAGAACCCCCGCAGCTCACTCGCGGCGACCTCCTGCCGCGGCGCGGCGGGCCGCCGCGCGTCGTTGAGGCCGCGCACCTCGCTGTAGAGGACGAACCCGACGAGGCCGAGGATGGCGTTGCCGACATAGGCCTTGCCCTCCAGGGCGTCGCCGAGGGGGGTGATGAACTGGGCGAGGAGACCCACGACGAACACCGCGAGGAAGAGCGCCTTGGTGACGGCGGACTCCGCCCGCGCCCACCTCTGCGAGTCGGACCCCCACGACGTTCGACCGCTCATCACGTCCCCCCGGCCACCTCGTAGTTGACACGAGCACGCAAGGGTTCATGGTGCCCCTGGGCGGGCCGGTCAGGAAGACCGGGAGACCGTCACACGACCGGACTCGGCCGTGCCGCCTCCCGCCCGCGCGCCTCGGCGTGCCAGGACCGCACGGCCTCGACGGCGTGGGCCTGGTCCGGCACCCCTTCCAGGCGGAGCGGCTCGGCAGCCCGCCGCAGGGCCCGGCAGACCCGGGCGGCGGCCCACGCGAAGTCGGCGTCCGAGGGTGCCTGCGCAGGCAGGGCGATGGCGGCCCGCATGACGTCCGGGAAGACGGACTGGGCGTACTCGAAATCCAGATAGACGGGCAGATCCTCGTCGAGGCCCGCGGTCAGCTCGGGCCTGCCCGCCGCCGTCATCGCCTCCACCCAGCGCCGCCGCATGCGCAGGTGCTGTTCCTTGTCGTAGTCCATGCGCACCAGGTGCGTGGCGAGGTCGTGCAAGGGGTCGCCGTACAGGGCCAACTCCCAGTCGATCACGGCGATTTCCTTGCGGTCGACCACGATATTGGCGCGGTGGACATCCGTGTGCAGAAGACAGAAAGGGCGCTCGTGCAGGCGCGGAGCCCGCTCCTTGAACTCGGTCATCGCGTGCCGTCGAATCCCGACGCCTTCGAATAACGCGTCGAATCGCTGCCTGTTGGCGCGGTGCACCCGCTCCTCGGTGAAGTCGATCAGCCAGGCGAGAAAGCCGTCGGAATCACCGCTCGCGGGCCAGCCTTCGGGTCTCGGCGGAAGCTCGGACTCCGGCACGGCCGCCGTTCTCGCGAAGAACTCGGCGAGCCTCGCCATCAGTTCGTCGGTGTGGAGTTCACTCTCGTCGACGTCCGTCAGCGGCCGCCCGGCGCGGTAGGCGTGCATCGACCAGTCGCCGAAGTCCCGCAGGCAGCGCGGGACTTCGCGCAGATGGCGGGTGACCACCGTGAGCAGTTCGCTCTCGTTGGGCCAGATGCGCGGCGCCACCTCGGCGGCCTGCAACGGCGTGCGGCATTTCACGCGGGCGCGATACGGCATCGTCCGCAGCAACAGCGCGAGGCGCCAGCCGAGCGGCACGATGTAGTTACTGTTGTGATAACCGGTCACAACCTCGCCGTCAGGGCGTTCCCGGTGCGCGGTGGCCCATCGGCGGATCAGCCGGTCGCGCCAGCCGAGTGGGGCCGGTGGGGCCAAATCGGCTCCGCCGGGCAGAGGTTGCGACATGAGCGCAGAGGGTATCGTCCTGACGGCGTCCACCTGCCCACTTGACCAGTATGCGGACGCTCGCACTTGCTTACCTTGCGCGCGCGTGTCATTACTGCGCGTTTTCCTTGCCGGTGAATATGTCGGGGACTAATTCACCGCGAAGTCCGGCGCCCCGGCGGCACGTGTCACTTCTTGCCCTTGAGCACGTCGAGCAACGGCTTCAGTGACGTCACTATCCGTTCGGCTCCGATTTCCCGGAGTACCCGCATCTTGCGGTCGTTGCGGGCGTATCCGAGGAAGTGCACGCCCGCGGCACGCGCGGCGAGATAGTCCGAGTCGGCGTCGCCGATCATCAGGGTGCGGGCCGGGTCGGCACCCAGCCCGCGGAGGGCGCGCTTGACGCAGTACGGGTCCGGCTTGAGCAGGTGCAGGTTCTGCGTGCGGCCGTATATGTGCGGCGCGAAGCAGTCGATGAGCCCCCTGCCCTTCAGATAAGTGGCCACCGGCCCCGGCGCGTTGTTGGTGGCGACGGCGAGCCCGGCGCCGGTGGCGTGCCAGGTGCGGATCAGCGCGTCGGCGTAGGCCGTGGGCCAGGCGGAGGTCACCGCCTTCTGCTCCTCGTACGTCAGGCGCGCCTCGAGCTCGACCACCAGATCGCTCTGGGGGTGGCGCTTGTCGACGGCGCGCAGCACGACGTACGGATCGGGTTCGTCCCGCACTCCCGCGGTGAGCAGCCCGTGCAGCCCCTGCTCCTCCAGCCAGCGCACCTGTTCCTTCGCGACCTTCACGGCGGAGCGCCCGGCGAAGAGACGGCAGACGGGGCCGTCGAAATCGAAGAGCACGAACTGGGCGATGTCGATGAGTTCTCGCAGATCGTCGGTCGCACCTGTCACTGGCTCGGTCGCTCTCGCCTCGGGTCGCGCGGAATCAGGAGTCACCTAAGAGAGTGTCAGGTCCGTGGTGATCGTTTCCCAGAGGGCGTCGAACCATCTTTGGGACTCCTGCACGAAGCCCGAGTCGCGCGAACTGTCCCCGTGGAGGAAGGGGAAGAGGGTCGTGGTCAGTCCGCCGGCGTCGTAGGCGCGCACGCTCTCCCCGCCGTCACCGTCCAGCGGCACCTCCATGGACTCCAGCGTGTAGTACGCGAGCAGGGCCTCGCACTTGTTGAGGAGATAGAGCTTCACCGGCGTCGTCAGCGGCAGGGCGCGGAAGGTCACGCGGACATCGATGTCGTGCGACTGCCGCAACGAGGTGAGGTTGTGCCGCAGGACCTGCCCCTGCGCGTTGCGCTGGGACAGCCAGCGCTGCTGCAGCCGGACCCGGTCGCGTTCGTCCTCGGCCTCGACCGGCACCGGGAAGGCCAGGGAGATGGCGCTGCTCGGCAGCAGGATGCGGACGGCGATGGACTCGGGGCACAGCCGGCCCTGGTGGATCTGGCGGATCGGCTCGGTGACGGCGTTCATCAAGGTCTCCGCCGTGTACGAGACCGCGTCGATCCGCACGTGCTGCTGCCGGAACGCCTCCATGAGGCGCGGCTGCAGCGCCACCATCGACGGCTGCGGCTCAGGCTGCCCCGCAGGCCCCGCCGAGGGCGCCGCGGCCTCCGCCGCCACCCGTGGCGGGCTCCCCCTGCTGATGTGGTTCAGGAGCCCGTCCCGCTGCAGCGACAGGAGCGCCTGGCGCACCGTGCCGCGTTCCACGCCGAACTCCTGGGCGATCTGGGCCTGGGTGGGCAGGCGGTCGCCCGCTTTGAGGGTGCCGGTGCGGATGCGGTCGCGCAGGGCGTCGGCGATGTCCTGAGGTGAGGTCTTTCTGCTGCCGTTCACTGCACCGCTCTCCTTGGTCACGACCAGACGATACAACTCGACGCCATCTCACGGGAGTTGACGGAAAGTTGTTTATGAAGGCTTACCAAGCGGGGACAACTCTAGTGGAGTTGGTTGCCAACTCGCTCAAGATGGCAGAAGGGGGAACCATCATGCCCGCCGTAGCCCTCCTCGCAGCCGTGTTCGCCGTCACCATCGAGCAGGTCGTGCAGTGGAAGTACGGAACCCTCGGCATCATCGGTCTGCTGCTGCTGACCGTGGGCGTCAAGGCGAAGAACACCACCTGCAGCTCCATCGGAGCCGTCGTGCTCGCCCTGATGGTGACCGGCCCCGCCCTGTGACGAGGCGCGGGACCGCACCGCCTGAACCGTCTGAACCCGCCTGAACCGCCTGAACCCTGGTCCGCCCTACGGGCCGGGGTTCAGCTTCAGGTCCTGGCTGATCGTCTCCCAGAGCGCGTTGAACCACAGATGGGACTGCTCCACGAACGTCGTGTCCCGCAGCCCGTCCCCCGAGTGGAACGGAAACAGCATCGACTGCGTTCCCTGCGCGTCCCACATCTCCAGGGACTCCTGGCCGATCTCCTCCCGGCGCTGGGTGAGGGTGTAGTACGCGAACAGCGCCTCGGAGCCGTTGAGCAGGTAGAGCTTGACCGGTGGGGTGAAGGGCAGGGCGCGGAACTCCACCCGTACGTCGATCCCGTGCGTCGTCTGCAGCATCCGCAGGTTGTGGCGGAGCACCTGCCCCTGCGCGTTGCGCTGGTCGAGCCAGCGGCGGTGCACCCGGCCGCCCTCGTCCCCGCCCTCCACCGGAGCCGGGAAGGCGAGGTCGATGTCGCGGCTCGGCAGCAGCACCCGCACGTCGACCTTGGCCGGTTTCAGCTGTCCGGCGTGGATCTGCCGCAGCGGTTCGCCGATCGCCATCGTCAGCGAGACGGAGGTGAGGCACAGCGCGTCGATCTCCACGTGCTGCGCCTGGAAGGCCGCGGCGATGCGCGGGGCCAGGCCGACCATCGTGGGCTCGGGCCGGACCGTGTCGGGGCTCGGCCCGGACGGTGCCGCGACCGTGGCGGGGCTGCCCTTGGACACGTTGACGAGGAGCTGCTCGCTCTGCAGGATGCGCAGCGCCTGGCGTACGGCACCGCGCTCCACGCCGAACTCCAGCGCGAGCTCCGCCTGCGTGGGCATGCGCTGTCCCGGCCGCAGCCGCCCCGACCTGATCCGGTCGCGCAGCGCGTCCGCCACTTCGTGGTGCGAGCGGCGCGAAGTCATGGTCGGCCTCTTCCGCTCGTTGACGGAGGCCTGGTCCGGGCTCACAACCAAACAGTACAACTTCTCGCCATCTTAGGGGAGTTGCCGAGAAGGTGGTTATAAGACGCGCCATCGCGGAGATAAGTCAGGTGGAGTTGGTAGCCAACTTGGGCGACATGGTCAGACCTTTCGGGGGGGTTGGCCACCAGCCCGGGCCGCCGGGCCGAACCCGGCGCCCGGGTCGGCCAGTCGGCAGCCGGCCAGGGGGCCCGCCGCCCCCGTACCGGAAGGGGGACCGTCATGCCGTTCATCGCCGTTGTCGTCGCCGCCCTCGTCATTGGATTCGAGCAGGCCATCCAGTGGAAATACGGGCCGATGGGCATCATCGCCTTCGTCCTGCTCACCGTCGGCATCAAGGCCAGGAAC
This sequence comes from Streptomyces flavofungini, assembly GCF_030388665.1. Classification (NCBI taxonomy): domain Bacteria; kingdom Bacillati; phylum Actinomycetota; class Actinomycetes; order Kitasatosporales; family Streptomycetaceae; genus Streptomyces; species Streptomyces flavofungini. The sequence continues at coordinate 5,071,900 of NZ_CP128846.1, read as the reverse complement.
ACCACCGCGGGCGGCATCGGGGCGCTGATCCTCGTGCTGCTGCTCGCCCAGTCGGGCTGACCGGGCCCGACCCACGAAACGGGCTGGCCGAGCTCTCATCCGGAGGGGAGCCGGGAGTTCGGTCAGCCGTCAGACCCGGGGCACGGGCCCATCCAAGGCCCCGCCATCGCCAGGCCCGGGCCCCGAAGAAGCGGCGGGGTGGCCCACACCCGTGGGCCACCCCGCCGAAGCGTTCAGGAAGCCGCGTACGGGCGCACTCCCTCTTACGCACTTACGCACTCCCCCGTACGCGGATCACACAGCCGGACGCGGATCACGGCCGCACGGCCTCAGATCGCCGCCCGGATCTCCCCGACCTCGCGTCCCGCCCCGAGCAGCGGCGCCCTGCCGATCCGGTCCAGGACCGGGGCGTCGGTGCCGAGCAGGCGCAGGGCGCGGGCCAGGACCGGCCCGAGGACCCGCGTCGAACCGTCATCGATCTTGAAGGCGAGGGCCCGGCCGTCGGGCAGCGCGACCGCCTGGACGGCCTCAGCGCCCATCTTCGACAGCGTGCCCGGCAGCTCCCGCATCAGCCAGGTGTCGGGGCGCCGGGTCCCGGCGACGTACTCGGGGTGGGTCCGCATGGCGTCGGCTACCCGGCGCTCGGGGCTGCCCTCGGGGGCGAGGACGAAGTGCCGGTAGGCGCGGGCGAGGCCGGTCAGGGAGATCGCCATCAGGGGCGCGCCGCAGCCGTCCGTGCCGACGGCGGCGACGGGCTCGCCCGCGGCCGCCTCGATGCCCTCGTGGATCAGGCGCTGGAGGGGGTGCTCGGGGTCGAGGTAGCTCTCCTTGGGCCAGCCGTTCAGGGCGCAGACGGCGAGCATCGCGGCGTGCTTGCCGGAGCAGTTCATCGTGACCCGGTCGCGGACGGCGCCCGAGGCGAGGTAGGTCTCGGCCTCCTCGGGGTCGAGGGGCAGGTCGGCGGGGCACTGCAGCTCGGCCGGGGTCAGCCCGTGCTCGGCCAGCATCTTCAGTACGAGGTCCCGGTGGAACGTTTCGCCGGAGTGGCTGGCGGCGGCCAGGGCGAGGCGCTCGCCGGCCAGGTCGAGGCCGGCCCGCAGCACCGCCGCCGCCTGCATCGGCTTGTTGGTGGAGCGCGGGAAGACGGGGGCCGTCACGTCGCCGAGCGCGAGCTGCACGTCGCCGTCGGCCCCGAGCAGCACCAGGCTGCCGCGGTGGTGGCCCTCGACGAAGCCCGACCGGACGACCTCGGCGAGGACCGGGGGTATGACGGGGGAACTGGTGACGGCGGACGACGGCGTCGTTGTCGGCATCTTCGGCCTTCCGGGTGCGGGCGGTGCGACGGACCGCCCGCGGGAACGCCGGGCCGGGGGTCGCGGCGGCCGTCCCGGATCCGGCGGCCACCGGGATCACGGGATCTCGGCGGGCGCCGCACGCGGACGTCCGCCGGGGTCACGGCCGACGGCGGCCGCCGGGTCCCGCGGGTCACCGGGCCCGTCGGGGCGGCGGTGCCCACCGGGGCCGGCGGGTCAGGCGAGCAGGTCGTCTACTTGTGCTTCTCCTTCACGGTACCTGCGGGCGATCTCCGCACTGCAATCGTCCGTCGTCCGCTGCATCTCCTGACGCCGCCGGGAAACCTGCTGTTCATAGCGGACGAGGCGGCCCATGGCCGCGTGCAGCTCCTCGTCCGTGCGGGCCACCAGGTCGGAGAGCTCCACGTCGGCGAGCATCTCCGCGGCCAGACGCCGGTACTCCTCGCTGTGCGGGGTGCCGAGCGTCACATGGCGGGCCGACGAGCGGTGCCGGGCCGGGCCGTCCGTGAGGATCTCCGGGAGCCGGTCCACGACCAGCGGCGACTCCGCGGCGGTGGTGGCCTCCGGGTCCCGCCCGCCGGGGCCCGGGGCCCTGCGGCGCGCCGTCTCCGCCCGCAGGATGTCGATGCGGCCCTGCAGCAGCCGTCGTACGTAGCTCAGATCCGCCTCGTCCTGCTGTGTGGAGCGGCGCAGCTCGCGCAGCTCCGGCAGGCGCAGGGTGGTCAGGTCGTGCGCGGGTACGTCCGGCAGGACGGGGCTGTCGGTGCGCTGGACCGGGGGGCGCGGGACGTGGGTGCCGCCGATGCCCGCGGCGGCGGCCGCCCCGCCCGCCTCGGCCCCCGGGGCGCCCACGATCCCGGCTGCCCCTGCCGTCCCCACCGTCCCCACCGACCCCGCCTTCCCCACTGCCCCTGCTGCCGTGCCTGCTGCCCCTGGTGTCCCCGGTGTGCCGCCCGGATGTCTCGCTCCCGACGGCCATGGCGCCCCGGGCGACCATGGCGTGCTGGGCATACTGGGCGTACTGGGTGTACTGGGTGTGCTCATGTGGCTCTACCGTCCCCTCAGCCGGCGCGGTACACCGCGTGTGAGCATCGTGCCACCCCGAGTGGTCGCTCTGTGCGTGAGTGCCCCCAATCGGCCCCGGATGGGGGGTTCTGGACCGGCGCGCGGACGGCGCACTCGGGCAGGGCATCATGGTCCGCATGCGAGCGGTGGTGCAGAGGGTGGACGGCGCGAGTGTCGTCGTGGACGGGGAGACGGTCGGGGAGATCGTCGGCGAAGGGCTGTGCGTGCTGGTCGGTGTCACGCACTCCGACACCAAGGAGAAGGCCGGGCAACTCGCCCGCAAGCTCTGGTCCTTGCGGATCCTCGCGGACGAGAAGTCCTGCTCGGACGTCGGTGCGCCGCTCCTCGTCATCAGCCAGTTCACCCTGTACGGCGACGCCCGCAAGGGCCGTCGTCCCACCTGGAACGCGGCCGCTCCCGGCGATGTGGCCGAGCCGCTCGTCGACGAGGTCGTGGCTCGGCTCCGTGCTCTCGGCGCGACGGTGGCCACGGGCCGGTTCGGCGCGCAGATGCGGGTGGCCCTCACCAACGACGGCCCCTTCACAGTCCTCCTGGACACCTGACCCCACCTCCCTCCGCGTCCCGGGCCCCGCGTCCCTGCCCCCGCCTCTCTGGCCCCGCGTCCCTGCCCCGCGCCTCGGGCCGTCCGCAGCCGCGGCCACTCCACGCCCACCCCGATCGGCGCTCCGCGCCTCGTCCTCAATCGCCGGACGGGCTCTCCCCCACCCACCCGCCCCAACTCCCCCGACTCACCAACAGCCCGGCACCCCCAACCCGCCCACAGGGCAGGGAGGGGCGGGTGGGCCGGGGGAGGTCCTGGCTGCAGGGCGATGAGGGGGCGGGCGGGCCGGAAGAACCCACCCGCAGAGCAAGGAGGGGGCGGGTGGGCGGGGAAGACAGCCCGTCCGGCGCTTGAGGACGAGGCGCGCAGCGCCGATCGACGGCACCCCCGAGCCACCCGAAGCAGAGACCCACCCCCGTCACCCCCGCCCACAGAGCAAGGAAAGGCCACGCGGGCAGGGAAAGCAGCCCGTCCGGCGCTTGAGGACGAGGCGCGCAGCGCCGATCGACGGCACCCCCGAGCCACCCGCACGGGCCCCGGCACAGGGCACGGGCCCCGAGGTCAAGTAGGGCCAGCCCCGAGGCCGAGGTCAAAGGGGGCGGGCCCGGGGGCAAGGGGGGGCCGGGTCCCGAGGCAAGGGGGGCCGGGCCCCGAGGTCAAGGAGGGCCGGGCCCCGGGGCAAGGGGGGCCAGGGGTCAGGGTTCGACTACTGGCTCCTGGGCGGCAGCCGTTTCCCCGGCCAGGAGCTCCGCATCGACAGGCACATTGCGCTTGATGAGCGCGAGCGCGACGGGCCCCAGCTCGTGGTGGCGTACGGACGTGGTGATGAAGCCGAGCTTGCGGCCCTCGGGCCCGTCCGCGGCGAGGTGGAGGGGCGTGCCGTGCCCCGGCAGGTGCACATCGCTGCCGTCGAGGTGGAGGAAGACGAGGCGCCGCGGCGGCTTGCCGAGGTTCTGGACGCGGGCGACGGTCTCCTGTCCGCGGTAGCACCCCTTCTGGAGGTGGACGGCGGAGCCGATCCAGCCCAGCTCGTGGGGGATCGTGCGGTGGTCGGTCTCGAAGGCGAGCCGCGGTACGTGGTGCTCGACGCGCAGGGCCTCGTAGGCGAGGAGCCCGGCGGCGGGCCTGTGCGCCTCGGCGTACGCGGAGAGCTCCGCGCGGGGCAGGAAGACGTCGCGGCCGTGCGGCGTCTCCCGGACGGCGACGCCGTCCGGGACGGCCGCGATGGACCCGGCGGGCAGGTGCACCACGGCGAAGTCGGCGGTGCGGTCGGCGACCTCGACGCGGTAGAAGAACTTCATGCTCTCCAGGTACGCGATGAGCGCGTCCTGCGTGCCGGGCTCGACGTGCGCCCACATCGTCTCGCCGTCGTCGACCAGGTACAGGGCGTGCTCGATGTGCCCGTTCGCGGAGAGGATCAGCGCTTCGGTGGCCTGCCCCGGGGGCAGTTCGCTGACGTGCTGGGTGAGCAGCAGATGCAGCCAGCTCAGCCGGTCGGCGCCGGTGACGGTGACGACGCCGCGGTGCGAGAGGTCGACGAATCCGGTGCCGTCGGCGAGGGCACGCTGCTCGCGGAACAGGTCGCCGTAGTGCGCGGCGACACCTTCGTCCACGCCCTCGGCGGGGACGGCGCCGGGCAGCGAAAGCAGGGGGCTCTTCATGTTCACAAAGACTACGACCCGAGGACCGGGACGCTTATTCCGCGGCGGCCTCGTCGGCCCGTTCCTGATCGTCGGCGGCCGCCGGCGACGCGCAGTCCTGGCAGCGCCCGAAGATCGCGAAGTGCTTCATGTCGGTCTCGAACCCGAACATCCCCCGCAGCTTCGCGGTGAACTCGGCGGCCACGTCCAGATCGGCCTCGATGACGTGCGTACAGTCCCGGCACACCAGGTGGATGTGGTGGTGGCGGTCCGCGAGGTGGTACGTGGGGGCGCCGTGGCCGAGGTGGGCGTGGCTGACCAGGCCCAGCTCCTCCAGGAGCTCCAGGGTGCGGTAGACGGTGGAGATGTTGACCCCCGACGCCGTCTTGCGGACCTCGGAGAGGATGTCGTCGGGGGTCGCGTGCTCCAGTGCGTCCACGGCTTCGAGCACGAGCTGGCGCTGCGGCGTCAGGCGGTACCCGCGCTGCCGCAGGTCGCTCTTCCAGTCGGAGTCGGTGCTCACCACACCCCGAAGTCTAGGCCTACTTGAAGAAGGCGATCCCGTCGTCCGGCAGGTCGCCCAGGTTGCGCGCCATCTCGGCGACGTCCTCGGGCGAGACGACCTTCTTGAGCTGCGCGGACATGTACGGCCGCAGCGGCACCTCGGGCGTCTGCTTCTCGCCGACCCACATCAGGTCGCCCTTCACATAGCCGTAGAGGCGCTTGCCGCCGCTGTACGGGCCGGAGGCGGCGGTGCGGGCGACGGCGTCGGTGGCCAGGTCGATCTGCGGCTTCTGGTCGGCCAGCTCGCCGTACCAGACCTCGACGACGCCGTCCTGGCGGACCATGACGGTCTCGACCTTGCGCTCCTTGTCGATGCGCCAGAAGCCCGACTCGGACTCCAGCGGCTCGACCTTGTTGCCCTCGGCGTCGAGCACCCAGGTGTGCGAGTGGTACTCCAGGAAGTCCCGCCCGTCGTGCGAGAAGGAGACTTCCTGGCCGAAATTCGCCTTGGCGGAGCCGGGGAAGTCGGTGACGCCCGCGCCGGCCCAGTTGCCCAGGAGCCAGGCGAGGGGGACGAGGTCGCGGTGCAGGTCGGACGGGATCTCGATCATGAGGTGCTCAGGAGTCTCTCGGTGGGGGGTGCGGTCAGCGCTGGCCCTGGTACAGCTTCTTCACGGTCAGACCCGCGAAGGCGAGGACGCCGACGCAGACCAGGACAAGGAGGGCGGAGAAGAAGGCCTCAAGCACTTAAAGCTCCTTGGTGAGCGGTATGTAGGGCGGTACAGAGCCGGGTCCCACTGTAGTCGGGCCACGCCGCCCCCTCCCGCCGAGGTGGGCCACCCGGCTAGTGGCGGCGCCTGCCGTCCAGCTCATCCCACCACTCGTCGGATTTCGGATCCCCCGAGGGGTCGTCCCACCAGCGGTCCTCGGGACCGCGCCGGTTGGCGACCATCGCGGCGACCGGCGGGATCACCATCGCCACGACGCACATGCCGACAGCCACAGGGACCGACCAGAGCCGCACGACACCCCAGGCCAGGACGAACAGGGCCAGGCAGGTGCCCATCATGGCGAAGTACACATGACGCCGTCGCGCGTACATGACTCCAGCGTAGAACCGAAGGGCCGCACCCCTCCAGCGGCGTCCAACCCCTGGGGTGCGGCCCATCGGCCTGTCTGCTCAGCTGCCTGCTCGGCTGACTGCTCAGCTGCCTGCTCGGCCTGTCTTCTCAGACAGCGATCGCGACCTCCGCGAGCCCGCCCGTCTGGGCGACGACCGTGCGGTCCGCCGAGCCGCCGGGCACCAGGGCCCGTACGGTCCACGTGCCCTCGGCCGCGTAGAAACGGAACTGGCCCGTCGCGGAGGTGGGCACCTCCGCGGTGAACTCGCCGGTCGAGTCCAGCAGGCGGACGTAACCGGTGACGGGCTCGCCGTCGCGGGTCACCTGGCCCTGGATGGTGGTCTCACCGGGCTTGATCGTCGAGGCGTCAGGGCCACCGGCCTTGGCTCCACACATGTGCGCTCCTATGAAGAAGGGGGAAGGTCGGTCGCGGATTACTTGTTGGCGCCGAGCTCGATCGGCACGCCGACGAGGGAGCCGTACTCGGTCCAGGAGCCGTCGTAGTTCTTGACGTTGGTCTGGCCGAGCAGCTCGTGCAGGACGAACCAGGTCAGGGCCGAGCGCTCACCGATGCGGCAGTACGCGATGGTGTCCTTGGCGAGGTCGACCTGCTCGTCCTCGTAGAGGGCCCTGAGCTCGTCGTCGGACTTGAACGTGCCGTCGTCGTTGGCGTTCTTCGACCACGGGATGTTGCGGGCGCTCGGCACGTGGCCGGGGCGCTGCGACTGCTCCTGCGGGAGGTGGGCCGGGGCGAGCAGCTTGCCGGAGAACTCGTCGGGCGAGCGGACGTCGACGAGGTTCTTCGAGCCGATCGCGGCGACGACGTCGTCACGGAAGGCGCGGATCGAGGTGTCCTGGGGCTTGGCCCGGTACGACGTGGTGGCGCGCTGCGGCACCTGGGCGCCGTCGACCAGGTCGCGGGAGTCCAGCTCCCACTTCTTGCGGCCGCCGTCGAGGAGCTTCACGTCCTGGTGGCCGTAGAGCTTGAAGTACCAGAAGGCGTAGGAGGCGAACCAGTTGTTGTTGCCGCCGTAGAGGACGACGGTGGAGTCGTTCGCGATGCCCTTGGCGGAGAGCAGCTTCTCGAAGCCCTCCTGGTCGATGAAGTCGCGGCGGACCGGGTCCTGGAGGTCCTTGGTCCAGTCGATCCTGATGGCGTTCTTGATGTGGTTCTTGTCGTACGCCGAGGTGTCCTCGTCCACCTCGACGATCACGACCTGCGGGTCGTCGATGTGGGCCTCGACCCAGTCGGCGTCTACCAGGACGTCGCTGCGGCTCATGCTGTTCTCCTCCGGGGCAGTTCGGGGCAGTTGCGGCGGGGATGACACGGATTGCACGGGTGGTGCGGGAATGTGCGCGTATGGGTATGCGGGGAGGCGCCGGGCATACGGCACGGGGTGGCGCTGGCGACCGTGAGGGGGTCGACAGGCCCGGGGAACACCGGAGCCGGGGGTCCGGTTCAGAGAGTGCGACAGAGCATGGCGGCGACGCGGCACAGGTCCACTGCCCGCCGCTTCGTGAGGTCCGCCTGTCGGTGCATGCGTCCGATCGTAGGGACGGGGAGGCGGCCGTGTCACCGGTGTGTCGGATACTGAGACGTTTTCGTCCAGGATGCGGTCAGGTGAATACTTTCCGGCCGGTCGCCGAGGCCCGGGGGGCCGGGGACGCGGCGCGGGCGCCCGCCCACCATCTGAGGGACGGACGCCCGCGTCTCGTACTACGGACAGCTGGCGGGGCGGAGGGTCAGGAGACCAGGTCCACGTTCTCGCCCTTCACGGCCACGTCCACGCCGTCGGGGGCCGCCTGCACCGTGTCGAGCCTGATGCCGCCCGGCAGGTCGGTGACCTTCTCCTCGAAGTCGGTGATGTCGCGGGCCAGGCCCTCGGGCAGCGGAATCTTCACGCCGAGCACTTCGAGGCTGTCCGGGATCGTGTCGGCGTGCACCTTGATCGTGTCGCCCTCGACGCTCAGGGAGCTGAGGACGTGCACCGGCTTGGGGAGCTTCGTGCCGCCCTTGCTGACCTCGACCTCCACCTTGACCTTGCCGTCGCCGCCGTCGGAGAGACCGACGACCTCACCGGTGGCGCCGAGCGGCAGCTTCACCGGCTCGGCCTTGGCGGCCTTCAGGAGCTCGTCGTAGGAGATCCGGGCGACGCCCGCGGCGGAGTCGGCGGTGGCGGAGCTGTAGTCGCTGGAGAAGTCGACGCCGTGCGCGGTGGCGCTGAGGTTCGCGATGCGGATGGTGTCGCCGTCGGACTTGGCGTCGTAGTCCTTGATGCCGATCTCGACGTCGTCGAGCTTGCCGCCCAGGACCTGGGTGAGGAACGGGAAGCCCTTGATGGACACGTCGGGCGTGCTGCTCAGGCCCTCCTGGGCCTTGATCTTCTCCGCGGCCTCGCTCTCCGCGAAGGACACCGCGAACCGGTCGGCGGCGACGAAGAGGCCGCCGAGGACCACCACGACGATCAGAAGTATGCGTATCGCGCGCTTGCTCATGCCTGCTGTTCCCCGTCCCCCGCCTCGGCTGTTCCGTTGCCGCGAGCCTAAAGGACGAGTCCCCGGCCGTCGTGCCCGGCCGGGGACCTGTAGATCGACTGTGACGCGGCTGGCGGCTCCCGCGCGGGCTCAGCCGAGGGCGCGGCCCAGCAGGTACACGGCGGGCGCGGCGACCGCGAGGGGCAGCGCGACACCGGCCGTGAAGTGCACGAACCGCGACGGGTAGTCGTAGGAGGCGACCCGGTGCCCGATCACCGCGCAGACGCCCGCGGCGAGCCCGAGCAGGGCGCCCTCGCTGCCGAGGTCGGTCGCCCCGCCGACCGCGATGCCCGCGCCGGCCGCGGCGAGCAGCGCCACGACCACCGAGGCGGGCGTCGGCATCGGCAGCGCGCGGGCGAGCACGGCCGCGGCGACAGCGACCCCGCCGACCACGGCGGCGTCGTCCACGGCGGCCAGGTGCCCGGCCGCGATGATCGCGAGCGCGCTGGAGGCGAGGGTGGCCATCAGGCCGTACATCCGCTCGTCCGCGCCCGCCCGGCTGCGCAGCTGCAGCACGAGGACGAGCAGCACCCACACGCCGAGGGTGCCGAGGATCGCGGCCGGGGCGTTGCCCTCGCCGGTGGCGAGCAGCGCGGCGTCGGCGGCGACACCGCCGAGGAACGCCAGCGCGATGCCCTGCCGGGCGGGCCACATACCGTTCAGCCGGAACCATCCGGCGGCCGTCACACCCTGCAGGATCACCAGCGGTACGAGGAGGCCGTACTGCCCCACCGCGGCGCCCCCGGCGAGCAGCAGCCCCAGCAGCGCCGTGAGCAGCGCGGGCTGCATCCCCGGCTCTATGATCGGCGACCGCCCCTCGGCCCGCGCCCGCTGCGCGTCGGTGATCCGGGGGTTGCCGGTGAGGGTGGCGGGGCCGTATCCGGCGGTGTCGGGGGCGGCTTCGGGCTCGGACTCGGGCTTGGTCACGGGGGCGGGCCCTGCGGGGGCGGGGGCAGGAGCGGGCTCCTGCGGGTACGACCCCGAGTGGTCCGGCCCGGACGCCTGCGCCTGGTAGGCCTGCGCCTGGTACGCCTGCCCCTGGTACGCCTGCGGCGGCTCCGCGTAGGCCTGCGGCGGCAGATACGCGGTCTCGGTCACGTCGACGGCGGGCAGCGGCGCCGACACCTGGGTCTCCCAGGTCTGCCCTTCCCACTGCTGCGTGGCGTACTGCTGCTGGGCGTAGGGCTCCTGGTACCCCCACTCACCCTGCCCCTGCGGATACGCCTGCTGGGCGGCGGGCTCCTGCGGGTACTGCGCGTACTGCCCGTAGTGCGGGTCGTACGGCTGCTGCTGGCCCTGGTGCTGCTGGGGCTGGGGCTGGGGCGGGTACTGCTGCTGGGGGTCCTGCGGGTACTGCTGATAAGGGTCGTACGGTTCGTTGCTCATCGCGTACGGGTCATCCTCCTGCGAACGGCGGGAGCACCTCGACCGTGCCGCCCTCGGCAAGCCGTACCGTCTCATGGGCGCGGGTGCCCACGGGGTCGCCGTCGACGAGGAACGAGCAGCGCAGCAGCACGCGGTCGAGTTCTCCGGGGTGTCGCGCACGGGCCGCGCTGAGCGCCTCGGCCAGCGTGGCCTCGGCGTACGGCTCCTCGGCGATCCCCGCGGCGGCCTTGGCGGCGGCCCAGTACCGGATGGTCCCTGATGCCATTGCCCCCTCCTTTCGCTCAAGTCACTCGGCGGTTGCCGACGTCCATGATGCCGTGGCCCAGGCGCCGATCCGCCCAAGGAGTTCGTCGTCGGCCGCGTGCTCGGCGTGCCCCATGCCGGGTTCCAGCCACAGCTCGGCCCCCTCGCCCGCGGCGGCGGCCAGCATCCGGGGGTGGTCGACGGGGAAGTACGGGTCCTGGTCGCCGTGCACGATCAGGAGCGGGGTCGGGGCGATGAGCGGCACGGACTCCGTCGGCGACGGCGGCACGGGGTCCCACTCGTGCGGGTGGATCCGGGTCCGCAGGCCGAGCCGCCCGACAAGGCGTCCCGCCCGCCGCGTCACCACCCAGTGCAGCCTGCGCATCGGCGCCGTACCCCGGTAGAACCACCGGGCCGGCGCGCTCACCGACACGACCGCGTCGACGCGCGCTTCCGTGCGCCCCCCGTGCAACGCGGCGTGCCGCAGCACCACGGAGCCGCCCATGGAGAAGCCGACCGTCACCACGCGCGTGTGCCCGAGCGAGCGCGCCCACGCCACGGCCGCCGCCAGGTCGAGCACCTCGCGGTCGCCGACCGTGGACTGCCCGCCGGATCCGCCGTGCCCCCGGAACGAGAACGTGATCACGGCCGCACGCTGCGCGAACACCGTCGCGGCCCGGCGCACGTGCGGCCGCCCCAGGTCCCCGGTGAAGCCGTGCGCGAGCACGATCGCGGGCCCGCCGACCGGACCGGGACCGGGGTCGTACGCGGCTTCGATCCGCACCCCGTCCGAGGTAAGGAGCGTGGAACGCGATGTGGCGCGCGGCTGAACGCGAGTGATCGGCTGCACAGAAGATCGCGCCGTTTGACCTGCCGGACCGGAACTCATGTGGGCTATTCTGCTGCGCAGAGGATCCGGGCAGTGAAGCCCCCGGGTCCTTTCGTGCTTTCCGGCGGACTCGGGCACGTGGCCCACCAAGGCCCCGTAAACGAAGCCTCAAGAACGGCGCGCACGGCCACTTCCCAGGGCGCGGGAGGTGTATCAACCGTACAAAGCAGTGCCATACGAGCCATACGTACGAAGCAGTGCCATACGCCCCCAAGCTCATAAGGAGCAGGGGGACCCCCTCCGCAGGGACCGAGGAGGAACCGACGTAATGGGCGAGCGAAACGTGCACGACAGCCAGAGGAACCGGCGGACGACCCAGGCAGGTGGGCCGCGATGAGTTCTCTGCTGCTCCTGACCAACGCCCTCCAGCCGTCGACGGAGGTGCTTCCCGCCCTCGGCCTGCTCCTTCACAACGTGCGGGTGGCCCCCGCCGAGGGCCCGGCGCTCGTCGACACCCCCGGTGCCGACGTCATCCTGATCGACGGACGGCGCGACCTGCCCCAGGTCCGCAGCCTCTGCCAGCTCCTGCGCTCCACCGGGCCCGGCTGTCCGCTGCTCCTGGTCGTCACCGAGGGCGGCCTCGCCGCCGTCACCGCGGACTGGGGCATCGACGACGTGCTCCTGGACACCGCGGGCCCCGCCGAGGTCGAGGCGCGCCTGCGCCTGGCCATGGGCCGCCAGCAGATCACCGCCGACGACTCCCCCATGGAGATCCGGGGCGGCGACCTGTCCGTGGACGAGGCGACGTACAGCGCGAAGCTGAAGGGCCGGGTCCTGGACCTGACCTTCAAGGAGTTCGAGCTGATCAAGTACCTCGCGCAGCACCCGGGCCGGGTCTTCACCCGCGCCCAGCTGCTCCAGGAGGTCTGGGGCTACGACTACTTCGGCGGCACGCGGACGGTCGACGTGCACGTACGACGGCTGCGGGCCAAGCTCGGCGTCGAGCACGAGTCGCTGATCGGCACCGTGCGCAACGTCGGCTACCGCTTCGTCGTCCCCGAGAAGACCGAGCGGTCCGAGAAGACGGTGCGGGACGGCGCGGAGAAGGCCGACAAGACGGCGCGCACGGGCGACTCCGACGGCGCCACGGCGGGCGCCGCGAAGCCCGCCGCGGGACGGGCGCCGCAGGCCGCCGCCGAACGGGCGAAGGAAGCCGTCGCACGCCCTGCTCAGGGTTGAGTCCATCCGCGTAGACTGCGCGCGTGGCCAAGGTGACGCGGGACGATGTGGCGCGACTGGCGGGTACTTCGACCGCGGTCGTGAGCTACGTCATCAACAACGGACCCCGGCCGGTCGCCCCGGCCACGCGCGAGCGCGTGCTCGCCGCGATCAAGGAGCTGGGCTACCGCCCGGACCGGGTCGCCCAGGCCATGGCGTCCCGGCGCACGGACCTCATAGGCATGATCGTGCCGGACGCGCGGCAGCCGTTCTTCGCGGAGATGACCCACGCCGTGGAGCAGGCCGCGTCCGAGCGCGGAAAGATGGTGCTCGTCGGCAACTCCGACTACGTCGAAGAACGTGAGACGCACTATCTGCGCGCCTTCCTCGGCATGCGCGTCTCCGGCCTGATCCTCGTCAGCCACGGCCTGACCGACCAGGCCGCCGCCGAGATCGACGCCTGGGACGCGCGCGTGGTCCTGCTGCACGAGCGCCCCGAGGCCATCGACGACGTCGCCGTCGTGACGGACGACGTCGGCGGCGCCCAGCTCGCCACCCGGCACCTGCTCGAACACGGCCACGCCTACGTCGCCTGCGTCGGCGGCACCGCCGAGACCCCGACCGTCGGCGACCCCGTCTCCGACCACGTCGAGGGCTGGCGGCGCGCCATGCGCGAGGCCGGTCTGCCGACCGAGGGCCGCCTCTTCGAGGCCCCCTACAACCGCTACGACGCCTACCAGCTCGCCCTCGGCTTCCTCTCCCGCCCCGACCGCCCCACCGCGATCTTCTGCTCCACGGACGACCAGGCCATCGGCGTCCTGCGGGCCGCCCGCGAGCTGCGCATCGACGTGCCCGGCGAGCTGGCCGTCGCCGGGTTCGACGACGTCAAGGAGGCCGGGCTCACCGACCCGCCCCTCACCACGGTCGCCTCCGACCGCCCGGCGATGGCCCGCGCGGCGGTCGACCTGGTCCTGGACGACGGGCTGCGGGTGGCCGGGTCGCGGCGCGAGCGGCTGAAGGTGTTCCCCTCGCGGCTCGTGGTGCGACAGTCGTGCGGATGTGAGCCCGCGGCTGCCGCGGGAGCCGGCCTCTGAGGGCTGCGCCCCGCGTCTTTATATCGGGCAAACACGGTTCTGTCGGGGTTCTCAGGGCGTCCTCAGGGGGCTCTCATGTGGCGGGAACACGCTCGGAGACATGACAGAACCCTTCCGCCAGAGCGATGAGAACCCGTCCGGCCCGCAGCACCCGCAGGCCCTGTCAGCCCCGTCGGCCCCGTCGGCCCCGCAGCAGCCCGGTTATCCGCCGCAGCCCGCCTTCGAGCCCGCCCCGGCCGGTCCCGTCCACTCCGGCCGTCGGCGCGCCCGCGGGCCCGTGGCCCTCCTCGCCGCCGTCGCCCTCGCCGCCGCGGCCGTCGGCGGTGGCACCGCGTACGCCTTCCAGACGCTGACCGGCGACGACAGCGGCAGCAGCGGCACACGGAACGTCAACGGCACCAGCGTCTCCGCCGGCAGCAAGGGCACCGTCGCCGGGGTCGCCGCCGCCGTCTCCCCCAGCATCGTCGAGATCAACGCCACCACCGGCTCCGGCAAGTCCACCGGGTCCGGCGTGATCATCACCTCCGACGGCGAGATCGTCACCAACAACCACGTCATCTCCGGCGCCACCGACATCACCGTCCGGACCAGCGACGGCAAGACCTACAAGGCCAGGACCGTCGGCACCGACAGCAAGAAGGACCTCGCGCTGATCAAGCTGGAGGGGGCGTCCGGGCTCAAGGCCGCGAACCTCGGCGACTCCGACGACGTGCAGGTCGGGCAGGAGGTCGTCGCCATCGGCTCGCCCGAGGGCCTGACCGGGACCGTCACCAGCGGCATCGTCTCCGCGCTCGACCGGGACGTCACCGTCTCCGCCGACCCCGGGCGTGGGCAGGACCAGAACCAGGGGCAGGGGCCCGGTGGGGGGTGGCCGTTCGAGTTCGGCGGGGAGCAGTTCAACGGGGACACGGGGTCTTCGAAGACGACGTACAAGGCGATGCAGACCGACGCGTCGCTCAACCCCGGGAACTCCGGGGGCGCGCTCATCGACATGGACGGGAACATCATCGGGATCAACTCGGCCATGTACTCGGCCGGTTCGGGGTCCGGGGCCGGGGGCGGGTCCGAGTCGGGGAGCGTCGGGCTCGGGTTCGCGATTCCCATCAACACGGTCAAGGCGGACCTGGGGAAGCTGCGGGCCGGGGCGAGTGGGTGAGCCCCGCAGCGCCCGACCCCGCCCCCGTGCGACGCTGATACCGACCCCGCCCACACCTCCGCCCACCCACCAGAGAGCCGCCCCCCCCATGAGCCCCGCCGAAGGCGACCGCGAGTACCCGCACCCCCAGCAGCGCATCCTGATCGTGGACGACGAGCCGGCCGTGCGTGAGGCCCTGCAGCGCAGCCTCGCGTTCGAGGGCTACGGCACGGAGGTCGCCGTGGACGGCGCCGACGCGCTGGAGAAGGCCGCGGCCTACCGCCCCGACCTGGTCGTACTGGACATCCAGATGCCCCGGATGGACGGCCTGACGGCCGCGCGCAGGCTGCGGTCGGCGGGCTCGACGACGCCGATCCTGATGCTGACCGCGCGGGACACGGTCGGGGACCGCGTGACGGGCCTGGACGCGGGGGCGGACGACTACCTGGTCAAGCCGTTCGAGCTGGACGAACTGTTCGCGCGCATCCGCGCCCTGCTGCGCCGCAGCACCTACGCGACGGCGTCCGGCCGGACGGCGCCGGAGGACGAGTGCCTGGCCTTCGCCGACCTGCGCATGGACCTGGCGACGCGCGAGGTGACCCGCGGGACGCGCACGGTGGAGCTGACCCGCACGGAGTTCACGCTCCTGGAGATGTTCCTGGCGCACCCCCGCCAGGTCCTGACCCGCGAGCAGATCCTGAAGGCGGTGTGGGGCTTCGACTTCGAGCCGTCGTCCAACTCCCTGGACGTGTACGTGATGTATCTGCGCCGCAAGACGGAGGCCGGCGGCGAGCCGCGTCTGGTGCACACGGTGCGGGGAGTGGGGTACGTGCTGCGCGCCGACGCCTCGGGGACCGGCGGCGGCGCGTGAACCGGTTCGTCCGCCGCTTCCGCGCGCTCCCGCTGCGCTCCCGGCTCGCCCTGCTCGTCGCCACGGCGGTCGCGGTGGCCGTCGCCGCGGCGGCGGTGGCGTGCTGGTTCGTCGTACGGAACGTGCTCGTCAGCTCGTTGGACGACGCGCTGCGGAGCAATCGCCCGTCGGATTCCGACGTCGTCGACCAGATCGACGTCCAGGGCGGACGGTGTCTGCGCACCTTCCCCAGCAACCCGGACCTGTACAAGCAGACCATCCAGGTCGTCTTCGCGAACAACGCGAGCTGCGTCATCATGGGGCGGCAGAAGATCGACATCAAGGAGTCCGACCTCGCCGTCGCCCGCCAGGAGTCGGCGGAGACGTACCACAACACGCGCGCGGCGAACGGCGTCGAGTACCGCGTCTTCACCTACCCGCTGCAGAACACGCCCCTCGCCGTCTCCGTGGCCCGCCCCCTCGACGAGGTCAACGACACCCTCAACAACCTCGTCCTCGTGCTCTCCCTCGTCGCCGGTGTCGGCGTCCTCGGCGCGGGCGCCGCCGGGCTCTGGGTGGCCCGCACCGGACTGCGCCCCGTCGACGAACTCACCGCCGCCGTCGAGCACGTCGCCCGCACCGAGGACCTGAACCTGCGGCTGCCCGCCGACGACGACAGCGACGACGAGATCGCCCGGCTCTCCCGGTCCTTCAACGCGATGACCTCCGCCCTCGCCTCGTCCCGCGACCTCCAGCAGCAGCTCATCGCCGACGCCGGGCACGAGCTGCGCACCCCGCTCACCTCGTTGCGCACCAACATCGAACTGCTCGCCCGGAGCGAGGAGACCGGCCGCGCCATCCCGCCCGACGACCGCCGCGCGCTCCTCGCCTCCGTCAAGGCGCAGATGACCGAACTGGCCTCCCTCATCGGCGACCTCCAGGAGCTGTCCCGCCCCGACGCGGCCCAGGGCGGCGGCAAGGTGCAGGTGGTCGCCCTGCACGACATCGTGGACGCGGCCCTGGAGCGGGCCCGCCTGCGCGGCCCCGAGCTGACCTTCGAGGCCGACCTCACCCCGTGGTTCGTACGGGCGGAGCCCGCGGCCCTGGAGCGGGCCATCGTGAACCTCCTCGACAACGCGGTGAAGTTCGGCCCGGCGGGCACAGCCATCGAAGTCGCCCTCAAGGACGGCGAGTTGACAGTACGGGACCACGGACCCGGCATCCCCGCCGACGAACTGCCGTACGTCTTCGACCGCTTCTGGCGCTCCCCCACCGCCCGCAGCCTGCCGGGTTCCGGGCTCGGCCTGTCCATCGTGGCGCGGACCGTGCGCCAGGCGGGCGGCGAGGTCGGGCTCGCCCCCGCGGAGGGCGGCGGCACGGTGGCGAGAGTGCGGCTGCCGGGGGCGGGGACCCCGCCGCCCGCGACGCCGTGAACCGGCCCTGAGCACCCGCCTCTCCCTCAACGAGACGCAGCGTCTTGCGTCGGCGCCTCGCATGCGCTACGGTTCCCGTCGTTGGCGCGAGACGATACGTCTCGTCACCAGCGAAGGGGCGCACGCACCACCCGCGCCCCCACCACCGTCGCCTGCGAAAGAAGACCCACTTGTTCCGTGCCCCCGCAGTAGCCGCCCCCACCGCCGCCCCCTCCAGCACCACCTCCACCACCTCCGTGGCCCCCGCCGTCTCCCAGCTCACCCTCACCGACGTCACCAAGCGCTACGCCGACCACCTCGTCCTCGACCGGGTCCGGCTCACCGTCCGGCCCGGTGAGAGGGCCGGTGTCATCGGGGACAACGGTTCGGGCAAGTCCACGCTGCTGCGGCTGCTCGCCGGGCGGGAGCGGCCCGACAACGGCACCGTCACCGTCGTCGCCCCGGGCGGCACCGGGCACCTCGCCCAGACCCTGGACCTGCCGGACTCCGCCCGCGTCGGTGACGCCGTCGACCTCGCGCTCGCCGAACTGCGGTCCCTGGAGCGCCGGATCCAGGCCGCGGGCGCGGATCTGGACGGCGCCGATCCGGCCGCGTACGACGCCTACGCCGCGCTCGTCGCCCGCTTCGAGGCGCGCGGCGGCTACGGCGCCGACCGACGCGTCGACGTCGCCCTGCGCCACCTCGGCGAGCACACCGGCCTCGACCGTTCGCGGCGGCTCGGCACGCTCTCCGGCGGGCAGCGCTCCCGGCTCGCCCTGGCCGCGACCCTCGCCTCCGCACCCGAGCTGCTGCTGCTCGACGAGCCGACCAACGACCTCGACGACGAGGCCGTGGCCTGGCTCGAGGAGCGGCTGCGCGCCCACCGCGGCACGCTCGTCGCCGTCACCCACGACCGGACCTTCCTGGACCGCGTCACCGACACCGTCCTGGAGGTCGACCATGACACCCGATCCGTGCGCCGCCACGGCGACGGCTACGCGGGCTACCTGACCGCCAAGGCCGCCGAACGGGCCCGGCACGAGCGGGAGTACGAGGAGTGGCGTGCCGAAGTGGGGCGCCAGTCGCGGCTCGCCGACTCGGGCATCGGGCGGCTCGACGCCATCCCGCGCAAGGCCCCCGCGGCCTTCAGCGGCGCGGGCGCCTTCCGGGCCCGGTCCCGGGCGCACGGCGCGATGAGCCGCATCCGCAACGCCCGCGAACGCCTCGGGCGGCTCACGGAGAACCCGGTGTCCGCGCCGCCGCAGCCGCTGCGGTTCGCTGCGAGCGTCGCGGGAGCAGCCGACGGCGCGGTCGAGGTGGCCGACCTGCGGGTGCCGGGGCGGCTCGCCCTGGACTCCCTGCGGGTTCCGGCCGGCGGGCGGCTCCTCGTGACCGGGCCCAACGGGGCGGGCAAGTCCACGCTCCTGCGGGTGCTCGCGGGGGAGGTCGAGCCGGAGCCGGGCGCCACCGTGCGGCGGCCCGCGCGGGTGGGGCTGCTGCGGCAGGTCGCGGCGCCCGTGTCCCGCGCGGAGGGCGCGCGTTCGCTGCTCGCGGCGTTCGGCGAGGACCGGGGCGACGAGCTGCTCGCGCTCGGCCTGTTCCACGAGTCGGACCTGCGGCGCCCGGTCGGCACCCTGTCCACGGGCCAGCGCCGCCGCCTCGAACTGGCCCGCCTGGTCACGCGCCCGTACGACCTGCTCCTCCTGGACGAGCCGACGAACCACGTCTCGCCCGCGCTTGTGGAGGACCTGGAGGCGGCACTCGCGACGTACGCGGGAACGCTGGTCGTGGTGACGCACGACCGGCGGCTGCGAGCGGGGTACCGGGGCCAGACCCTGACCCTGCCCCTGACGGGCCCGAGCGATATCAGCCCGTCCGGCGATTGAGGACGAGGCGCGGAGCGCCGATCAGCGGGGGCCCGGGGGCGGCAGCCCCCGGTTTCGGGAAGGGGCGGGATTGGGGAGCCCCCGGCAGGGCCTACCCCCCGAACCCGATCCCGTACCCCTCGACCCCCACCCGGATCCCGTCCTCCTCCACCTTCACACCCTGCAACCGCATGGCGCCCTCGCCCGGAAGCCTCGGCAGCTCGAAGGAGAGGGAGAGCCGGTCGACGAGGACGGGCCGGGTGAGGTCGTCGAGGCCCTTGAGGAGGGCGGGGTCGAGGCCGAGGCGCTTCAGGAGGGCGGGGTGCCCCATCGCCACGTCGATGAGGTTGAGGCGCATCACGTCGTCGACGAACTCCGGCGACCCGGTGACGTCGTTGAGCTTGGCGTCGCTGCGCAGCGCCTCGCGCACGGCGCCGTCCGGCACCCCGAGGCGGCGGGCGATCTCGGGCACCGCGAGCAGGGCCTTGGCCTGGGACGACTCGTCGGCCACGCGCCGGGCGCCCTCGCGGCTGAGGTGCAGCCCCTCGGACTCCCGCGCGCCCGGCCGGTAGGTCGCCATGTCGCCGATGTCGAGGCGCATCCGGTCGATGTCGGTGGCGACGCCGCGCTCGCCGGTGCGCTCGATGCGGGCGTCGGCGCGGACCTTCAGGTCGTGCCCGGCGACGGGCAGGGTGCCGCGGGCGTACACCTTGTCGCGGCCGTGGCCGGTGAAGGTGACCTGGGAGGCGCCGAGCTCGCGGTTGAGGTCGTCGAAGGAGAGGAGCACCTCGCCGCGCATCCGCCCGATGACGGCGCCGGTCAGGGAGGTGGGCCCGTCGCCCTTCATGGTCACGTCGGTGGCGGTCGCGGAGACCTTGGCGAGCGAGACGCGGTCGGCGGCGACGTCGGGCACGGTCACCTTCACCTCGTCCAGACGCTGGTCGAGGACCTGGGTGAGGAAGGGGAAGCCCTCGATGTCGACCTCGGGGGCCGCGCTCAGGTCCAGCTGGTCCTTGAGCTTGTCGGCGGCCTCGTGCTCGGCGTAGAGCAGGGCCCAGCGGTCGGCGAGGACGAGGAACGCGGCGGCGACGGCGAGAGCGACGACGGCCTTCGCGGCCAGCGGAAGCCCGGCGAACCGATTGCGGCGCCGACGGCCGGCGCGCCGGTGGTTGGGCGGCTGCCACGGGGCTTCGGCCTCCGCCTCGGGCTCCTCCCGGAGGAAGTCCTCCAGGGGGCCGGGCGCGAGGGAGCCGAGCTCTTCGTACGGGTTGCGGGAGGCTGTCTCTTCGTACGGGTCGCGAGAGATTGTCTCTTCGTACGGCTGGTGGGGGGTTGTCTCTTCGAGCGGAGCGGACGGTTCAGAAACGGCCATGCGGTGGGGGGAACGCATCAGATGATCTCACCATACGTTCCACCCCACCCCAAGCTCGTTCGCCGGAGAGCTACTTCACAACGGTGATGCGGTCCGCCTTCGGCGGCGCGATCGGCTCGGCCGCCGAGGAGTTGGCGGCGAAGTAGTCGTTGAGCGCCTTCAGGTCGTCCGCGCCGACCAGCGGGTTCTTGCCCTTGCCGAGTTCGGCGAAGCCGTCGCCGCCGCCCGCGAGGAAGGAGTTCAGGGCGACGCGGTAGGTGGCGTTCGCATCGAGCGGCTTACCGTTCAGCTTCACGGAGTCGGTGACGATCCGGTCGGCGCCGGACTTCGTCATGTCGAGCGTGTACGTGAATCCGTCCGACACCTGGAGGATCTTCGGCGAGGCCTCGTTCGAGCCGCTGACCTGCTGCCTCAGGGCGGTCAGGAGCTGTGCGCCGGTGAGGTCGACGAGGTTCACGGTGTTGCTGAACGGCTGCACGGTGAACGCCTCGCCGTACGTCACGACCCCGTCGCCCTCGCTGCCGCTCGCCTTGTGGACGAGGTCGGATCGGATGCCGCCCGGGTTCATCAGGGCCAGGCTCGCCTTGGGATCCAGGGACTTGGCGTGCGCGAGCTGCGCGTCGGAGATCAGGTCGCCGAGCGGGGACTCGGGCGAGGTGGCGCCGCGGCCGGGGATGTCGCCGGAGATGAAGCCCACGGGCTTGCCGGCGATGGGGGCCGCGAGCTTGTCCCAGCGCTTGATGAGGCGCCCCATGTCGCGGGCCTTCGACTGCGTGCGACTGACGACGTGGTTCGCCGACTTCACGCTGGTGCGGACGATGTCCTTGGTCTTGCGGTCGTACGTCAGCGTGGTGTCCGTGTAGAGCTTGCCGTACGAGGACGCCGAGGTGACCATGCGCGGCTTGCCCGCGGGGTCCGGGATGGTGCAGACGTACGCCTGGTGGGTGTGGCCGGTCACGAACGCGTCGACCTTCGGCGAGGCGGCCTTGGCGATCGCGGTGATCGGGCCCGAGATGCCGTCGCCGGCGCCCGGGGAGTCGCAGTTGTAGTTGTACGCCTGGCTGGCCGGGGAGCCGCCCTCGTGGATGAGCGTGACGATCGACTTCACGCCCTGCTTGTCGAGGATCTTCGCGTACTTGTTGATCGTCTCGACCTCGTCGTGGAACTTCAGGCCCTTGATGCCGTCGGCCGAGACGATGTCCGGGGTGCCCTCCAGGGTCAGCCCGATGAAGCCGATCTTCACGCCCTTGTGCTTCCACACCGAGTAGGGCTTGAGGAGGGGCTTGCCGGTCTTCTCCTTGGTGACGTTCGCCGTGAGGTAGGGGAAGTCGGCGCCCTTGAACTTCTTCGGCTTGCCGTGCTTGTCCTTCTCGTAGCAGCCGTCCTTGGGGTGGCAGCCGCCGTTCTGGATGCGCGCCAGTTCCGTCGCGCCCTCGTCGAACTCGTGGTTGCCGACGCTGGAGACGTCGAGGCCCATCTTGTTCAGGGCCTCGACGGACGGCTCGTCGTGGAAGAGCCCCGAGAGCAGCGGGCTGCCGCCGATGAGGTCGCCGGCCGCGGCGGTGATGGAGTACGGGTGCCCCTTGCGGGCCTTGCGCAGGGACGTCGCCAAGTACTCGGCGCCGCCCGCGTCGACCTTCTTCTCCGTGCCGTCCGGCTGCTTCTCGGTGACCTGGCCCGAGGACCCGGCGGGCGGCTGGAGGTTGCCGTGGAAGTCGTTGAAGGACAGCAGTTGCACGTCGACCGTGCGCTTCTTGTCCTTGGCCGCGGTGGCGCCGCGCTTGTCCTTGGCCATGGCGCCGTCCCGCGCGTCCTGCCCCGCGCTCGCGGGCAGGGCGACGGCGAGCGCCCCGACAGTGGCGATGCCCGCCGCGACGGCGAGGACGCGGGTGGCTCGGCGCCTGGGCCTTCGGTGCTTCGGTATGGCGGACACGGGTTCCCCCCGGGGGCGTTAGGGACGACTTGGGCCGTCGGGCAGCCTATGGTCAACGCGCGTAGCGCAACAGGGGCCCGCTGGTTACAGGGTGGTTGCCATTCGTCTGCGGGAGGACTTCGGCTGAGGTCTCACCGCGCTGCGCGCTCGTCCTCGATCTCCCCCAACCCCTCAAGGAACGGGGGGACCCCCATGACAGGCCCCATGAGTCCGCCCCTCGTCGCCGTACCCTCGACTCATGACTGACGAGCAGCCCGCCACGGCACCCTCCCTCCGGCAGATCGACACCCTCGACGTGCTCACGGCCGATCAGGCCGAGGCCGTGCTCACGCTCCTCGCGGAGGCGGCCCGCACCGACGGGCAGCAGGCCGTGTCCGAGCAGGGACGGCTGCAGCTGCGCGGCGGGCAGAGGGAGGGCGTACGCCATCTGCTCCTGAGCGTCGGCGGCGAACTGGTCGGCTACGCCCAGCTGGAGGACACCGACCCCGTCGAGGCACCCGCCGCGGAGCTGGTCGTGCGTCCGGCGCACCGGGGGCACGGGCACGGGCGGGCGCTCGGCACCGCGCTGCTCGCGGAGTCGGGGCGGCGGCTGCGGGTGTGGGCGCACGGCGGGCACTCCGCGGCGCGCCACCTGGCCCAGGTGCTCGGCCTCACCCTGTTCCGGGAACTGCGGCAGATGCGGCGCCCGTTGACGGGCCTCGACCTGCCGGAGCCGGTGCTTCCGCAGGGTGTGCGGGTACGTGCCTTCGTCCCCGGCGAGGACGACGCCGCGTGGCTCGCGGTGAACGCCGACGCCTTCGCCCACCATCCCGAGCAGGGCTCCCTCACCCAGCGCGACCTCGACGACCGCAAGGCCGAGCCGTGGTTCGACCCGGCCGGGTTCTTCCTGGCCGAGCGCGAGTCCGGCGACGGCGGCGGCGAGTTGGTCGGCTTCCACTGGACGAAGACGCACGCGGCGGAGCGGCTCGGCGAGGTGTACGTCGTCGGGGTGCGTCCCGGCGCGCAGGGCGGCGGGCTCGGCAAGGCGCTCACCACCATCGGCCTGCGGCACCTCGCGGCGGCCGGGCTGCCGACGGCGATGCTGTACGTCGACGCGGACAACAAGGCGGCGGTGAGCGTGTACGAGCGCCTCGGCTTCGTGACGCACGAGACGGACCTGATGTACCGCACGGAGTCCTGAGACACAGGGGCCTGAGGCACGGAGTCCTGGGACACGGAGTCCTGGGACACACGGTCCCGATCCCGCCTCCGGGCGGACGCGCAACAACCCGGGGGGGCGGCGCCACCTACCTCCAGATCGTCCAGCAGGCCCTGCGCCTCGGCCTGCTGGAGCCCGGCGACAAGCTGCCCACGGCCCGCTAGGCGGTCGAGGCGACCGAGGGGGACCCCGCTCGTCCGGGCCTACGCGGACTTCCACCCCAGGTCCCACTTCTGTACGTACAGCTCATCGAGTCCGGGATCGGCCTCGCCCTCGCGGCCGCGGCGGTGTAGGCGCCCTTCCGGATCCCGCGACGGCGGACGCCCTGAGGAACCTCTGGGCCACACTCTCCCGTGTAGACGCCTGGGGGTATCCATGCGAACCCCCGGGCGTCATGTCGGCGTAACCACTGATTCAGACAGCCTTGCGACGCTCAGGCAATGCAGCCCCCCACTGTGCCCGAACCCTCGCCGGACGGAGCGCGCCCGAACGGCCAGGTCCGTCTCGCGCCCGAGGCCTTCGGCGCGCCCGGAGCGGGCACGGCGCGGAACAATGGGCGCATGAGCGAGCCCACCGCGCAGTCCGACAGCCAGCACACCGACGACCGCGCCGACATCGGAGTGCGCCACGCGCAGCCGTCCGTCGGCTCCCTCGCCGCCCACCGGCCGCACACCATCGCGGCCACGGTCTCCGACCTGGACCCCGACATCGACGCCGACCTGGACGGCTACGACGAGGACGCCCAGGCGGGGTACGGCGGCGCGGAGCTGCCGCAGGGCCGCTTCCTGGACCGGGAGCGCAGCTGGCTCGCCTTCAACGAACGCGTCCTCGAACTCGCCGAGGACCCGAACACCCCGCTCCTGGAGCGGGCGAACTTCCTCGCCATCTTCGCCTCGAACCTGGACGAGTTCTTCATGGTCCGGGTGGCGGGCCTGAAGCGGCGCATCGCGACCGGCGTCGCCACCCGTTCGGCCTCGGGCCTGCAGCCCCGCGAGGTCCTTGAGCTGATCTGGTCCCGCTCCCGCGAGCTCATGGCCCGGCACGCCGCCTGCTACCAGGAAGAGGTCGCCCCGGCCCTGGCCGACGAGGGCATCCACGTGGTGCGCTGGAACGAGCTCACCGACAAGGAGCAGTCCCGGCTCTACACCCTCTTCATGCACCGGATCTTCCCGGTCCTCACTCCCCTGGCCGTCGACCCCGCGCACCCCTTCCCCTACATCTCGGGCCTGTCCCTGAACCTCGCCGTGGTGATCGAGAACCCGGTCACGGGACACGAGCACTTCGCGCGCGTCAAGGTCCCGCCGCTCCTGTCCCGCTTCCTGGAGGCCTCCCCGCAGCGCTACGTCCCCATCGAGGACGTCATCGCCGCGCCCAAGCACCTCCAGGAACTGTTCCCGGGCATGAACATCAAGCAGCACCACATGTTCCGCCTCACCAGGAACGAGGACCTGGAGGTCGAGGAGGACGACGCCGAGAACCTCCTCAAGGCCCTGGAGAAGGAGCTGATGCGGCGCCGCTTCGGGCCGCCGGTGCGCCTGGAGGTCGAGGAGTCCATCGACCGCAAGGTGCTCGACCTGCTGATGCGGGAGCTGAAGATCGGCGAGTCCGAGGTGCACCCGCTGCCGGGCCCCCTCGACCTCACCGGCCTCTTCTCCATCGCGGGCCTGGACCGGCCGGAGCTGAAGTACCCGAAGTTCGTCGCGGGCACCCACCGCGACCTCGCCGAGGTCGAGTCGGCGTCCGCGCCCGACATCTTCGCGGCCCTGCGCGGCGACCACGACGTGCTCCTGCACCACCCCTACGACTCGTTCTCCACGTCCGTGCAGGCCTTCCTGGAACAGGCCGCCGCCGACGAGAACGTCCTCGCCATCAAGCAGACGCTGTACCGCACCTCGGGCGACTCCCCGATAGTGGACGCGCTCATCGACGCCGCCGAGTCCGGCAAGCAGGTCCTGGTCCTGGTCGAGCTGAAGGCCCGCTTCGACGAGCAGGCCAACATCAAGTGGGCCCGCAAGCTGGAGGAGGCCGGCTGCCACGTCGTGTACGGCCTGGTCGGTCTGAAGACCCACTGCAAGCTGTCGCTCGTGGTCCGCCAGGAGGGTGACAACCTTGTCCGGTACTCCCACGTGGGCACCGGCAACTACCACCCCAAGACGGCCCGGCTCTACGAGGACCTGGGGCTGCTGACCGCCAACCAGGAAGTCGGCGCCGACCTCTCGGACCTCTTCAACCGGCTTTCGGGCTACTCGCGCCGGGAGACCTACCGGCGCCTGCTCGTCGCCCCCAAGTCCCTGCGCGACGGCCTGATCACCCGCGTCAACCGGGAGATCCAGCACCACCGCGCGGGCCGCCCCGCCTACGTCCGCATCAAGGTCAACTCGATCGTGGACGAGGCCGTCATCGACGCGCTGTACCGCGCCTCGCAGGCCGGGGTGGCGGTGGACGTGTGGGTGCGCGGGATCTGCGCGGTACGGCCGGGGGTCGCGGGCCTGTCCGAGAACATACGCGTCCGCTCCGTGCTCGGCCGCTTCCTGGAGCACTCCCGGATCTTCGCCTTCGGCAACGGGGGCGAGCCGGAGGTGTGGATCGGCAGCGCCGACATGATGCACCGCAACCTCGACCGCCGTATCGAGGCCCTGGTCAGGGTGATGGCCCCGGCGCACCGGGCGACCCTGAACCGGCTCCTGGAGACCGGCATGTCGGACACCACGGCCTCGTGGCACCTGGGGGCGGACGGCAACTGGACCCGGCATGCCACGGACCCGGACGGCCAGCCCCTGCGGAACGTACAGGAGATGCTCATAGACGCCCGGAGGCGCCGGCGTGGCACAGCAACACCATGAGATGACGGCGGGCGAGACGCTGTCGGTCTACCTGCAGGACCAGGCGACCGACTTCCTCCGCTCGCTGCGGCTGCACCGCGAGTCCTCGACGGACGCGCACGGCGCCGAGGAGTCCCTGGAGGCGGCGCGGGCGCTGCGGCGCGCGTCCCGCAGGATCGGCGCCACCCTGCACACCTTCCGGCCGCTCCTCGACCCGGAGTGGACGGAGTCCCTCCGGCCCGAGCTGGCGTGGCTGTCCGGCACGTTGGCCCGCGAGCACGCCTACGCCGCGCGACTGGAGCGGCTCCTGGGCGCCCTCCACCGGCTGTCCTCCCCGCCACCGCCCCTCCCGGGCCCGTCGGCCCCGGCCTCCCCGCCGGGTTCGTCCGCCCCGCCGTCACCCTCGACACCGCCCCTCCGCGGCGGATACCCCCCGCCCGCCACCGACAGGTGGACCGGAAGCAGCCCGGGGGCACCACTGCCCGCGGCCGCACCGGATGCCGCCTCCACCGCTGTGGGCAGGCGTTCCGCAGGGCGAGGGGGGCACCCCCGGCCGAGCGGAGCCGAGAGCGGGGGAGGGTGGGCGCAGCCCCCGGCCGACGGTGCCGACACGTCCAGGCCCCGCCAGGCCGGCCTCCCCGCCCAAGGCTCCGCCAAGAAGCCCACCGGCCCCCTGGCCGTGGGCGCCGCCAAGGCCGCCGCGCTCCTGGAGCGCCAGCTCACCCTGGCCCGCACCCGGGCCCACTCCGCCGCGCTCCAGGCCTTCGGCTCCTCCCGCTTCCACGCCGTGGCGGACAACGTGGCCGTCCTCGCCAGCGAGGTCCCCCTGCGCGCCGCCCCGGACGCCGACCTCAAACCCCTGGCCGCGACGGCCGAACAGCACCTGGCGGAGGCGGTGACGGCGCTCCCCCTGATCAGGGCGGGCCACCCGTACAACGCGGAGGCCCTGATCCACGGTCTCGCGACGGACACCGCCCCGGAGGCCCAGGACGCCCCCTGGCTGAAGGTCCGCTCCCTGCTGCGCCTGCACCGCTACGCCCAGGAGGTCCTCCTCGGCGAGGCCCCCCTCGACCCCCGCCTGCTCCAGGCGGGCCAGGCCCTGGACCTGCACCGGGAGGCCGCGGACGCGGCGGCGGCCGCCGCCTCGGCGGCCCGCACCCCCCGGATCGCCCCGGCCACCGCGTACGCCCTCGGCGTGCTGCACGCCGACCAGCGCCACGAGGTGGAGGCGGCGAGGTTCGCCTTCCAGCAGGCCTGGCTCCGCGAGGCGGTCACGGCGCCGTGACCGGGCCGCCGGACCTGATCCGCGCGGCGGGCTGCGTGCTGTGGCGCCGCGCGCCGGGGCCGGGCGGCCTTGAGGTCTGCCTGGTGCACCGGCCGAAGTACGACGACTGGTCGCACCCCAAGGGCAAGCTGAAGCAGGGCGAGTCCCCGCTGGCGGCCGCCGTGCGCGAGGTGGGGGAGGAAACCGGCCACCACTGCGTCCCCGGCCCGCCCCTGCCCACGGCCCACTACCGCACCGGCGGCCGCCCGAAGGTGGTCCACTACTGGGCGGCCGAGGCCACCCACGGCCACTTCACGCCGAACCGCGAGGTCGACCGGATCCGCTGGCTCCCCCCGGCCGAGGCCCGCGCCCGCCTCACCCAGCTCCGCGACCGCGAGCTCCTGGACGCCCTGCTCACCACGCTGCACCGGGTGGACGGGGCCTGACGCAAGTGTGCGCATCGGACACGCGCCGGAGACCGTGAGTACCCGGCCGGGCGCGTAAAGTCACGCGGTGCTGGTCGGCGGCGCCCCGTTCCTGGAGAGCCGCCGCCTCGCCGCGCCCCCCGCGACGTAATACGACCGTGACCTAACCACAAAGTCCTCGTAGGTTCACCACGCGTTCATTTACGGCCATCGGTCACTTCACCTGATCTGCCTAATTTCGGCCCTACGTGATGCGTGGCGCGATCCCACGGAACGCCCCGGCAGCACGCGCCAGACCCACGGCCACCTACGGCCACTCGTACAGACTTCGCACGCCGCCGCCCGGCGGCTCCCGGAAGGAACTCCCGACAGTGAAGCTTCAGCGCATGAACCGGCGGGCCCTCACCCTCGGTGCTCTCGCCGTCTCCGGCGCCCTGGCCCTCACGGCGTGCGGCTCGGACGACGACGGCAGCAGCAACGGCGGCAAGAAGACCAACGCCAACAGCAACATCGACTGCGAGGGCGCCAAGGGCCAGCTCATGGCCTCCGGCTCGTCCGCACAGAAGGGCGCGATCGACGCCTGGGTCAAGCAGTACCGCGCCGCCTGCAAGGACGTGCAGCTGCAGTACAAGCCGGACGGCTCCGGCGCCGGCATCACCTCCTTCCTGCAGGGCCAGACCGCCTTCGCCGGCTCGGACTCGGCCCTGAAGCCGGAGGAGATCGCCGAGTCGAAGAAGGTCTGCAAGGGCAGCCAGGCCATCGACCTGCCGATGGTCGGCGGCCCGATCGCGATCGCCTACAACGTCCCGGGCGTCGACAGCCTCACCCTGGACGCGAAGACCATCGCCGACATCTTCAACGACAAGATCAAGACCTGGGACGACAAGGCGATCGAGAAGCTCAACCCCGACGCCAAGCTCCCCGGCACCAAGATCCAGGCCTTCCACCGCTCCGACGAGTCCGGCACCACGGACAACTTCACCAAGTACCTGAAGGGCGCCGCGCCCTCCGCCTGGCCGCACGAGCCCGCCAAGGTCTGGGCCGCCAAGGGCGGCCAGTCCGCGAGCGGCTCCTCCGGCGTCGCCCAGCAGGTGAAGCAGACCGAGGGCGCCATCTCCTACATGGAGCTGTCGTACGCCACCGAGGGCATCAAGACCGTCGACCTCAAGACGGGCGCCAAGGAGCCGGTCAAGGCCACCGTCGACAACGCCTCCAAGGCCATCTCCGAGGCCAAGGTCGTCGGCAAGGGCAAGGACCTCGCCATGGAGCTGAACTACAAGCCCACGGCCGAGGGCGCGTACCCGATCATCCTGGTCACGTACGAGATCGTCTGCGAGAAGAACAACAAGAAGGACACCCTCGCCACCACGAAGTCCTTCCTGAACTACATCGCGAGCGAGGACGGTCAGTCCGTCCTCAAGGACGAGTCCTACGCCCCGATGCCGACCGAGATCATCACCAAGGTCCGCGAGACCGTCAAGGGCCTGAGCTGACCTAAGAGCGCGGCCCGCCTCCCCGGCGGGCCGCGCCGTCCGGTGCACCGCCGCCAGGAGCCACCCGCGCCGACCGCGCGGCCGGCTCCGCAGACCGGAGAACCCCCATGGACATACCCACCGACACCCCTCCCCCGCCCTCGCACGTCGAGGACGCCGAGCCGACGACCACCGAGCAGAAGCGCGCCGCGCGCGGCGCCACCCGCCCCGGTGACCGGATCTTCCTCGCGCTCTCGCGCGGCTCCGGCATCACGCTGCTGCTGATCATGGCCGCCGTCGCGGCCTTCCTCGCCTACCGCGCCTCCATCGCGCTCGCGGACAACGAGGGCAACTTCCTCACCACCTTCGAGTGGGACCCCGCGGGCTCCCTGCACGACGGCAAGCCCTACTTCGGCATCGCCGTCCTGGTCTTCGGCACCATCGTGAGCTCGATCATCGCGCTCGTGATCGCCGTGCCCGTGGCCATCGGCATCGCGCTGTTCATCTCGCACTACGCGCCGCGCAGGCTCGCCGCCCCCATCGCCTTCGTGATCGACCTGCTCGCCGCGGTGCCCTCGATCGTCTACGGCCTGTGGGGCGCCCTCGTGGTCGCCCCGAACCTCACCGGCCTCTACAGCTGGCTCGACGACTACTTCGGCTGGACCGGCATCTTCGAGTACCACGGCGGCGCCCCGCGCTCCCTGATGACCGTCGGCATCCTGCTCGCGATCATGATCCTGCCGATCATCACCAACGTGAGCCGCGAGGTCTTCCTGCAGGTCCCGAAGATGCACGAGGAGGCCGCCTTGGCCCTCGGCGCCACGCGCTGGGAGGTCATCCGCATGTCGGTGCTCCCCTTCGGCCGCTCCGGCATCATCTCCGCCTCGATGCTGGGCCTCGGCCGCGCGCTCGGCGAGACGATCGCCGTGGCCACCGTGCTCTCCCCGACCTTCGTGATCCAGGCGTCCGTGCTCGACTACGGCGGCGGCACCTTCGCCCAGAACATCGCCAGCAAGTTCAGCGAGGCCAGCGAGTACGGCCGGGACGCCCTGATCGCCTCCGGTCTCGTCCTGTTCGTCATCACTCTCCTTGTCAACGGCGCGGCCCGCCTGATCATCGCGCGCCGCAAGGAGTACTCGGGGGCCAACGCATGAGCACCACGACCGTCAAGCCCACCGGTACCCCCGGCGGCCGGCCCCCGTCCGACCTGCGCAGGGCCCGCCTGCCTCGCTGGGCGCCCTACGTCATCGCCGTCGGCTCCCTCGCCGTGGGCAGCGGCATCGGCCTCGCGGCCGACCTCAGCTCCCGCCTGCAGTGGGGCCTCATCTCGGCGATCCTGTTCGTCGGCGTCTCGTACTTCCTCTCGGCGAGTGTCGAAGGCACCCGGCAGGCCAAGGACCGCCTGGCCACCTCGCTGGTGTGGGTCATGTTCCTGCTGGCCGTCGTGCCGCTGGCCTCCCTCATCTTCGAGACCGTCCAGCGCGGCACGGAGGTCTTCGACGGGTACTTCCTGAGCCACTCGATGGGCGTCGTCGCCGACGACGAGCCCGGCGGCGGCATCTACCACGCGCTCATCGGCACCCTGGAGCAGGTCGGCCTCGCCTGCCTGATCGCCGTGCCGATCGGCCTGCTCACCGCGATCTACCTCGTCGAGTACGGACGCGGCAAGCTCGCCAAGGCCGTCACCTTCTTCGTCGACGTGATGACGGGCATCCCGTCCATCGTCGCCGGTCTGTTCGTCCTCAGCTTCTGGATCCTGATCCTCGGCTTCGACTTCTCCGGCTGGGCCGGCGCCATGGCGCTGTCGATCCTGATGATGCCGGTGGTCGTGCGCTCCACCGAGGAGATGCTGAAGCTCGTCCCGAACGAGCTCCGCGAGGCATCGCTCGCCCTCGGCGTACCGAAGTGGCGCACCATCCTGAAGGTGGTCCTGCCCACCGCCATCGGCGGCATCACGACCGGCGTCATGCTGGCCGTCGCCCGCATCGCGGGCGAGACCGCGCCCGTGCTGCTCCTGGTCTGGACGAACCCCTTCATCAACACGGACCCGTTCAACGGCCCGCAGGGCTCGCTGCCGCTCTTCATCTACCAGCAGTACGCGTCCGGCACCTCCGCCGGTTACGACCGTGCCTGGGCGGCGGCGCTCGCGCTGATCGCGTTCATCATGATCCTCAACCTCGTGGCCCGCGGCATCGCCCGCTGGAAGGCCCCGAAGACCGGTCGCTGACGCGGCCACCCAGCGACCGACGGCAGTACCCCCCCTTTTCGAAAGCAGTGATCCCCATGGCCAAGCGAATCGACGTATCGGGCCTCAACGCCTACTACGGTTCCCACAAGGCGATCGAAGACATCTCCATGACCGTGGAGCCCCGCTCCGTGACGGCCTTCATCGGCCCGTCCGGCTGCGGCAAGTCCACGTTCCTGCGCACCCTGAACCGCATGCACGAGGTCACCCCCGGCGGCCGCGTCGACGGCAAGGTGCTCCTGGACGGCGACGACCTGTACGGCTCCGGCGTGGACCCGGTGAACGTGCGCCGCACCATCGGCATGGTCTTCCAGCGGCCGAACCCCTTCCCGACCATGTCGATCTACGACAACGTCGCGGCGGGCCTGAAGCTCAACGGCTCGTACAAGAAGAGCGAGCTGAACGACGTCGTCGAGAAGTCCCTCAAGGGCGCCAACCTCTGGAACGAGGTCAAGGACCGCCTGAACAAGCCCGGCTCCGGCCTCTCCGGCGGCCAGCAGCAGCGCCTGTGCATCGCCCGCGCCATCGCCGTGGAGCCGCAGGTGCTCCTGATGGACGAGCCCTGCTCGGCGCTCGACCCGATCTCCACCCTCGCCATCGAGGACCTGATCGGCGAGCTGAAGGAGCGCTTCACGATCGTCATCGTGACGCACAACATGCAGCAGGCGGCCCGCGTCTCGGACCGCACGGCCTTCTTCAACCTCGCGGCGGTCGGCCAGCCCGGCAAGCTCATCGAGATCGACGAGACCGAGCGCATCTTCTCCAACCCGTCGGTCCAGGCGACCGAGGACTACATCTCCGGCCGCTTCGGCTAGACCTCACCGGCCGGACAGAACTCCCCGCGGTGCTGCATGGCGGTGCCACCGCAGGGACGAGAAGGGCCCGCCCCCCGGCTCCCGGGGGGCGGGCCCGTATCACTTTCCCGTCCCGCCCCAGCCGCCCTTCCCGCGTCTCCCGTGTTCGGCGTCACCACAACTATCCGCGCCCCCCGTTGGTCAACTTCGGCATCAGGACCTGGCCGGAATCCGTTCCCGGCCCGGCACACACCCTGGGGGGACTCTCTCTTGCGCAGCACCACCTATCTCACGGCCGCGGCCTGCGCCGCGGCCCTGCTGAGCGTCACCGCCCCGGCCCAGGCCGCCCCCGCGGCCCCCGCCAAGCCCGCCGCCGGGAAGGACGCCGCCGACTTCAACGGCGACGGCTACCCGGACCTGGCGATCGGCGCGCCCAGCGCCAAGATCGACGGCATCAAGCGGGCCGGGCTCGTCTCCATCGTCTACGGCTCCGCCGAGGGCCTGAAGTACGACAAGCAGCAGCTGGTCAGCCGTGCCACGCCCGGCGTCCCGGGCGAGCCCAAGGCCAACCCCTACGGCTGGGGCATCCAGGCGAGCCACGGCGACCTCGACGACGACGGCTACGACGACCTGCTGATCAGCGACGGCCCCGGGCTGCTCGTGCTGTGGGGCGGCAAGGACGGCATCTCCGGCGGCACCGAGGTGCCCACCGGCGAGGGCACCACCGCGTCCCCGGCCTTCCGCCAGGCCTGGCAGCGGATCGGCGACGTCAACGGCGACGGCAAGGCCGACATCGTCGGCGCCGCCCAGGTCGGCCCGCAGATGAACGCCAACTGGGGCCTCGGCACGCTCTACGGCCCCTTCGACCGCGGCACCGGCAAGCCGGCCTCCGTCCAGTTCCGGGACACCGAGGCCAAGGACGGGGTGGCCGCGACCAGCGTCCAGGTCGGCGACATGACCGGCGACGGCGTCGACGACGTGGTGACCATGGGCACCGGCACCCGCCCGTCCGACGGCCGCCAGGCCCGCGTCCTGCAGGGCACCCGCGACGGCTACGTCCCCGGCGGCAAGCTGAACGCCCGCCACGGCGGCGCCTTCGGCGACCTCAACGGCGACGGCTTCCAGGACTTCGTCGGCACGCCGCAGGAGTACGACGCCGACAACAGCGGCGCGATCTCCGTCACCTACGGCGGCCCGGACGGCGTGAGCAAGACGATCCCGGCCCGCGTCTACGACCAGGACAGCCCGGGCGTCCCCGGCATCGACGAGAAGGGCGACCGCTGGGGCACCGACGTGGCCGTCGGCGACCTGGACAAGGACGGCTACGGCGACATCCTGGTCGGGGCGTCCTGGGAGTCCGCGACGGATCCGTCCACGGCCGTGTCCGGCTCGGTCACCATGCTGCGCGGCAGCAAGAGCGGCGTCACCACCAAGGGCGCCAAGGTCCTCACGCAGAACTCCAAGGGCATCCCCAGCACCTCGGAGAAGTCGGACCACTTCGGCGAGGCGGTCACCGTCGTCGACGCCGACAAGAACGGCACCCCCGAGGTCTACGTGGGCGGCATGGGCGAGGACACCTTCGTCGGCCGCACCTGGCAGCTCCAGACCGACGCGAGCGGCGTGACCGGCACCGGCGCCAAGAGCTTCAACCTCGGCGGCGGCTACGGCTCCGCCCACTTCGGCGAGTACTTCGCGAAGTAGACGCGTACGCCGAGTACGCCGGGCACGCCGAGAGCGGGCCCGTACACGCGAAGTGCCCCCGGCCCGGATCACCACGATCCGGACCGGGGGCACTCCCGCGTCCGCGCCCCTACAGGAACGCCAGATTCACGATCCAGAAGCTCAAGGCAGCGACCAGGGCCGCCGCGGGCATGGTGATGAACCAGCCCAGGATGATGTTCTTGGCGACGCCCCAGCGCACCGCGTTCACCCGCTTGGTCGCACCGACGCCCATGATCGCGGACGTGATGACGTGCGTGGTGGAGATCGGCGCGTGGAACATGAACGCGGTGGTGAACATGATGCCCGCGCCCGTGGTCTCCGCGGCGAAGCCCTGCGGCGGGTCCAGCTCGATGATCTTGCGGCCGAGGGTGCGCATGATGCGCCAGCCACCGGCGTACGTACCGAGCGACAGCATCACCGCACAGGAGATCTTGACCCAGATCGGGATCGGGTCACCGGCGTCCTCGACGTCGGCGATGACCAGGGCCATCACCACGATGCCCATGGTCTTCTGGGCGTCCTGGAGGCCGTGGCCGAGCGCCATGCCGGCCGCCGAGACGGTCTGCGCGATCCTGAAGCCGCGCTTGGCCTTGTGCGGGTTGGACTTGCGGAACATCCACATGATCGCGCACATCACCAGATAGCCGACCGCCAGGCCGACCAGCGGCGACAGGAACATCGGGATGACGATCTTCTCGACGACCCCGGACCAGATCACCCCGATGCCGCCCGCGAGCGCCGCCCCCACCAGACCGCCGAACAGCGCGTGCGACGAGGAGGAGGGCAGGCCGAAGTACCAGGTGACGAGGTTCCAGACGATGGCGCCGACCAGACCGGCAAAGAGGATCCACATCCCCTTGGTGCCGTGCGGCGTCTCGATCAGCCCTTCGCTGACCGTCTTGGCGATGCCGCTGCCGAGGAAGGCACCGGCGAGGTTCATGACCGCGGCCATGGCGAGCGCCGCGCGTGGCGTCAGCGCACGCGTGGAGACGGAGGTGGCGATGGCGTTCGCGGAGTCGTGAAAGCCATTCGTGTACGTGAAACCGAGCGCGACGCCAATGGTCACGATCAACGCGAAGGTGTCCATGGAGGTGCCTCAGGACTCCTTGACCGCGATGGTCTCCACCGTGTTGGCGACGTGCTCGAACGCGTCGGCCGCCTCTTCCAGCACATCGACGATCTGCTTGAGCTTCAGCACCTCGATGGCGTCGTACTTGCCGTTGAAGAGGTGGGCGAGCAGCTTGCGGTGGATCTGGTCGGCCTGGTTCTCCAGGCGGTTGACCTCGATCCAGTATTCGGTGAGGTTGTCCATGGTGCGCAGATGCGGCATCGCCTCGGCCGTCAGCTCGGCGGCGCGGGCGAGCACCTCGATCTGCTGCTCCACGCCCTTGGGGAGCTCCTCGACCTGGTAGAGCACGACCAGGTCGACGGCCTCCTCCATGGCGTCCATGATGTCGTCGAGCGAGGACGCGAGGGAGTAGATGTCCTCGCGGTCGAACGGCGTGATGAACGAGGAGTTCAGCTGGTGGAAGATCGCATGCGTCGCGTCGTCCCCCGCGTGTTCGGCGGCCCGCATACGCTCAGCGATCTCGGCTCGGGCGGAGGCGTCGGCCCCGAGCAGTTCCATCAGGAGCTTGGAGCCGGTGACGATGTTGTCCGCGGATGCGGCGAACATGTCGTAGAAGCTCGTCTCCCTGGGGGTCAGACGAAATCGCACGTGGGGTCCTCGGGGTGCTTTGGATGCGGTCAGGCTGATGCTAGGCGCATCATCCGGCCACGGCTAACCGGCCGGACCCCAGTGTCGCCCATCAGGCACAGTGATCAGCACACCACCCGAGGAATCGGCTACCCTATACCCACCAGGGGTATGCACAGGAGGACGCGATGACGACCACAGAGGCGGCCGCCGCGGCCACGACCGAAGCGCCCTCCGGCGAGGACCAGGCGGCAGCGGCGGGCACGGCCCACCAGACACACGGCTACCACAAGCAGAAGGACGAGCACCTCAAGCGCCTGCGCCGCATCGAGGGCCAGATCAGGGGCCTGCAGCGGATGGTCGAGGAGGACGTCTACTGCATCGACATACTCACCCAGGTCTCCGCCGGCACGAAGGCCCTGCAGTCCTTCGCCCTCCAGCTCCTGGAGGAGCACCTGCGCCACTGCGTCGCGGACGCGGCGGTCAAGGGCGGCGACGAGATCGACGCGAAGGTCGAGGAGGCCACGAAGGCCATCGCCCGGATGCTGCGCACCTGACAGGCCGTAGGCCTAGGGCCGGGGCTCGTCCCCGGCCACCGCGCCGTTCCCGGCCACCGCGCCGTCCCCGTCGAAGACCCTGAGCACCTCGTCGATCCGGTCGGCGCTGAGCCGCTCACCGCGCGCGGCGGACGCCGCGATGATCAGTTCTCCGCACAGCTCGATCTCGGCGAGGGCAACGTGGTCCTGAACTGCCGTTCCGCCCACCGGAGCCACGTTCATCACCTCTTCCTGACCACACTCGTGCCGGTATCGGCTTCCTAGAGTAGGGAGCGGCCTACGCACCGCGCATGGCACGGACGGACCATATTCCACCCCTCACCCGTGCAACGGCTCAGCGCACCGCGATCTTCCCGGTGAAGATGTCACCGGCCGCGGGGAGCCGCACCCGCACCGGCGCCCCGTACCCGTACAGCGAGGTCGTCGACGCCACCGTCGCGTCCGCGACCCGGAAGCGGTGGCGCACCTCACGCAGCCGCCCGCGCCCGTCGAGGTAGGCGTCGAACGGCACCCCGGCCTTGCTGAACCCTTTCTCCACCGCGGTCCTGAGCGCGGGCCTGTGCTCCTTGGAGGCGGCCCGCGCGGCCCGGGCCAGGTCCACCACACCGCGGTAGTGCCGCACGTCGACGCCGTCGAGCCGGGTCCGCTCCACATACGTCACCTCGCCCGCGCCGCGCAGGAGTTCGGCGGCGGCGAACGGGTCGGTGGCGCCGCCGGTGACGAGGTTCCCGTCGGACAGGGACGCCGTCTCGATGTGCACCCACTTGTCGGCGGGCACGCCCGCGCCCCGGTTCTTCATGTACAGGTCCCCGCCCGCGAGCAGCTCGGTGACGGGCGGCCTGCGCCCGGACGTGTCCGCGGGCTCCTGCGGCAGCGCGACGTCGAGCCGGCCGACGCGGCGCCGGAAGTCGTACCCGCCCCGGCCCGTGACGGTCACGCGGGTGCCGCCGCTGGCCATCTCCATCGCCGTGCGCGCCCGGGAACTCCCGGCGCGCACCAGGGAGTCGGGGGCGGCCCGCACCGTCCCGACGGGGTCGGCCGCCGCCGGGTCGTCGCTGGCCGCGGCCCCGTCACCGGCGCACGCCGTGGCCAGCGTCATCAGCGCCGCCGCGCTCGCGGCGGCCGCTCTGCTCCTGTGCCCGCGCTGCTGCCCCATCGCCCCGTCGGCCCCCAGCCTTTCCCACGCCGATCCCACGCCAACCGTCCGGCCTCTCGCCACGTCGGTTAACGACCGGTCCGAGGGGTCGTCACGCGGGAGCGCGTTCACCCGGCGGGCGTACCGTGGTCGGGTGGCTGAGCAGAGACCTCCGCAACCGCACCGGACCTCCACCGTCGAGAACGGCCCGTTCTGCGCCGCCCGGTGCACCTGCGGCTGGCGCGGCCCGGCCCGCAGAGCGCGCAGCAGGGCCCGGACGGACGCGGCGGATCACATGGCGCAGGCGGTGTAGCCCGGTCACGGTGGCCGCCGGTGAGTTCACGGCGCCCACCGAGCCGCACGTGCGCGGCGCCCGCCGGTGAGTTCACGGCGCACGCCGACGGGAACCCCGCAAGCACCCGCGCCGTCTCGTTGTGCGGGAAGCAACGGGAGGGCCTCATGCAACGACGTACGTTCCTCGGAACGACGACCGCCGCGCTCGCGGCGGCCACCACCGCCTGCACCAGCGGCGCGGACTCCGGCAGCGGGGCGAGCGGCACCGCCACGACCACCACGGCGCACACCAGCACCGCCACCACGCCCATCAGGACGGCCGCGGCCTCCGCCCCTGCCAACCTCGCCGCCCTCGCCCGGGACCTGGACGGCACCCTGGTCCGCCCGAACGAGGCCGCCTGGGCCACCGCCCGCCAGCTCTACAACACCCGCTTCGACAACCTGAAGCCGACCGCCGTCGCCTATGTCGCCGGCGTCGACGACATCCGCACCACCCTGGCCTACGCCCGCGCCCACGACACCCCCGTGTCCATCCGCAACGGCGGCCACTCGTACGCGGGTTGGTCCTCCGGCACGGGCCGCCTCGTCATCGACGTGTCGAAGCTGAACCGCGTCCGCTCCAGTGGCACCACCGCCACCATCGGCGGCGGCGCCAAGCTCATCGACGTCTACCGCGCGCTCGCCGCGAAGGGCGTCACCATCCCCGCGGGCTCCTGCCCGACCGTCGGCATCAGCGGCCTCACCCTCGGCGGCGGCCACGGCGTGGTCTCCCGCGCCTACGGCCTGACCTGCGACAGCCTCACCGGCGCGACCCTCGTCACGGCGGACGGCAAGCGCATACGAGCCAGCAAGAGCGAGAACAAGGACCTCTTCTGGGCGCTGCGCGGCGCGGGCAACGGCCAGTTCGGCATCGTCACCGAGCTGACCTTCCGCACCCACCCCGCCCCGCAGGCCGTCTCCGCGTATCTGACCTGGCCCTGGTCGAAGGCCGCCGCCGTCCTCAAGGCCTGGCAGGAGTGGGGGCCTTCGCAGCCGGACGAGATCTGGTCCTCCGCGCACCTCGCGGCGGTGCCGGGCGGCACGCCCACCATCTCCGTCGCCGCGTTCTCCCTCGGCACGTACGGCTCGCTGCAGAACGCCGTCGACCGGCTCGCCGACAAGGTGGGCTCACCGGCGCGCAGCGTCTCGCTGAAGCGCCGCTCCTACGAGCAGGCGATGGAGGTGTACGCGGGCTGCTCGTCGTTCGCCTCGGACGCCCAGTGCCATCTGCCGGGCTCCACGCCGGGCCGCACGCCGAGCGGCGCGCTCGGCCGGGAGACGTACGCGGCCCGCTCCGACTTCTTCGACCGCTCCCTGTCCGCCGCGGGCATCCGCGCGCTGCTCCACCAGATCGAGGGCGTGCGGGGCGAGCGCGGCACCGCGGGCAGCATCGCCCTGACCGCGCTCGGCGGCGCCATCAACCGCGTCGACCCGACGGCAACGGCGTTCGTCCACCGCCGCTCGCGGATGCTCGCCCAGTACATCGTGTCCTGGCGCGCGGGCACCTCGGGGAGCACCGCGCAGTCCTGGCTGAACACGGCTCACACCGGGATGCGGCGGTACGCGTCCGGGGCGGCGTACCAGAACTACGCGGACCCGACGCTCACCAACTGGCGGGAGGCGTACTACGGGCAGGCGGCGCCGCGCCTGAAGAAGCTGAAGAAGCAGTACGACCCGACGCGCTTCTTCTCGTTCCCCCAGGCCCTGTGACCGCTCCCCTTGGCCGGGCCGCCGGATTCGGTCCGGCTGAGCCGCGAGGTCCCGCTCCGGCCAGGCCGCCAAGCCCCGCTCCCGGCTAGGCCGCCAAGTCCCGCTCGTCGGAGCCCGGTGTGGGCTCCTGCTCGGCCAGGGCGGCGACCGGCTCGACGTCGCCGGGGCCGCGCCACACCAGGCGGGAGGCCTTCTTGGAGCGGGCGACAGCCTTGGTGACGGGGGTCAGCAGGGCCATGGCGAGCGGCGAGAGCAGCAGCGCGACCGCCGTGCCGAGCGCGAACCCGCCGACGACGTCGGTGGGGTAGTGCACGCCCATGAAGACCCGGCAGAAGCCCTCGGCGACGGCGAGCGCGATGCCGGCGATGCCGAACTTGCGGTTGGCGACGAAGAGGCCGACGCCGATGGCCATGGCGAGCGTCGCGTGGTCGCTCACGAAGGAGTAGTCGGTCTTGCCGTCGGCCAGGACCTCCAGGCCCTGGTGGTCCACGAAGGGGCGCGGGCGCTCCACGAAGCCTCTTATCGGCACGTTCACCAGGACGGCGATACCTGCGGCGAGCGGCGCCCACACGACGGCGGCGACGGACGAGGCCGCGTCGTCGAGGACCGGGCGGCGGCGGGCTCCCCACCAGCACCACACGACGAGCAGGACCAGGGCGAGCAGGAGTCCGTACTCACCGACGAACTCCATGGTCCGCGCGAGCCAGCCGGGGGCGTCCTCGGCCAGGCCGTTGATGTCGTAGAGCAGGCTGACGTCGGGGTTCGACCCGGAATCATCGAGTCCAGCCATGATGCTGCGGCCCCTTGTCTTCTCACTCGCGAGCGCACGTGGTCGTGCGCCCTTCCATCAACCCCCGTGGTCAGTGCAGTCGTGCCGCTGGTTCAGTGCTCCCCGCGCTGCCTTCGCGTCCATGGCGCTGTTCTTCGCGTACGTGCCGTACCAGACAAGGGAACGCCTGGTCCCCTTCCATACGTTCCACTCTCCACCGAAAGATCACTCAGACGTTATCGAAGAGAGATTCATCGCCGCAGCTCAGGGGGTTGCTCCGGCGGATGGTTCCAGCCAGATCACGCGGCGCGCGCCGTGCGCGCGCCCTCCGCTCTCCGGCGGGACAGTCGGCGGCGCGGGCCCGGGTCAGGCCTCGGCGCCCTCGTCCGCGGGTCGCCCGGAGGGACGGCCGGTGGGCCCTCCCGAAGGCGAACCGGAAGGTTCCTCGGCGGGCCCGCCTTCGGGATCCACGCCCGAGCCCTCTTCCGGCTTCGTCGACTCATCAGGTTTCACAGGCTTCTCTGACTTCTCCGGCTTCTCTCCGGGCCGCTCCACCAACTTCTCCACCGGCTTCTCGGGGATCGCTTTTGCGCCATCTTTGGTGACTCGCGTGGCTCCGAAGTAGTCCGGCGTATCGATCGGGTCGAAGCGGATCACCGCACCGGGCCTGGGGGCGTCGATCATGTAGCCCCCACCCACATAGATCCCCACGTGCCGGATGGCACGCGAGTTGCTGAGGTCGTCCGAGAAGAACACCAGGTCACCGGGGAGCAGTTCGTCGCGCTTGGGGTGCGGCCCGACGTTGTACTGGTCGTTGGCCACGCGCGGCAGGTCGACGCCGACGCTGCGGTACGCGGCCAGGGTGAGGCCCGAGCAGTCGAACCGGCCGTTCTGGTCGGCGGTGCCGTTGCCGCCCCACAGGTACTCGGTGCCGAGCTTCTTCTGCGCGTAGGAGATGGCGCCCGCCGCCTGCTGCGAGGG
This sequence comes from Streptomyces flavofungini, assembly GCF_030388665.1. Taxonomy (NCBI): domain Bacteria; kingdom Bacillati; phylum Actinomycetota; class Actinomycetes; order Kitasatosporales; family Streptomycetaceae; genus Streptomyces; species Streptomyces flavofungini. Next base: position 5,030,700 of record NZ_CP128846.1, on the reverse strand, counting down.
GTCCACCCGGTCGATGGGCCTGGCGAAACTCTTCTCCAGCGTCGTGATGATCTTGACGTAGTTCTGCGTCTCGCGATAAGGGGGCACGCCGCCGTACTTGATCACGGCGTAGGCGCCCGCGTTGTACGCGGCGAGCATGTTCTTCGTCGGGTCGCCCGGCGCGTCCTTCACGTACTTGGCGAGCTTGCAGTCGTAGGAGGCCGCGGACGGGATGGCGTCCTCGGGGTCCCACACGTCCCGGTCGCCGTCACCGTCCCCGTCGAGCCCGTGCGAGGCCCAGGTGCCGGGGATGAACTGCGCGATCCCCTGCGCCGCCGCCGGACTCTGCGCACGCGGGTTGAACCCGCTCTCCTGGTACAGCTGGGCGGCCAGCAGGGCCGGGTTGATCGCCTTGCAGAGGTTGCCCCACTTCTGCACCAGCGGCTGGTACGAGGCGGGCACGGCCCCCTTGGCGAGCCCGACGTTCCCCCCACCGCCCGACTGCTCGGCAAGACTCCCCGCCGCGACGAAGGTCCCGACGACGAGCAGCATCATGAACCCCATGGACCCACTGAACGCGACGCCTGCGAGCAGCCATGCCTTACGCACCGTCAACCACCCCTCGCCGCCCGGGAGTCCGCCGGAGCCAGTGTAGAGGCGGGGCCCCTGGCGAGGGGCTTACGAACACGCGGCCCACAGGAGCTTCCCGCCGCGCCCCGGACTCGCGTACGCGCCCCACGAGTGGGAACACGCGCGCACCAGGCACAGCCCCCGGCCGGCCTCCGCCCACTGCGGGGACGTGCCGCCGTCCGGGGACACCGCCGCCCCGAACCCCGGCGGGACGACGGGACTGCTGTCCCAGACGGCCACGCGGACCCCATCGGGGGCGGAAGGCTGAAGCCCGAGGCCGTAGGCCCCCTCGGTGTGCAGCTGGGCGTTGTTGAGCATCTCGGCGGCCAGGAGCTCGGCGGTCGGCGTGAGTTCGGTGAGCCCATGGGCGGCGAGCACGGCCCGTACGTGTGCGCGGGCGACCCCCGGTGCGCGGGGATCGTGCGGGAGGTGGAGGGCGTAGGCCCAGGACGGGTTTACGGTGGTCATGGAAGTCTCCGTTCACGCAGGGGAGTTGCGGGGTCGTGCCCAGTGACCGTTGCCGCTCCGTCGAGCGGGGTGCTTCTGGGGTGGGGGCCCGGCTATAAGGTAGCGGCGCAGAATTTAACGGGTTAACCGATTCTGAGGATTGCCGTTAACTGCCACCCGTGTGAGTGACCTGGAGCATCAAGGAGGCGGGCAAGCCCGTGCGAAGCAACCCAACGGGTCGTCAACTCCGATTCGGCGCCGAACTGCGCAAACTCCGTGAGCGCGCAGGGCTCACCGCTACCGAGGCCGGTCAACTGCTCGGGGTGAAGCAGAATCAGATCAGCAACACGGAAGCGGGGCGCGTGGGCGTGAGCCCCGAACGCGTGCGTACGCTGGCCCGCCACTACAAGTGCGCCGACGCAGCCCTCATCGAAGCCCTCAGCATCATGACCGCCGATCGCACGCGCGGCTGGTGGGAGGAGTACCGCGAGATCCTTCCCGCGGCGCTGCTCGACCTCGCCGAAGTCGAGCACCACGCCCGGCGGCTACGCACAGCCATCACAGTGCACATCCCTGGCCTGCTGCAGACCCCCGATCACGCCCGCGAGCTGTTCCGCCAAGTCGTGCCCGAGCTCTCGCCACCTGACATCGAGCACCGCGTCTCGTTCCGCATCAAGCGGCAGGCCGTCCTCTTCAGAGACTCACCGACGCCCTACCTGGCGATCGTCCACGAGGCCGCCCTACGCATGCAGTTCGGCGGAGCAGGTGTCGCCAAGGGGCAGCTCCGACACCTACTGGACATGAGTGAACGCGAGCGCGTCACGCTGAAGGTGCTCCCCTTCGCCGCCGGTTCCTTCCCCGGCTCCGGGCAGTCGATCTTCTACTCCAGCGGTCCGGTGCCTCAACTCGACGCAGTCCATCTCGACCAGTCCCACGGCCCCGTCTTCCTCGACGCGGAAGCCCAACTGCAGATGTACCGCGTACTCCTCGACCGCATGGAACGCGTGGCTCTTACTCCGGAACTGTCCCGTGACTTCATCCTCAACTTGCTTGGCGACCTGTGAAAGGAAACGAGATGCCCGAGCCCACCTCTTGGCAGAAGTCGTCCTACTGCGGTTCGGGCGACTCCTGCATACACGTGTCCGCCAGCCCGACCGGCCAGGTCAGACTCACGGAGAGCGCCGCCCCGGCCCCAGTCATGCTCTCCGCACCGCGCACCGCGTTCGCCGCTCTCCTCCGCGCCGCAAAGGAGAGCCCCAACCGTGCCTGACGTGCCCCCTGACCTCGACTGGACCCGAACCGCCCCCGAAGAGGAAGACGGCCCCGGCCCCTGGATCGAACTCGCCTTCGGCCCGGACGACGCCGTCTACCTGCGCACGACCGACGCCCCGGACAACGTCGTCACGACCACCCGCAAGAAATGGGACGCCTTCGTGCTGGGTGTACAGGCGGGTGAGTTCGATCACTTCGTGGCAGGCATCGGAGATGACTGACCGTTACATCTGGTTGTCGCTGGCAAGACGAGGCGCGTAAGAACCTCCCCCCTCGACCAGAAGATGTCACTCTGCGCACAATCGGAATGCCTTCTTCACTCCCGTGCGAAATGATGCGGCTTGCCTGGGATGTATGCCCTGAGGAAGGGTGATGCCCGCCCCGGCCAGGGAAAACGACCGGGGCGGGCATCACATACACGGCCGGCCGTGCCGCAACACGGCGCAAGGGGTGGCGCGCGGACCAGGAGTCGAGCCGCTGGCACGACAGCCGCAGGGACAGCAATCACACCAAGGTCCGGTTCAAGGGCTGTGACTCCGACCGCAGCAGCGGGTTCCTGGGTCCTCTCACCCTCTACCGGGCCAAGTCCTGGGCCCCTGATCCATCAGCCGGGGGCTGCCCACGCCCAGGGGCAGCCCCCGGTTCCGCTTCATGAGGTCACATGTCTCTGGAAATATCCCGCTGCACATTCGGCTACCGACGCGGCAGCAACATACTGAACCGGCTCACCCTCACCCTCGGCCCTGGCTGCACCGTGCTGCTCGGCCCCAACGGTGCCGGCAAGTCAACGCTGCTCGGAGTCATGGCCACGGCCCTCACTCCCCGGTCCGGACGACTGAGCCTGCACGGCCTCACTCCTGATTCCCGCGCGAAACTGAGGACCTACCGCAGCCGCGTCGGCTGGCTGCCCCAGTCGGTGCGCCCCGTCGCAGGGCTCAAGCTGAGGGAGCAGGTCGCTTACGCGGGCTGGTTGAAGGGCATGTCGAAGCCCGCTGCCTGGGACGCCGCTGCGGAGGCCCTCGACCGAGTGGGCCTCGGTGGCCTGACGGACCGTACGGGGCGGCAGTTGTCCGGTGGACAACTGCGGCGGCTAGGCATCGCGCAGGCGCTCGTCCACAAGGCCGAGGTCGTACTCATGGACGAGCCGACCGCCGGGCTCGATCCCCATCAAAGGGGCGTGTTCCGCGACCTGCTGGGAGAACTGGCACCCACCACGAGCTTCGTCGTGTCCACACACCAGACCGAGGACCTCGCCGAGATCTTTGACTCCGTAGTGGTGCTCGACCAAGGGCACGTGCGCTTTCAGGGCTCGGTACCGGACTTCCTCCGTACAGCGCCCGCCGACGCCGCCCCCGGGCGCCTCGCGGAGGCCGCGTACGCCGGATTCGTGCACGGGGAGGTCTGAGCATGCCATGGCGCGCGCTGCTGCGCACCTCAGGCGCCCTGTGGGGGTTGCTGCCCGCATGCGTATGGATGTGGCTCTTCGCCCACCAGCCGGATTCCACTGTCACGGACCGGTACTGGGAAGCCGCCACCGCACAGACCACGACCATCGGCATCGTCGCGGTCGCGCTCAGCGCGGCGGCCGCGGCCTGGGAGGCCGTCCGGCTCCGGCGCTCACGCATCGCGGACGGTGCCGGGGCTCCCGTGCGCACTCCGATCGTGGTCGCGCTCTCCCAGCTGCGTACCGTGTGGGGCGCAGGACTCGCCTGCGTCCTGTGGACGCTTGTCTGCGTCTCCGAATGGGCCGCAGGCGCGCCGGGAGCCCCAGACCCACGGGTGATCGGGCTGCTGTGCCTGATGATCCTCGCCTATACCCTGGCGGGATACGCCGTGGGCTGGCTGTTCCCGGGGGTGCTCGCCGTTCCGGCGGTCGCAGTGGCCACGTTCCTGTGGCTATCGTACCCCGTCGCCCTGGAGCCTTTCTGGCTACGCCAGTTGAACGGCACGAACCTCGCCGAGTGCTGTGCCTACGACCGGACACTCGACACCAGAGCGCTGGTCGGCCCGGCTCTGGTCGCCACCGGTCTGCTGGTGGCCGCGGTCGTCGCCATCGTGGTGCGGGCGTGGGCGGCCCGTCTCGCCGGGCTGTTGCCGCTGGCGCTGGCCGTGCTGGTCGCCGTACCCATGGTGGATCCGCTCGGCTACGACCCAACGGACAGCCGGGACACCGCCGCACTCAGCTGTGCCGGTACGTCCCCGCAGGTGTGCGTCTGGCCCGAGCAGGATGACGACGCCGAGAAGTTCCGGACCTGGGTGGAGGACAGCGCAGGACGCCTGAGGAAGGCAGGGATCGCCATGCCCCGGACATACACACCCGCGTACTCCCACCCGACCCGACCCGACGTGGTCGCCTCGCTGGTCAGCGCCCTTATGCCGCAGACAACACCCGCCTGTGCGGCCGATGAGGGCTCCTGGGCCGGGGAATCGGCATACGGGCCCCTCGCTGCCTGGCTTGAGCTGACGGCGGGAGCGCGCACGGCGGACGTCGCGGGACGCTTCGACGACGGCGGCAGGACGCTGGCGCTGGTCCACCGGGTGCGGAAGCAGCCCGTACGGGCGCAGAAACAGTGGTACAAGAAGAACCGCGCCGCACTCACCAGCTGCGGTGTCAAGCCCGAGCTGAACCCCGACGCCCACAGCGGCGGTGACGCGTGATCTGGTGGCTCCGCGTCAGGGCCGTCCCCGCAGCCCTCGCTTCCCTCCTCGCAGTCGGATGTATCGCAGCCCTCGCTCCCAACTCCGAGGTTCCGGTGCCCTCCGTCATAGGCGGCCTCACCACCGGACTGCCCTTCCGCTACCTCGTGCCGCTGCTTCCCACACTGCTCGTCCTGAACGGTCAGGCGCGAACCGACCGGGTGTCGGAGAGTGTCGCAGCCCGGCCTGTACGCCGCATGGACGCGTGCCTCGCCGTGGGGATGGTCGCCTGTATGTCCATGGCCTCGGTCGTCGTCCCCGACGGTGTCGCCGTCGCCCGCAACCTGGCGGGCTATCTGGGCTTCGCCCTGCTGGTCCGCTGGCTCTCGACGCCGCAGGCGGCAACAGGCCTGACCGCCTTCCTGCCGTTCGCCGTCGTTTCGATCGGAGGCAACGCGGGCCAACCAGCCTGGTGGGCCTGGCCCCTTCAAGACGGTGACGCCCCGTTGGCAGCGAGCTGCGCCGCCCTCCTGTTCGCGACCGGTCTCGCCCTGTCCTTCCGCCCGCCTCTCCTGCGCGAACGGGGACACAGCGATACCTCCGGCACGTAGCACCGGAGGCTCGACATCGTCGACGACCCGAAACCGACCGTCACGGCTGTTTGACGGAGCGCCACCTCTGGCAGAGGTTATGGGAGGCGGGCGCAGGGGAGGCGCCCACGAGTGGTGTGCCCACTCGATCTGCGCCTGGCGGCCGGGGGAGCCGGCTCTCCGCCGCCCCCGCACCAGCCCCCGTACGGCCCGGCCCAACCGCCCGCCGGACTACGGCCCGACGGCCGCGAGCAGCCATGTCTTACGCACCATCAACCACCCCTAAAGCCTGTTGCGAAAGTGCTGGTGGCACGGGTTGCTAGGGTCCAGGCATGACGCGCTTGAAGATCGAGATATCCGTCCCCGAGAGTCATGCGGAAGTGGTGATCGAGGCTCTCCACGCGGCCGGTGCGGGGCGGGTGGGCGAGTACGCAAGGTGTTCCAGCGTCTGGAAGGTGACTGGCAGCTGGCAGGCCCTGCCTGGCGCGCAGCCGTACGACGGTGAAGTCGGTCTCGTACGGCACAGCGAAGAGTGCCGGATCGAATCGGTCTGTGACGCGGATCAGGCCAGCGCCGTCCAGCGGGCTGTCCGCGATGCCCACCCCTACGAGCAAGCGGTCATCCATTTTCTGCCGCTGTACGAGCCGTAAGTAACGTCGGTAGGCGTGTCCCTCACAGCCATTCCGTGATGGCTGCCACCAGCACGGTTGCTTCGTAGCGGACGGCGAGTTTGTCGTACCTGGTGGCGACGGCGCGGTGGCGCTTGAGGCGGTTGATGCCGCACTCGGCGGCGTGCCGCTGCTTGTAGTCGTTCCTGTCGAACGTCGGTGGCCGACCCGCCGCGCGATCCGAGCTTGAGCCGGTTACGGACCCGGTCCGCAGGCACCGGAATCGTGGCCTAGATCCCGCGTCTGCGCAGGTAAGCACGGTTGCTGCGGGAGTCGTACGCCTTGTCGGCCCGCACCCGGTCCGGTCGCCTGCGCGGTCGGCCGATCCTTAACCGCGGCACTCGGACAGCTTCCAGGACCGGCTCGAACTGCGGCGAATCCCCTCGTTGCCCAGCTGTGATCACCACCGACAGCGGCTTCTGCCCCTGCTCGACCGCGAGGTGGATCTTGTAGGTCAGCCCGCCACGGGACCGGCCGAGTCCGTGGTCAACCGGTTCGACGGAGACTCCGCCGGGCGGCTCCTCCATACCTGCGGCCGGCCCGGCTTGATGCCCTGCGGCAACAACGGCTCCAGCCGGGCCCACTGGCCGTTCGTCAGATCTCCGCGTCCCACAGGGTGTGATCATCTACGACCAAGATCTCATTTCGCAACAGGCCCTAGCTGCCCGGGAGTCCGCCGGGATCAGCGTAGAGGCGGAGGTCTCGGCGGTTGGCCTCGACGGCGGGGCACCGGACATCGAACACAGGCTCTCGTTCCGGATCAAGCGACAGGCCATCCTGTACGCGGACACTCCCACGCCGTATCACGCCGTCATCCACGAGGCGGCGCTCCGCATGAAGGTCGGCGGTCCGGCGACGGCACGCGAACAGCTTCAGCACATCCTCGACATGAGCGAACGCAGCCACGTCACCGTGCGTGCCATCACCTTCGACGCCGGTGCCTACCCGGGCTCAGGGCAGTCGATCTACTTCGTGAACGGACCGGTGCCGCAGCTGGACACAGTTCAGTTGGACCAGTCCCACGGTCTGGCGTTCCTCGACGCCGAGGCCCAACTTCACAAGTACAGGACTCTCTTCGAGCGCATCGAGAGCGCCGCGCTCTCCCCCGCCAAGTCCCGGGACCTGATCCTCACCATCATGCAAGACCTGTGAAGGAGTACCGATGAACTCCCCCTGGCAGAAGTCGTCCTACTGCTCCGAGGGCAACTCCTGCATACACGTGTCCACAGCAGATGCCCACAACATCCGCCTCACGGAGAGCGCCGCCCCGGCCCCAGTCATACTCTCCGCACCGCGCACCGCGTTCGCCGCCCTCCTCCGCGCCGCAAAGGAGAGCCCCAACCGTGCCTGACGTGCCCCCTGACCTCGACTGGACCCGAACCGCCCCCGAAGAGGAAGACGGCCCCGACCCCTGGATCGAACTCGCCTTCGGCGCGGACGACGCCGTCTACCTGCGCACGACCGACGCCCCGGACAACGTCGTCACGACCACCCGCAAGAAATGGGACGCCTTCGTACTCGGCGTACAGGCAGGCGAGTTCGACCACTTCGCTGAAGAGGTCTAGTACGCGCTGCCTGCCGCCTCCCGGCAACGCGACGCGGCGCGGCGCGTGTCAGGAAACCGGCCCTTGCCCGTCCCTCAGCCGCGCGGCGAACGCCCGCGCGGCAGCCAGGTCCCCGTCGTTCGGCCGCTGTTTCTGGATGCCGCCGACCAGCTTGAAGGGCCCCATGGTGTCCAACGCCCGGCACGAGAAGTTTCCGGCCACCTCAAAGCCCTTGCCTTCCAGGAGCTTGACCAAGGGGCGGGAGAAGGGCGCCAGCGGCAGCTCGGGAAGGCCGCTGGTGGCGAACACGAATGCCCGGCCCCGCCCGGTGGGCAGCGCCTTGACGAAGTTGATCAGGCGGGGGTGGAGCCTCTGATAGAAGACGCCCGAGCCGAATCCCACGAGGTCGGCATCGGCCAGCTCCGCCAGGTCCGCCTGCTCGGGGGAGACGACCTTCGCGCCCAGCACCTGGGCCATGCAGTCGGCGACACGACGCGTATTGCCGTGCGACACGGAGGCGCACACGATGACGGCCTTCATCTTTACGGTCCCTTCTCTCGCTTCTGTCATGAGACACCGCAGCGACATCAGGCGTGACACCACTCGGGTGTGATGACAGGCACACCGAATGGAGGGCCGGGGCGGGGATGGGTGCGGCCCCGTAGATGGCGGCGAGTGTCGACGGGTACCACCTGCGAAGCCGCCGCGCCAAGCTGAGGAGGGGCGGGCTTTGGCTGATATCGCATGGTGTTTGGCCTCGTGTGTACCGGTGCGAATGTCCTGGAACGTGCAAGGTCCCGTGTGCTGAGCTCCGTTGGCAGGCACCGTGCGGGCCTCGTGGGTGTCTCGTGCTGGCCTGAATCTGATCGTATGAGTGATCGTTCAGATACGAACTGTCATACCCAGTGACTAGAGTTGCCCGGTAGTTCGCGATAGCTATGCGCTCGCTGCGTGATCGAGCTTGGGCCGTGTGGTCGTACTGGGGGTGGGGCCGGTGGGGGCGGGGAAGTCGGGCGGCGGGTCGGGTGGGTCAGACGGTTCGTTCTGGTCCGCGAACCCCTTCGACGGGATCACGGACGCTGTGGTGGATGTGGCCACGGAGCTGTCGTCGTTCGTGGTGTTCCAGAAGCGGGTCGATGACCTGATCCGTGATCTGAAGGGGTCGGCGGCCGGACCGGCCAAGGTGGGGCAAGAGCAGCTGGGGCGGCCGCAGTTCGGTGGTGGGGACGGGGCGTGGGCCGAGGCCGCGGGCCTGTTCGGTGCGTACGGGACGGTGCTCACGGAGCTGGAGGGCCTGTCGAAACTCCTCTCCGACTCCATGGAGGGGATGGGCATCGCGGTCCTCGCCTCGCACAAGGGCTACCGGAACGTGGATGAGGACATTCGTGATCGCATGGCGGAGATCAGCGCGGGGATTTCTGAGCGGTACGGGAGCGGGGCTGGTGCTGGCGCCGGGCAGGAGCCGGGCCGGGCGGACCGGCGTACGGAGGATCCGGCAGGGGACGCGGGAGGGTCGATCTGATGGGCGGCAAGGGCAGCACGTCGTTTGAGTCGATGAGTCATGAGCAGATGCTGGCGTGGTTGGACCAGGCGAACGCCGGTCAGGTCCAGGCGGCCGCGGATCGGCTGGTGGCTGCGGCTGCGGAGATCCGGAAGATCGCGGACGAGTTGAAGGTGCGGCCGCAGTGGGTGCGGTGGAAGGGCGAGGGCGCGACGGCGTTCCGTACGTGGAGCGGGGATCTGGCCAACTCCACGCTCCGCCTGGGTGACTTCAGCGAGGCGTCGGCGAAGTGGCTGACGCGGGCGTCGGAGGCGATTGCTACCGCGCAGGCGTCGATTCCGCGTGACAAGGGCGGCGCGGAGGGGAACCTGGCGGCGGCGCAGGCCAACCCCAACGACCCGGACGCGCGGGCGGTGGGCGCGAAGTCGGCCGGGGAGCTGGAGCGGATCGAGGCAGCCAAGGAGAAGGTCCGCCAGGAGGCTGCGGCGGAGATGCGGAAGCTGGGGCAGGCGTATCAGTTGGCGGCGCAGCAGTTGGAGGGGTTGGAGAGGCCTCGGTTTCGGCCGTTGCCGCCGGAGGTTACGCCGCCGCCGGTGCCGGGCGTCTTTGTGGTGGCGCCTGGCGGAGGAGGCAGTGCCGTGCCGTCTGGCGGAGGGTCAGCGGGTGGGCCTGCGCGTGAGGTGCCCTATCAAGATTTGTCCCGGCCGCCGGCTGCCGTATCCGGGCCCAGCGGGTCGGGAGGCGGATCGGACGCGCCAACGGGCCTGGGCCCACAGCCGATGCCTCAAGGCCCGGGCCCGGTGGGCGTCCGAGTCGACGGTACGGGACCGCTTCCTGACGCCCCGACGGCACCTCCGCCCTCCCCTTCCGGTGGCACGTCGACCCCGGTCAGGCCCGACGGGACGGCGCAACCCATAGGTCTGTTTCCGCCATCTTCGGGACGGCAACCGAGTCCCCCGGTGAACCCCACGACTCCGCCGGGGCCAAGGCCAGTTGGACCCGGGGGGCGTTCACTTCTGCCGCCTGGGGGCGGCCCGGTGGGACCTCCTCCCGGACGGACGGCGGGTGGTGGTCCGGTAGGGCCCACTCCCGGACGGACGGCGGGTGGTGGGCCTGTGGGACCGGCTCCCGGGCGTACGCCCAGTGGGGGACAGCCTCTGCCTCCGCGCCCGACGGGCCCGGCACAACCGGTGGTCGGGGGCACCCCCAGGGTTCCCCCTGCGGGCCCGCCCGCTGGACGTATGCCGAGCGGCCCCGGCATCGTCGGCGGTCGACCCACGCCGTCCGTCCCCGGCGGGCCGATTGGCGGTATGCCCCGAGGTGCGGTCGTCGGCGGGTCTCCCGCGGGGACGGGCCCGGGAGGACCGGGCGCCGGACGAGGGGCGGCAGCGGGACAGCGACCGATGAGTGCCCCCAACGGCATCGCGGGCGGGCAGCCCCGACGGCAGGGACCGATGCGGGGCGCCATGCCGCCGAACACGACGCAGCCCTCACGCTCACGACGCGACGAGCAACGAGACGGCAGACCGGACTACCTCACCGAGGACCAGGACACCTGGCGCCCGGACGGCCGCCGGGTCGTCCCGCCCGTCATCGACTGAATCACCGTGATCCCCCCACTCAGAAACCACGAGGTCATGAGAGAGCAGATGGCTGCCAGGACACCGCACCACACACGGTGGCGGACCGTCGCCTCGGGTGCCGTGAGCCTCCTGCTGACAGGCGTCGCGGCCACACCCGCTCACGCGGAGTCCGTACGAGACAAGCAGTGGCACCTCAACGCCATGCAAGCCGAGAAGATGTGGCAGACCAGTACGGGCAAGGGCGTCACCGTCGCTGTCATCGACACGGGTGTCAACGCCGACTTGCCGAATCTGCGGGGCCAAGTGCTTCCGGGCATGGACCTGGCGCCGGAGAGAGCAGGGGATGAGCACGCCGACCCGAAGGGCCATGGAACGTACATGGCGATGCTGATTGCAGGAACAGGAAAGGGAAGCGGTGGAAACGGCACCTTTGGCCTCGCACCGGGTGCCAAGGTTCTCCCCATCCGAGTCCAGGATGACGGGCTGAACTCCAATCAGCACATCATCAGGGACAACAAGCGCTTCAGCCGTGGCATCCGCTACGCAGCCGATCACGGTGCGAAGGTCATCAACATCTCGATGGCGCTGGTCAAGGGGTCACCACACCTCACCGCCGCAGTGAGGTACGCCCTGGACAAAGGCTCGCTCGTTTTCGCCGGAGTCGGCAACGAGGGGATCTCGGAGCTTCGCTACCCAGCGAGTACGCCGGGGGTGGTCGGCGTCGGAGCCGTAGGCAAGAGCCTCCGTAAGACAAAGGAGTCCCAGTACGGCCCGCAGGTGGACCTCGCCGCACCCGGTGACGAGATCTACACGACGTGCGCGTCGGGCACGGGCATCTGCAACGGCCACGGCACCAGCGCCGCGACCGCCCTGGCCTCTGCCAGCGCCGCCCTGATCTGGTCCAAACACCCCGACTGGACCAACAACCAGGTCCTGCGGGTCATGCTCAACACCATCGGCGCCCCCACGGACGGCGCGAAGCGCAATGACTCCATCGGCTACGGCATCGTGCGTCCCCGGGTCGCCCTGGAGAAGCCGGGTAACCCGGGGGCACCGGACGAATACCCCCTGCCGGACCTCAAGCAGTCCAAGCCCGGGCCCAAGCCGAAGGCCACGTCGCCCACCCCGTCAACCGCCCCCGGATCGGCGGCACAGGACGAGTCCGACGACGGCGACGGCGACGGCGGCGGCATCGGCACAACAGCCAAGATCGGCCTGGGCGTCGGCGCTGCCGCGCTGATCGGCGGCGTGGTCGCCGCGGTGGCCGTCGCCCGCAGGCGCCGGGCCGCTGCGCCCCCCAACGTGTTCGGGAGGCCATGACATGGCGTGGGAAGAGTGGGAGCAGCTCAAAGCGGATGCTGCTGAGCGGCAGACCGACCGGATGCGGCTGAACCAGCTGCCCGACGGGCCCGGGGGCGGGGGTGGCAAGGACCTCGTCGTTCACGACAACGTGCTCGGGAAGCTCGGCAACATGGCGTACGACCTGCGGGAGCGGTTCCGTGTGGACAGTGACCACGCCCGGCAGGCCACGTTCGACGCCTCCGTCGAGCTGGGGAACGACGGCCTGGACACCGGCTCCGCGCTCACCGAGTTGCACGACGCGTGGAACAGCAAGGCCAAGGTCCTCAAGGACGCCTGCGCCCACATCTCCAACGGCCTGGACTTCGCGCGCTCTCAGCACGCCAAGGACGAGGACAAGGTCGCGACGTCCATCAAAGCCTCGGCCATCTCGAAGTACTTCACGTAGAGGGAACTGATGCTGACCGTCTCGGATCTACTTCAACTCCGCCTGGGGAAACTGCAGGAAGCCGTCACCGACTGGCAGACCATGGCCAAGCGCCTGCAGCGGCTGGCCGAAGGCAAGGACGGGATCTCCGCCGCCGACTTGGCCCAGCAGGCCGGCGCCGCCGACTGGCACGGCGTGAACGCCACCGTGACCCGGGAGTTCATCACCAAGACCAGCCGCGAGTTCAGCCAGGCGGCCGCCGAGGCGAAGACGGTCCTGGGCCTGCTGCGCGATACGCACAGCGACCTCGCCAAGCACAAGAGCGACCTCCAGACGGCCATCGACCACGGGCGCACACGGCGGATCCGCCACGAGGAGGACGGCACGGCGCGCTACGCCCACCCGAAGGGGATGCTCGGCAGCGAGATCACGGACAAGCCCAGCCAAGCGGAGCTGGACGCCGCGGCCGAGCGGGTCACCCGGATCCTGTGGGAAGCCACCGAGACCGACCGGATCGCAGCCGAGGCCCTGCGCGGCATCGCGAAGAACAAGCACGACTTCCGCACCGGCGGCCCCAAGAACCTCGGCGAGGCGGACGCCAGGCAGGGCAAGAAGGAAGCCGAGTACTGGGCGAAGAAGATCAAGGAGGGCGATCCCAGCGAGTGGAGCGACAAGGAACTCGCCCGCTTCAACGAGTCGCTGAGAAACCAGCGGGACAACAAGGCCTTCACCGCCACGCTCGCCACGAGTCTGGGCGGTGAGGGAACCCTCCGGTTCTGGCGCGACCTCGCCGACCCGCCCGGCGCCGACGTCGAGGGCGACCGGGCCAAGATGCTGGCCCACGTCCAGGACAACTTCAGCATGTCGCTGGCGAACGCCACCCACGTCGACACCCCGGCCATGGACGAATGGAAACGCGACGTCATCGCGGCCGGAGACAAGAAGTTCCCGCTGCCCGACGGAATCCAGGGCCCCTACGGATTCCAGATCGCCAGCAGCCTCATGAAGAAGGGGAAGTTCGCATCGGGCTTCCTCAACGACTACGGCACGAAACTGATCGAGTTCGAGCGGGAGAAGGGGAAGAGCCCCGCTTACGGAAACCCCGGAAACCTCTGGGGCTTCGACAGCCGGCTCGACTACCCGCCTTCGGACAAGCCGAACGACCCCATCGCCGGCTTCCTGGAGGGCCTGGCCCACAACCCCGGCGCCTCAGCCGCGTTCTTCAAGGGCTCCACGCAGGGTGAGGGCCTTGAACCGATCGACAACTACGACTACTTGGTGGGCGCCAAGGGCGACGAGGCCAACGCACCCGACGTCCGCTCGTGGCCACAGGGCGAGGACGGCAAACCGGCCGGGTACGCGAGCCTCGGGCACGCGCTGGAGTCGGCGACCCTCGGGTACGCGTATGACGACAAGACCCCCGAGATCCCCCCGATGAAGACGGACGCGCAAATCGAAGCACGCCAGGACCGAACTGACCTCATGAGGCGGGTTGTTGACCACTACAACAGCGCCGACGCGATCGACGGGCAGCCCGGGATGCGGGACAGCCTGGCGCGGATGGCTGCGGGGCATGTCGACAGCATCACACGCTCGGTAGCCGACTTCGGGGGCAGCAGTGGTGTGACGACAGTCGATGAGCTGCTCGACACGAACAACAAGCACCTGGTCGATTTTGGATCCGGAACCCAGAACTTCCTTCGCGCTCTGGCTTCGGATCAGGATTCGTACGCGACGGTGTCCAGCGCCCAACAGGTCTACGGCACCAGCCTCATGGCGGCTCAGGGCAACGACCACGACGCCGCCATGAACGCAGCCGGATACAGCATGAAGGTGCACGGCGCGCTTGATGAGGCCCGGATCGAGGCCATCGGAAAGGAGTTCGCCGACGAAGAGGACAAACGCAACGAGGCACTGGAAAATCAAGCCGAATGGCGGAAATTCGCCGCAAGCGCCGCCATCGGCACGGTGGTTGGGGTGGGGGCAGCCACCGTCATCCCCGCAGGAGCAGCTGCCGCCATCGCGGTCCCTCTCGCGTTCGAGGCTGGGGGCGGGGCCGCGGATACGTTCAGCGCGAATACCTTCGACTGGCTGAAGGCGGACGAGTACGACAATAGACAGCAGGCGGTTGACAGCATCGACGACGCGAAGAAGGAGGGACGGCGCAATGCCATGGCTCCGATCATCAACTACGCACAATCCGAAGGGCTCGTCGGAAAACCAATGGAAAAATACATGCCCAACCTGGAGCTCAAATACGGTGGTGGACGCGATGAGACGGACACCGACGAGGCGAGGGGCCACTGATGCGGAACCTCCGCCTTACGACGCTCGCCCTGACCTTCGCACTCCTCACCATGGCGGGCTGCACCAGCAGCGATGAGAAGCCAGACCGCACTCTCGACGAGAGCAGGCCATGCGAGAAGCTCCTCGGAAGGGAGGGTAAGGCCTGGCTGAAGGAACACAACGCAGTTTCCAAGGTGCACCCGAAAACCTCCGAGAAGATTTCCTATGCGCGTGCAGAATTCCGTAGGCTGGCCACCACTGAAAAACACTACTTGGTTGACGAGCAAAGCATCTCAGGATCCTCCATGTGCCGCGCATGGGACCCGGAGCGCGGGGTCGGCTACGATTTAATGCTGGACTACAGCGCGATCAAGCAACCCTTCGATAAATACCCTGACGTTGACGGTTCGTTGAGTTCAGCCACCCTCGGGCGGGACGTCAAGATCGCCTACAGGGAAAGTCGGCACCTCGATAAGCGAAGGTATTTCATCAACGTCAGATGCGGGATCCCCGGAGCGAGTGCCTCACAACTGAACGATATAACGCTGGAAGGATGGATGTCCGACGCCCTTACCAACAACTCCAGCTACCACGCCCATTTCGAGCTCCTCCTCCACTCCGCCAAGGTCATGACCGACGCCTTCAAATGCACCAACAATCCGCAGATCCCCACGACCCTCCCCTCATCCATCAAGGACTGACCTTCGCCACGGGCGCTTGCCGGAACGCGGCAAGTCGGCTCAGGCGGAGGCAGCGCCGGGCGTGCGCCGGAGTGGAAACCACCCGTGACGGGTGATTGACGCAGCGCCAACTTTGGCGGAAGGCTAGGGAGTTGGGCCGACCCTGTGGGGATGGGGAGCGTCGGCCCGTGCGCACGCCCGTGTTCGGAGCTGTGCGCCCTACGGCTAGGGGGAGCCGACGTTGGCAACCGATGGACCGCGTGACGAGCCCAGAGACGAGCCCCAGGACCGCCGTCCCGGCGAACCCCAGGACCGGCGGCCCGACGACGAGGCCGAGGGCAGCTCCGGCCCGCCCCCGCCCCCAGCCACGCCAGCCACGCCCACGCCATCAGCCACGCCCACGCAGCCCGCACCGCCCGCCACACCCGCCCAGCCCACCGCACCTCCGCCACCGCCCGCGTACGCCCCGATCACCCCGCCCGCCCCATCCGCCCAGCCTGCCCAGCCCGCACCACCCGCCTACGGCTCGCCACCCGCCTACGGCCCGCCCCAGCAGCCCCCGCCCGGCATGCCTGGCACGCCTGCCCCGCCCACACCACCTGCCTCACCCGCCTCCCCTTACACCACCCCCGAACTCCTAGAACCCCCAGCCACCCCCACCCCACCCACACCCGACCCCGCCCCGCCCGAGCCCCTGCGGCCCGTGGCCGCCGCGCTGCTCAACCTCACCGGGCTCGGCCTCGGCTACGTACTGCTCCGCGCCTGGGTGCCCGCCGCCCTGTGCTGGGCCGCCACCGCCGCGCTGCTCCTCGTCGCCCTGCCCGCCGACGTCGACGGCGTCCCCGGCGGCGCCCTCCTCGGGTACGCCGTCGTGCTGGTGCTCGCCGCCGCCGACGCCGCCCGCCGCGCCCGCCGCACACCCATCGGCTGGCGGCTGCGCGCCCCCGTCGCCGCCGGGCTCGGCGTCGTCCTGCTCGCCGTGCCCGCCACCGGCGCGCTCGCCTACGACTCCGCGCGCGACGAGGCCGTCGAACAGATGCTGCTCGACCGCCTCGACAAGGCCGACCGGCTCGTCAAGGCCCAGGAGGGCCGCCCGTTCACGACCACCGAGAGCGAGTACCGCGACGCCCTCGGCATCTACCGCGGCCTCGTCCGCGACCACGCCGGCTCCCGCGCCGCCGACCGCGTCCCCGACCGCCTCGACACGTACTACAAGTCCGTCGCCGCGCCCTATGCCGACCGCCAGTACTGCGAGGCCATCGAACCGCTGAAGTATCTGCGCACCCTGCCCGACACCCTCGGCAAGGACCGCCTCGGCCGCCTCGCCACCTGGCCCGACAACCGCCTCGCCGACTCCTTCTACGCCTGCGGCATGTCCTCCCTCGGCAAGACCGGCGGCGGCTCCGACCTGCGGGAGCTGATGAACACCTTCCCCGGGTCCGACGCCGCCGCCAAGGTCGTCCCCGGCATCCGCGCCGCGATCGACGAGCGCGCCGACGAGCTGAAGGGCCCCGACCCCTGCTCGGCCACCACCGAGCTGCGCGCCATCCGCACCACCGCCGCCACCCTGCCCGGCAGCGCCACCGCCGGGCTCCGCGCGAAGACCGCCGCCACCATCCAGTCCGGCAGCTACGCCTGCGGCATCGACGACTTCAAGGACGGCCGCTACACCGAGGCCGCCAAGACCCTCTCCGGCTACGCCGACACGTACAAGGACAGCGGCAAGCGCCAGCGCGCCCGCACCATCGCCATCGCCGCCGAGGTCGCCGCCGCCCGCCCGCAGGCCGGCCGCAAGCTGCCCGCGCAGCGCGGACCCGGCTCCGGCCAGGAGTTCGTCATCAAGAACGACGGCCCCAGCGCCGTCGAGGTCCTCTTCACCGGCCCCGCCACCGGCAGCGTCAAACTCGGCCCCTGCCTCGGCTGCACCACGTACAGCAGCAGGGCCGAAGGGCGCGCCAAGGCCTGCAAGGCCAGCGGCCGGAGCTACCCGCAGAAGACCCTGCGGCTGCCCGCCGGCGAGTACCACTTCCTCTACAAGCGCGGCACCGGCGCCGGCACCCTCGTCCGCGACCACAGCGACGGCGCCAAGGTCCAGGGCGGCTACCGCTACACGGACTGCGCCTACGTCGTCCGCGGCGGCCTCGGCGACTTCGCGCCCCGGACCTGACGACTCCGCCTCACGGAGCCGACCTCACGGAGCCGGCCTGACGAGTCGACCTGACGTTCCGTCTGGAAGCCCCGCCCCGAGCTCGCCTGAGTTGACGTCAGTGGCCACGCCGGGCATTCATTGCCCGGCGTCACCCCTCGTGATACACAGAGTGACCATACGTTCCTGCGTATAGCGTTCTGCGTCCGCCGCCGACCGCCTACGCGGGCTGCGTACGACGAAACGTGCGAAGTCGGCCAACAAATGACGTCAAGGCGGCACGCGCCGGACCGATTGTCAGCGACAATGAGCCTCGTCCTCTGCACTGGGTAAGCAGAGGCGGGCAGAGGCGCTAGAACAACCCACTAGGGGCGGTGAGTTACACATGCTTATGGCAGCCGAGAAGGGCGACATCAACACCATCATCGGTGGGATCGCCCCCGACTGGGGCCCCTTCGGGAGCCTGGGCAACGAGGCGCGCGTGATGATCGAGGTGGTGATGGCGGTCGCCATCCTGCTGTGCCTCGGCATCGCGATCTGGGGCGCCGCCAAACAACGCATCGGCGCGACGGCCCTGCGCGACACCTTCAGCGCGGAACAGGGCAAAGGCCTGATCATCGCCGGACTCACCGGCGTCTTCATCATCGGCTCGCTGGGCACGCTGTTCACCATCGTGTACGGCATGGCGGTCTGACACCCGTTCCCCGGCTGCCACCGGGTTCTCCCCCGTCCGACGCGCCCACCGGCTGAGGTTGCAACTCCCTGATGTCCAGTCACCACACCGCGCCCGCGTCGGAGTCGGCCCGGCTACCGTCGTACCGGGTGCACCTGGCGGATAGCGCGGTCAAGCAAGAGGTTGAGGGGACGTACGCGGCATGAGCGATGACGATGACCTCTTCGGCGGCACGGGCGAGACCCGGACGCGGCTCCCGGAGGGCGACGGCCCCGACGGCTACGGCTCCCGCAGACCCGCACGCGGCGCGAGCCGGTCCCCCTCCCGCAGCGTCGTCACCGTCATCGGCGTCGTCGTCCTCCTCATCGCCGCCATCGCCTTCGCCAACCGCGACGACTCGTCGTCCGACGGGGGCGGGGACGGGGGGCGCGGGGGCGGCAAGGGGGCGGAGGCGGCTCCTACTGCGCCTACGGGGGAGAAGCCGGTGAAGGGGAAGGGTGCGGCGGGCATCCCTTCCGGGTTCCCGAAGACCCAGCAGGGCGTGGAGAGCGCGACGGCGAACTATGCCATCGCTCTCGGCTCCGCCGACATGTTCGACAAGGCACGCCGCCACGTGATCGTCGACAACGTCTACACCCCGACGGTCGCCGCCAAGCGCAAGCCAGAGTTGGACAAGGTGTACGCAGGTGAGTCGTTCCTGTCCCGGATCGGCCTGAACAAGGACGGCAACGCGCCGAAGGGCACGACGTTCGTGTCCCGCATCATCCCGGTGGGCACCAAGGTCACGGAATTCGGCGGCGGCTCGGCGACCGTCGAGATCTGGTACTCCTCGCTCTTCGGTCTCGCGGGCGAGAACACCGAGAACCCCGTGACCGAGAGCTGGTTCACGAACACGTACGACATGCGCTGGGTCGACGGGGACTGGAAGGTCGCCGACTTCAAGCAGAAGGACGGCCCCGTCCCGGTCGGCCGCGACCAGCGGGCCTCCACCGCCGACGACATGGCGAAGGCCGTGGAGGAGTACGGAGGGTTCACCTATGCCCGGTAGCACCCGACGTCGCGTCCTGTCACTCACCGGCGCCCTGGTGACCGTACAGACCGCCGTCCTCATGCTGGCCACCCGCGCCGCGGCGGAACCCGACGACCCCTGCGAACTCATCCGCGGCCCCGCCAAGAAGTACTGCGAACGGGGCGAAGGCGGCGACAGCGGCACCCCCAGGGCCCCCTCCGACGACGGCGCCTTCTCCAAGCTCGACCCCCTCTCCTCCCTCGCCCGCGGCTTCGGCGACGCCGCGTCCTGGATCGTCAACAAGCTCACGGAGTACGTGAACGACACCGCCGCGGTGGACTTCACCAACGAGAAGTTCCTGCAGCAGTACGCCGTGGTGTTCGCCGCCTCGACCGTGCTCACGCTGATCGTGTGGCTGCTCGCGGTCGCCAAGCGCGCGATCCGCGGCGTCCCCATGCTCACCGCGCTGTCCGAGGCCATCGGATTCCTGTGGCTGACGGTGCTCGCGTCGGCGTTCACCCCGCTGATCCTCGCCACCGTCGTGTCCGCGACCGACGGCATCTCCGAGGTCCTCGCCAAGTCCGTGGGCGGTGAGACCGACAAGTTCTTCGGCACGTTCTCGCAGGCCCTGGACAAGGGCACCGACATCGGCGGCGGCCCGATCATGCTGATCGTCGTGTCCGCCGTGTCCATCGCCGCCGCGGGCATCCTCTGCCTGGAGCTGGTGATCCGCGCCGCCATGCTGTACGTCGGCGCGCTCCTCGGCACCGTCGTCTACTCCGGCCTCGTCGACAAGAACACCTGGGGCCGCATCCGCCGCTGGGCGGGCCTGATGGTCGCGATCATCCTGGTGAAGCCGATCATCGTGATCGTGCTCGGGATCGCGGGCGCGCTCCAGGGCGAGGACGGGCCGGACTCGCTGTCGGCCGTCGTGTCCGGGCTCTCCGTCATCCTCCTCGCCATCTTCGCCAGCGCCTCCATCTACCGCTTCGTCCCCGGCTTCGGCGACGACATCATGGCCACCCGCAACAACCGCCTCATGCGCGGCGCCGAGAACCGCGCCGCCACCGCCCTCAACTCCCCCGCCGCCTGGGTCGCCCAGGGCATCCGCACCCACAGCGCCCGCTCGGGCGGCAAGGCCGGCGGCGGCAAGGCGGGCGGCGGCGACACCCCGCCCCAGCCCGCCACGGCCAACGCCGTCGGCAGCGGCGTGTCCACCCACGGCCACCGCTCCGGCTCCCCGAACGGCGGCGGAACTGTCCCCTCCGCCGCACCCCCACCCCGTACCAGCCCGTCGAACACCCCGCACGCGGGCAACCGCGGCGGTACGAACAGCACTGGAGGTGAAGGGCGTTGACGACCCAGTCCCATGTGTCCCCACCGGTCACGCCCCGCCGCACCTATCTGATCGGCCGCGCCCGGCCGAACGCCATCATCGGCCGTAACCGCGAGACCGGCGAGATCGCCCTGATCATCGGCGGCGCCTTCCTCGGCATGATGTGCGGCATCCTCATCCCCTTCCTCTTCCCGCGCATCCTGCTGCTCATGGGCTTCCCCCTGATCGCGATCGCGGCGGTGTACCTCCCCTACAAGGGCCGCACCTTCTACAAGTGGTTCGAGATCAACCGCAGCTTCAAGCGCACCCTGCGGCGCGGCACCACCTACCGCTCCGGCGTCGCCGAGGCCGGGGTGCGCCTCGACGGACGCGAGGTCGAGATCGGCCCGCCGCCCGGCATCGGCCGCATCAACTGGCTCGCCGCGCCCTTCGGCCCCGACGAGATCGCCGTACTCCTGCACGCCGACCGGCGCACCGTCACCGCCGCCATCGAGATCGAGGGCCCCGGCGTCGGCCTGCGCGACAGCGAGGACCAGGAAGCCCTCGTCGACCGCTTCGGCACGCTCCTCAAGCACGTCGCCAACGGCGACGGCTTCGTGACGCGCATCCAGATGCTGGCCCGCACCCTGCCCGCCGACCCCGACGCGCACGCCAAGGACGTCAGCGCGCGCGGCGACGACCGCGCCCTGCCCTGGCTGCGGGACAGCTACGAACAGCTCCAGTCGATGGTCTCCACCAGCAGCGAGCAGCACCGCGCCTACCTCGTCGCCTGCATGCACTACTCCCGCGACCTCGCCGCCGAGGCCCAGGCCATGGCCCGCGCGTCCCGCCCGCACGGCGGCAAGAAGCTCGACAAGGACGCCGGGCTCGCCGTCGTCATGGCCCGCGAGCTCACCGACATCTGCTCCCGCCTCCAGGAAGCCGACATCCGCGTCCGCCAGCCCCTCGGCCAGGGCCGCCTCGCCTCCCTCGTGCACTCCATGTACGACCCCGACCACCCCATCGACCACATCCAGGCCATGACCAAGCGCAACGCCTGGCCCGCCGAGCTGGACGCGATGGAGCCGACGTACCTCCAGGCGAAGACCCGCGAGTCGACCACCCGCGCCCCCTGGTGCCACGCCACGGCCTGGGTGAAGGAGTGGCCGATGACCCCCGTAGGCGTCAACTTCCTCGCCCCCCTCCTGGTCCACACCCCCGACGTCATCCGCACCGTCGCCGTCACCATGGATCTGGAACCCACCGAGATCGCCATCGAGCGGATGCTCACGGAGAAGACCAACGACGAGGCCGAGGCCAGCCGCCAGGCCAAGATGAACCGCACCGTCGACCCCCGCGACATCGCCTCGCACTCCCGCCTCGACCAGCGCGGCGAGGACCTGGCGAGCGGCGCCGCAGGCGTCAACCTCGTCGGCTACATCACGGTGTCGTCCCGCTCCCCCGAAGCCCTCGCCCGCGACAAGCGGACGATAAGGGCATCGGCCGGAAAGTCGTATCTGAAGCTGGAGTGGTGCGACCGCGAGCACCACCGGGCATTTGTGAACACACTGCCGTTCGCGACCGGCATCCGGCGATGAACCTCAACGGTAGGGGTGTGAAGGTGCGATGCGGGACCCGCTGACCGTCCTCACGGACGCGTTCACGTCCTTCCTGTTCGGGAAGGTGGAGACCACCCGCCTGCCGGTGCGCACGTCCACGGGCCAGGCCCAGGCGGTCTACCTGCCGACGGCCGCGCCCGGCCTCGGCGACTCCGGCGTGATCATCGGCCGCGAGGTGTACTCCGGCAAGGGCTACATCTACGACCCGTTCCAGCTGTACGGCCAGCAGCTCCCGGCACCGCACTGGCTGGTCCTCGGGGAGTCCGGCAACGGCAAGTCCGCCCTGGAGAAGACGTACGTCCTGCGCCAGTTGAGGTTCAAGGACCGCCAGGTCGTCGTCCTCGACGCCCAGGGCGAGGACGGCGTCGGCGAGTGGAACCTCATCGCCCAGGAGCTGGGCATAACCCCCATCCGGCTCGACCCGACCGCCGCCCTCGACATGGGCATCCGCCTCAACCCCCTCGACCCGGCGATCACCACGACCGGCCAGCTCGCGCTGCTCCGTACGATCATCGAGGTCGCCATGGGCCACGGCCTCGACGAGCGCTCCGGCTTCGCCCTCAAGGTCGCCCACGCCTACGTCAACGAGACCATCGTCGACCGCCAGCCCGTCCTCACCGACATCGTCGAGCAACTGCGCCACCCCGAACCGGAGTCCGCCGAGGCCATGAACGTCGCCATAGACGACGTCCGCGCCTGGGGCCTGGACGTCGCCCTGGTCCTGGACCGCCTCGTGGACGGCGACCTGCGCGGCATGTTCGACGGCCCCACGACCGTCGGCATCGACCTCGACGCGCCCCTCATCGTCTTCGACCTGTCCCACATCGACCGCAACTCCATCGCCATGCCCATCCTCATGGCGATCGTCGGCGTGTGGCTGGAGCACACCTGGATCCGCCCCGACCGGAAGAAGCGCATCTTCCTCGTCGAGGAGGCCTGGCACATCATCAACTCGCCCTTCGTGGCCCAGCTCTTCCAGCGCCTGCTGAAGTTCGGCCGCCGCCTCGGCCTGTCCTTCGTCGCCGTCGTCCACCACCTCTCCGACGTCGTCGACGGCGCCGCCGCGAAGGAAGCCGCCGCCATCCTCAAGATGGCGTCCACCCGCACCATCTACGCCCAGAAGGCCGACGAGGCCCGCGCCACCGGGCGGGTCCTCGGCCTGCCCCGCTGGGCCGTCGAGATCATCCCCACCCTGACCCCCGGCATCGCCGTCTGGGACGTCAACGGCAACGTCCAGGTGGTCAAACACCTCATCACGGACACGGAACGCCCCCTGGTCTTCACCGACCGCGCCATGACGGAGTCCGCGAGCGACCTGCTCGCCGACGACGCCCTCGCGGCGGCCGAACGGGAGGCGGAGGAAAGGGCCGCGTACATGGAACAGCAGATGGGCGACGGACCCGCCGGGTCCTCCGGCTCCCGGTCGACGGTGGCCTGACGTGGGGCAGGGACGACCCGGGCAGGGCCCGGGCTCCGGGCAGGGCTCCGCCGGTCAGGGCACGGGCGGGCGCGGCGGCGTCCCTGACGGCCTGCTCGTGGGCGGCCTCGCCTTCGTGCTCGGCATGGTCGTCCTGATCTGGTCGTCCACGGGCATCGCGGGCTGGTGGGCCCACGGCTCCTGGCCCGACGGCGTGACCTTCGGCAAGACCCCGCCCGCGGTACGCCACCTCGCCCAGGAACCTCACGACGTCGCCGGCGCCTGGCCCGACACCCCCGCCACCCAGCTCTCCGGCTACGGCCTCCTCTGGGGCTTCCTCATCGGCCAGGTGATGGTCCTCATCGTCCTGGCGGTCTTCGTCATGGGGACGGTCACCCGCTTCAGGGCGGTACGAAGAGCCCGCCGCCTGGAGGCCATGAACCCGCCGGCCCGGGAGGTTCCGGCCCGGGAGGTTCCGGCCCGGGAGGTTCCGGCCCGGGAGGTTCCGGCCCGGGAGGTTCCGGCCCAGGAAGAGCGGGAGAAGGCGGACCCGGCCCCCGTCGTACGTGAGTCTCCCGCACGTGAGGAGCCCGCTCCCCCTGCCTCTCCCCCTGCCTCTCTCCCTGCGGACGCCGAGGTCCCCGCCCCGGTGGAAGTCCTCGCCCCCGCGCCCACCACGGCCCCCCTGGACAAAACCCCCACGGTCCCCACCCCCCGTACCCCCCTGGTCCTCGGCACCCCGGAAACCCGCCGCCCCCTGGCCGCCCAGGCCATCGCGGACGCGGAATCCGCCGCCCTGGTCATCACCTCGGACCCCACCCTCTGGGAGGAGACCAAGGACGCCCGGGCGAAGCTCGGCCCCGTCCTGGTCTACGACCCCTCGCACCTGTGCGACACCCCGGCCCGCCTCCACTGGCCCCCGACCACCGGCTGCGAGGACAACGCCACGGCCGCCCACCGGGCGAGATCCCTCCTCGCCCCGATAAGGCCGAGCGCCAAGCTGGACACCGCCGTGGCCGACACCGCGGAGACCCTGCTCCGCAGCTTCCTGCACGCCGCGGCCATCGACGGCCGCAACATCAAGCACGTCCACCGCTGGGCCCAGGGCACCCAGGTCCAGGACGCCGTCCGCGTCCTGCGCACCCACCCCAAGGCGGCGTCGGGCGCGGCCGGCGAACTGGAGTCGGCCCTCACCGCGCACACCGAACGCCGGGACATCGCCCAGGAGTTGACGGCCCGCGCCCTCTCCGCCCTGTTCACGGTCAACGTACGGGAATCCTGCACGCCGAACCGAACTGATGCCCTCACCCTGGATTCCTTCATCGATGAAGGGGGCACGCTTTTTGTGGTGGGTGAGGCGATCGAGGACCCCAAGACGAACCCCGGCGCGATGCCGCTCCTGACGGCACTCGCCTCCAGCGTGGTCGAGCACGGCCGGCGCATGGCCGAACGGTCATCCTCCGGTCGGCTCGACCCACCAATCACCCTCGTCCTGGACGACGTCGCCGCGGTCGCCCCGCTCCCCCAACTGCCGGAGCTGCTCGCCACCGGACCGGAGCGGGGCATGCCCACCCTGGCGCTGCTCCGCTCCCGCGAACAGGGCCGCGCCCGCTGGCCCCACGACGAGCTGACGGGCTAGAGCAGCATCCGCGCGGGCCGGACCGGCACGCGGGACGGGTCCTACACCACCGCCCGCTCGAGCACCATCTCCCGCTCCCGCGCCCCCGGATCCCCCGGCACCGGCGCGAGCTCCCCGCTGGCCACGAACCCGAACTTCCGGTAGAAGGCCTCCGCGCGCGGGTTGTCCTCGTGCACGAACAACCGCACCCGCTCCACCCCCGCCCCGTCCCGGTCCCGGGCCCAGCCCACGGCGGCCGAGAACAACGCCTCGGTCACCCCCGTACCCCGATGCTCGGCCCTGACGAAGACCCCCACGAGATGCGCCTGCCGCACTGACGGGCCCGGTCCGAGCACGCCCTGCGTCCCCGGCTCCTCGATCAGCACCGTCACCGAACCCGCCCAGACGCCGTCCGGCCCCTCCGCGATGAACTGCCGCACCGAACCGCCCGGCGCGGCGGAGCCCGCGGCACGGTCCTGCCAGAAGTCGTCGGGCCTCGCGACGGCGACCTCGTACGTCTCCAGGAAGGCGACCGGCGCTGCCGGGTCCCGCAGAGCGAGGAGCCGCAGCTCACGGACCTGTCGCCATTCGTCGGCACGCACGGGGCGTATGAGGTGTTCCATACACCGATCCTGAGCGGACGACCCGCCGTACGCAACGCAATTCGTCCACCGGCCCCGCGACCGCCCGCCCCGCCGTCGTACCCCGGTACTACTCCCCGCCCGACGAGGAGACCCCGGTCCGACGCGCCCGCACCCGCCCCGACGCGACCATCGAGCCATGATTCGGGCACACGGACTCACCAAACGCTATGGCGGGAAGAACCCCAAGACCGCCGTCGACGACCTCTCCTTCGAGGTCCGCCCCGGCACCGTCACCGGCTTCCTCGGCCCCAACGGCGCCGGCAAGTCCACGACCATGCGCATGCTCCTCGGTCTGGACGCGCCGACCGCCGGACGCTGCACGATCGGCGGCCGGGCGTACGCCGCGCACAGCGCGCCCCTGACGGAGGTCGGCGCGCTCCTGGAGGCCCGTTCCATCCACCCGGGGCGCTCCGCGTACCACCACCTCATGGCGCTCGCGCACACCCACGGCATCCCGCGCTCCCGCGTCGAGGACGTGCTCGGCGCGACCGGCCTCACGGATGTCGCGGGCCGCCGCGTGAAGGGCTTCTCGCTGGGCATGGGCCAACGCCTCGGCATCGCGGCGGCCCTGCTCGGCGACCCCGCGACCCTCATCCTGGACGAGCCGGTCAACGGCCTGGACCCGGAGGGCGTCCTGTGGATCCGCAACCTCCTCAAGGCCCAAGCGGCCGAGGGCCGCACCGTCCTCGTCTCCTCGCACCTGATGAGCGAGATGGCCGTCACCGCCGACCACCTCATCATCATCGGCCGCGGCAGGCTCCTCGCCGACACCACGGTCGAGCGCTTCGTACGGGACTCGGGCACCGGCTCCGTGAAGGTCGTGTCCCCCGCCGCCGCCCACCTCGCCGAACTCCTCGCGAGCCCCGCCGTCACCATCACCAGCAGCGCCCCCGGCACCCTCGACGTCCGCGGCACCGACGCCGAGCACATCGGCCGCACCGCCGCCGCCCACGCCATCCCCCTGTTCGAACTCACCCCGCACAGCGCGTCCCTGGAGCAGGCCTTCATGGACCTCACCCATGACTCCGTCGAGTACGTCACGCCCCTGGAAGGAGCCGCGGCATGACCACGGACACCCTCGCCCCGGTCACCCCCGCCCCCGCCCGGAGCGCGTACCGCGTCACCCCTGCCCGCGTCCTGCGCTCGGAGTGGCACAAGCTGTGGACGCTGCGCACCACCTGGATCACGCTGATCACCGCGGTCGTCCTCGTCCTCGCCGTCGGCATCACCATGGGCTCCACCTACGACGGCGACGACTCCGAGATCGACACGGTCGTCTTCGTCCTCTTCGGCACCCAGCTCTCCCAGATCTGCCTCGCCGTCCTCGGCATCCTCGTCACCGCGGGCGAGTACGCGACCGGCATGATCCGCGCGTCCCTGACCGCCGTCCCGACCCGCCGACCCGTCCTGTGGTCCAAGGCCGCGGTCTTCGCGGCGGTCGCCTTCACCCTGTCCTTCGTCACGAACGTCGTCACGTTCCTCGTCGCCCAGATCTGGCTCTCCGGCACCGACAAGAAGCTGTCCCTCACCGACTCCGGCGTCCTCGGCGCCCTCGCGGGCAGCGCCGCCGCCATCACGCTCCTCAGCCTGATCGCCCTCGGCCTGGGCGCGCTCCTGCGCTCGGTCCCCGGCGGCATCGGCGCGTTCGTCGGCGCCGTCCTCGTCCTGCCCGAGGTCATCGGCACACTGCCCCTCGACGCGGTCGACACCGCCGTCAAGTACTTCCCCGCCCAGGCCTCCTCGTCCCTCGGCTCGATCGCCCGTGCCGAGAACTCCGTCTCCGCAGGCACGGGCCTGCTCGCCCTCACCCTGTGGGCGGCGGCGATCCTCGCGGCGGCATCGGCGCTGCTCAAGCGCCGGGACGTATGAGTCCGGCCCGAGTCGACACAGGAGTATCGCGCACGTGTACGACAGCCCGTACGTGTACGAGGATGAGCCGGTGACCCCCGACGCGGATACGCACCCGCTCACCCGGCAGATGCAGCGGCTCGCCCAGCGGGCGCGCGCCTTCGACGGGCGCCGCCCGCTGGTCTGGGACCTGCTCGTGACGGGCTTCTTCACGGCGGCCGCGCTCATCGACTTCACGGGCGGCGGCTGGCGCAACATCGCGCACAACACCGACGTGCCGGGGGCGTTGGTGCTGCTCCTGAGCCTTGGCATGTCGGTGCCGCTGCTGTGGCGGCGCCGCCGGCCGATGACGGTCCTCGCCGTCATGGTGGCGTTCGGCGCGGTCAACAGCGCCTCCGGCGCGATGCTGCAGGTCGCCCTGGTCCAGCTCATCGTCCTGTTCAACATCGCGCTGCGGCTGCCCCTGAAGACGCTGGGCTGGGCGGGGGTGCTGATGTTGGCGCCGCTGGTGGTGGGCACGCTCCGCTATCCGAAGGGCAGTTGGGACCAGCAGATCGTCCCGCAGGTGTGGGCGTACGCCCTGGTCGCCCTCCTCGGCATCGCGGTGCGCTCCCGCCAGGACTACACCCGCGCCCTGGTCGAGCGCGCCCGCCAACTGGAGGTCGAACGCGACCAGCAGGCTCGGCTCGCCGCAGCCGCCGAACGCACCCGCATCGCCCGCGAGATGCACGACATCATCGGCCACAACCTGTCCGTCATCACCGGCCTCGCCGACGGCGGCAAGTACGCGGCCGCCCGGTCCCCCGAGCGCGCCGCGCAGGCCCTGGACGCCATCAGTTCCACGAGCCGCCAGGCCCTCGCGGAGCTGCGCCGCCTCCTGGACGTGCTGCGTGAGGAAGCCGCCGAGACCGCCGAGTTGGCTCCGCAGCCCGCCCTCACCGACCTGGGCCGCCTCATCGACGGTGTCCGCGCGGCGGGCCTGCCCGTCCGCAGCACGTTCCACGGCCGCGCCGACGCCGTTCCCCAGGGCCAGCAACTCACCGTGTACCGCGTGGTGCAGGAAGCCCTGACGAACACGTTGAAGCACGCGGGTCCGGGGGCGACGGCGACGGTCGAGGTCTCGTACACGACGGACGGTGTGTCGGTGTCGGTCACGGACACCGGGCAGGGCGGTACGCCGTCGGAGGGGGGCCGCGGCCTCACCGGCATGCGTGAACGAACCGCCTTGTACGCGGGCAGACTTGAGGCCGGACCACGCCCGCACCCCGAGCCGGGCTGGCAGGTCCGGCTCCATCTCCCCCGCGCGACCACTCCCCTTTCCACTTCCCTTTCCCTCTCCGCTTCCCTTTCCCCTCCCCAGACCGATCCCCAGACCGATCCCCAGACCGAGAAGGAATCCGTTCGGTGACGACCGTCCTCATAGTCGACGACCAGCCCTTGCAGCGCTTCGGCTTCCGCATGCTCCTGGAGAGCCAGGACGACATGACGGTGGTGGGGGAGGGCGGCAACGGCACGGACGCGATCCGCATGACGTCCGGTCTGCGTCCCGATGTGGTCCTGATGGACGTGCGGATGCCGGACATGGACGGCATCGAGGCCACGCGCCGCATCGTCGCTTCGGGTTCCGGTACGCGGGTTCTGATCCTGACGACATTCGACCTGGACGAGTACGCGTACGCGGGGCTGCGGGCGGGAGCGTCAGGTTTCCTCATCAAGGACGCCCTGCCGGAGCAGCTGCTCTCAGGGGTTCGTGCGGTGGCCACGGGGGACGCCGTGGTGGCACCTCGGCTGACGCGGCGCCTCCTGGACACGTTCGCGCACCAGCTGCCGACGGGACCGGGCACCGAGGCCGGCCCGGCCGATCCCGCGAAGCATCCGCTCCTGTCGTCCTTGACGGAACGCGAGCTCCACATCCTCACAGTGATCGGCCAGGGCTGGACGAACACGGAGATCGCCGAGCGTCTGCACCTCGCGGAGTCGACGGTGAAGACGCATGTGGGCCGCATCCTCGCGAAGACAGGTTCGCGGGACCGCGTGCAGGCGGTCATCCTGGCGTACGACACGAAGCTGGTGAGCCCGTCGTAGAACGGGGGGCGTCCCGGTGGAACGGGAAACGTCCCTTAAACGCAGAAAACCCCCGTGCCGAACGGCACGGGGGTTTTCTCTACAATTAGTTCGGCGGCGTCCTACTCTCCCACAGGGTCCCCCCTGCAGTACCATCGGCGCTATAAGGCTTAGCTTCCGGGTTCGGAATGTAACCGGGCGTTTCCCTCACGCTATGACCACCGAAACACTATGAAACTCTCAACCGCACCACACCATAACCACGGCATGGGGTTGTTCGTGGTTTCAGAACCAACACAGTGGACGCGAGCAACTGAGGACAAGCCCTCGGCCTATTAGTACCAGTCAACTCCACCCCTCACAGGGCTTCCATATCTGGCCTATCAACCCAGTCGTCTACTGGGAGCCTTAACCCCTCAAAGGAGGTGGGAGTCCTCATCTCGAAGCAGGCTTCCCGCTTAGATGCTTTCAGCGGTTATCCTTTCCGAACGTAGCCAACCAGCCATGCCCTTGGCAGAACAACTGGCACACCAGAGGTTCGTCCGTCCCGGTCCTCTCGTACTAGGGACAGCCCTTCTCAAGACTCCTACGCGCACAGCGGATAGGGACCGAACTGTCTCACGACGTTCTAAACCCAGCTCGCGTACCGCTTTAATGGGCGAACAGCCCAACCCTTGGGACCGACTCCAGCCCCAGGATGCGACGAGCCGACATCGAGGTGCCAAACCATCCCGTCGATATGGACTCTTGGGGAAGATCAGCCTGTTATCCCCGGGGTACCTTTTATCCGTTGAGCGACGGCGCTTCCACAAGCCACCGCCGGATCACTAGTCCCGACTTTCGTCCCTGCTCGACCCGTCAGTCTCACAGTCAAGCTCCCTTGTGCACTTACACTCAACACCTGATTACCAACCAGGCTGAGGGAACCTTTGGGCGCCTCCGTTACCCTTTGGGAGGCAACCGCCCCAGTTAAACTACCCATCAGACACTGTCCCTGATCCGGATCACGGACCCAGGTTAGACATCCAGCACGACCAGAGTGGTATTTCAACGACGACTCCACGAACACTGGCGTGCCCGCTTCACAGTCTCCCACCTATCCTACACAAGCCGAACCGAACACCAATATCAAACTGTAGTAAAGGTCCCGGGGTCTTTCCGTCCTGCTGCGCGAAACGAGCATCTTTACTCGTAGTGCAATTTCACCGGGCCTATGGTTGAGACAGTCGAGAAGTCGTTACGCCATTCGTGCAGGTCGGAACTTACCCGACAAGGAATTTCGCTACCTTAGGATGGTTATAGTTACCACCGCCGTTTACTGGCGCTTAAGTTCTCAGCTTCGCCACCCCGAAGAGTGACTAACCGGTCCCCTTAACGTTCCAGCACCGGGCAGGCGTCAGTCCGTATACATCGCCTTACGGCTTCGCACGGACCTGTGTTTTTAGTAAACAGTCGCTTCTCGCTGGTCTCTGCGGCCACCCCCAGCTCAGACAGCAAGTGTCATCACCAGAAATGGCCCCCCTTCTCCCGAAGTTACGGGGGCATTTTGCCGAGTTCCTTAACCATAGTTCACCCGAACGCCTCGGTATTCTCTACCTGACCACCTGAGTCGGTTTAGGGTACGGGCCGCCATGAAACTCGCTAGAGGCTTTTCTCGACAGCATAGGATCATCCACTTCACCACAATCGGCTCGGCATCAGGTCTCACCCACAAGAACGACGGATTTGCCTATCGCTCGGGCTACACCCTTACCCCGGGACAACCACCGCCCGGGCTGGACTACCTTCCTGCGTCACCCCATCACTCACCTACTACCAGATCGGGTCAGCGGCTCCACCACTCCCCTCAACTCCGAAGAGATCAGGGCGGCTTCACGGCCTTAGCATCACTGGATTCGATGTTTGACGCTTCACAGCGGGTACCGGAATATCAACCGGTTATCCATCGACTACGCCTGTCGGCCTCGCCTTAGGTCCCGACTTACCCTGGGCAGATCAGCTTGACCCAGGAACCCTTAGTCAATCGGCGCACACGTTTCTCACGTATGTATCGCTACTCATGCCTGCATTCTCACTCGTGAACCGTCCACCACTCGCTTACGCGGCAGCTTCACCCGGCACACGACGCTCCCCTACCCATCACGATCCCCGTTGGGGGTATATATCGCAATGACACGACTTCGGCGGTACGCTTGAGCCCCGCTACATTGTCGGCGCGGAATCACTAGACCAGTGAGCTATTACGCACTCTTTCAAGGGTGGCTGCTTCTAAGCCAACCTCCTGGTTGTCTCTGCGACTCCACATCCTTTCCCACTTAGCGTACGCTTAGGGGCCTTAGTCGATGCTCTGGGCTGTTTCCCTCTCGACCATGGAGCTTATCCCCCACAGTCTCACTGCCGCGCTCTCACTTACCGGCATTCGGAGTTTGGCTAAGGTCAGTAACCCGGTAGGGCCCATCGCCTATCCAGTGCTCTACCTCCGGCAAGAAACACACGACGCTGCACCTAAATGCATTTCGGGGAGAACCAGCTATCACGGAGTTTGATTGGCCTTTCACCCCTAACCACAGGTCATCCCCCAGGTTTTCAACCCTGGTGGGTTCGGCCCTCCACGAAGTCTTACCTCCGCTTCAGCCTGCCCATGGCTAGATCACTCCGCTTCGGGTCTTGAGCGCGCTACTAAACCGCCCTATTCGGACTCGCTTTCGCTACGGCTTCCCCACACGGGTTAACCTCGCAACACACCGCAAACTCGCAGGCTCATTCTTCAAAAGGCACGCAGTCACGACTACACAGCAAGCTGCATAGCGACGCTCCCACGGCTTGTAGGCACACGGTTTCAGGTACTATTTCACTCCGCTCCCGCGGTACTTTTCACCATTCCCTCACGGTACTATCCGCTATCGGTCACCAGGGAATATTTAGGCTTAACGGGTGGTCCCGCCAGATTCACACGGGATTTCTCGGGCCCCGTGCTACTTGGGTGTCTCTCAAACGAGCCGCTGACGTTTCGACTACGGGGGTCTTACCCTCTACGCCGGACCTTTCGCATGTCCTTCGCCTACATCAACGGTTTCTGACTCGTCCTGTCGCCGGCAGACAACAGAAGAGAGATCCCACAACCCCGTATACGCAACCCCTGCCGGGTCTCACACGCATACGGTTTGGCCTCATCCAGTTTCGCTCGCCACTACTCCCGGAATCACGGTTGTTTTCTCTTCCTGCGGGTACTGAGATGTTTCACTTCCCCGCGTTCCCTCCACACTGCCTATGTGTTCAGCAGCGGGTGACAGCCCATGACGACTGCCGGGTTTCCCCATTCGGAAACCCCCGGATCAAAGCCTGGTTGACGACTCCCCGGGGACTATCGTGGCCTCCCACGTCCTTCATCGGTTCCTGGTGCCAAGGCATCCACCGTGCGCCCTTAAAAACTTGGCCACAGATGCTCGCGTCCACTGTGCAGTTCTCAAACAACGACCAACCACCCATCACCCCAAACCAGTACGGCTTGAGTGCACTGGGGTCGGCACTGAAGGCAGCCGAAACCGGCCGTACCCTCAGACACCCAACAGCGTGCCCGACACCCTCGCCCTCTCCATCTCGCTTTCCACGCCGAAGCAGTACTCGCGACCAGATCAGGTCAAGTGTGCCGAGTAGTCAACGTTCCACCCATGAGCAACCAGCATCAGACATTCGCTGATGTACTGGCCTCTGAACCAAGCAAGCTTGGCTGAGAAGTGCTCCTTAGAAAGGAGGTGATCCAGCCGCACCTTCCGGTACGGCTACCTTGTTACGACTTCGTCCCAATCGCCAGTCCCACCTTCGACAGCTCCCTCCCACAAGGGGTTGGGCCACCGGCTTCGGGTGTTACCGACTTTCGTGACGTGACGGGCGGTGTGTACAAGGCCCGGGAACGTATTCACCGCAGCAATGCTGATCTGCGATTACTAGCGACTCCGACTTCATGGGGTCGAGTTGCAGACCCCAATCCGAACTGAGACCGGCTTTTTGAGATTCGCTCCACCTCGCGGTATCGCAGCTCATTGTACCGGCCATTGTAGCACGTGTGCAGCCCAAGACATAAGGGGCATGATGACTTGACGTCGTCCCCACCTTCCTCCGAGTTGACCCCGGCGGTCTCCCGTGAGTCCCCAACACCCCGAAGGGCTTGCTGGCAACACGGGACAAGGGTTGCGCTCGTTGCGGGACTTAACCCAACATCTCACGACACGAGCTGACGACAGCCATGCACCACCTGTACACCGACCACAAGGGGGCGACCATCTCTGGCCGTTTCCGGTGTATGTCAAGCCTTGGTAAGGTTCTTCGCGTTGCGTCGAATTAAGCCACATGCTCCGCCGCTTGTGCGGGCCCCCGTCAATTCCTTTGAGTTTTAGCCTTGCGGCCGTACTCCCCAGGCGGGGCACTTAATGCGTTAGCTGCGGCACGGACAACGTGGAATGTTGCCCACACCTAGTGCCCACCGTTTACGGCGTGGACTACCAGGGTATCTAATCCTGTTCGCTCCCCACGCTTTCGCTCCTCAGCGTCAGTATCGGCCCAGAGATCCGCCTTCGCCACCGGTGTTCCTCCTGATATCTGCGCATTTCACCGCTACACCAGGAATTCCGATCTCCCCTACCGAACTCTAGCCTGCCCGTATCGACTGCAGACCCGGGGTTAAGCCCCGGGCTTTCACAACCGACGTGACAAGCCGCCTACGAGCTCTTTACGCCCAATAATTCCGGACAACGCTTGCGCCCTACGTATTACCGCGGCTGCTGGCACGTAGTTAGCCGGCGCTTCTTCTGCAGGTACCGTCACTTGCGCTTCTTCCCTGCTGAAAGAGGTTTACAACCCGAAGGCCGTCATCCCTCACGCGGCGTCGCTGCATCAGGCTTTCGCCCATTGTGCAATATTCCCCACTGCTGCCTCCCGTAGGAGTCTGGGCCGTGTCTCAGTCCCAGTGTGGCCGGTCGCCCTCTCAGGCCGGCTACCCGTCGTCGCCTTGGTGAGCCACTACCTCACCAACAAGCTGATAGGCCGCGGGCTCATCCTGCACCGCCGGAGCTTTCAACCCCCTCCCATGCGAGAGAAGGTGTTATCCGGTATTAGACCCCGTTTCCAGGGCTTGTCCCAGAGTGCAGGGCAGATTGCCCACGTGTTACTCACCCGTTCGCCACTAATCCACCCCGAAGGGCTTCATCGTTCGACTTGCATGTGTTAAGCACGCCGCCAGCGTTCGTCCTGAGCCAGGATCAAACTCTCCGTGAATGCTTCCGGGATATCCCGGCGACACACACGAGAGCGGAACCAGGAGAGGAATAATCTCCCGGTTCACAGCGTCCTCGCTGTGCGCCTGCACGGACCATGCCGTACAGGACTTTTTCAAAGGAACCTCGCCACCGGACTGACGTCCAGTAGACGGGGTATCAACATATCTGGCGTTGACTTTTGGCACGCTGTTGAGTTCTCAAGGAACGGACGCTTCCTTCGTACTCACCCTCGCGGGCTTTCCTCCGGGCGCTTCCCTTCGGTGTTTCTTTTGTTCTTGCGTTTCCGACTCTATCAGATCTTTCCGGCTTCCCGTTCCGACCCGATTTCCTCGGTGCTTTCCGGCCTTTCGGCCTTCCGGCGGTGTTGACTCTATCAGATCCTTTCGGGCCTGATTCCCAGTCAACTTGGGCTGTCCTCACGGCTGTTGGGCCGTTCCGACGTCTCAAACTTTAGCGGATTCTCCCGGCAGTTCCTAATCGGGCCGTTTCCGGTCGCGACAAGATCAGGGAAATGAATTCGGGCGTGCCGAAATCATCCCCGGAGGAAGATCGTGCAGGTGGTTTGAGTGGCCGCGTGAGCGGCGGGAGTTGTTGTCGCAGAACCGTTACGG
Source organism: Streptomyces flavofungini (assembly GCF_030388665.1). Taxonomy (NCBI): domain Bacteria; kingdom Bacillati; phylum Actinomycetota; class Actinomycetes; order Kitasatosporales; family Streptomycetaceae; genus Streptomyces; species Streptomyces flavofungini. The sequence goes on along the minus strand of NZ_CP128846.1, from coordinate 4,994,917 downwards.
CTCGGCGGCAACCCGAAGAACCTTACGGATCGAGCAGGCGACTGTCAACCCGCGCCGGTCGGGGGCGTGACACCCCTCGTATCAAGGGTGCGCAGCAAGGGTGGCCGAGAGTCAGTCGAGGTCGGTGAGGCGGCCGCCCGCGTCCGGCTGGGCGTGCTCGACGCGGCGAAGGAGCCGCGTGAGGACCTCGCCGAGCACACCGCGCTCCACCGGGGTGAGGTCCTGCAGGAGGTCTTCCTCGAAGACCGTGGCGAGGCGCATCGCCTCCAGCCACTTCTCCCTGCCCTCCGCGGTCAGCTCGACGATGACGCGTACCCGGTTGTTCTCGTCGCGCTCGCGCGTGACGAGGCCCTCGCTGACCATGCGGTCGATCCGGTGGGTCATCGCGGCGGGCGTGAGACCGAGGCGCTTGGCCAGGTCGCCGGGGCCCATTTGGTACGGGGCGCCGGACAGGACCAGGGCCTTGAGGACCTCCCACTCGGCGTTGCTGATGCCGAGCGTCGCGGTCTGGCGGCCGTAGGCGACGTTCATGCGGCGGTTGAGGCGGCCGAGGGCCGAGACAATCTTCTCGACCTGGGGGTCGAGGTCCTGGAACTCCCGCTGGTAGGCGGCGATCTGCTCTTCGAGTGTCGGCTCTGTGGGGCCGGGGGTATCGCCCATGGCCGCAGTATGGCACGGGGCCGCTTGCCGTCGAAGTCCTTCGGTGTGTATTGTTTAGATCCTAACTTTAGCTTCGAAGTCTTCAGGTCTAAGGCAGGTGAAAGTGAACAAGGCGATGGGCGCTGCGATGGGCCGGATCCACGTGGGCAACGCGCTGAGTGCGTTCGGTCTGGGGTTTACCGTCCCCTTCTTGTACGTGTACGTGGCGCAGGTCCGGGACCTGGGCGCGGTGACCGCGGGCCTCGTGCTCGCCGCGTTCGCCGTGGCCGCGCTGATCGTGCTGCCCTTCTCGGGCCGCGCCATCGACCGACGCGGCCCCCTGCCCGTGCTCGTCGCCGCGCTGTCCACCGCCGCCGTCGGCGCGCTCAGCCTGGGCCTGTCCTCCAGCGCTCCGTTCGTGCTGCTCTCGGCCGGTGCGCTCGGCGCCGGTCAGGCCGTGATGCAGCCCGCGCTCGCCACGATGATCGTGGAGTGCTCCACGCCCGCGACCCGCACGCGCGCCTTCGCCATGCAGTTCTTCCTGCAGAACCTGGGCCTCGGCATCGGCGGACTCATCGGCGGCCAGATCGTGAAGCACGAACGGCCGGGTGACTTCACCCTGCTCTTCGCCATCGAGACCGTGATCTTCCTGGTCCTGATCGGCGTCATGCTGACGGCTCGGATACCCCGCTCGGCGCGGATCGCGGACGCCACGCCCCAGGCCGGCGGCAGCATCAGGGACGTATTCCGCAACCGCGTGATGCTGCAGCTGTGCGTCCTCGGCTTCGTGCTGTTCTTCGCCTGCTACGGCCAGTTCGAGTCGGGCCTTTCGGCGTACGGCGTCGAGGCCGCCGGGATATCCCCGTCCACGCTCGGCATCGCCCTGGCCGCCAACACCGGCGCCATCGTGATCGCGCAGTTCGCGGTCCTGCGGTTCGTCGAGCGCCGCAAGCGCTCGCAGGTGATCGCCGCCGTCGGCCTCATCTGGGCCGTCGCCTGGACAGCCGCCGGGTACGCGGGGCTCGGGCACGGCAGCCAGGCCATGGCGACCGCCGCGTTCATCTCGACGTACGCGCTCTTCGGGCTCGGCGAGACGATGCTCGCGCCGACCGTCGCGCCGCTGGTCGCCGACCTCGCGCCGGAGTCCATGGTCGGGCGGTACAACTCCGCCTTCGCGCTGGTCAAGCAGCTCGCGCTCGCGGTCGGCCCGGCCGTGGGCGGCCCGATGGGCGCCACGCTGCACGCTCCGTACATCGTGACGTTCCTGCTCTTCTCCCTCGGCATCACGGTGCTCGGGCTGCGCCTCGGCCGACACCTCACCCCGGCACAGAACCACCCGCACCCGCAGAAGAGCCGCGTGGTGGCGCAGGGAACGCCGGACGCCCCGGAGACCGTGACCGCCCACTCCTAGGAGTGGGGGACGCGGGTATTCCGCGCTACGCGCGCGGGAGCGCGAACTCGCACCAGACCGCCTTGCCGCCCCCGGGCGTGCGCCGTGAGCCCCAGTTCGAGGCGATCGTGGCGACGATGGCGATGCCCCGGCCCGCCTCGTCGGCGGGCTCGGCACGGCGGCGGCGCGGCAGATGGTCGTCGCCGTCGGTGACCTCGATGATCAGGCGGCGGTCGGTGCGGCGCAGGCGCAGCCGCATCGGCGGGGTGCCGTGTTGCAAGGAGTTGGCGACGAGCTCGCTGGCCGCGAGGACGCCCAGGTCGTGCAGTTCGGGCGGGAAGCGCCAGCTGGCGAGGACGCCGGTGGCGAAGGCCCGCGCGCGGGGCGCGGCCTCCACCCCGCCGAGGAGTTCGAGCGCGGCGTTGCGGAACAGGTCCGCGTGCACGCCCGTGCGGGCGGGCTGCTGCAGGACGAGGACCGCCACGTCGTCGTCGTGGTCGGCGGTCACGCCCAGGGCTCGGATCAGGCGGTCGCACATCACCTGGGGCGTGCCGGTGGCCCCGGCCAGGGCGCGCTCCAGGGCCGCCACGCCCTCGTCGATGTCCTCGCTGCGGCGCTCGACCAGGCCGTCGGTGTAGAGGACGGCGGTGGAGCCGGGGCCGAGCGGCAGGGAGCCGGAGGCGTGCAGCCAGCCGCCGGTGCCCAGCGGCGGGCCCGTGGGCTCGTCGGCGCGGTGGATCGTGCCGTTCTCGTCGCGCACGAGGATCGGCAGGTGGCCGGCGGAGGCGTACGCGAGGCTGCCCTCGTTCGGATCGTGCACCGCGTACACACACGTCGCGATCTGGCTGGCGTCGATCTCCGAGGCGAGGCCGTCGAGGAGCTGAAGCACCTCGTGCGGCGGCAGGTCGAGGCGGGCGTACGCGCGCACGGCCGTGCGGAGCTGGCCCATGACGGCGGCGGCGCGCACCCCGCGGCCCATGACGTCGCCGATGACCAGGGCGGTGCGGCCGCCGCCGAGGGTGATCACGTCGTACCAGTCGCCGCCGACCGCGGCGTCCGTTCCGCCCGGTTGGTACGTCGCGGCAATGCGCAGGTCGTCGGGCTGCTCCAACTCCTGGGGCAGCAGGGAGCGTTGCAGCGTCACGGCCGTCTCGCGCTGGGTGCGCTCGCTGGCGCGCAGGCGTTCGGCGGCCTCGGCGTGGTCGGTGACGTCGGCGGCGAAGACGAGGACGCCGCCCGAGCCGTCGTCCGCGGGGCCGCCGAGCGACAGCGACACGGGGGTGCACGTGAAGGTGTAGGACCGGCCGCCGGGCGCCTTGCGGGACTTGACCGTGCGCGGCTTGGCGCTGCGCAGGACCTGGTCGAGGAGCGGCAGCAGCCCGACCGCGTCCAGCTCGGGCAGTGCCTCGCGCGCGGGGGCGCCCACGGGGCGGGCGCCGAACGCCGTGGTGTACGCGTCGTTGACGTACGCGATGCGGTGGTCCGCGCCGTGCACGAGCGCGACGAGGGCCGGGATGCGGTCCAGGACCTCACGGGCCGGGAGTTCGTCGACCCCGGCGGGCGTGTCCGCGGGGCTCCGCGTGTCCGCGAGGCGCTCGGCGCGGGCCGCGGGGACGGAGCTCTCGCCCAGCTGTGCCGGGGAACCGCCGGCTTTGGTGCGCGCCGCGGCGCGGCGCTGTGTTCCGGGGAGCCGGGCGCTCCAGCGCGTGAAGTTCACTGCGGTAGGCCTCGTGGTGTCGCTTCTGGATCGGGCGGGGGTGTGCGGCCGGGGGTCCGGCCGGTGGCGCGGCGGCTGTGTGCGCCGCCTCCCGGGAAGACACAGCATGGCGTGGAGCGGACGTTTTCTCTTGGGTGTGCCCGTCGTGGGTGTGCCCGCCCATCATGGTCACACGTCCAGTCTGGCCGAAGGGACTGACATCCGTCAGGCGCCGGACCCGCCCGGGCAGTTCCTGTCGGAGGTCTCGGTGGTCATCGGGACTCCTTCGGGCGCTCGCTCCCGGCTGCGAGTTCGAACTCCGCACGCGGGTGCTCGAGCGAGCCCAGGGAGACGATCTCGCGTTTGAACAGGCCGGAGAGGATCCATTCGGCGAGCACGCGGGACTTGCGGTTGAGGGTGGGCACCCGGCTGAGGTGGTAGACGCGGTGCATGAACCAGGCAGGGTAGCCCTTCAGCTTGCGTCCGTAGACGTGTGCGACGCCTTTGTGGAGTCCCAGGGACGCCACCGAGCCGACGTACTTGTGCGCGTACTCCTGGAGGGGCTGCTTGCGCAGGGTCGCGGCGATGTTGTCGCCGAGGACCTTGGCCTGGCGCACGGCGTGCTGGGCGTTGGGGGCGCACTCCTTGCCGGGTTCGTCGGCGGTGACGTCGGGGACGGCTGCGGCGTCGCCCGCGCCCCACGCGTGCAGCGCGCCGTCGACGGCCAGCTCGGCGGTGCACTTCAGGCGGCCGCGTTCGTTCAGGGGCAGGTCGGTGGCGGCGAGCAGGGGGTGCGGTTTGACGCCGGCGGTCCACACGACGGTGCGGGTGGGGAAGCGGGCGCCGTCGTCGAGCACGGCGACGCGGTCCTCGCAGGACTCGAGCCGGGTCTCCAGGCGTACGTCGATATTGCGTTTGCGCAGTTGGCTGACCGTGTACTTGCCCATCTCCGCGCCGACCTCGGGCAGGATCCGCCCGGACGCCTCGACGAGGATCCACTTCATGTCCTCGGCCTTGACGTTGTGGTAGTACCGCGCGGCGTAGCGGGCCATGTCCTCCAGCTCGCCGAGCGCCTCCACGCCCGCGTATCCGCCGCCTACGAAGACGAAGGTCAGGGCGGCGTCGCGGACGGCGGGGTCGCGGGTGGAGGAGGCGATGTCCATCTGCTCGATGACGTGGTTGCGCAGCCCGATGGCCTCCTCGACGGTCTTGAAGCCGATGCCGTAGTCGGCGAGGCCGGGGACCGGCAGGGTGCGGGAGATCGAGCCGGGCGCGAGGACCAGTTCGTCGTACGTGATGTCGAGGGGGCCCGCGCCCTCCTCCACGGTGGCGAGCGTGGTGAACGACGCGGTGCGCTTGGCGTGGTCGACGGAGCGGACCTCGCCGACGATCACCCGGCATTTGTCGAGAACGCGGCGCAGCGGTACGACGACGTGGCGCGGTGAGATCGAACCGGCCGCCGCCTCGGGCAGGAACGGCTGATACGTCATATAAGGATCTGGCGAGATCACGACGATCTCCACCGCGCCCTGCTTGAGCTCCGGCTTCAGTTTCCGCTGGAGGTGCAGCGCGGTGTACATCCCGACGTAGCCACCACCGACAACGAGAATGCGCACAGGTTCCGTCACCATCCCATGACGCACCCGCACTTCGTGTTTGTCCACAGGCTCGACAATTTGTATGACAGGAAGTCGCCGTCGGCGCGGCGCCGCCCTGCCACCGGGGCTGATGGAATGTGCGCAGGTCAGAGGCTGCTGTCAGGGTGGTGGCGCGGGGGGCAATCGGGTGGGAAACGGTGCGTACTCCGATCGGGGGGCGCTCTGTGCGGAACCCACCTCTTCTGAATTGACTCTGGCTCAACTATGTTCGTGTGACGTCGGGGTGTCGGGGGATGCGCTCGTCGGGTCCGGTTTGCCGGACTCGTGGAGGAGCTTCGCCCGTCACGCCGGTCTTCGATGGCGGGGAGTGTCTCCGGGGGGAGACGTCATTACCGGGGGAACGTATATGCACATTCAGGACTCTCACTGGACTTCCGCGACAGCGTCGGCTGCTGCCGTCGCCACAGGCGGAAACGGCCGTGATCTGGCGGACGGAGCGCGTTCGACACCGCTGCGCGTGGATGCGCAGCGCAACCTCGAACACGTGCTGCGCGCGGCCCGTGAGGTATTCGGAGAGCTGGGGTACGGCGCGCCGATGGAGGACGTGGCTCGCCGCGCCCGCGTCGGTGTGGGCACGGTCTACCGCCGCTTCCCCAGCAAGGACGTATTGGTGCGACGGATAGCCGAGGAGGAGACCTCCCGGCTGACGGAACAGGCCCGGGCGGCGCTCGGCCAGGAGGACGAGCCGTGGTCGGCGCTCTCGCGCTTCCTGCGGACGTCGGTGGCGTCGGGCGCGGGGCGGCTGCTGCCGCCGCAGGTGCTGCGGGTGCAGGCCAAGGACTCCGACGGCACCGACAACACGGTCGGCGCCGAGGGCGCGGCGGGAGCGGCGGGCATCGCCGGGACGGTCGGCTCGGCGGAGGCCAGGGTGCCGCAGCAGCGGCAGGTGCCCTCGCTGGCCGGGCCCGAGCTGCGGCTCGTGGAGCAACGGCCGGCGCCGGCGGCGGAGAGCGACGACGCCGGAGCGGCGGCGCTGCTCGAGGTCGTCGGTCGGCTCGTGGAGCGGGCGCGGGCGGCCGGTGAGCTGCGCGCGGACGTGACCGTGTCGGACGTACTGCTGGTGATAGCCACGGCGGCGCCCTCGCTGCCGGACGCCGCGCAGCAGGCGGCGGCCTCGTCTCGGCTGCTCGACATCCTGCTCGAGGGGCTGCGTTCTCGGCCCGCATAGGCGTTCACGTGCGACATTCGGGCCTCGAATGCTCAACTCCCGTGTCTTTCACGGGGGTTGAGCGTTCCCCGAATGAGTGAACACTAGTGCTCCATTGCGGGAACGCGCCCCGGACGGGTGGTTGCTCGTCCGCGCTATTCGACGGAGCGCGACCGTGTGGCACTCTGGCCCGGTGTTCGGGTCCGAGTGTGCATGCGGAGGCTTTCCGCGATGAGTGTTGACGGGCGGGACGAGCCCACCCCCGGCGGGGGTGAGTCGAGCGGGCTTCCGCCCCGGCAGGTGCCGAACCAAGGCGGTCCCGGTGGCAGCGGCGGGGCCGCGGGCTCCGGCGCCGCGGGCGGTACGACGGGTGGTCCGGCAGGCGGTGGCTCCGGCGGGTCCGGGGCGACCGGTCCCGACCCCAGCGTGCCGACGCAGCGGGAGCGCGGCTCCGAGACGCCTGCGGGAGCCGGTGCCGCGGCCGGCGGCCCCGCCGGTCCCGGTGGCGGCCCGGCGGGCGGTTCCGCCGGGGGCACGGAGGCCGTGGTGCCCGGTGCCCGCACCGGTCCCGACGTCCCGCCGTCCGACGCCGACCTGATCGAGCGCATGCGCGCGGGCGACGACTCCGCGTACGCGGAGCTGTACCGCAGACATGCCGAATCGGTACGCCGCTACGCCCGCACCTGCTGCCGCGACGCCCACACCGCCGACGACCTCACCGCCGAGGTGTTCGCGCGGATGCTGGGAGCCGTGCGCTCCGGGTCCGGCCCCGAGCACGCGGTGCGCGCCTATCTGCTGACCACGGTACGGCGCGTCGCGGCCGGGTGGACGAAGTCCGCGAAGCGGGAGCAGCTGGTCGACGACTTCGCGGTCTTCGCCGCGCAGGCCGCCCGGGGCTCCGAGGTGTCCGACGACACCGCGTCCATGGGCTCCTTCGGAGCGGGCATGGACCTCGGCGCGGACGTGCGCGCCATGCACGAGGCCGAGCAGTCCCTCGCCATGCAGGCGTTCCGCAGTCTGCCCGAGCGCTGGCAGGCCGTCCTTTGGCACACGGAGGTCGAGGACGAGTCCCCGAGCGAGGTCGCCACGCTCTTCGGCCTGGACGCCAACGGCACCCGCGTGCTCGCCAGCCGCGCCCGCGAAGGCCTCAAGCAGGCCTACCTCCAGGCCCATGTGAGCGCCACGCGCACCGAGAGCGAGGAGTGCGCGCGCTACGCCGACCGGCTCGGCGCCTACGCCCGCGGCGGCCTGCGCACCCGCGCCGAGCGCGGACTGCGCAAGCACCTGGAGGAGTGCGCCGACTGCCGGGTGGCCGCCGGTCAGATCAAGGAAGTCGCGAACAGCATCCCCGCTGTCGTGCCGATCGCCGTCATCGGCTGGTTCGGTGCCGCCGGATACGCGAAGGTGGCCGCCCTCGTCGGCGGCGGCGTCGCGGGCGCGGGTGCGGCGGGAGCCGCCGGGGCCGCGACGGGCGGTGCCGGTTCGGCCGGGGCCGGGGGCGCGGCCGCGTCCGAGGGGCTCGGCGCGCCCGCCAAGGCCGGGATCGCGGCGGGTGTCGTCGTCGCGGCCGGGGTCGCCGTGGCGATCGCGCTCGCCGGTGACCCCAAGCCCAAGGAGGACCCGCCGAAGGCGAAGGCGCCGGTCTCCGCGCCCGTCCTGCCGGACGATCCGCCACCCCCCAGGCCCGAGCCCAAGCCGGAGCCCCCCGCGCCTAAGCCCAAGCCGACGCCACCGAAGCCGACGCCGACGCCGAAACCCACCCCCAAGCCGACGCCGAAGCCCACCCCGAAGCCGACGCCACCCCCGGAGAAGCCCAAGCCCAAGCCGCCACCGCCGCCGAAGCCGACGCCCACGCCGAGGCCCACGCCGCCCAAGCCGACGCCGAAGCCGCCGCCCCCACCGCCGCCCGCGCCGCGGGTCTTCCAGTGGAACCAGCTGGAGTACGGCCTGGGCGGCGACGGCACCAAGCCCGAGATGCGGCTCGGCGAGAGCAGCTGGGTGTGGCAGCGCTGGGGCATGTCCATCGCCGACAAGCGCTACAGCCACGGCGTCACCGTGCACGGCCGCTCCTCGGTCACCATCGACCTGAACCGCACGTGCTCCTCCTACGAGGCGCTCGTCGGCGTGGACGACATGACGATGGGCCTCGGCAAGGTGCGCTTCTCCGTGTACGGCGACGGGGTGCCGCTGTGGCGCTCCCCGCTGATCAAGGGCGGCGACGCGGCGGTACCCGTGCGGGTCGGTCTGACCGGGCGCAAGACGATCCGCCTTGTCGTCGAGCCCCACACTCCGTTCTCGTCGACGGCCTTGGCGGACTGGGCGCAGTCGCGGCTCTCCTGCACCTGAGTCACCGGCGGCATCCGGGCCTCTGGGGGCGGCGCTCGCGCCTGAGGTGCCGGGCGGCGGTGCGGTCGGCGCGGCGGTGCGGTCGGCGGGCCGGTGCCGGAACGCGCGGTCGGCGAGCCCGTGCCGCTGGTGTGGCGCGTGTCAGTCGGACGTGGCCGTCAGGCTCTCCAGGGCCTCGGTCATCGTCATGCCGCGGCCCGCGGCGCTCTCCCGCTCGTACGCCGCGTCGCCGAGTGCCGCGCGGGCTCTCCGGGCCGTGCGCTCGGCCTCGACGCGGTCCGGCATGGGGCGTTCGCAGCCGTCGCGCCAGTGGGTGGCGAAGGCGAGGAGGCGCGCGGCGCGGGTGTGGTCGCCGGACTGGGATCTGAGGACGGCGCCGGCGTCCACCAGGCCCGCGACGACCATCTCCGAGCAGCGGCTGCGCAACGCCTCCGGCAGCACCTCGGCGAGGACGGCGAGACCGGCGCCCGGCCCCGACTCGGCCGCCGTGATCCGGGCGTCCACACCGCCGAGGCCCGCGGCGAACTGGGGCGGGAGCGTTCCGCGCTCGGACGCGTCACGGGACTCCTTCCACAGGGTGCGGGCCCGCGCCACGTCCCCGTCGTGCAGCGCCATCTCGGCGCTCATGAGGCGGACGAAGGCACGGGAGTCCATGACGCCGTACTGATCGCCCAAGGCATCGGCCTCGTCCAGGCCCTTCACGGCCAGGTCGCGGTCGCCCGAGCGGTAGGCGATCTCCGCCAGGCGGCCGATCAGGAAGGGCGCCTCGGCGTGCGCGCCGACCTCGTAGGCGAGCCGCAGCGCCTCCTCGTACTCCTGCCGGGCGTCCTCGTACCGGCTGCGGGCCATCGCCGCCTCCCCCGCCGCGCTGCACACCTGTGCGCGCAGCCACCGGTCGCCCACCCGTCTGCTCAGCCCCCGCAGCTCCACCAGATCGTCGTCGACACCGCTCAGGCTGCCCTGCCGGTCGACGCTGGTGTGCACCCGGAACATCAGTGTGATCGCGACCTCCCAGTCGCCGCCGAACCGGCGGCAGTTGGCGACCGCCATGTCCAAGTACCCCAGGGCGTCCGCCTCCCGCCCCAGGGAGTCCTCGAAGTACAGCGTGAACGGCCACACCAGGCCGGGGAACCGGCCGCTCTCGGGCACCGGGCGGGTGAACACGTTCCGCACCCGCAGGATGTAGTCCGGCTCCAGGCCGTCGTCGAGCATCTCCGAAGGCCTGGACTCCACCGTCAGGAACAGATGCAGCATGCGCAGGTTCATCCGGGGCCAGAACGCGGGGGCGTCCTCGTCGGCGAGGTCGGCCTCCAGGCCCGCGGCGCCCGCGGTGAGGGACGACGCGCTCGCACCGGACCCGTCGAAGGAGTCCGGCGGCAGTGTCAGGCCAAGGACGCGGCCGACCCACTCCGCGCCCTCCGTGCGGTAGTTCCGCAGCCACCAGAACCAGCCGAGGCCCAGGGCCAGCGCCGTGGCCGACTCCTCGTCGCGGGACTCCACGGAGCGCTGCAGTGCCGCGCGGAGGTTGTCGAGGTCGGCCTCCAGGCGGTGGATCCACGGCAGTTGCTCGGCGGAGCGGAGCAGCGGCTCGGCCGTCTCGGCCAGCGCGCGGAAGTACGCGCCGTGCCGCCGCTCGGCCTCGGCGCGCACCTCGGGGGTCTCGGCGGCGCGCTCCGTCGCGTACTCGTGAATGGTCTCCAGGAGGCGATAGCGCATCCCGGGTCCCGCGCCCCCGCCGAGCCCGCCTTCGCCTCCCTGGTCGTACGGGTCCGCGACGACGAGGGACTTGTCGACGAGCGCGCCGACGAGGTCCGCGGCCGATCCGGAGCAGACCGCCTCGGCGGCCTCCAGGTCCCAGCCGCCCGCGAAGACGGACACCTCGCGCAGGACCGTGCGCTCGGCGGCGTCCAGGAGGTCCCAGGACCAGTCGACGACCGCCCGCAGGGTCTGCTGGCGGGGCAGGGCCGTGCGGGAGCCGCTCGTGAGCAGCCGGAAGCGGTCGTCGAGGCGGTCGGCGATCTGGCGGGGCGTGAGCAGCCGCAGGCGGGCGGCGGCCAACTCGATCGCCAGCGGGAGGCCGTCGAGGCGGCGGCAGATCTCCGCCACCGACTCCGCGTCCCCGGCCGCGTCGAAGCCGGGGCGCACGGCCTCCGCCCGCTCGGCGAACAGGCGGTGCGCCGGGTCGGGCGGGAGCGGCTCCACCGGGCGCACGCACTCGCCCGGCACGCCCAGGGGTTCGCGGCTGGTCGCGACGATGGTGAGCCCCGGACAGCGGGTGAGCAGCGTCTCCGCCAACTCGGCCGCAGCGCCTACGACATGCTCGCAGTTGTCAAGGATCAGGAGCAGGCTGCGCGGGGCGCAGTACTCGACGAGCAGGGCGACCGGGTCTCCCTGCGGGATCGTCAGCTCACTGGTCATCAGCACGGTCTCGCGCAGGCCGAGGGCGCTGACGACCGCCCCGGGCACCGCCTCCGGCCGGTCGAGCGGGGCGAGCTCGGCCAGCCACGCGCTCGGATGCCCGGCGGCGGCTTCCTCTGCGAGGCGGGTCTTCCCGGAGCCGCCCGGTCCCGTGAGCGTGACCAGACGTGCCCTCCGCATATCCGAACGGATGGCCCCCAGTTCGGGTTCCCGCCCCACGAAGGAAGTCAGCCGAGGCCGGAGATTTCCCTGACGCTCGGCTGGGGGACGGGGAGTTGAGGGGGGCGTGGGGCTGATGGGGCTGGTGGAGCTGGTGGAGCTGGTGGGACGCATGGTGTCCGTGGCACGGGCGGGTCGGGGCGCGGCCTCGCCCCGCGTGCTGGCCCGCGCGTCGGCCCCGACCTCCCGCTCCCGCCTCTCCCGCCGCTCCCACGCTTCCTGCGTCTCCCGCGGCTTCGACGGCTTCGACGGCTTCGACGGCTTCGACGGCTCGGCCAGCAACTCCGCGTGCAGGGCGCGCAGTTCCGGGCCCGGGTCCGTACCGAGTCCCTCGGCGAGGGTGCGGCGGGCGTCCTCGTACGCGGCGAGGGCGTCCGCGCCGCGGCCCGCGTCGCGCAGGGCGCGGATGAGGAGGGCGCGCAGGGCCTCGTCGTACGGCTGACCGGCGGTCAGCTCTCTCAGTTCCGGTACGACGTCCGGGGCGCGGCCGAGCAGCAGGTCCGCCTCGACCCGGGCCCGGGTGGCCTCCTGGCGGCGGGCCTCCGGGCGGGTGGCCGCCGTACGGTCGGGGAGGTCGGCGAGGGCGGGGCCGTGCCACAGGGCGAGGGCCTCGCGCAGGAGGTGGGCGGCGGTCGCCGGGTCGCCGCGGTCCAGGGCGGCGGTGCCCTCGCGGGTCAGGCGCTCGAAGCGGTGCAGGTCGACCGCGTCCGGCGGTGTGATGAGGCGGTAGCCGCCGGGGCCGGAGGCGATGGTGTCCCGGCCCAGGGCCTTGCGGAGGCGGCCCACGAGGGCCTGGAGGGCCGCGGGGGCGTCCGCCGGTGGGGCGTCCGCCCAGATGTCGTCGATGAGGGTGTCGACCGGGGTCGTACGGTCGGCTCTCAGCGCCAGGGCCGCGAGCAGGGAGCGCAGGCGGGGGCCTCCTACGGGCAGGGGTGCCCCTTGGTCGTCGTGCGCCTGCGTGGCGCCCAGGATCCGGTACCGCACTGGGTCAGTGTGGCCGGTGGGGGTGGGTGACGTCGCGGAGATTCCTGGCGGGGGCGCCTTGGGGGTGGGGTTCGCCGGGGGCGGCGGGGGTCGGGGGACGCTTCCTTTGCCGTCGTGGCGCCGTGGGGTCGCGTTGTGCTTTCCCCCGCCGTCGTGGCGCCGTGGGGTCGCGTTGCGCCTTTCCCCCCGCCGTCGTGGCGCCGCCGCGCTGGAGCCGTGCCCCTCCCCCGGCGTGACGGGACCGTCTCCCCGGGCTGTGCCCCCCTCCCCCAGGCGGCGGGCGGCCCATGCCACCCACTCGGCCCCGCGACGCCTGACCGGCCGTTGTGGCACGGGGGCGGACGACCCAGGCGAGGGGTTGGCCGGAGGGTGGGCCATGTGCCGGCCCGAGGGTGCTGTTCCGGTGAACGGGCGGGCGGGTGGGAGAGATCCGCCCGCGGAGCGGCGGTGCAGGTGGGCCCCGGGGACGGTCGGCTCCACACCGAGGTCGGCGGTCCCGCGCCGAGGTCTGGAGCCCCGCCCCGGGTCGCCGCCTCCGACCCGCCCGGGGTCGCCGCCCCCGCCCCGGATCGCCGCCTCCGACCCGCCCCGGCTTGCCGCCCCCGGCCCCCGAGCCCCGCGCAGCGGCTAGCGGCCCGCCCCCAGCGCTCCCCGTTCCGGGACGACGGACCCCGTCGGCACGGCGCGCTGGCGGGCGGGCGTGCCGGTCCAGCAGGTGCCGCGGCGGGCGAGGAGGCGGCGGAGCCAGATCTCGGTGGAGACGAGGTCGGCGAGGCCGTCCAGGGGCAGGGGTTCGCCGTCGGCCGCGGCCCGCAGGGCCTTGCGGACGACGCGGGCCTCGACGAGGCCGGCCTGGGCGAGCAGGGGCGTGTCGAAGAGGTCGACGAGGCCCTGCACGGCGACCCGCAGGCCGGTGCGGGCGGCGGCGGCAGCGGAGGCGTGCGAGGGTGCGCCCCAGCCGGGCGGGAGTTCGGTGACGCCGGCGCCTTCGAGCGCGCTGCGCAGGATCGCGGCGCGCGCCCCGGGCCGCACCCGCAGGGACTCCGGCAGCGCCCGGCAGGCGCGTACGACCTGGTTGTCGAGGAACGGCGCGTGCAGCCGCTGGAAGCGGACCTCGGCGGCCTGCTCCAGGACGCGCAGGTCCGCCGCGTGCCGGAAGAGCGCCGCACGCGCGCGGAACTCACCGGGGCGCTGCCCGGGCCCGGGCCCCGGCCGCGTCGCCGCCTCCTGGAGGCGAACCGATACTTCAGCGAGGGCCTCGCCGGTCAGCCAGCGCGCGGCAGGCCCCGGTCTGGCCCAGGCCAGGGCGGCGAGCGAGGCGCCCACGGCCCCGCCGGGCTCCTCGAAGTGGCGGTGGAGCAGTCGGTCGGCGAGGGACTGCACGCCCGCGCGGTGCGTCGTACGGGCGAGCTTGCGGGCGGCGCCGTACACGCGCGCGGGGACCATGACGGAGCCCTCGGCCTTGGCGAGGGCGGTGACGGGCCGGACCAGGTGCCGACGCTTGCGGTCCATCAACAGGTCGGCGAGGCGCGCCGGATGGGCGTCGAGCACCTGCCGCGCGCCGTAGCCGGTGAAGTGGTCGGCGCTGCCCGCGGCGAGCCGCGCGCGGTGGCGTTGGGCGGTGACGATGACGGCGCTGGGCTCGTCGGTGAGCGGGCCGTCGAGGTCGGCGTAGGGCAGGGCCTCCTCGCCCGCCGCGACGACGACGTGGTGCAGCCGGGGGTTGGCGGCGATGGCGCCCGCGCGCTCCAGTTCGGCCTCGCGGCCGCCGGACACGAGGTCGTTGAAGGTGACGGCGAGGAGCCGCTCACCGGCGCCCGTGCCGTGCCCGAGGACGGTGCCGGGCATCCCGGGGAGACCGGCGGCAAGGAGAGCGAGGGTTCCCGAGGCGGGCCCTCCGGAGAGGTCGGCTCCGATGCCGGGCACGGGCATGCCGCGCGCGGCCCGCCGCTCGGCGGGCCCCATGCCGGGCACGGGCCCGGGGTCGATGTCCGTGCCGGGTACGTGCCGGGGTGCGCGCAGCCGTGCGCGTACGGCCTCGACGAGGGCGTCCCTGACCCCGTCGAGCGCGCCCGCCTCGTCGGCCGCGGGGGCCGCGACGGCGAGCGAGGCGACGGGCTCGTACCCGGCGATCTCACGTGCGCCCGCGCGGAGGATGAGGGCATGCCCGGGGGGCACGCGGCGCACGTCCTGGTACGGGGTGGAGTCCTGCAGCGCCTCCGGGACGTCGGGGGCCGCGAGCAGCGCCGCGAGGTGCCCGATGTCCAGGTTGGCCTCGACGAGGTCGGCGAGCGGCAGCGCGGCCGTGGCGTACGCCGTGCCGCCCGCCCACGGGGTGAAGAACACGGGGCGCGCGCCCGCGAGGTCACCGGCGATCATCACGCGGCGGCCGACCTGGACGACGGCGGTGTAGCTGCCGGGCCAGGCCGTCAGGTGGCGCAGGGCGCCGCCGCGCGCGGCGAACAGACTGACCCGCAGCTCCTCGTCGCTGGCGCCGCAGGTGCCGAGCACCGCGATGCGGGTCCGGTCGTCGGCCTTCACCGTGCGGACCTCGTCGGGGCGCCAGTCACCCACCGCCCACAGCGGGTCCGGGTCGCCCCAGAGCAGCTGGGACCCCACGGGGTGCAGTGTCTCGCCGTCGGCACCGGTGGCACCCGCCGTGCCGACGGCGGCAGCGCCCACAGAGGGTCCAGTGGTGGTACTGCTCCACCCCACCAACCACCGCATCGCCGCCTCCACAGGCTGTGGACGGACCAGTGCGCCCAGGAACTGATCCAGCAATGCGCGGCACGCATCCGGAACCGATCCGCGACTGGTCCGCCCGAGTACGGAAACCGGGGAGCGGGGCCGAGAGCGGCGCCAGTGCACCCGGGAACCGAGGGACCGGGGTCCCATGCTGCCACGAAGGAGGCGCGCGGGAGCGCCTACGGCGGCGCTCACACCGGCGCGAACGCGCCCTGGGCGATCGGTCGTTGAGGCCGCAACGGCACCGACAAGGGGACGTGGGACGGCTTGAGCACACTTTCGAGGGGTCGGTTTTCGGCCAAATCAGCCATGGCCGAACACGCCCCACCGCGCCGTCACACCCACGCACAGCCCGGGAGGCGGTGTGCGCCTCCCGGACCGGTCCGCCGCCCGCGGGGATGGAGGCGGCGGTGTCCCCCAGCCCACTGACTCCAGCGCAGCGGGCCGACCCACGCACCGACCATGGAACCCCTGCCCACGTGGCCGGAGAAGAGCGCACACATGGGCGCACGGCCACACACCCGGAGCGCGCGGCGACACCCCCGCACTCCCGTACGGACAACAATCTCGCCATCCGGAACTGCGCCTCTTAACGCTTGGGATCCGTGGAACTACGCTGGGTGTGCTGATGTTTTCGCGGAGGCATATACCTGGGGGCTCGGCCAAGTGCTCTTGCGGCCGGGGATCGGGGCCGCGGCGCACGACACGCCGACGGGCCGGGCACCCAGTCGCTGTCCCCCGGGGGAACACAGCACGAATGCCGTGCGGTCAAGCCACTGCCCGGCAGCCGTCTGTGTCGAGGGGTGGCCATGTCCAGGGAGCAACGCGGGCCGAATGAGAAGCTCGGCACCGTTCTCGCCCTCGCGGGAATCAGCAACGCGGGACTCGCCCGCAGAGTCAACGACCTCGGCGCGCAACGCGGCCTGACGCTTCGTTACGACAAGACGTCGGTGGCGCGCTGGGTGTCCAAGGGCATGGTGCCGCAGGGCGCCGCCCCGCACCTCATCGCCGCCGCCATCGGGCAGAAGCTCGGCCGCCCCGTGCCCCTGCACGAGATCGGCCTCGCCGACGCCGACCCGGCCCCCGAGGTGGGCCTCGCCTTCCCGCGCGACGTGGGCGCCGCCGTGAAGGCGGCCACCGAGCTGTACCGCCTGGACCTGGCCGGACGCAGGACCGGCGGCGGCATCTGGCAGTCCCTGGCCGGCTCCTTCGCGGTCAGCGCGTACGCCACGCCCGCGTCCCGCTGGCTGATAACCCCGGCCGACAGCTCCGTCGCGCGTGACGCCTCGCACGACGGGGCGCCCGACGCGGCCCACCAGGACGACGGCGGACCGCCGATGAAGGTCGGCCACAGCGACGTCCTGAAGCTGCGCGAGGCGGCCGAGGACGCGCGCCGCTGGGACTCCAAGTACGGCGGCGGGGACTGGCGTTCCTCCATGGTCCCCGAGTGCCTGCGCGTCGAGGCGGCGCCGCTGCTCCTCGGTTCGTACTCCGACGAAGTGGGACGCGCCCTCTTCGGAGCCAGCGCCGAACTCACCCGGCTCGCCGGCTGGATGGCGTTCGACACCGGCCAGCAGGAGGCCGCCCAGCGGTACTACATCCAGGCCCTGCGGCTCGCCCGCGCGGCCGCCGACGTGCCCCTGGGGGGATACGTCCTCGCGTCCATGTCCCTCCAGGCGACGTACCGGGGCTTCGGCGACGAAGGGGTGGACCTCGCGCAGGCCGCGCTCGAACGCAACAGGGGCCTCGCGACCGCGCGCACCATGAGCTTCTTCCGGCTCGTGGAGGCGCGCGCGCACGCGCGCGCCAACGACGCGCCCGCCGCCGGTGCCGCCCTGCGGGCCGCCGAAGGCTGGCTGGAGCGCGCCAGGGACGGCGACAACGACCCCTCCTGGCTCGGCTTCTACGGCTACGACCGCTTCGCCGCGGACGCCGCCGAGTGCTACCGCGACCTGAAGGCGCCCCGCCAGGTGCGCCGCTTCACCGAGCAGGCGCTGTCGCGGCCCACCGAGGAGTTCGTGCGCTCGCACGGATTACGGCTCGTGGTGTCGGCCGTCGCCGAGCTGGAGTCGGGCAACCTCGACGCCGCCTGCGAGCAGGGGGTGCGGGCGGTGGAGGTCGCCGGAAGGATCTCGTCCGCGCGGACCACGGAGTACGTGAAGGACCTGCTGCACCGCCTGGAGCCGTACGGCGACGAGCCCCGGGTGGCGGAGCTGCGGGAGCGGGCGCGGCCGCTGCTTGTCGCTCCCGCCTAGCCCGGGGCCCGCGGCGGGCCGCCCACCGCGGGCACGGCTGTGCTCCGGCTCTCGCCGATCGCAGGTTTGGCGGGGATGTCAGTGGCGCAAGGCAGTATCGGGGGTGGGAGGTGTGGCGATGGGGCGAGGTGCTGTGGGGTACGACTGTGACGTGCTCGTGGTCGGGGGCGGGATCGTCGGGCTCGCGACGGCGTATGCCCTGACCAGGGCCGCGCCCGGCACCCGCGTCACCGTCCTGGAGAAGGAGCGCGGCCCCGCCCGCCACCAGACGGGGCGCAACAGCGGCGTCATCCACAGCGGGATCTACTACCGCCCCGGCTCCCTCAAGGCGAGGTACGCGGTGCGGGGCGCCGCCGAGATGGTCAAGTTCTGCGCGGAGTACGGCATCCCGCACGAGGTCACCGGCAAGCTCATCGTCGCCACCGACCGCGCCGAGCTGCCCCGCCTGCACGCCCTCGTCCAGCGCGGTCGGGAGAACGGCATTCCGGTCCGCGAGCTCGGCCCCGCCCAGATCGCCGAGTACGAACCCTGTGTGCAGGGCCTCGCCGCCATCCACGTCGGCACCACCGGGATATGCGACTACGGCGCCGTCGCCGCCCAGCTCGCCCGCGCCTCCGGCGTCGAGGTGCGCTACGGCGCGGAGGTCGTGCGCGTCGACCGGCGGGCCGACCTCGGCGTCGCCGTGCGCACCGCCGCCGGGGACGTCGTGCGCGGCAAGGTCCTCGTGAACTGCGCCGGGCTCCACTGCGACCGGGTCGCCCGGCTCACCGGCGACGACCCCGGCATGCGCATCGTGCCCTTCCGGGGGGAGTACTTCACGCTGGCGCGGCCCGGCCTCGTGCGGGGCCTCGTCTACCCCGTGCCCGACCCCGCCTTCCCCTTCCTCGGCGTCCACCTCACGCGCGGCGTCGACGGCAGTGTGCACGTCGGGCCGAACGCGGTCCCCGCGCTCGCCCGCGAGGGGTACGGCTGGTCGGTCGTCCGGCCCCGGGAGCTCGCCGGGACGCTCGCCTGGCCGGGGGCCTGGCGGATGGCCCGGGAGCACTGGCGGTACGGGGCCGGTGAGCTGCGGCGGTCGCTGTCCAAGGGGGCCTTCACCGACGCCGTGCGGCGGCTCCTTCCGGCTGTGCGGGCCGAGGATCTGCTGCCCGCGGCCGCCGGGGTGCGGGCGCAGGCCGTGCTGCGGGACGGGTCGCTCGCCGATGACTTCCTCATCCGGGAGGGGGCTCGTGCCGTCCACATCCTGAACGCGCCCTCGCCTGCGGCCACGGCCTCGTTGCCGATCGGGCGGGAGGTGGCGCGGCGGGTCCTGGACGTGCTGTGAGCGGTGCCCTCGCGGGGCGCCCCAGGCCCACCCCTTCTCCGAAACCGGGGGCTGCGCCCCCTGGACCCCGCTGACCGGCTGATGAGGTGCGGGTGGAGGTCCCGGGCGGGTGGGACGGGCCCCCGCCGATCGGCGCTCCGCGCCTCGTCCTCAATCGCCGGACGGGCTGGGACGTTGCCGGGGCGGGCTGGAAGTGTGCCGGTGGAATTCAGCCCCTCCGGCGTTTGAGGAGCGGGGTCTGGGGCGGAGCCCCAGTTCGGGAAGGGGCGGGCCTGGGGCACACCCGCGAGGCCCCCGCCCGCCCGCACCCCCGGTAAAATCGCCCCACTGTGTCTGAGAATCCCCGCCCGAAGGGCACCCCCCGCTTCCCCGACGGACCCGCGCCCGACCCGACCGGGTCGAGGTTCGAGCGGCGGATCCGCAGCTTCACGCCGCGCCGCAGCCGCGTCACCACCGCCCAGGGCGACGCCCTGCGCCGGCTCTGGCCGCAGTGGGGGCTCGACATCGACGGCAAGGAAGTCCTGGACCTGGACGCGCTGTTCGCGGCGGACGAGCAGCCCGGCACCGCCCCCGTCGTCCTGGAGATCGGCTTCGGCATGGGCGAGGCCACCGCCCAGATGGCCGCCGCCGACCCCGGCACCCGCATCCTCGCCGTGGACGTGCACACCCCGGGCCAGGGCAACCTGCTCAATCTCGCGGAGCGGAACGGGCTGTCCAACGTCCGGGTGGCGAACGGCGACGCGGTGATCCTCCTGACGGAGATGCTCGCCCCGGAGGCCCTGGACGGCGTCCGCGTCTACTTCCCCGACCCGTGGCCGAAGGCCCGGCACAACAAGCGGCGCCTGATCCAGCCCGAGTTCCTGAGCCTGCTCGCGCCCCGCCTCAAGCCGGGCGGGCTGCTGCACTGCGCGACGGACTGGGAGCCGTACGCGGAGCACATGCTGGAGGTGCTGACCGCGCACCCGGACTTCGAGAACGTACAGGAGGACGGCGGGTACGCGCCCCGGCCCGACTTCCGGCCGCAGACCCGCTTCGAGGGGCAGGGCCTGCGGAAGGGGCACGTCGTGCGCGACCTGCTGTTCCGCCGCGCCGCCACCCTCACGGAGCAGCCCGAGCCGGCCCCGGACCAGCCGCGGGAACAGCCCCAGGGACAGCCGGAGGAGCAGCCGAAGGAACCGGCCGTCCCCGAGGCCCCGTCCGGCTCCTGAGGCCCGGACGCCCCGCGCCCAAGGCCTCCACGCCCGAGGCACCATCGCGGTCCGCCGCAACCCTCGTTACTGTCAAAGCCGTGGCCACCAGTCCCGCGTACCCGACGAGCCCGGCACCCGCCGGGCCCGCCGGAGCACCCGGATCCCGGCATCCGCGCTGGTGGCAGCGGCGGGCCATCCGCGCGGCCGCGCCGGTCACGCTGCTCGCGCTGTCCGGCCTGGTGATCCTCGCCCTGGTGCGGCAGCAGACCGGCACCGAGGGCTTCCTGGTGGGCCTCGGGCTCGCCACGCTGCCGGTGCCGCTGCTCGTCGCCGCGTTCCGGTGGCTGGACCGGGTGGCGCCGGGGCCCTGGCGGAACCTGCTGTTCGCCTTCGCCTGGGGCGCCTGCGCGGCCGCGCTGATAGCGATCGTCGCGAACAGCTTCGCGACCCGCTGGATAGCCACCGCGACCGCCGACCCGACCAGCGCCGACACCCTCGGCGCGACCGTCATCGCCCCGATCGTCGAGGAGACCGCGAAGGCGGCGGCCGTGCTGCTCGTCTTCCTCTTCCGCAGAGCCGACTTCACCGGTGTCGTCGACGGCTTCGTCATCGCGGGCGTCACCGCGACCGGCTTCGCCTTCACCGAGAACATCCTCTATCTCGGCAACGCCTTCGGCACCGACCAGCTCAGCGGCGAGACCGGCCTCGCGTCGGTGACGGCCGCGACGTTCTTCGTCCGGGTCGTCATGTCACCGTTCGCGCATCCGCTGTTCACCGTGCTCACCGGCATCGGCTTCGGGATCGCCGCCCTCAGCGGGGAGCGGCACACGGCCCGGCGGATACTCCTGCCCATCGCCGGACTGCTGCTCGCCATGGCCCTGCACGCCTTCTGGAACGGCTCGGCGAGCTTCGGCGAGTACGGCTTCTTCGTCGTGTACGCGACGTTCATGCTGCCCCTGTTCGGGCTGCTCTGCTGGCTCGCCGTCTGGCTGCGCCAGCGCGAACTGCGGCTGGTGCGCGCCGAACTGCCCGCCTATGTGGCGGCGGGCTGGCTCACCGCCGCCGAGCCGTTCGCCCTCGGCTCGATGTCCGCGCGGGACCTCGCCCGCGACTACGCCACGCACCACCTGGGCAGGCCGGGCGGGCGGACCGTCGTCGCGTACGAGACGTACGCGACGACCCTCGCGGTGCTGCGGCACCGGGCCGGCCGGGGCCGGGCCCGCGCCGACTTCGCCGTCCGGGAGCGGGAGCTGCTGGACGCGCTGTGGGAGCGCCGCGAGGTGGTCCGCCCGGCGCTGGCGTACGCGGCACGGGTGATGGCACCGGTCGTGGTGCCGCTGCCGTACACGGCCTACGGCCCCCCGCACCTGCCGTACCCGGCGTACGGCCCCCCGCACCACCCCCGCGCCGCACCCCCCGCCCCGCACGCGTCACCGAACCTCGCGCACGGCCCCGCCTACCCCTCGTACAACCCCTACCGCACCTGACGCACGACCCGGCGCGCGCCGGGGCCGCTCACGCCGACGCGGCGGTGAGGCGGGCCACCTCGTCCTCGGTCAGGTCGAGGTCGGCGACGTCGAGGAGCGCGGGGAGCTGGTCGACCGTGCGCGCGGAGGCGAGCGGCGCCGCCACCGTGGGCTGGGCGGCGAGCCAGGCCAGGGCGACCGTCGCGTGCTGGGCGCCGCGCTCCTCGGCTATCGCGTCGAGGGCGGCGAGGACGCGCTGCCCGCGCTCGGTCTCCAGGTGCGCGCCCGCGCTGCCCGCCCGCGCGCTGTCGACCTCGGCGCCGGGGCGGTACTTGCCGGTCAGGAAGCCGGAGGCGAGCGAGTAGTACGGGATGGCGGCGAGGCCGGAGCGGGACGCGACCTCCTGGAGGGGGCCCTCGTAGGTGTCGCGGGAGACCAGGTTGTAGTGCGGCTGGAGCGCGACGTAGCGCACCAGGCCCTCGCGGTCGGAGAAGTCCAGGGACTCCTGGAGGCGTTCGGCGCTGATGTTGGACGCGGCGATCGCCCGGACCTTGCCGGAGCGCACCAGTTCGTCGAGGGCGGTGAGGAACTCCTCGACCGGCACGGACGGGTCGTCGTAGTGGGTGTAGTAGAGGTCGATGTAGTCGGTGCCGAGGCGGCGCAGCGACTCCTCGACGCCGGACTTGATGGTGTTCGCCGCGAGGCCCTGGTAGTCGGGGTGGGCGCCGACCTTGGTGGCGATGACGACGTCGGAGCGGTTGCCGCGCGCGGCGAGCCAGCGGCCGAGGACGGTCTCGGACTCGCCGCCCTTGTTGCCGGGCGCCCAGGCCGAGTAGACGTCGGCGGTGTCGACGAAGTTGCCGCCCGCGGCCGTGTAGGCGTCGAGGACGGCGAAGGACTGCGCCTCGTCCGCGGTCCAGCCGAAGACGTTGCCGCCGAGGGCGAGGGGGAAGACTTCGAGGTCGGAGGAGCCCAGGGGGCGGAGTGTGGTCATAAGGGGCTCAACATCCGTACCGGGGAACGAATTCCGTGTGTGGCTCACGGAAATCTGCGGCACGGTTCCGGGGGCCGGGTGCGGCCCGCGCGGACACCGACCGGCAGCCCTGGCGTCGGGGGGTCGTCGCCAGGACCGCCGGAGCCGGTGGGGTGTTACGGGTTGAGGCCCTTGCCCTGCAGCCAGGCGAGCGGGTCGATGTTGGCGCCGCCGCTGGTGTGGACCTCCATGTGGAGGTGCGGCCCGGTGACGTTGCCGGTCGCGCCGACGCGGCCGATGACCTCGCCCGTGGTGACCTTCTGGCCGACGCTGACGCTCATCGAGGACTGGTGGCAGTACCAGATCTCGGTGCCGTCCTTGAGTTCGAGCACCGTGCGGTAGCCGTACGAACCCGACCAGCCGGCCGACTTGATGGTGCCCGTGTGCACGGCCTTGAGGGGCGTGCCGGTGGGGGCGGCGAAGTCAAGGCCGGTGTGCTGGCCGGAGGACCACATGGAACCGGAGTCGCCGAAGTGCGAGGTGAGGGTGTACGAGGAGGTGGGCAGCGAGAAGCTCTTGGCGAGCTTGGCGAGGCGCTCCGCCTCGGCCTTCTTGCGCGCGGCCTCTTCCTTCTTGCGCTTCTCCTCGGCGGCCTTGGCCTTCGCGGCCGCCTGCGCCTTGTCCTGCTGGGCCGCGGCCTGCTCGGCGGCCTTCTTCACGGCGGCGTCCTCGGCCGCGATGCGCTGGGCGTCGTCCGCCTGGTGCTGCTGGTTCTCGGCCTGCTGCATGATGCGGGCGCGCAGGGCCTCGCCCGCGCCGGTGGTGCCGCGTTCGGCGTCGGCGGTGGTGACGCCCGCGGAGCTGAGCGGGGCCGCGACGGTGGAGGTGTCGGCGCCGCCGTCGGAGTCGTCGGCTATCAGGGAGCCCACGCCCGGCAGGGACTTGGCCTCGGGGAGCTGGTCGGTGACCGCCGACATGTCCGGCATGGCGATGGAGACCGGCGGCTTGCCGCCCTGCGCGGTGGCGATGCCGCCCGCGCCCACGGCCGCGATGACGCCGACGCCGAGGACGGTGGAGCTGCGCGCGAGTCCGCCGCCGCCCTTCTTGTGGACCCGGTGCCGGCCGCGCACGGGGCGGATGGACTCCGCGGTGGGGTTCCACTCCTCCCACGACTCCTGGGGGGCGTACGCGGCGAACCCCGGGGAACCGTCAGGTCCTTCGGCGGAGTCGTTCGGTACGTAGAGCGCTTCGGGGGCAGGCCGGTTGGACGCCACTGGGGCGCACTCCTTTCCTTCCTTCTCGCCTACCGGGTTAGCTGACGGGTTCGGAGCAGGAAGGTCTCCTACGGGCATGGTGCGTGCCCGATTCACCCCAATGTGGTGGTTCCCCGGCTCCCTTGCGGGATTAGGCGCGTGCGCACGGAGCCGACTGGAGTGTCGGCTGGGACGACCGCGCTGCGTTATCGAACGTTAATAGACAGCGGTGCCGTATTCCAAGCCGTTCCGACTGATCGTTAACGCTTACGCTACGAACACAAGGGACATCAGCGGCTGGAGTAGGGCGAGTTGCGCGGAGGCCATGACGCACCGCAGCGTTCTGGATCTCCACGGCTTGCTGACATCACGTCAATCGCGCTGCGCTGGGGTGCCCTTCAGTCACCGACCGTCACCGGGCGGCGTACGGCGAGCATCGCCAGGTCGTCGGTGGCGCCGCCCCCGGTGTGGCGGCGGACCTCCTCGACGAGGGTCGCGAGCAGCGAGTCGGGGCCCGCGGGGCCCGGGAAGATCCGGCCGCCGAGCCGGGCGGCGGGGACGTAGAACTCGCCGTCCTGGTCCCGGGCCTCGGAGAGCCCGTCGGTGTAGAGCAGCAGTGTGGCCCCCGGCGGGAACGGACTCCGGTCCGCGCGGTCCGGCCAGGTGCCGAGTTCGCCCATGCCGAGCGGCAGCGCGGGCTCGGACGGCGAGAGCACGCACAGCCGCCCGTCGGCGCACAGCATCAGCGGCTCGGGGTGGCCGCGGTTGAGGATCCGTACGGTGCCCTCGTCGCCGCGCGGGATCTCCACGAGGACCGCCGTGGTGAACCCCTCGAAGGCGTCGAGCCCGTCGCGCCGCATCCCCTCCCGCGCGAGGGCACGCTCCAGACGCTGCGCCACCGCCTCCAGCGTGGCCTCCTGCTCGGCGGCCTCCCGGAAGGCGCCGATGACGACGGCGACGGCGGCCACCGCGCCCATCCCCTTGCCCCGTACGTCACCGACGACGAGCCGCACCCCGTGCGGGGTGTCCTGCACCGCGTACAGGTCCCCGCCGATGAACGCGTCCGCCTCCGCGGCCTCGTACCGCGCGGCGATGTCCAGGCCGCCGATCCGCGGGTCGGGCTGCGGCAGGACCGCGCGCTGGGCGGCCTCGGCGATGGAGCGGGCGGAGGCCAGGCGGGCGTCGCCGCGGCGGACGACCCGGTTGATGACGACGGCCAGCGCGCCGACGGTCAGCATCGTCAGGAACTCGGTGGTGACCTCTACGTCGGTGCCGCCGACGCGGTCGCTCAGGCGCAGCACGAGCACGGCGGCACAGGACACGGCGGCGACCGCGACGGTGGTCCGCAGCCGGAAGAACGGGGCGGTGATCAGGGGTGCCGCGGCGAACAGCGGGGACGCGGTGAACTCGGGCGGCGTGATCATGTCGAAGCAGATCCCGGCGACGAGGAGGAGCGGGGGCAGCGCGCGGACGAGGGCCCGCTCGCGGGGCAGGGTGCGGGTGGGGCCGACGGGGGCGACGGTCGGCTGGGGGCGGCGTGCCTTGCGGGGGCGGGAGCGGGAGCGGGGACGGGCGCGACCTGAGCCGCCGGACTCACCGCCCCCGGTCCCCGGGCCGCCCTGCGCACCGTCCGGCCCCCCACCACGCACAGCAACCACCACCACTCCACTCCACCGCATCAGCGCCGCGTCGGCCCGTCCAGGCTTCCCGCAGCGGTGGCCGGGGGCGACCTGATGTGGGCCGAGTGGGTGAGCCGTGTGGTGGGGCGTGGACGCGCCCGGAGGCGTGGGGCCGAGCAGGAGCGGCACCGCACGCCCCGGGCGCGCGGGGGTCAGGCGGCGTCACCCCCGAGCACCGGCACCGGCGCCGCGAGCCGACCGGACCTGCCCAGCGAGCGCAGGGCCAGCGCGCAGCCGACGCCGAGGACGGCGAGCGCGAGCCACGGCACCGCGGGCAGCCCCCGGTTCTCCGCCACGTCGAGCAGCGCGCCCATCGCGAGGTTCCCCGCGGTGATGCCGATCCCGCAGACCGTGTTGTAGAGGCCGTAGTGCGTGGCCACCCACCGCTCCCCGGCGAGCGAGACGACGGTGTCCATCTCGAAGGGGTAGAGCACCGCGTTCGCCGCCGCAAGGGCCGCCGCGCACAGCAGCAGCGCCGTGACGCCCGCGTACCCGGGTCCGCCGAGGGCGGGCGGCAGGAACGCGGCACCCATCAGGGCGAGCCCGCCGAACAGGCACTGCTCCCGCGTCCACGTGCGCTTGCACCAGTCGGTGATCCGCAGCTGGCCGACGAGCGCGACGAGCCCCGACACCACGAACAGCGCGCTGGTCGCGACGGTCGTGGCCGTGCCCCCGCCGAGCAGCCGCTCCACTTCGAGGGGCAGCGCGAGGTACACCTGGAACGACAGGACGTACGAACCGGTCATGGCGAGCGAGAACAGCCAGAACGGCCGGTTGCCGAACACCGCCCGCCACTGTCCCCGCCCCGTCCCGGCGGCGCCGTCCGCGGTCGCCGCCTCTCCCCTGCGCACGGGCAGGCGCAGCACCTGCACCACGGAGAGCAGGGCGAACAGGACGGCCGCCACCGCGCACGTGAGCTTGAAGTCCACGCCGGTCAGGGCGAGTCCGACGAGCGGGCCGAGCAGGATGCCGGTCTGGTAGAAGACGTTGAACAGCGCGAACGCCTCCACGCGGCGCTCCGGTGTGCCCGCCTCCGCGGCCACGTACGCGCGTACCGCCGGATTGAACAGCGCCCCCGCGAGCCCGGTCGCCGCCGACGCCGCGATGAGCACCGGCAGCGTCTGTGCGAACGCGAGCGCCGCGAAGCCGCCGGTGCGCAGGGCGCACCCGGCGACGATCATCGGCTTGTACCCGAGCCGGTCGGCGAGCGCGCCGCCGACCAGGAACATCCCCTGCTGGGAGAGGTTCCGCACGCCGAGCACCAGGCCCACCGCCCAGGCGGCGAGCCCGAGTTCGCCGGAGAGGTGGGCCGCCAGGTACGGCATCAGCATGTAGAAGCCGAGGTTGATGGTGAACTGGTTGACGAAGAGGAGCTGCACGGCGGGCTCGAAGGTGCGCGCGCGGGCCCAGACCTGGGTCACTGGACGACGCCTTCGCCCGGTACGGCGACGGGGTGGCCGTGGGCGCCGACGGGTTCACCCGGGAGACCGGGACCGCCCACGGGCTCCCCGGGAAGACCGGGACCACCGCCGGACGGACTCACCGCACCCCGCGCGTCACCCCGCGCGCCGTCCCCCGCGTCTCCCCGTACGTCCCACCGGGGAGCCGTGGCGCACCGGCCGGCCCGCCACCTGCTCCACGCCACCACCCCGTCCCCGGGGCCCGGCACCTCCCGGGGCTCGTCCGGAATCGTGCCGGGACGGCCGAGCAGCCCGTGCGCGTCGCAGTACTCGTCGTTGAACACGGTGTCGAAGTACCGCTGCGGCCCGTCGGGGAACACCGCCGCGATCCGCGTCCCGCGCGGCCGGGTGTGGGCGAGCCAGGCCGCGACGAGCGCGACCGCGCCCACGCTCCAGCCGCCGGAGGCGAACTGCCGCCCGGCGAGCCGCCGCGCGCTGCGCACGGCCTCGGCGGGGCCCACCCAGTGGACCTCGTCGAAGGCGGCGTGGTCGACGTTGCGCGGATGGATCGACGAGCCGAGCCCGCGCATCAGGCGGGGGCCTGCGGCGAGCCCGAAGATGGTCGAGGCGACGCTGTCCACGCCGACCAGTTCGAGGCCGGGCAGGGCGGCGGCGCGCAGGGTGCGGGCGATCCCGGCGGAGTGCCCGCCGGTGCCGACGGCGCACACGAGGACGTCGAACTGGCCGATCTGCCGGACGAGTTCGTCGGCGAGGGGTCGGTAGGCGGCCTGGTTCTCGGGGTTGTGGTACTGGTTCGGGCACCAGGCCCCGGTGAACTCGGGCCGCTCCATCAGCGCGGCGACCCGCTCGACCCGCGCCTGCTGCCAGCCGCCCACGGGTCCTGGTTCGCGGACGAGGTGGACGCGGGCGCCGTGCGCGGTCAGCATCCGCTCGACGATGGGTTCGAGGCCGGGGTCGGTGACGATGTGGACGGGGTGGCCGTAGTGCACGCCCGCGAGGGCGAGGCCGAGGCCGAGGGTGCCGGATGTGGACTCGACGATGGGCGCGCCGGGCCGCAACTCGCCGCGGGCGCGGGCCCGTTCGACCATGTGGAGGGCGGCCCGGTCCTTGATGCCGCCGAAGTTGAAGCCTTCGAGCTTGGCCCAGTAGCCGCGGCCGCCGTCGGGCGAGGGTTCGTCGATCCAGAGCACGGGCGTGTTGCCCACGGCGGCCGCCGCGGGCTGAAGGTTGCCGATCATGCGGGGGTGTCCTTCGGTGCTTCGGTACGTGGATGGGGGGTGGCGTGGGAGTCCGCGCGGGGACTCCGGGGCACCCTCAGTTCCGGTCCACTCCGATGACGAGAAGGAGCCGCTGGCCCGACTCCGGACAACAGGGCCCGGCGCGGGGCGGCGCGCACCGGACGAACCGGGCCGCCGTGTCCGTCGCGGGTGCGCCGTCGAGGGCGCCCTTGCCGGCCCTGCCGCCCTTGCCGCCCGCCCCGTCCTTCCGCTCGCGGTCGGCGGGCTGCGCGGCGAGCGCCGCGGGGTGGGAGGAGCCCGCGTGCTCGCCGTGGGCGGGTCCCGGGCAGGCGTGGTGGACGGGCGGGACGGCGGTGACCGCGGTCGCGGCGGTGAGCCCGTGCGGCCCGTGGCACACACCGGCGAACAGCGCGCAGGCGGTGAGCAGCACCACCGAGAGCACGTACCGCACCCGACTCATAGTGACCACAAAGCTACGCACGGCACATGATCCGGCGCAAAGCCCGACGCCGACAACGGCGTGAAACAACGCCACGTACAGCCGAAACACGTCAGCCGACGTGGACCCGGCGCCGCACACGCCGAAGGCCCGGAATCGATGAACGATTCCGGGCCTTCGGTTTCAGTAGCGGGGACAGGATTTGAACCTGCGACCTCTGGGTTATGAGCCCAGCGAGCTACCGAGCTGCTCCACCCCGCGTCGGTGAACCCAACAGTACGCCATGCGACGTGCGGAAAGCGAACTGGTTACGCGCACCCCCTCGGCGGGGGCGCCGCACCCCTGTCCCCGGCGCCCCCGCAGACCCCCGCCGTCAGGCATTCTCGGCGTGGGTCAGCGTCTCCCAGGCGACGAACAGATCGTCGGTCCCCTCGGGCCGCTGCTGCGAGGTGAGCCGCTGGGTCTGCGGCAGGTCGAGGCCGAGGCGGCCGCGCAGATGGTTGAGGGCGACCTCGGTGTCGGGGCCCATGTCGCGCCGGACCTCGCCGCCGCACAGCCAGCCGGGCGCGGCGGCGCCGAGCTGGTAGCGGGAGTGGAACTCCAGGGCGGCCCGCAGCCGGTCCTTGGTCTCGTCGTACAGGTCGACGCCCTGGTGCCAGGCGGTCTCGGCGATGTGCGCGGTGGCGGCGAGCGAGTAGCCGGCGTGCTTGAAGTTGCGGCAGGTCTCCTGGGAGAGGCCGTCGGCGAAGGTCTTCTGCCCGAACCAGTACGTCCGGAGCTGGGCCCCGGTGGTGATGTCGCTGCCCTCCGGCGACACGGGGAGCTCCCCGTCGGACTTCAGGTAGAAGTAGGCGGGGACGCGGGTGCGGAAGTGGCGCACGGCCCGCTCGAACGCCTCGTGGTCGTCGAGGAAGACGGCCATGCCGATGGTGGCGTCGGCCATGACGAGGTCCCAGTTGCCGTTGAAGTCGGCGGAGCCGTCGCGGACTTGGGGCAGGTAGGCGTTGCGGAGCATCCGCTCGAAGCGCAGCAGCTCGCCGTCGGTCCAGCCGTCGTAGGTGTAGCGCACGGCTTCGGCGGCGCGGGCCCAGGAGGTGGCGGCCCAGGCGGTCTGGAGCCCGGCGTTGGCCTCCGTGTGCCGGGTGAGCACGCGGGACCAGGCGTCCATGATCTGCACGGTCTTCGCGGCGTGGGCGCGGTCGCCGGTGATGTTGTAGAGCAGCGCGTGGGTGTACGCGGCGAGCGCGTCCTCGCGCTCCTCGACGCACCCCCGCCCGGGGCGCAGGTCGGGCGGGCAGGCGACGACGGCGTACGGCTTGGCCGTGTAGTCGTTCGCGGCGTACTTGCTGGCCCGCATCTGCTGGAAGGCCTTGAACCAGGGCTCCTCGCGCGCGGCGACATGCGCGCGGACCCGGTCGAGCTGCTTCTTGCTGACGAGCACCCCGGGGTGGGAGAACGGCAGGTCGGCGGCCCGCGCCCGCCGTACTCCGTCCCCCTCACCGTCCTCCCCGCCGCACCCCACGCCCCCGGCGCCCAGGACCAGCCCCATCACAACGGCGACCACCACCCGCCCAGCCCGGCCCCTGCGTTCCGCTGCCGCCATCCCGCACCTCCGTATCGGGTCGCGCCACTGGCAGCGTCGCGTGGGGCGGGTGGGGGCGCAGGGGGTGATGGGCCATGCGGGTGACGTGGCTCGGAGGCGGAACTCCGGCGCGACGAGCAGCTGCGCCCCCGGCACGTCGACCAACCCGCCGTCGCCGGTACGCACTTCGAACGGCCCCGGCATCGCGATCCGCACCCGCCGAGTTTGCCATGTACGCGCCGGACCCGATGCGGCCCGGCCAGGGCCCGCCAGCAGCCCGGACACAGCGGAGCGCCCCACCCGAAATGATCGAGTGGAGCGCTCGCACGCGGGTCGGACGGTGTCCTCGCCAACCCGCTCCCGGTAGACCGTGTGGGACTCGAACCCACAACCAATGGATTAAAAGTCCACTGCTCTGCCAATTGAGCTAACGGTCCTCGCCGACAAGCTGTCGGCGCACCCATGAGCATAGCCCGCCGGGCCCCGGCATCCGATCGGGTATCCCGTCCGTGTGCCCACGGGTGGGCGAAGGCCCGCACGACGGGTACGTCGTACGGGCCTTCGGTCACTGCTCTCGGACGGCGTCAGCCGTTGCGCTTCCAGCGCGGCTTGTCGTCGCGGCGGCCGAAGGAGCCGGTGCCGGAGCCGGAGCCGCGGTTGTACGACGGACGGTCGTGGCCGCCCGCGCGGTGGCCGCCGGCGGGGCGGTCGTCGCGGCGGTCGCGGTTGAACGGGCGGTCGCTGCCCCGGTGACCGGACGGACGGTCGTCGCGGCGGAAGCCGCCCCGGTCGTCGCGGCGCTCGAAGGAACGGCCGCCACGGTCGTCACGACGGTCACGGTTGAAGCCGCCCCGGTCGTCACGGCGCTCGAAGGAACGGCCACCGCGGTCGTCACGACGGTCACGGTTGAAGCCACCCCGGTCGTCACGGCGCTCGAAGGAACGGCCACCGCGGTCGTCACGGTTGAAGTCGCGGCGGAAGCCACCACGGTCGCCGCCACGGTCGTCGCGGTTGAAGCCACCACGGTCGTCGCGACGGTCGCGGTTGAAGCCACCACGGTCGCCACCGCGGTCGTCACGGCGGTCGAAGGAACGGCCACCGCGGTCGTCACGACGGTCGTCGCGGCGGTCGCGGTTGAAGCCACCACGGTCGCCACCGCGGTCGTCACGGCGGTCGCCACCGCGGTCGTCACGGCGGTCGAAGGAGCGGCGCTCCTTCTCGTAGTTGCCGCGCTCGTCACGGGCCGGACGGCGCTGCTCGTACGAGGGACGGTCCTCGCGGGCGGGACGCTCGGCGTCGCGCTCCGCGACCGGCTGCTCCGGCACCGACACCGCGGCGGCCTCGGTCTCGGCGGCGGCCTCGGCGGCCTCCGCGACCGCGGCCGCGGGGTCCTCGCCGCGCTCGCGGGCGGCGCGGGCGGTGAGGCGGTCGGCCTCCTCGCGCAGCTCGGCTGCGCGGCGCTGGGCGCGCTCCAGGTCCTTGGTGAGCTCGCGGACCTCACGCTCGGCCTGGGTGGCGGCGTTGCCCGCGGACTCGGCCTGGACCTCGGTCATGGAGCGGGCGCCGGTGATCTCGGCGACCTCCGGGTCGAAGGCGCCGCCGCCGTTGATGATGTGGCGCGAGGCGTCGACGCCGGCGTCCTCCATGAGGCGGAAGATCTGGCGGCGCTGGTGCGGGAGCGACAGGGACACGACCGTGCCGCTGCGGCCCGCGCGGGCCGTACGGCCGGAGCGGTGCAGGTAGTCCTTGTGGTCGCCGGCCGGGTCCACGTTCAGGACCAGGTCGATGCCGTCGACGTGGATGCCGCGGGCGGCGACGTCAGTGGCGACGAGGGCGTTGACGTAGCCGTCCTTGAAGTCGGCGAGGGTGCGGGTGCGCGCGCCCTGCGTCATGCCGCCGTGCAGCGCGTCGGCCTTCACACCGGCATCGCGCAGCTGCTCGGCGATGCGGTCGGCGCCCAGCTGGGTGCGGACGAAGATGATCGTGCGGCCCTTGCGGGCGGCGATGGCGGCCGTGACGGGCGCCTTGTCGCGGGGCTTCACGATCAGGATGTGGTGCGTCATGGTCGTGACGTTGCCCTGGGCGCTGTCGACCTCGTGCGTCACCGGGTTGTTCAGGTAGCGCTTGACCAGCGTGGAGATCTCGTTCTCCATCGTGGCGGAGAACAGCATGCGCTGGCCGCCGGCCGGGACCTGGTCGAGCAGCTCGGTGACCTCGGGCAGGAAGCCCAGGTCGGACATCTGGTCGGCCTCGTCGAGGACGGCGACCTCGACGTTCTCCAGGGAGCAGGCGCCGCGGTTGATGATGTCGCGCAGGCGGCCGGGGGTGGCGACGAGGATGTCGACGCCGCGCTCCAGGGCGTAGATCTGGTTGCCCATGGAAGTACCACCACAGACGACCTTCATCTTCAGGCCGAGGACGTCGCCGTAGGGCTGGAGGGCGTCGGCGACCTGCATCGCCAGCTCGCGGGTCGGGGTGAGGATGACCGCGCGGGGCTTCTTCTTCTCGGTGTGGCCGTCGGCGAGGCGCGCCAGGGTCGGCAGACCGAAGGAGAGGGTCTTGCCGGAGCCGGTGCGGCCGCGGCCGAGGATGTCCTTGCCGGCCAGGGCGTCCGGGATGGTCGCGGCCTGGATCGGGAACGGGGTGTGCACGCCGTTGCGGGCGAGCTTGCGGACGACGCCGTCGGGCAGGCCGAGGTCGCCGAAGGTGATCTCGGGCTCGGCGTCGTCTTCGACGGCCTCGGCGTCGGCGGTGACCTCGGTGACGTCCGCGGCCTCGACGGTCTCCGCGGCCTCGGCGACAGCCGCTACGGCGTCGCTCTTGACGGCCTCGACGGCTTCGACGGCCTCGACCGACTCGTTCTCGGGCAGGACGGCGTGGTCAGAACTAAAAATGGACATGCGAAATGCGAAACCTTCCGGAGTCTCGGCACGCGCCCGTCAACTCCGTGATTTCGCAATGGACCGCCTCTATGCGGTCAGCCACGGCAAGGGAGAGTACGCGCCACGCGGCGCTCTTCTGTGGCTTTTCCACCAAGAGGGCCGGGCAAATGGGATCAAACGATCTACCACCATACGCACCCTCCACCCCAATTGGCAAACGCCCACCATATCGGGGCTTTCCCAAGGCCCCGACGACGGCGCCACACCCCCTACGCGGGCCCGGCCTGAGGCGAGGGCTCCCCCTGCCCCGCGGGCTCCCCCACCCCGCCGTGGGCGGACGACGACGGCTCCGGGGGCGTCGGCTCCTGGGTCGGCGTGGGCGTCGCGGACGTCGGGTCGGGGGCGGGGGTGCTCCGGGTCGGCCGGGGGCCCGGCCGCGTACGGGTCGGCGAGGGCTTGCCGCCGTCGTTGGTGGGCTCGACGGTCGAGCCGCCGCCGGAGCCGCCCTTCGGGTGCTCGTGGTCCGACGCGGCGTCCTTCCCGCGCCCGGCGGCCGGCTCCTTGCCGTCCTTGCCGCCGTCCTCATCGCCGTCCTTGCCGTCCTTGCCGCCCTTGCCGTCCTTCTCTCCGCCCCGGCGGCCGTCCGCGCGCCCGTCGGCGCGGGAGCCGCCGGGCGTGACGGTCCCCCCGTCGGGGGCGGCGGCCCCGCTCCGCTCACCGGCGGACCGCGCGGGGGCGGGCGCGCCGCTCCCGTCGTCGCCGATGCTCATACAGCCCGCGGTGGCCGCGACGGCCACGACAGCCGCGGCCCACCGAACGGAAACGTACACATGGCGCACGGCCGAGCACCTCCGAAGGCGCTGGGGGGAAGGAACGCCCTGCCCAACTCCCGCGCCCCGCAAGAGGACACGGAAACCCCGCGCCCGCGCCCGACCTGTGACCGAAGCCTCAATCCGACCGCGCTCGACCGTCCGCGAGGCCCCGGAACCTCATCCGTACCCCAGGGCGTGCAGCCGCTCGTCGTCGATCCCGAAGTGGTGCGCGACCTCGTGCACCACGGTGATCTCGGTCTCGGCGACGACGTCCTCGCGCGACTCGCACATCCGCAGGGTGGGTCCCCGGTAGATGGTGATGCGGTCGGGCAGCACCCCGGCGTACCACTCCCCGCGATCGGTGAGCGGAGTTCCCTCGTACAGACCCAGCAGCTCGGGGTCGTCGCGGGGCGGTTCGTCCTCGACGAACACCGCGACGTTGTCCATGAGCCGCGTCAGCTCGGGAGGAATCCGGTCGAGCGCCTCGGCCACCAGTTCCTCGAACTCCTCGCGCGTCATCTCCAGCACACGCCCATTGTCCGCCACGCCCCACGCCCCACGCCCACCGCCGCCCCGGCGGGGAACGGCCGCGCACCGGGCCGGCGCCCGTGGGCCGACGGGCACGGCGACCGCCCGGCGCGGGCATAGCCACCACCCCGCATGGGCATACGGCCCCAATGGGGCGCGACTGGACTGTCGTTCTGCGGAACCTGCGTGGCCTGCGCGGGGCGACGACCGCTCTCGTCAGCCGCTACCGCGCGGCACACCCGCCCCCCACCACGAACCTCACCAGCACCCCGCACCCGTTCGGCCGGGCGGTGGGCCTGGTGGCGGTGGTGCTCCTGGGGGCCTGGCTGGGGCTGCTGATCGTCGGCAGCGTACGTACGTCCGTGGGGCCCATGGACACGCGGATGCAGCTGCGCCCGTCCCTGACCGGCGGCACGAAGATCGACGTGTCGCCGCTCGGCGCCCTGGAACTGAACTCGCACGTGGCGCCGATCCGCCTGGACGTCGAGGTGGACCGCCTGGACCCGGTGCGCTCGGAGGCCCTGGTGGACCATCCGGAGCGGATCTCGGGGATGCAGGAGGAGGTGGCGGAGGACGTCGTCACGGGCACGCTCGACCTGGCGGTGCGTTCGTGCGCGGCGGTGGTCGCGGGCGCCACGGCGCTGGGCCTCGCGGTGTACCGCAGGCCGCGCAGGGCGCTCGCGGCGGGCGGCCTCGCCCTCGCCCTCCTGGCGGCATCGGGCGCGGCGGCGTACGCGACCTGGAACCCCAAGTCGGTCCTGGAGCCGAAGTTCTCGGGCCTCCTCAGCAGCGCCCCCTCGGTCGTCGGCAACGCCCGGAACATCGTCAGCGAATTCGACGTCTACCAAAGGGAGTTGGCGCGCCTGGTCACGAACGTGACGAAGCTGTACGACGTGACGTCCACCCTCCCGGCGTACGAGCCGGACCCGTCCACGATCCGCCTGCTGCACGTCTCGGACATCCACCTCAACCCGGCGAGCTGGAAGATCATCGCTTCGCTCGTCGAGCAGTACGAGATCGACGTCATCGTCGACTCCGGCGACACCATGGACCACGGCAGCGCCGCGGAGAACGCCTTCCTCGACCCGATCGAAGACCTGGGCGCGCCCTACGTGTGGGTGCGCGGCAACCACGATTCGTTCGCGACGCAGCGCTATGTGAAGAAGCTCAAGAACACCCACGTGCTCGACGGCGGCAAGCCGGTCGACGTCGCGGGCCTGCGCTTCGCCGGGATCGGGGACCCCCAGTTCACACCGGACCGCTCGGTGAAGCAGGAGGGCAACCCGGTGGAGGAGATGGCGGGCATCAACCTCGCGGCCTCCCTCCGCGAGCAGGCCGCCAAGGGCACGCCGGTCGACATCGCCGTCGCGCACAACCCGGCGGCCGCGCGGAGGACGGACGGGACGGTGCCGCTCGTCCTCGCGGGCCATGTGCACCACCAGGAGATGGAGGTCATGGAGGAGGGCACGCGGCTGCGCATCGAGGGTTCGACGGGGGGCAGCGGCCTGCGCGCGGTCGAGGGGGAGCACCCCGACCCGGTGGAGACGTCCGTGCTCTACCTGGACCGCGCCACCAAACGCCTCCAGGCCTGGGACGAGATCAAACTGGGCGGGCTCGGCCTCACGAAGGCCGAGGTCAGCCGCCATCTGCCCAAGGAGAACCAGCCCGGGGCCGACCCTTCGACACCACCTCCGGTCCCGCCCTCGTAAACCGTTTTGGCGATCCCTCCCCCCATCCCATATGCTTCTCACGTCCCCGACGCGCTGCAAAGCGCCACGGCGGGCCTCTTAGCCCTCATCGTCTAGTGGCCCAGGACGCCGCCCTTTCAAGGCGGTAGCACGGGTTCGAATCCCGTTGGGGGCACCTACAGCTTCGAGGCACGCTCTCCATCGTGGGGGCGTGCTTCTGAGTAGCTGGCGTCCTTTCTGTCACTCTTTCCGCCGTTTTCCTCCGTTTCTGTGATGCTGTCCAGGCGCGAGGCGGGCCATGTGATACAGATCTCTGCCTCCGGATCGCCGGGCTCGCGCTCTTGAGCCTGGCGCCGAGTGGTGCGCTGCCTGCGCCTGTGGTTGTCCACAGCCTGTTGAAGCCACTCCCGCTCCGCCTCATACGCACGCCAAGCGCGGGCACGGCCCGCGGTCAGCTCCCGTTCACGGACGCTTCGACGATCGAGAAGGGAGTCGGGGTGGCGGCGGCGGCCCGGGCCAGTTCCTCGAAGGTGGCCACCGCCAGCCCTTCAACTGCCGGAAGCTCCGCACGCGTCCCGCTGTCGGTGACCATGAGCGCCCTTCGAGCAGGGCATGGACGTGGCTCAACTGCGCTGCCCAACGTTGCGGATCGTCGCGGACGGGAACCAGCGGGCAGACGGTGATCCCCCCGAGCAGGCACGCCCAGAGGGCCGGGAGGAACTTCTCGGGCTGTTCCAGCAGGAGCACCACGACCCGTCCGGGACGGACCCCCGCCGCACGCAAGGAGTCCAGCAGCCGACGGGAGTCGTCGAGCAGCTGTGGATAGGTGCGCGGCGTGTGGTCGAGGGCCCGTTCCCCCGAGCAGTAGCGGACCCCGTGCTCGGGGGAACTCTGCTGCGGCCCGCAACAGCAGCCCGGCCAGGTCGGTCCCGCGCTCGACCGTGGCCGTGCCGGGGCGGTCTTCCGGTATCTGCTGCGTCGTCGTCATGGTGCCCATCGCTCGGTCTCTGTGCAGGGGGACAGTCAGCCGGGTACGCCGGGCAGGCGGCGCCAGTCGTTGCGGGCGGCCTCGGCCACCATGTCCGGATGCGAGCCGACGACCACCGGGTGGCCCACGAGGCGGAGCAGCTCCAGGTCGGAGGTGTGGTCGCCGTACGCGTGGCAGTGCTCCGGTGCGATGCCGCGCTCCGCGAGGAGGGCGCGGGCGGCCCGCGCCTTGGCGTCGCCGATCATGGTCTCCAGTACGTCGCCGGTGTACTCGCCGTCTCGGATCTCGGGCCGGGTGCACAGCACCGCGTCCGCCCCCACGTACGCAGCGACGTGCCCCAGGCAGCCCTGGAAGGAGCCCGAGACCAGCACCGTGGCCAGGCCCGCCGCCCGGTGCTCCCGCAAGGCGTCGAGGACGTCACGGTGGAAGAACCCACCGCGTTCAAGGTGCCGGTCGAACCAGGCCTCGCCCGCGGCGTCGACCTGCTCGGCCTTGTAGCCCGCGAACCGCCGGTAGAACAGGCGGTTGCCCTGCTCCCGGGGCAGGCCCGGGAGCAGCAGGGCGCGGGCGTCGTCCCGCAGCCGGGCCTGCTCCTCCTCGCTGTGGCCGACGGCGGCCAGGAAGAAGTCGTAGAAGTCGAACATGGTCTTGACGGTGGTCAGCGTCTCGTCGACGTCGAAGAACGCGACGGCGGTCGCCGAAGGCAACGGTGGGGTGATCACAAGAACTCCGAGTGCGGTCGGGGCTGAAGGGAGGGGGGAGGGGGAAGGGGAAGGGGAAGGGGAAGGGAAGGCGGTGGCTCAGCCGAGCGTGACGCGCACCTCCGCGACCGTCTCGTCCCCCTGCACGGCTGCCATGCGGAAGGCACCCGGCCCGGCTCCGTCCTCCGGTGCGGCGCTCAGCAGGACCTCGGCGTCCAGCTCGGCGAACTTCACGAAGGACCCGTGCAGCCTGAGGACCCGGCGAGGGCCGGAGTCCGGCGGGGACCCGGTGACGGCGCTCGCGTCGGCGCCGAGCAGCAGGCCGCACTGCCGCGCCGCCTCGCTGAACACCATCGCGGGAACGTGGTCGTAGGGGTGGTCGTACATGCTGCGATTGCGGTACGTGCGCGGGCTGAGCCGGGCGGTCAGGGCCGCCCCCTGTCGGCGTACCGCGTCGAGGACCGCGTTCGCGGAGTCGAGGCGGCACACCAGCGCGGGCTCCACCGGCTCACCGGCCGGGTCGGCCGGGAGGTCGAAGGCCGTGGGCACGGCCGTGCCCCGTTGCATCCGCCGCAGCGCGTGGTACTGGTCGGTGGGCGTGCAGTTGGTGTCCATGGTGAGCCTGCCGAGCGGGCGGCCGTCCAGGGTCAGATCCATGGCGAAGGCCAGGCCCCGCAGCCGACCGCCACGCCTGCGTCGGTCGGTGACTTCCCCGTCCATCCGCAGCTCCCCGGGGCGCTCGCCGCACTTCAGGGCCGCCGGGTCGGCGATGTCCAGCGTCCAGGACGTGACCATGAACGTGGTGTCAGCGGATACGCCCTCGTGGACGTGGGAGGCATACGTCACGGCCTGGCGGCAGCTCTCCAGGACGAGCAGCGGATCGTGGTGGCGGCGTCCGGGGATGTGGTCCCGGAAGTACCCGTGGGTGAGCGGGAGTTGCGCACCGGCGACGAAGAGGCCGTCACCCACGGACACCGAGTCGGTCAGGAACACCTCGGACAGCGCCCAGCGGTGCACCAGGGCGCGGGACACGGTCCGGTCGTAACCGGGCGCCTCGGGGGGCGCCTCCAGGACCTGGGTTTCCACTGTGACTGCCCTTTCGTAGCGGATCGTTGATGCGGTCGGATGTCAGTGGGCGGCTGAGCCGCTCGTGACGGCGGGGGCGGGGGCCGGTGCCACGGCGTCGGCACGGCGCTCGACGGCCACCCCGAGTGCGGCGAGCAACAGACCGGCGAGGGTCACCAGGGCGCCCGCCCAGTTGAGGGCCGGGTAGCCGAGGCCGGCGTGGATGATCTGGCCGCCGAGCAGCGGGCCCGCGGCGTTGGCGAGGTTGAAGGCGGCGATGTTCGACGCCGAGGCCAGGGTGGGGGCTCCGTCGGCCTTGGCCATGATCCGCATCTGGAGAGGCGAGATGGTGGCGAAGGTGGCGGCGCCGAAGAGGAAGACGGTCACGCAGGTGGCCGTCTTGTCGTGCACGGTGAGGACGAACACCGCGAGGACCACGGTGAGCAGGGCCAGCGAGCCGCACATGGCGCTGTTGGGGGCACGGTCCGCGAGTCGGCCACTGATCAGGTTGCCGACGAACATCCCGACCCCGAACAGGACCATGATCAGGGTGACGGCACCGTCGGAGAAGCCAGTGACCTTGGTGACCATTTCGGCGATGTAGGTGTACGAGGTCATGACACCTCCGAAGCCGAGCACGGTGGTCAGCAGCACCAGGATCACCTGGGGGCGGCGCAGCACGCTCAGTTCGCCGCGCAGGCCGGTGCCCTCGGGCGCGGGAGTCCTGGGCACGAGCGCGGAAATGCCGGCGAGGCCGACGGCTCCGAAGAGAGCGACCATCCAGAAGGCCCAGCGCCAGCCGAAGTTCTGCCCGATGAAGGTTCCCGCCGGGACGCCGAGGATGGTGGACATGGTCAGGCCCGCGGCGACCATGGACACCGCGCGGCCCTTGCGGTCACCGGCCACGAGGTCCGCGGCCACCACCATCGCGACGCCGAAGAAGGCGCCGTGGGCGAGCGCCGACAGGACGCGGCCCGCCATCAACACCCCGTAGGTGGGCGCGAGGGCGGACACGACCGTGCCGATCAGGAACAGCGCCATGAGCCGGATCAACAGGCGCTTGCGTTCGGTGCGCGCGCAGAGCACGGTCAGGAGCGGGGCGCCGATGACGACGCCGAGCGCGTATCCGGACACCAGCAGCCCCGCGGTGGGGATGGAGACGCCAAGGTCGGATCCGATGTCGGGCAGGATGCCCGCGATGATGAACTCGGTGACGCCGATGGCGAAACCGCTGAGGGAGAGGGCGATCACGGCAATGGGCACGGCTGTGCTCCTGGTGGGGTCCGTACGTAGGTGGATCGAGGGGGGACGGCCCGGGCGAGGGCCGGGCTCAGGGCTCAGGGCTCAGGGCTCAGGGCTCAGGGCTCAGGGCTCAGGGCAGGATGTCGCCGGGAAGGTCGCGGTCGCCTGCGATCGCGCGCATGTGCCAGTAGGGGTACGGGGCGGGGCGCTCGCTCGCCGTGTCGAGGAGTGCCGTCTCGACCGGTGTCAGCTCCCACTCGACAGCACCGAGGTTGTCGCGGAGCTGGTCCGGGCGACTCGCGCCGAACACCACCGAGGTCACGGCCGGCTTGCTCAGCACCCAGTTCAAGGCAACCTGCGCGACGGAGACACCTCGTTCCTTCGCGATGCCGTCCAGCACCTCGACCACGTCGTACGCCTGCTCGCGGTCAGTGAGCGGAGCGATGGCCGAGGGTCCTTCGTGTGCCAGGCGGAAGGTTTCGGGGACTTCCTGGCCGCGCCGGTACTTGCCGGAGAAGAAGCCGCCGGCCAGCGGGCTCCAGACAGTGACACCCACGCCCTGGTCAACGGCGGCGGGGACGATCTCGTGCTCCAGCTCCCTGGCGCCCAGGTTGTAGTAGCCCTGGTAGGCGGAGAACCGGACCAGGCCGCGGCGGTCGGAGATGTCCAAGGCCTTCATCAGCTGCCAACCGGGGAAGTTGGAGCAGCCGATGTAGCGCAGCTTGCCGGCCCGCACCAGGTCGTCAAGGGCACCGAGGGTCTCCTCCAGCGAGGTGCGAGGGTCGGTGCCGTGCAGGTAGAGAACGTCGATGTAGTCGGTACCGAGGCGGCGGAGGCTGGCCTCCACGGCACGCACGAGGTGGTGCCGGGAGGAGCCGGCCGCGTTGATGTCGTCGGGGTCGGTGCGGAAGCGGGCTTTGGTGGCGATGACGGCCTTGTCCCTGCGGTCCTTGAGGGCCAGACCGAGCAGCTCCTCGCACTCGCCGTCGCGGTAGACATCGGCCGTGTCGAAGAAGTTGACGCCGGCGTCGTGGCAGGCATGGACGAGCCGTACGGCGTCGTCGCCGGTGTTGACGCCGAACTGGGACCAGTTGGCGCCGGGCAGGCCGCCGAACGCGCCGGGAGTGCCGAGGGTGGCCGCTCCGAACGACAGCTCTGAGACCTGGAGGCCGGTGCGGCCGAGGTAGCGGTAGCGCATGGAGAAGGGTTCCTTACGAAACAGACGAAGAGGAGAAGAGGAGGGGGATATGGGGGATATGGGGGTGGTGTACGGCGCCGGGTGTGCGTGCGGCCGCCCGCAGGGCAAGCGGCCCCTCACACCGGGGCGTTCGCGCGGACGAGGACGGCGCAGCCGACCGACCCGTCCGGTCCGCACGAGGTCACGAGTGCCGCGTGTTCGTGCCGGGTGTCGAGCCGCGGGTCCTGCCAGCGGGCGAGGACCCCGGCCACCTGGAGCGCGGCGCCCGCGCCATGGGTCTCGCCGAGCACCGCGTGCACCGGCAGACGGTGCCGGTCCGCGGCGGCGGGCAGCGCGGCGCGCAACGCCCGCTCCTCCACCGCCGCCCATCCGCGCCGCCCGGCCGCACCGGGAGCGACGACGGCCACGTCCTGCGCCGTCAGGCCGCTACGTCGCAGGGCGCCCTCGACGCACGCGGTGAGGCGATGGGCGACCACGAGGGCACCGCGGGCGACGTCCGCGAAGCCGGTGGTGCACACCATGAGCCTGGCCAAGGGAGGCGTCCCGGCACCGCGCCGCTCACCCGGGGACTCCAGGGCGAACACCGCCGCACCTTCGCCGAGGGCGACGCGCGGAGCAAGGGCACCCGTGCGGTGCCAGGCCCAGGCGCTCTGCGGGGACAGTTCCTCCACGCCTCCCGCCAGGATCCGCCGTGCGTGGCCGGCCAGCAGGGTCTGGCGTGCGTAGCGCAGCGCGTGCAGGGACGCCAGCGGGCCGCCTGAGACGGTCGCGTTGACGTCGGTGAGGCGATGGCGGATGGCGGTGCGCCCGGCCGCCGAGTTCATCAGCGTCCCCGGGAAGTCCGAGGGATTCACCAGGTAGGGGCGCTCCTGGACGAAGGTGTCCCGGGCGAACCTGGCGACCGCGCCGGCGCTGCCCAGCGACGTGCCGAGTACCACACCGGTCCCTGCGGGGTCGGCGACCGAATCGAGCGCCAGACCGCACGCGGCCGCGCCGAGCTGGTCGGCCCGAGTCAGCCGGCTCAGGCCCTTGCGCCCGAGGAGGTCGACGGCCGCGAAGTCGGCCGCGCGCAGTTCGACGGGCGGGTACGTCTCCGTGTCCCGGGCGGCGTCCGGCCGGCCGCCCTCGGCCCGGCCCGCGCGCAGGGCGTCGCCGAGCGCGTCAAGGCCCACCCCGGCGGCACTGATCACGCCCGCCGCCACGAGGTCGACCGGGGCCACCGGTCGCGCCGGAGCGGCGGTGGCCACGCCGGGCGTCCTGTCGACAGTCCTCATCGGGAGAACCCCCCGAACATCGTGACGGCGTTGTTGCCGCCGAAGGCGAATCCATGGTTCTGCGCGACGCGTGGCCGCGCGGCCCGGGCCTGCCCGGGGACGCAGTCGAGGTCCGGGCCGAGGGCCGAGTCGACCTGGCGCACCGTCGCGGTCGGCGGCAGGAAGCCTTCGAAGAGGGCGGCGCAGCACGCCAGGGCGCCGAACCCGGCCGCGGCGCCCATCGTGTGGCCCAGCATCGACTTGATGGAGCTGATCGGTGGCGGAGAGTCGTTGAAAACCTCGCGCACGGCCGCCGTCTCGGTGGCGTCGTTGGCCCGCGTTCCGGTGCCGTGCGCGCAGATGTAGTCGACGTCGCCGGGCTTGACCCCCGCGTTGTGGTGGGCGCGCCGGATGCACTCGGCGATGGACACCGCATCCGGGTTGGTCATGTGCCGCGCGTCGCACGTCATGCCGTAGCCGAGCACCTCGGCGTAGACGCGGGCACCGCGTGCGAGGGCCGCGTCGAGCGGTTCGAGGAGCAGCGCCGCACCGCCCTCGGAGGTGA
This sequence comes from Streptomyces flavofungini, assembly GCF_030388665.1. Taxonomy (NCBI): domain Bacteria; kingdom Bacillati; phylum Actinomycetota; class Actinomycetes; order Kitasatosporales; family Streptomycetaceae; genus Streptomyces; species Streptomyces flavofungini. The sequence continues at coordinate 4,951,933 of NZ_CP128846.1, read as the reverse complement.
CGATGCCGTCGCGCCGCTCGTCGAAGGGGCGCGGAACATCCGCGGCGAGGGCGCCGAGGCGGTGGAACCCGGCGTGGGTGGCCCGGTTGGAAGCGTCCGCCCCACCGCACAGCACCGCGTCCGCCTCTCCCGTGCGGATGAGGTCGAAGCTGTACCCGATGGCGTAGTTGCTCGCGGCACACGCGGTGCCGAAGGTCAGGGCCTCGCCGCTCAGATCCAGCTCGGCGCTGACCGCCGCCGCGATCCGGCCGGCATCCGCCTGCCCGGCGAGGACGGGGTCGAGGCCGGCGAGGCCGCCGTCCGTCACCCACCGCTCCGTCAGCCGCTCGACGACCTGAGACTCGCCGTTCGTCGTGCCGAAGCAGCTCGCGGTGCGCAGGGCGGACAGCTCCCGCTGGTCGATCCCCGCGTCCAGTACCGCCATCCGGGCGGCCGCGGCGGCGAACCGGCCGCTGCGGCCCCACCGTGCCGGGTCGGTCCCGCGCAGGTGCATCTCCGGGTGGAATCCGCGCACTTCACCGGCGAGGGACCGTTCGAAACCCGTCGCGTCGAACTGCTCGACGGGCCCGATGCCGCCGCGTCCGGCCCTGATCGCCGCGGTGAACGCGCGGGCGCCGAGACCGAGACCGCTCACCGCGCCGAGCCCGGTCACCACGACCCGGCGCCCGGCATCGGCGGCCTTGTCAGACACCCAGCGCCTCCGGGGCGCTGTGCGCGGCGACCAGGGCGTAGGCGCTGGGCAGATCGTCCAGCTCGGTCATGGCCTCCTGTGGGATCTTGATGCCGAGGTCCCGCTCGAAGCGCGAGAAGATCTCGATGACCAGCAGCGAGTCGGCCTCGAAGTCGTCGGCGAAGCTGCTCCGGTCGGTCAGCGCGTCGAGGTCCGCCTCGAGTACGTCCGCCACGACGGCACGCACCCTCTCGCGCTGCTCCTCCGATATGACGATGTCGCTCATGTCCTGCCCTCCGAATCGATCGGTCAGTCCGCCGAACGGGCCGGCCGAATTGATCTGCGGAACAAGCCCGTTGGCCTGTGTGAGACCGCGGTCCGGGGCGGCTCCGCGGCTCCCCGGTGGGTCTGCGTCAGCCAATCCCGGAGGCAGAGGCAGCGACAAGCACTTCCAAAGTGCCATCGGGGGTGTCCCCGAAGGGCGGCACCGCGCCCTCCATAGGAGTCCCGCAACGGGCACGCGCTCCTGGTCGGCTCGCTTTTGCCCGCGTTTTCATCGGGCCCTTCAAGCATTCCCGCGATGGAAACGATCAGGTGCGAAACGACCGGTTGGAACACGACCGGGAGCACGACGACCAGGTGGAAAAGGGGCGGGGTGGTGCGGGGATGAGACCGACGGAGCCGGTCGGCATAGCGGCGGCCGGACTGTGGCTGCCCGAGGGGCGGTCCCTCGCTTCGAACGCGGTCGCCGCCGGCCGCCTGCGCGAGCGTGCGGCCGAGGACCTGGGCCACGAGTCCCTGCCCGACGCCGACGTCACCGCCCCTCCCGACGCCGCCGTCCGCGCGGCGCACCTGGCCCTGGACGCGGCCGGTGAGCCGGCCGAGCGCCTTGCGGTGCTGGCCCATGCGTGGATGTACCACCAGGGGCACGACCTGTGGTCGCCCGCCCACTACGTCGCACGTCGGCTCGGGGCCCCGCGGGCCCTCCCCGTCGGGGTCCAGCAGGTCTGCAACGGCGGCGCGGCCGCCCTCGGGTTTGTCACGGCGTGGCTCGCCACAGCGGATTCCGCGGAGGCATCACGCCCCCGGCTCGGGCTCGTGACCACCGCGGACCGGTTCGCAGAGCCCGGCTTCGACCGCTGGGCGAGCGACTACGGCGTCGCGTACGGGGACGGCGGCACGGCCGTCGTGCTGCGTCGCCCGGCCGTGCCCGGCGATGCCCTGCTCCTGCGCTCGGTCGCGACGTACGCGGACCCGGAGCTGGAGGAGATGCACCGCGGCACGGACCCCTTCATGCCGGCCGCGCGCGACCTGCGCGAGCGGGTCGACATGCGTGCCACCAAGCGATCCTGGCTGCGCGTCAACGGGGTGGAGCCCTTCACCACGGCCAACGAGCGGGCCATCCGTACGGTCGTGGCCGAGGCTCTGGCGGACGCGGGAATGACCGCGTCCGACCCGCGCCTGAGCCATGTCGTCCTGCCCCGGTTCGGCGCGAAGACGCTGACCGAGTCGTGGCTCCCGGTCCTCGCCCAGTGCGTGGACGCGCAGCTGCTCGACTTCGGACGTGCGACGGGCCACTTGGGCGCGGGCGACGCCCTCGCGGGACTCGCCGATCTGGTGCGGCGGGGCCTGCCCGCGCCCGGCCACGCCGCCCTGGTGTTCAGCGCGGGCGCGGGCTTCACCTGGTCATGCCTGCTGGTCGAGTCCCCGCGGCGCTGAGTCGCGCACCCACGGTGCGGTCCGCACCGGTTCGTTCTGGCTTCACCGTCCTAGGAGGACTGCGTACGTATGTCACGTTCTGTTTTCGTCACCGGAGGCAATCGGGGAATCGGTCTGGCCGTGGCGCGGGCCATGGCGGCCGACGGCGACCGGGTGGCCGTCGGCCATCGCACGGGCACCCCGCCGGAGGGGTTCCTCGGGGTGCGGTGCGAGGTGACCGACGAGGAGTCCGTGCGCGCCGCGTTCGACACCGTCGCCCGGGAGCAGGGGCCCGTCGAGGTCCTGATCGCCAGCGCCGGCATCACCCGGGACACGCTGCTGCCACGCATGGACGACGCGGCGTTCGACGAGGTGCTCGAGACCAACCTCAAGGGGGTCTTCCGCACCGTGCGGGCCGCGGCCGGCGGCATGCTGGCCGCGCGCCGGGGCCGGATCGTGCTGGTGTCGTCCGCGCTGGGGTTCCTGGGCTCGCCGGGGCAGACCAACTACGCCGCCGCCAAGACCGCGCTGCTCGGCTTCGGCCGTTCGCTCGCCTGGGAACTGGGAGGCCGGGGTGTCACCGTCAATCTGGTGGCGCCCGGCATCATCGAGACCGATATGACCAGTGCACTGAGCGAGCGCCGGATGCGGCAGGTCATGGGGATGACTCCACTGGGCCGGCCGGGTACGGCCGAGGAGGTCGCCGCGGCCGTCCGGTTCCTGGCGTCGGAGCAGGCGGGCTATGTGACCGGCGCGGTGTTGCCGGTGGGCGGTGGCATCGGCATGGGCATCTGAACCCCGGCCTGCCGCGCGGCGGCAGGCTCCCCGGGCGCGGGCCGGTGCTGCCGGCCGACCCGGGACCCTGCCCGCGGCACCGCCACCGGCGGCGCGATCAGGCCCAGTTCCACGGCCTTGTTCGCCGCTTCCACCCGTGAGCCCGCACTCAACTTGCCGAAGATGTTGCGCATATGGCGTTTGACGGTTCCCTCGGCGATGGAGAGCCGCCGGGCGATCCGGTAGTTGCTCAGTCCGCTCGCGGCCAGTTCCACCACCTGCGTCTCCCTTGCGGACAGCACCCCGCCGCCGTCGGGTTCGGGCGCGGCCAGGCTCTCCGCGGACAAGGAGACAGTGACCCGGCTGCCGCCCGCGCACACGTCGCGCACCGTGCCCGCGAGGGACTGGTGGCTCACCGTCTTGTGCAGGAACCCTCGGATGCCGAGAGGCAGCAGCGCCTGGACGAGCCGAGGGTCGTCATGCATGGTCAGCAGCAGGATCCGTAGCCCCGGAGCCAGCTGGCGCAGGTGCCGCACGGTGCTCGGCGGATGCTGGTTGCCCGGCATCTCGATGTCGAGGAGCAGTACGTGCGGGTCCAGCTCGGCGACCAGGCCGAGCGTCTCGGACACGTCACCGGCGACCCCGACGACCTCGAAGTCCTCCTCGGTGTCGAGCAGTTCTGCCAGCGCGTCGCGCAACAGCGTGTGGTCGTCGGCGATCAGGATGCGGATGGGATCCATGCCGCCTCCTCATACGCACTCCGCCGCTCTTCCTCCTGCGGACGGCGGCTGCCGGGAAGCGGCACCCACAGCAGCAGTCGGGTGCCGTCGCCCGGTGTGCTGAGCAGCACGCACCGTCCGCCGAGCCGGGACGCCCGTTCGCGTACGGCCGTCAGTCCGCCGCCGTGCTCTCGCACTGCCCCGTAGGAGAAGCCTCGGCCGTCGTCGACAGCGTGGACCTCGACGCCTGCGGGCCGGACGCGGAGGCCGATCGCGACAGTGCTGGGATCGGCGTGGGTGAAGGAGTTGCGCAGGAACTCCCGCAGGATCAGGAACAGTTCCCGACGGTGGCCCGGCGGGAGCCTCGCCTCGTCTCCCTCCACCGTCACCCGCACCCGCACCGCCGGGCCGTCCGGTGCCGGGTCCAGTTGCGCGGCGCAGTCCCGCAGTGACTGGCCCAGGCCGGTGTCCGCCGCCGTTTGCACCGTGCGCAGTCCCGAGACAAGGCCACGGGTGAGGTCCGCGGCCTGACCGAGCGCGTCGTGGAGTGCGCGGAGGTGGCGTTCGCCGTCGGCCGCGTGCGCGGTCGTGGCCCTCGTCCTGACGCGGTACAGCTCGAGTTGGCGCAGGGCCAGGGCGAGGCTGCTGCCCAGATGGTCATGGACGTCGCGGGCCAGGCGTCCGCAGCAGTCGGCGTCCCGGCTCCGGGCGTCGGCCCGCAGCCGCTCTTCGTAGCCGCGGGCGGTGGCCCGGTTGTGCCGGGAGATCACCCGGTGGAGCGCGTCCGCGGCATCCGGCCCCGCGGCGGCCCATCGGCGAGCCGAGGAGCGGGCGAGCGCGGCGTCCGCGAGGTACTCGGTGGCGCCGAGGCAGTCGGCAAGCCCGACTCCCGCGGCGGCCCACCGGGCGCCGAGCGCAGCGGAGACCTCCGCGCGGTCGCCCGCTCGGGCCTGGTCCGTGCTGTCCGCACGCGCCTCGTGGTCGGCGAGGATCACCGCGGCCTGTTCGGCGGCGTCCTGCCACAGTTCCGGACGCGCACCGAGGGGACTGCCCGCGCTGCGCAGGGCGTCGCGATACCGGTCGAGGACGTCCGGGACGGCCGGTGCCGGTCGCCGCTCCCCGAGCTGTGGCGCTGCCCGCCGAACTGTCCCCACCTGCGGTGTCCCCACCCGAGCCTCCTGAGTACGTCCCCTGTGACCCGCGGGCGACGCAGAGCGGCGACCTGCCATGGCTGCCGCCCAGGACCCGCTTGTCCATCTCAGCTAACGGCTCGACGGTAGGTGTGCCCCCGCGGAGTGTCAACTACGATGACTTTCACACGACCCACGTGTTCACGCCTGCGGACAGAAGGAGCCCGCGATGCCCGAACTGGCCGACAAGGTCGACCGGCTCTTCAAGACCATCCTGACCAACGGCCGGGAGTACTCGTACGAAGAGGTCGCCCGGGGCTGCAGCGAGCAGAGCGGGGGCACGTTCTCCAAGACGTACGTCTGGCAACTGCGCACAGGCCAGCGCGACAACCCGACCAAGCGGCACCTGGAGGCCCTCGCGGCCTTCTTCCGGGTCCCCGCCGCCTACTTCTTCGACGATGTCGCCGCCGACCGGATCGACGCCCAGCTGGCGCTCGCTTCGGCCCTGGGGAACGCGGATGTCCGGGACATCGCGCTGCGCGCCATGAGCATGGACGACTCCGGCCGCAAGCACCTGGCCCGCATCATCCACGAGGTGAGCCAACTGCACTCGGCGGCCTCCGGGCACCCGCGGCCGGACGGGGCCGCACGGGCCGACGGAGGCCGAGACGGCACGGAAGGCGCCGAGGGACGGGGATAGGGCACTCGATGCGATTCATACGCCCCCGCGGCGACGAGGCAGCCGGACTGCAGACCCTGCGCCGCGAGTGCCGCAAACGGCTCGCCTCGTTCGAACTGCCCGAGACCTACGACCTGATGACCCTCTGCGCCCACCTCGGCAGCTCGCGGAACCGGCCCCTCCACCTGGTGCCGATGCCCCTGTCCGCGAGCGGGCCCTGCGGTCTGTGGCTGGCCTTCTCGGACGCCGACTACGTCGTGTACGAGCAGGAGACCAGCCGCCACCACCAAGAGCACATCGTCGCCCACGAACTGGCCCACATGCTGTGCGGCCACCGCAGCGGGAGCGGCGGCTCCGACCCCGTCGCCACGCTCTTCCCGGACCTCGACCCGTCGCTGGTGCAGGACCTGCTGTGCCGTGACACCTACTCCGACATCCAGGAGCGGGAAGCCGAGGTGATGGCGTTCCTCCTGGGTGAACGGCTGCGTGAGAGGCCGGACGTCCCCGCACCCGCCCCTGCCGCCACTCCCTCGGACGGCGTCCTCGACCGCATCCGCGGCTCCCTCGACTGGCGCCGCAGGGGCCGCGCGTGAACAGCGTCCGCTACCCGCTTGCGGCGCTGGTCTGCTGGCTCGCCTTCGCCCGCACGCTCACCCCGATCCTGCGGCACCGGCACCGGCGCCGCGAGCCCGCGGTCGTCGCCCTGTGCGCTTCCTTCGGGTGCCAGGGCATGTACCTCGCCATGTCGGCCCCGGCGCACTGGACGGGGTCGCTCTTCGGCACGGTCACCTGGTACAACGTCTCGGTCCAGATGTGGATCATCGCGGTGATCGCCTGCCAGCAGGTCCTGCTCATCCACTGGCTGTACCCCGCCGACGCCGCCCGCGCGCGAGCCCGCCGCGCGGTCGCCGTCATCGCCTGCGTACCCGTCGCGATGGCCGTCCTGTTCCAGCTGGCCACCACGCACGGCCATCCTCACAACTCGTTCGCACACCCCGGCGAGCAGCCCTACTTCGTCGCGTACGAGGTCGTGTACCTCACCGCGTTCGCACTCGGCAAGGCCGTCGTGGCGCGCGCCTGCTGGTTCTACGCCGGCCGGACCGAGGACACCTGGGTGCGGCGCGGGCTGCGCACCGCCGCGGTCGGCGCCGGCCTCGATCTCGTCTATTCGCTCGGCCGCTTCGCCGACGTGTTCTTGGTCCACCTCGGCTGGGACCCCTCCCTGTGGGCGAACACGACGCGGACCAGCCTGACCCTCGGCATGGCGCTCAACACCATCGGCTGGACGGCTCCCCTGTGGGGACAGCGGCTCGACTCCCTGCACGCCTGGTGCGCCGACTTGCGCAGCTACCGGCGGCTGCGTCCGCTCTGGTACGCGCTGCACCGGGCGCACCCGGAGACCTCACTGCACACCGATCCGCGCGGCGACCTGTCCGCCCTGTGGGACCTGCGCTTCGCGCTGCACCGCCGGGTCATCGAGATCAGGGACGGCTGCCTGGCCCTGCGCGTCCACCAGACCTCCGGCCCGGCACCCGCGCCACCCCCCGACAGCACGGAGCGGGAACGGGCAGCCTGGGAGGCAGCCGGAATCGCCGCCGCGCTCGCCGCGGAGTCAGGAGGTGCGGGGGCGGCCGACCGCGTGGTCCCGATCGCCGCACCGGCCGCAGTCGCCGCACCCGGCCGGGCCGATGTCCTCGCCGTGACCGGTCAGGCAGGCGATCCGGGCTCCGGTGCCGCGGGGGGTCCGGCCCCCGATACCGCGGGCGATCCGGCTCCGCGCATCGCATCGGGCCGCGCCACGAGCCCCGGCGACCTCGACTTCTCCTCGGACGTACGGTGGCTGGTCCAGGTCTCCCGCGCCTTCGCCGCCCTGCCCGAGCGGGAGCGCCGCACGCCCACCGGGTGACCGTGGACGGTCAGCCAGCGAAGGCGGGCGCCGCGACGCCCTGGCCGACCCCGGTCACCACGAACACGCTGCCCGCGAGTGGCTCGTCGTGGTCGGGTGCGCGACGCGCCGAGGTCACGTACAGCTCGGTCAGGTCGGGGCCGCCGAAGCCGCACGCGGTGGTGAGCGAGACGGGGAAGCGGATCTCCCTGTCGAGACGGCCCTCCGGGGTGTAGCGCCGGACGGCGCCACCCCGGAAGAGCGCCACCCACACACCGCCGTCGGCGTCGACGCACAGGCCGTCGGGCACCCCTTCGACGTCGGCGAGGTCCACGAACGGGCGCCGGTTCACGGCCGTGCCGGACGCGAGGTCGTAGTCGAGCACGTCGACGCGGCGCGTGGGGGTGTCCACGAAGTACATCCGGCGGTCGTCCGGGCTCCAGGCGATGCCGTTGCTCAGCCGGGTGTCCGTCACCACCCGGTGTGTCGCCCCGTCCCCCGAGAGCCGTCCCAGCCACCCCGGCGCGACGTCCCCGGCGACGGTGCCGACCCAGAGGCGGCCCCGGCGGTCCACGCCGGTGTCGTTCCCCCGCACCCCTTCGGCCGACCAATCCGTGACCATGCGCACCGCCCCGTCGGGCCCCGTTACCGCCACCCCGTCCCGGAGGGTCAGCACCAGACCGCCCGCCCGGCCCGCCCGGGGCTTGGCCGCGGCGACGGGCTGGTCGAACCGCAGCGCCGTGTCGCTGCCGTCCGCGGGACGCAGCCGATGTGCCTCGCACCGGTTCAGGTCCACCCAGAGCAGCGACCCGTCCGCCGCGTCCCACGTCGGGCACTCACCGAACGCCGCCGCCGCGCGCAGAACCACCTCGACCGTCACAGCGCTCCCCTGGTCTCCCGCGGGCCGGCCCAGACGCGCCGCGCCGCGTCGAGCAGCACCGCCGCGCCATCGCCGTCCAGGACGTCGGCGACCGGCAGCCCGAGGGCGGCAAGGCGCCGTACGTTCTCCCGGCCGCGCGTCGCGATCGCGGCGACCGGAGCGCCGCCGAGCTGCTCGACCATGCGCAGCTCGGTCTCCAGGTCCGCCAGCGGCAGATGGTCCCAGTGGTAGCGAGCCCCACGGTCCGGGTCGTGGGCGAAGATCACCGCGTCCGGCTGGGAGCCCTGGAGGATCGCGGTGGCCAGGCCTCCGAAGGCCGGGTGCATGACGGACGCCTGCCCCTTGATGACCAGCAGGTCGTGGCGCGGGTCCGCACGCTGGACGAGGTGCTCCACGAGTCCGGCCGCCTGGAACACCGGGGTCCTGTCGATGATGGCTCCCTCGGTGCACCCGGCGAGCAGACAGGTCTGGCCCGTCCCCACATAGCCGGAGTCAATGTTCCGGGAGAGGGCTTCCCGGTGTATCTGCAACGCGGCTGTGCGCTTGCCCACGACGCAGTCGCTGCCCGCGATGTGAATGAGCCTGGCCCGGGTGCGGCGACGACGTCCGGAATATTTTGGCAAATTCTCGTACGGACGCCTGACGTCGACTATTTCCCGGCCGTCGGCGAGCAGGTCGACCAGTTCCGTTTCGCGGAGGCGCACATGCAGACAGGAAATGACGTGGAGGCCGTCGCGCACGGCGGTACGTATGGTGTCCCACCAGAAATCTGGGAGGTCACCCGGTTCCCGGGGCGTATGCAGGAACTTACCGTCGACCGACTCCCCGAAGTCGGACTCGGTCAGTGCCACGACCAGCGCGTCCGGCTCGAACCGTATGGCTTCCGCGAGTGACCCGACGACCGGCACGTCGGTCCCGGGGACCACGGATGCCGTGGTCGGGGCCGTGTGGGAGCGGTCGATCACCGCCACGGGCCGGAGCCATGTGCTGTGCCGCAGGACACCCTGGGCGGTCTTTCCCTCGGGATGAGAGAAAGCACCGTCCGCGAACAGCACAACACGTAGCGGAGATTTCGAGAATTCAGATATCAGCACGTGATCAGCCTACCCATCGCGCCTCGGCTGCCACACCGGTCAATTCACGTACGGACTGGTCCAATTCAAATTCATCACCGAATGGGTCGCGCAGCGCGACGACGGCTCCATCGGGCCGTACGAGGACCGCACACGGCCGGACGAGACCGAGCAGCCGATGAGCGCGTTCGCCCGTGTCGGCCGGCGCGGTCACACGGATGCCGACATGCTTCTTCCGGTGGTGTTCGACCAGGCCCCCGACATCGCGCCGGTGTTTTCCCACGCCCGGGAAGAACAGCAACAGCGGTTCCGTGGAGTCCAGTTCGTCCCGCAGCCACCGCCCCGCGTCGAGCGGTACGTCGGGCAACCGCATCCCGGTGCGCAACCGACCCACCCGCTCCCGCGGGCCCGGGTAGGCGAGCGAAAGCTGCGCCTGGCGCGGCACCACCACGCGGTTCAGAACGCCGCTGCGCCCGCCCACGCCGAGCACCGCGTCGCGCGCCCGTGCCCGCCAGCCGTTCATGGTCCACATCCGGGTCTGCCAGTCGGTGTCACCGACGACCGCCCGCGCCACCCCGAGCCGCTCGCTCTCCCACCGGTCGAGCACCTCGTCCCGGTACCGCCCCGCTCGTACTCCGGCGAGGCGCCAGGCCAGCGAGGCGGCATCCTCGATCCCTGTGTTGAGCCCCTGGCCGCCCGCCGGACTGTGGATGTGCGCCGCGTCACCCGCCAGCAGGACCCGGCCCACGCGCATGCGGTCGACGACCTTGCGGTGCACCCGGAACACCCCGGTGCGCTGCTCGCCGACCAGCTCGATCGGTACCGGGCAACGCTCGGACGCGGCCTGCTGCACCGCCTGGGTCGCGTCGTCCACCCGCAGGTCCGGGGCAGCGCTCACGAACGTCCGATACGAGCCGCCCGGCAGCCCCACCACGACCAGGATCCCGGCGCCCGACATGAAGTAGTGCACTTCGTCATGGGCCAGCGACGTACGGACGGGGCCGTCGGTGAGAAGGAATTGCTGCGGGTACGAGCTGCCCCGGAAGGGCACCCCGAGCCCGCCGCGCACTGTGCTGTGCGCGCCGTCACACCCCACCAGCCAGCCGAACCGCTCGGTCGTCCGCTGGGCCGACCCGGTCTCCAGCTCGGCCCGCACACCCTCTCCGTCCTGGGAGAAGCCGGTCAGGGAGGTGCCGAACTCGATGACACCGCCGAGGTCCTGGAACACGTCTCGCAGCACCGCCTCCGTCTCCTGCTGCGGGATCGACAGCGCATACGGGTAGCGGGTACGGCGCATTCCGCCGAAGGCGAGCCGAGCGACGCGCCGCCCCTGTGAGTAGTAGTTCTGGGCCCGAAGCACCACACCCCGCCGGTGCAGTTCGTCCGCGGCGCCGAACCGCGCCAGCGCCTCGATCCCCCGCGGCCACAGGGCGATCGCCTTGGAGTGCGGGTTGGGCCGCTCGGAGCGGTCGACGACGCGCACCGGCACCCCCCGCCGGAGGAGTTCGATCCCCGTGACGAGGCCCACCGGGCCCGCGCCGACGATGAGCACCTGCGAGGGTTCGGTCATGATTCCACCTTCTGTGCTGATGTCTCTTTGGACGCAGCCGTACGCCCACTGAGGCGCAGCCGCACCGCACGCGGCCCGCGGCCGTGTTTGTATTCCGGCCCGTGAACGACGACACGCACGAGCGTTTCTCGGTACTGGGCGCCCTCCACCTCACCGTGGACGGCACCCCCCACACCCTGCGCGGCCCCAAGGTGAACAAGGTGATGGCTCTGCTTCTGCTGCGCCTGGGCCAGGTGGTCGACGTCGATGTGTTCATCGACGAGCTGTGGGAGGAGCGTCCGCCCCGCTGGGCCGTCAGCACCGTGCGGACGCACATCTACCACCTGCGCGGCCAGCTCGACGAAGCACTCGGCACGCCCGCACGCCACCTGCTGCACACCCGGCAGGCCGGGTATGTCCTGGACATCGACCCCGAGCGGCTCGACGCGACCCGATTCGTGCGCCTGAGCAAGGAGGGCGAGCGGCTGCTCGCTCTGGACCGCCCGGCCGAAGCAGCCTCCGCCTGCCACGAGGCCCTGGCCCTGTGGCGGGGCCGAGCCCTGTCGACGCTGCGCCCCGGCCGAGTACTCGCCGGCCACGTGGACTACCTGGAGGAGTTGCGCATCCACGCGCAGCGGATCCGCGTCGAGGCGGAGATGCGCGCGGGCCGACACCGCCAGCTCGTCCCCGAACTGCGCGACCTGGTGGCCGCCCACCCCTTCAACGAGTGGTTCCACCAGGCCCTCGTCGCGTCCCTGCGGGAGTCGGGCCGCCGGGGCGAGGCCCGCACCGCGTTCCAGGCACTGCGCACCCTGCTCCGGGACGAACTGGGCATCGAACCCGCGGACGAGCCGCTGTGGAGCGTGCCCGCGTGACCCGGCAGCGGTTCCGGGAAGCCTCCCGTTCCTGGGGTGCATCAGTTCCTCCTCACTGTGTCCCCGAGGGTGGGACGGGCTCTTGAAACCCCGATGAAAGCGAGGAGAAAGCGCCGTCAAAGGACCTGCCACAGGGCCCTGTTGCCGCTTTGGAGACACAGCGACTCCGCCGACACCGAGCCACTCAAGGTGTCGGCCGAACCGGTCCGACCTGCCGTGCCCCATCGAGCGACAAGATCCATTGGCCCCGGCGCCACGTTTTCAGAGCACGGCATCCACTCTGATACGCTGATCCAGCGACGTCACCAGACCTGACGAGCACCTCCACCAACACCGGGAGTCAACCTCCTGGAGTCGGCAGTGCTCCGAGGAAACAGTGACGGAGAGCACCGTTTCCTCCGGGATCGCCCTTCACTCCACCTCCGTGTGGAAGAAGAAATCCCGTTGGGAGCACGCAACACACTGTGCGAGAATTACCCTCGCGCAATACATGGTCCTGTGGAGCAGTTTGGAGTGCTCGCCACCCTGTCAAGGTGGAGGCCGCGGGTTCAAATCCCGTCAGGACCGCTTGCAGATCACCCCGGTGAGCTGCGTGGCTGGGTAGCTCAGTTGGTACGAGCGATCGCCTGAAAAGCGATAGGTCGCCGGTTCGATCCCGGCCCCAGCCACCTCCAGAAGGCCCCGTCCCCAGGACGGGGCCTTCGCCGTTGCCCTCCCCCTCACATCACAGTGACCGTCGGCCGAATGGGGAACCCCCACCGGACCGAAAGCCGCGAACCGAACCGGAGGGGACGTGCCGGTATGTCCGCGCGCAGCTCGGATGACCACGACGAACGCACACAGCACACTCACCAGGCCACACACGCGAGCACGGACATACCGGCGCGGCCCCGCCCCACAACCGAACCGAGGGCGAGGGACCGCAACCCGAATCCCCCCAGTCACCCAGACACGTCAGCCTCAGCCGCGGCGGACCGACGGCGCCGAAGCAGCACCACACCCCCCACCACCACGACGACCCCCACCAGCATCATCCAGTCCGGCACAGCGTCCCCGAGCCGCCCCGCCCACTCCTGCACGGCGAACGAGTCGTCCACGTCCAGCAACCCCGGCAAGGCCGCAGCCCCGTCGTACGCCAGGAACAACCCCCCGAGCAGCACGAAGAACAGCCCGGACAGCACCGACGTCGTATGCAGCTCGAAGCGCCCCACCCGGAACACCCGCCCCCGCAGCCACCGCCGCCGCCCCAACTCGAACCGCTCCCACAGCACGGCGAGAACGAACAGCGGCACAGCCATCCCCAGGGCGTACACGGCGAGGAGAGCGCCCCCGTACACGGGACTCCCGCTCACGGCCGCCACGGTCAGCACGCTCCCGAGGATCGGCCCCGCGCAGAACCCGGCGAGCCCGTACACGGCCCCCAGCGCGTACACCGACACAGCCGTCGTGGGCCGGATCCGCCCGGACAGCTCGGCCATGCGCCGCGAGGCGAACCCGAGGCCCACCACCTGCGCGACACCGAGCGCGATGATCAGCCACCCGGCCCAGAACACCAACTGCTCCCGGTGCCCGAAGAAGAACCGCCCGGCCACGGACCCGGCGGCGCCGAGCGGCACCAGCGTCGTGGCGAGCCCGGCGTAGAAGATCCCGGTACGGGCGAGGAGCCGCGAGGTGGAGTCGATCGAGTAGGCGAAGAAGGCGGGCAGCAACAAGGCGCTGCACGGGCTCACCAGGGCCAGCAACCCCGCCAGGAAGGCGGCGAAGTACCCGACGTCGGCGCTCACTTCTTCTTGCCCTCGGCCGCCTCTGCCTTCGCCGCGTCGATGGCCTGCTCGAACACGGCGTCCGGCTGCGCCCCCGCGATCGGCTGCCCGTTCACGAGGAACGACGGCGTGGAGGTGGCACCGAGCTTGTACCCCTCCTCCTGGTCCTTCTTCACGGCGGCCCGAGCGGCATCGCTCCCGGCGTCCCGGGCGAACCGCTCGACGTCCCCGACCCCGGCCTCCCGGGCCAGCTCCTTCAGCCGCCCGTCCCCGAAGCCCTTCTCCTTGGCCCCGTCCGCGTACGCGGCCTCGTGGAACTCCCAGAACTTGCCCTGCCGGCCGGCCGCCCAGGCCCCGCGCGCGGCCCGCTCGGAGTCCTCGCCGAAGATCGGGAAGTTGCGCCACTCGATGCGCAGGGTGCCGTCCTCGACGTACTTCTCGACCAGGTCGGGCTCGGTGTCCCGGGCGAACTTCCCGCAGAAGCCGCACTTGAAGTCGGCGTACTCGATCATGACGACAGGCGCGTCGGCCTTGCCCTGGGCCAGTGGGTCCTTGGCGTCACGGCGGGCGAGGGCGGCCAGCTCGGGGTAGACGCCCTTGCGCGGGGAGGCGCCGGTCTCGCCGGAGCCGGAGGACTTCTCGGCGGTGGCGGTGGACGCCTTCTCTGGCTTGGAGGCGGTGTACGAGGCGACGCCGAGGATCGCGGCGACGACGACCACACCGGCGACGAGGGCGAGGTTCTTCTTCTTGCGGGCGGCGGCCTTCTCGCGCGCGGCCTGCTGGGCGCGGGCGGCGGCCTTGCTGGTGGACGTGGACGACTTGCCCGTGGACGACTTGCCCGTGGACGACTTGCCCGTGGATGACGACATGCTGATGCACTTCTCCTGATGCGTGTGATGCGTGTGATGCGTGAGATGCATGGGATGCGTACGTGTACGCGTACGCGGCTGAGGGCCCCTGGGACAGGGGCCTCCTACACACGCAGAACGGAGAGGTCCATCGGCGAGGGCGGCACCAGGGCGGGCGGCGCCCGGCCGGGCGAGAGGATCAGGAAGGCCTGGTCGGCGACCCAGGAGCAGGTGCCGGCCCGGGTGTCGTAGAGGGCGGGAAGCAGCTCGTAGGAGGTGGGGGAACGCGGCGGCGCGGCGGGCCGCTGCACGTCACCCTTGTCGCCACCCTGACCGCACCCGGGCACGCCTTGGCGCTCGGCGACGAACACCGGCGCTTCGGTGCCCCCGGCCGACACAGCCCCGGACGACACAACCGCCCCGGGCACCCCCATCGCCCCGGGCACCCCGGTCGCCCCAGACACCCCGGTCGCCCCGGCAGCCCCCGCGGAGCCACACAGCACCCCGACCCCGAGCACGACGACCAGCACCCCCACCAGGAGGCGCCAAGCAAGCCGGGCCCGGGACCACATGCCCGGAATCGTACGTGTTCCCCCGTGCCCCACGGGAAATCGGTTGGCCGTTCCCGAGCGCCGGGTGAGATCCTGGACCGCGTATGTCTACGCAGCCCGCCCTCACCCTCGACGCCCTCGCCCCCCGCCTGACGGAGCTCTCGCTGCGCGATGAGCACCGGATCGGCAGGCGGCTCGAAGGTGCGCGCCGGATCCGCAAGCCCGAGGCCCGCGCCGCCGTTCTCGCGGAGATCGCGGCGGACGTCGAGAAGGCCGCGGCCCACATGGCGGGCCGCGCCGCCGGCGTGCCCGCGATCACGTATCCGGAGCAACTGCCGGTCAGCCAGAAGAAGGACGAGATCGCCGAGGCGATCCGCGACCACCAGGTCGTGATCGTCGCGGGTGAGACGGGCTCGGGCAAGACGACCCAGATCCCGAAGATCTGTCTGGAGCTCGGCCGGGGCGTGCGCGGCCTGATCGGGCACACGCAGCCGCGCCGCCTCGCGGCCCGCACGGTCGCGGAGCGGGTGGCCGACGAGCTGAACACGCCGCTCGGCGAGGCGGTCGGCTGGAAGGTCCGCTTCACGGACCAGGTGAGCGACGGCACGTACGTGAAGCTGATGACGGACGGCATCCTGCTCGCCGAGATCCAGACGGACCGCGAGCTGCGCGCGTACGACACGATCATCATCGACGAGGCCCACGAGCGGTCCCTGAACATCGACTTCCTGCTCGGCTATCTCGCGCAGCTGCTGCCGAAGCGCCCGGACCTGAAGGTGGTCATCACCTCCGCGACCATCGACCCGGAGCGCTTCGCGCGCCACTTCGGGGACGCACCGATCGTCGAGGTCAGCGGCCGGACGTATCCGGTGGAGGTGCGGTACCGCCCGCTCCTGGAAGAGGACAACGACGACCCCGACCGCGACCAGATCACCGCGATCACGGACGCCGTCGAGGAGCTCCAGGCCGAGGGCAAGGGCGACATCCTGGTCTTCCTGTCCGGCGAGCGCGAGATCCGGGACACGGCGGACGCGCTGAACAAGAAGAACTACAGGTTCACCGAGGTCCTCCCCCTCTACGCCCGGCTGTCGCACGCCGAGCAGCACCGCGTGTTCCAGCGGCCCGGTGCAGGAACAGCGCGAAGAATCGTCCTGGCGACCAACGTCGCCGAGACGTCCCTGACGGTCCCGGGCATCAAGTACGTCATCGACCCGGGCACCGCCCGCATCTCCCGCTACAGCCACCGCACGAAGGTGCAGCGCCTGCCCATCGAGGCGATCAGCCAGGCCAGCGCCAACCAGCGCAAGGGCCGCTGCGGCCGTACGTCGGACGGCATCTGCATCCGGCTGTACAGCGAGGAGGACTTCCTCGCCCGCCCCGAGTTCACGGACGCGGAGATCCTGCGCACGAACCTCGCCTCCGTCATCCTGCAGATGACCGCGGCCGGGCTCGGCGACATCGAGAAGTTCCCCTTCATCGACCCGCCGGACCACCGCAACATCCGCGACGGCGTGCAGCTCCTCCAGGAGCTCGGCGCCCTCGACCCCACCCAGAAGGACCCGAAGAAGCGGCTCACGCAGCAGGGCCGCAAGCTGGCCCAGCTGCCCGTGGACCCGCGGCTCGCCCGGATGGTCCTGGAGGCCGACAAGAACGGCTGTGTGCGCGAGGTCATGGTGATCGCGGCCGCGCTGTCCATCCAGGACCCGCGCGAGCGCCCCGCCGACAAGCAGACGCAGGCCGACCAGCAGCACGCCCGCTTCAAGGACGAGACGTCCGACTTCCTCGCGTATCTGAACCTGTGGCGGTACGTCCGCGAGCAGCAGAAGGAGCTCGGCTCCTCCGCGTTCCGCCGCTTGTGCAAACGCGAGTATCTGAACTTCCTGCGGATCCGTGAGTGGCAGGACATCTACACCCAGCTGCGCACGGTGGCCAAGCAGCTCGGCGTCCGTCTGAACGACGACGACGCGGGCGACAAGCAGGTCCATCTCTCGCTGCTCGCCGGGCTGCTGTCCCACATCGGCATGAAGGACGTCAAAGAAGGCGCGAAGAACGAGTACCTGGGCGCGCGGAGCGCCAAGTTCGCGGTCTTCCCCGGCTCGGCCCTCTTCAAGAAGCCCCCGCGCTTCATCATGTCGGCCGAGCTGGTCGAGACGTCCCGGCTGTGGGCCCGCGTCAACGCGAGGATCGAGCCCGAGTGGATCGAGCCGCTGGCCCAGCACCTGCTCAAGCGCACATACAGCGAGCCGCACTGGGAGAAGGACCAGGCGGCCGTCATGGCGTACGAGAAGGTGACGCTGTACGGCGTCCCGATCGTCACCGACCGCAAGGTGAATTACGGCCGGATCGACCCCGAGGTCTCCCGGGAACTTTTCATTCGCAATGCCTTGGTCGAGGGTGACTGGCGCACGCACCACAAGTTCTTCGCCGACAACCGCCGGCTGCTCACCGAGGTCGAGGAGCTGGAGCACCGGGCCCGGCGCCGCGACATCCTCGTCGACGACGAGACCCTGTTCGACTTCTACGACCAGCGGGTGCCCGAGCACGTGGTGTCGGGGGCGCACTTCGACTCCTGGTGGAAGAAGAAGCTCCAAGAAGGAGGCGCAGCCTCCGAGCTGCTCGACTTCGAGCGGTCGATGCTCATCAACGAGCGCGCGGGCGACGTGTCGAAGAACGACTATCCGGACAGCTGGCGCCAGGGGCCGCTGAAGTTCAGGGTGACGTACCAGTTCGAGCCGGGCGCGGACGCGGACGGCGTGACCGTCCACATCCCGCTCCAGGTGCTCAACCAGGTCTCGCCCGACGGCTTCGACTGGCAGATCCCCGGCCTGCGCGAGGAGGTCGTCACCGAGCTGATCCGCTCCCTGCCGAAGCCGATCCGCCGCCACTACGTCCCCGCGCCCAACTACGCCAAGGAGTTCCTGCAGCGGGCCACCCCCCTCCAGGAGCCGCTGCACGTCACGCTCGGGCGCGAGCTGCAGAAGATGGTCGGCGTGCCCGTGCACGGCGACGACTTCGACCTGAGCCGCGTACCGGACCACTTGAAGATCACGTTCCGGATCACCGACGAGCGGCGCCGCAAGCTCGCCGAGGACAAGGACCTCGAGGCCCTGAAGCTCCGGCTCAAGCCGAAGGCCCGCAAGGCCCTGTCACAGGCGGCCGCCGCGACGGCCGAGCGCTCGGGCGGGGAGTCCGTGGAGCGCACCGGCCTCACGGACTGGACCATCGGCACGCTCTCCCGCGTCTTCGAGACCCGGCGGGCGGGCCAGCCCGTGAAGGCCTTCCCGGCCCTGGTCGACGACGGCGACACCGTCTCCGTACGCCTCTTCGACACCGAGGCGGAGCAGACGGGCGCGATGTGGCGGGGCACCCGCCGCCTCATCCTGCGCAACATCCCGGTCAATCCGGCCAAGTTCGCCCAGGACAAGCTCACCAACGCCCAGAAGCTCGCCCTGTCGGCGAATCCGCACGGCTCCATGCAGGCCCTCTTCGACGACTGCGCGCGGGCCGCAGCGGACAAGCTCATCGCGGACTTCGGCGGGCCCGCGTGGGACGAGGAGTCGTACCGCAAGCTGTACGAGAAGGTGCGCGCCGAGATCGTCGACACGACCGTGCACGCCGTCGCGCAGGTCCAGCAGGTCCTCGCCGCCTGGCAGGCCTGCGAGCGGCGCCTGAAGTCCACCAGGAGCCCGGCGCTGCTCGCGAACCTCGCGGACGTGCGGGAGCAGCTCGACGCCCTCATCAAGCCCGGCTTCGTCACGGAGACGGGGCTGCGCAGGCTGCCCGACCTGATGCGCTACCTGGTCGCCGCGGACCGCAGGCTCCAGCAGATGCCGACGAGCGTCCAGCGGGACACCACGCGCATGGAGAAGGTCCGCGAGATGCGCGACGAGTACGCCTGGCTCCTGGAGCAGCTGCCGCAGGGGCGGCCCGTGCCGCGCGAGGTCCTGGACATCCGCTGGATGATCGAGGAGCTGCGCGTCAGCTACTTCGCGCACGCCCTCGGCACGGCGTACCCCGTCTCGGACAAACGCATCGTGAAGGCCATCGACGCCGCCGCTCCCTGAGCCCCCTCCGGCCGCACGGCTGTAACCAGCCGCTCACCCAGAGCGAGTTCGACCAGGGAGCCGACCTCCTGTACAGTCTTTTCTCGCAGCCCAGAGCAACAATCGGAGCTGCGAAACCTGGTCCTGTGGAGCAGTTTGGAGTGCTCGCCACCCTGTCAAGGTGGAGGCCGCGGGTTCAAATCCCGTCAGGACCGCAGTGAAGGAGAGCGGGCCGCATCCGATGAGGATGCGGCCCGTTTTCGCGTTCAGGCCCGCACCCCGCGAGGGGGCGGGCCCCCTGCGTCGTGCCCGTGCGCAGCGGGGTTGACGGCGTCACATTCCGCCGGTACCCCAGACAACAGGGAGCGAGCCGCACGCTCCCGAGGAGGTGGCGCATGCCCGCATACCCCGCGTCCGCACGGCACGAGACCCGCGCGCTGCTGCGCGCCCATCTCGCGGCAGCCACCAGCTACCGCCACCTGACCCGGCACTGTCCCATCTGCCACCAACTCCTGCGCCTCGCCATGGAACCCTCCGGCGACCCGCGCGACACCCCGGAGGAAGCCCCGGAGAAGGGCGCGGAGGCCGCCCCGGAGATGGAGGGCGCCCCAGAGGCCGCCGAGGCCTCTGAGGCCCATGAGGCCGTTGAGCAACGCGCGGACGAAAGTCCTCCCAAGGCATGACCAAAGCCGAGGCGCGCCCCACCCGTCCAGTGGGAAGCTGAGCGGAGAGCGGGAGCGCTCTCCGGGGGAGTCGTCCCGGTGTCGGCGCGCTTCGCCCCTTTAGCGCACGGGCAGTCAGGGCAACAAGCCACGGTTCGTGTGACGGTAGTCACCGAACGAGTTTTGGAAACCCCGGAACTTACACCTGCCCTACAACAGGTCAATCTAATATGTGCAATTGCACCACCTGACGCGCCGCCTTGACGGCGTGCCCCCCGACCCCGTACGGCTCGCCCGACAGGGTCCCCCAGGGATCAACAGGACGGCTCACAGAGGCCCCCAACAGCGCGCACCCAGCCGGGGGACGGCGGCCGGCGGGGGCCGCCAGGGGGCACGCGGGCATGAAAAATCGCGCTGGACCCGGCGGAGTCCAGCGCGATCAACGACGCACCCAGAACGATCAGGCGTGGGGCCCGTTGGGGCGGGTCCCGTGTCGCGTGTAGCTATATGTCGGACGTTACGGCCAGGTTGGGGGACCCGGCAGCGGTCGAGCTCATCATCCGATGTGTACTGCTTATTGCTGCTTAGTTCACAAACGCCGTGCTCAGGCCTCGCTGCGCTGCTGGGGGATACCCGCCAGCAGGGCGCGGACCTCAGCCTCGCGGTAACGGCGGTGCCCGCCGAGCGTGCGAATCGACGTGAGCTTGCCAGCCTTGGCCCAGCGCGTGACCGTCTTCGGGTCGACGCGGAACATCGTGGCGACCTCAGCCGGGGTCAGCAGCGGCTCGGCATCAGGGGTGCGAGCGGTCATGAGCGGCCTCCTCGGGAGAACCGAACCTTCTCGGTTCATTCCTCTAAATTCTGCACCTTGACCCGCGTTGCCCGAAATGGCGGACGCGAGTCGAGTCGGTTATAGGACGAACGGCTTGTCCTCGGCACTACAACTACACCATCCGTCCAGCCGCGTCGGCCAAACCGATGGAATTGCCCTCCCAGGTGTCCATCAGCGACGGAAGCCGATGGACCATGCCATAGCGGACAGTCACGCCACAGTGACGATCAGTCACAGAGCGATCAGGAGTCAACAGACCCCCCATAGCGTGCAATGCAGAGCATTCCGCCCATAGTTGAACGGAAGGAGCCCTCTCCGGACTCCTTGTCCTATTTTGGCATGAGGAAGGCCGATCGGCGCAAGGGTGACTTAAGTGCGGTCCATCACGCTTGAGGCAAAGGCCCGGATCGGGACCTACGTCCCGGCACCGGGACAAGCGCTCTCCATGAGAGCAGGCCGGAGCGCCGCACCGGTCGGGGACCGGCGTCGCTCAGTCGGAGGTCCGAACGGCGTTCAGTTCGAGAACTGCCGCTCCCGCACCGCGCGCCAGCGCTCCACGAGCCTCGCATACGCCTCGCCGGCCCCCACCCCGTCACCGGCCCGCAGCGCCTCGATCCCGGCCGCCACGTCCGCCGCCGAGTGGTCCTCGTCGAGCAGCTCCTCCGGCACCGCGTGCACCAGGCCGCCGTAGTCGAGCTCCACCAGGGAGCGCGGGTGGAACTCCTCCAGCCACCGCCCGACGTCCACCAGGCCGTCGATGAGCGGCCCCTCGTCCATCGCGTCCCGCAGCGCCTTCAGGCCCCGCGCCACCCGGCGCCGCGCCTGCACCATCGGCGTGCGGTACCGCAGCACCGGCCCCCCGGACCCCGCGGACGTCTCCTCGCCCTCGGCGCCCCCGGGCTCGTACAGCCGCTCCTCGTCCGTGACGAGGACGAACCAGTTCAGCGGCACGTGCCAGGTCGCCGTGCGGATCCAGGGGCGCGCGTCCGGGTTGCGGGCCAGCCACTGCTCGTAGTCCGCGGCGGCCTGGCGGCGCACCACCGGCGGCAGGACCGCGTCGAGGACCGGCGGGGGCAGCTGGCCGCCGAGAGCGCCGAGGGCCTGCCAGCCGCGCAGCCGGGTCCGCCAGGGGCAGACGCACACCACGCCGTCCGTCTCCACCACGAACGCCTCGCCGCTCTCGTGCACCGGCACCGGAACGGGCGGCGTGGGCACGAGATCGGCCAGGGAGCGGCGGAGTTCGTCCTGGTACGAGGGGCGGTCCCGGCGGCGGGCGTAGCGCGCCCAGTGGCCGCGCTCGGGCTCAGGGAAAGCCGCCAGGGGCTCATACACACGCAGGTACGACGCGTACGGGACGATCACCGAGGACACCTTGGGCACGGCTCCTCCCCTCCCCCGCGCAGCGGCTGGAAAACACTGCAAATCGTGCCATGGCCGAACAGTGCCGTACTCCGTCCTGCGGCCCGCGAGAGTGACCCGCGCGGGGACCGGACAGAGTCATGCCGGCCACCGTGCGGCGCCCGGGCACCACGAGGCTCTACTCTCATGGCAAACGGGGCCCGCCACCCGCACGGGAACCCCGCCCAACCGCCGCTACGCAACCGGGAGTCACCACCGTGACCGATGTAACCGACGGCGTCCTGCACACCCTGTTCCACTCGGAACAAGGGGGCCACGAGCAGGTCGTGCTCTGCCAGGACCGCGCCAGCGGCCTCAAGGCCGTCATCGCCATCCACTCCACCGCCCTGGGCCCCGCCCTCGGCGGCACGCGCTTCTACCCCTACGCCACCGAGGAAGAGGCCGTCGCCGACGCCCTGAACCTCGCGCGCGGGATGTCGTACAAGAACGCCATGGCCGGGCTCGACCACGGCGGCGGCAAGGCGGTCATCATCGGTGACCCGGACCGGATCAAGAGCGAGGAACTGCTGCTCGCCTACGGCCGCTTCGTGGCCTCGCTCGGCGGCCGTTATGTGACGGCCTGCGACGTCGGCACGTACGTCGCGGACATGGACGTCGTCGCGCGCGAGTGCCGCTGGACCACCGGGCGCTCCCCGGAGCACGGCGGCGCCGGCGACTCCTCGGTGCTCACCGCCTTCGGTGTCTTCCAGGGCATGCGGGCCTCCGCCCAGCACCTGTGGGGCGACCCCACGCTGCGCGGCCGCAAGGTCGGCGTCGCGGGCGTCGGCAAGGTCGGCCACATCCTCGTGGAGCACCTCCTGGAGGACGGCGCCGAGGTCGTGATCACCGATGTGCGCGAGGACTCCCTGCTCCGCGTCACCAGCAAGCACCCCGAGGTCACCGCGGTCGCCGACACCGAGACCCTGATCCGCACCGAGGGCCTGGACGTGTACGCCCCGTGCGCGCTCGGCGGCGCCCTGAACGACACGACCGTGCCCCTGCTCACCGCGAAGGTGGTGTGCGGCGCGGCCAACAACCAGCTCGAACACCCCGGCGTCGAGAAGGACCTCGCCGACCGCGGGATCCTCTACGCGCCCGACTACGTGGTGAACGCGGGCGGTGTCATCCAGGTCGCCGACGAGCTGCGCGGCTTCGACTTCGAGCGCTGCAAGGCGAAGGCGTCGAAGATCTTCGACACCACGCTGACCATATTCGCACGTGCGAAGCAGGACGGGATTCCGCCCGCCGCGGCGGCCGACAGGATCGCCGAGCAGCGCATCGCGGAGGCCCGCCGCCCGTGACGCACCGCTGACGCGCACCCGACGGAACGTGCGCGGAAAGCGCCGATTCGACGCCGGACCACGGCCCGCCGACGCCCTCGGGAGACAAGACTCACCCCCGTCGGCGGGTCGCCCGCCAAGAAGAGGTTAAAATCGCAGCTGACCAGCGAGGGAAGGGCACCTTGCCAGTCGTGCGCCTAGGCGCGTCCTGCGGGCGACGTACCGTATGGCCGCAGGAGCAGGTACCGTGGAAGCCCTACGGACCGGTCTCTCCATGGAGAGTCCGTTCTAGATCATGAACGCGTGTCAAGACTCTGGGGCCATGAAGCCCCGATACCGAGGGGGTCGAGCCATGGGGCGCGGCCGGGCCAAGGCCAAGCAGACAAAGGTCGCCCGCCAGCTGAAGTACAACAGCGGCGGGACTGACCTGTCGCGTCTGGCCAATGAGCTGGGCGCTTCGACTTCGCAGCAGCCGCCGAATGGCGAGCCGTTCGAGGACGAGGACGAGGAAGACGACCCGTACGCGCAGTACGCGGATCTGTACAACGACGACGAGGAAGACGAGGACGACCAGTCCGGTCCCTCGTCGCAGCGCCGCGGCGCTTGACCTCGCGGTAGCCGCACGAAGCTGAGTTCGCGCCAATCGCGCCGTTCTGACAGCGATCGCACTTCACCCGGTCCGGGGTGGTAACACCGCCGGACCGGGTTTTGTGCTGTCCATGGGACCGCGTCGGGGCTACTTCGCGTAGTCGCCGGTGAGTTCGGCGCCGCTCGCGCGGTCACCGCGGTCGGTGATCTCGCCCGCGACCCAGGCGCCCACCCCGCGGTCGGCGAGGGTCGTGAGGGCCACGTCGACCGACTCCTGGGGCACGACGGCGATCATGCCGACGCCCATGTTCAGGGTCTTCTCCAGCTCCAGGCGCTCGACCCGGCCCGCGCGGCCGACCAGGTCGAAGACCGCGCCCGGCGTCCACGTGGAGCGGTCCACGGTGGCGTGCAGGCCGTCCGGGACGACCCGGGCGAGGTTCGCCGCGAGGCCGCCGCCGGTGATGTGGCTGAAGGCGTGCACCTCGGCCGTGCGGATCAGCGCCAGACAGTCCAGGGAGTAGATCTTGGTGGGCTCCAGGAGCTCCTCGCCGAGCGTGCGGCCGAACTCCTCGACCTCCTGCTCCAGGGACATCCCGGCGCGGTCGAAGAGGACGTGCCGCACCAGCGAGTACCCGTTGGAGTGAAGACCCGAGGACTCCATGGCGATGACCGCGTCACCCTTACGGATGCGATCGGCGCCGAGCACGCGGTCGGCCTCCACGGCACCGGTGCCCGCGCCCGCCACGTCGAAGTCGTCCGGGCCGAGCAGGCCCGGGTGCTCGGCGGTCTCGCCGCCGACGAGGGAGCAGCCCGCGAGGACGCAGCCCTCGGCGATGCCCTTGACGATCGCGGCGACGCGCTCGGGGTGGACCTTGCCGACGCAGATGTAGTCGGTCATGAACAGCGGCTCGGCACCGCACACGACGATGTCGTCGACGACCATGCCGACGAGGTCGTGGCCGATCGTGTCGTACACGCCGAGCTTGCGCGCGAGGTCGACCTTCGTACCCACGCCGTCCGTGGCGGAGGCGAGCAGCGGGCGGTCGAAGCGCTTGAGGGCGGAGGCGTCGAAGAGGCCGGCGAAGCCGCCGAGGCCGCCGAGGCCCGCGACCTCGGGACGCTGGGTCTTCTTGACCCACTCCTTCATCAGCTCGACGGCGCGGTCGCCGGCTTCGATGTCCACGCCTGCCGCAGCGTAGGAAGCACCAGTTGTCTCAGACATTGCCTGGGATCTTTCGGGTTGGATGACGGGGCTCAGGGGCGACGGATCGCGTCGGCCGCTGCCGTGGCCGCCGGGCCGGCCGCCAGCTCGGTCTCCAGGAGCTGCTTGCCGAGGAGTTCCGGGTCGGGCAGGTCCATCGGGTACTCGCCGTCGAAGCAGGCGCGGCAGAGGTTCGGCTTGTCGATGGTGGTGGCCTCGATCATGCCGTCGATGGAGATGTAGGAGAGCGAGTCGGCGCCGAGGGACGTGCCGATCTCCTCGATGCTCATGCCGTTGGCGATGAGTTCGGCGCGGGTGGCGAAGTCGATGCCGAAGAAGCACGGCCACTTCACGGGCGGCGAGGAGATCCGGATGTGGACCTCGGCGGCGCCGGCCTCGCGGAGCATCTTGACCAGGGCGCGCTGGGTGTTGCCGCGGACGATCGAGTCGTCGACGACCACCAGGCGCTTGCCCTTGATGACTTCCTTGAGGGGGTTCAGCTTCAGCCTGATGCCGAGCTGGCGGATGGTCTGCGAGGGCTGGATGAAGGTCCGGCCGACGTAGGCGTTCTTGACCAGTCCGGCGCCGAAGGGGATGCCGGAGGCTTCCGCGTAGCCGATGGCGGCGGGCGTGCCGGACTCCGGCGTCGCTATCACCAGGTCGGCTTCGACCGGGGCTTCCTCGGCGAGCCTGCGGCCCATCTCGACGCGCGAGAGATAGACGTTGCGGCCCGCGATGTCGGTGTCGGGGCGAGCCAGGTACACGTACTCGAAGACACAGCCCTTGGGCTTCGCTTCAGCGAATCGGGACGTTCGCAGGCCGTTCTCGTCGATGGCGATGAACTCGCCCGGCTCGATCTCGCGGACGTAGGCGGCGCCGCAGATGTCCAGGGCGGCGCTCTCGGAGGCGACGACCCAGCCGCGCTCGAGGCGGCCGAGGACGAGCGGGCGGATGCCCTGCGGGTCGCGTCCGGCGTACAGCGTGTGCTCGTCCATGAAGACGAGGCTGAAGGCGCCCTGGACCTGGGGAAGCACCACACCGGCGGCTTCCTCTATGGTCAGCGGCTTGCCGTCGGCGTCCGTCTGCGCGGCGAGCAGTGCCGTGAGCAGGTCGGTGTCGTTGGTGGCCGCCACGCGCGTGGTGCGGCCCTCCTGCTTGGGCAGGTCGGCGACCATCTCGGCGAGCTGCGCCGTGTTGACCAGGTTGCCGTTGTGGCCGAGGGCGATGGAGCCGTGGGCCGTGGCGCGGAAGGTGGGCTGGGCGTTCTCCCAGACGGACGCTCCCGTAGTGGAGTAGCGGGCGTGACCGACCGCGATGTGTCCCTGGAGAGAACTGAGGGAGGTCTCGTCGAAGACCTGGGAGACGAGTCCCATGTCCTTGAAGACGAGGATCTGGGAGCCGTTGCTGACCGCGATTCCCGCGGATTCCTGGCCCCGATGCTGGAGGGCGTAGAGCCCGAAGTACGTGAGCTTTGCGACCTCTTCACCCGGAGCCCAGACACCGAAGACGCCACAAGCGTCCTGGGGGCCTTTCTCGCCGGGGAGCAGATCGTGATTGAGTCGACCGTCACCACGTGGCACGCCACCGAGTGTAGGCGAGATCGACCACTGGTCCGAATTGGGGATACGGAGCCTGTACGGAACGTGAGCGCGCCCCTGGCGCGGGCGGCTTCCTGAGTACCCCTTGTGGCGATCCTACGAAGCCCTCCTGAACAGCGGCGCACCGCTGGAGCGCCCTTCCCGGCCTCCGCCGCGCCCGCGCCGCCCAGGAGGACTTCGTGTCTTCATACGAGTCCGAATCATCCCGTTCGCCGGGGCCCGCCGGGCTTCGGTGCCGCCCCGGCGGGCCTGCGCCGGTGAGGTCGCGGGAGCCGCCGCCGGGTCAGGCCGCCGGGGCCTGGGCCTTGGCCGTCGTCCTGCCGTCCGGCGCGGTGAGGGTGAGGGTGCGGTGGTCGAGCTCGTAGGAGGCCTTGCCGCCGAAGAGCTTCAGGAGGGCGCGCTCGGTCGGCATGACGTCGCCGGGGCACATCTTGCGGGTGACGCGGGGCCGGCCCAGGGTGATCTTGCCGTCGGCGGCGGCCGCGTTCGCGGTGACGTCGTTGCAGCCGAGGTTGCCGCGGACCGCGCCGTCCTTGGTGAAGGTGAGCTTGATCTTGTCGTTCAGGCCCTTGGGCAGGGAGGTCGTGGTGTCTCCGGTGCCGACGGAGGTCACCGTCCACTCGGTGCCCTTCAGCGGCGCCCCGGCCTCGGCGCTGAAGGCGATGCGGTCGCCTTCGGCGGTGGTGAGCGTCAGGCGTTCGTCGTCCACCCGGGCCTTGAGCTTCCCGTCCATGGCGCGGGCGAGGCTCTTCTCGAAGTCGAGCGCGTCGCAGGCCATCTGGGTGTGCTGCCCGGGTTCGAAGTGGACGGTGTCGCCGTCGACGGAGGCCTTGGCTCCGTAGCCGTTGCAGCCGAAGTTGCCCGCGGCGGTGCCCTTGCCGCCGAACTTCACATAGGCGCCGTTCGGGGCCGTCTTCTTCTTGCCGTCGACCGTGAGGCTTTCGACGTTCCAGCGGACTCCGGTCAGGGACGAGTCCGAGCCGCCGCCCTTGCCGGAGCCTGAGTTGCCCGGTCCGGCCTTGTCGGAGCCGCCGTCGCCGGAGCCGGACTCAGAGCCGCAGGCCGCGAGCAGCCCGGCGGCGGCGAGGACGGTGAGGGTCTGGGTCACACGCTGCTTGTACATGTCATTGTGACGGCGCGGCTCCGGGCCCGGTTCCCTCCGTGCGCGCCGGCGCCCGGCGCGCGGCTCCCGCCGGTGGTCTCGGCACTCGGGCCCCACCCGTCACGACATGATCGGCAGCAACCCGCCCAGATCGGCCCGTTCACCGCTCGCGCTGACCTGTGCCGCCTCGCGCGCCGCCGCCCACGTCGTCCGCCCGGTGGCGAGCCTGATCCAGGTCAGCGGGTCGGTCTCGACGACGTTCGGCGGGGTGCCGCGGGTGTGCCGGGGGCCCTCGACGCACTGGACCACGGCGTACGGCGGGACGCGCACCTCGACCGAGCCGCCGGGGGCCTTGACGGCCAGGGCGTCGGCGAGGAGGCGGGTGCAGGCGGCCAGGGCCTGGCGGTCGTACGGCACGTCGAGGCCCGGCAGCGCGGCGTTCAAGTCGTCGGTGTGGACGATCAGTTCGACGGTGCGGGTGACCATGAAGTCGGCGAGGGTCATGCCGCCGAAGCGAGTCGGGACGAGGCGGTCGTCGGCCGCTCCGGGGAGGGTGTCCGCCAGCCGGTCGAGGGCGTGCGCGAACAGGGCGTCCAGGTCGGAGCCCTCGTCGACGATCGCGTGGACGTCCTCGTCGACCTGACCGGCTGCCGATGACGTGCGGAACGGCCACTCCTGGAGCGGCACTTCGAGCTTGTCCGGCTCGGGCGCGTCCAGACAGCGGGCGACGGAGCCGAGCACCATCGTGAGGTGGGCGGCCAGTTCGCGCACGGTCCAGTCCCCGAGCCGGGTGGGCGCGGCCAGTTGCTCCGGGCTCAGGCCCGCGACGGCCGTGCGCACCGTGGCGAACTGGGCGAGCGCGGCGGTGCGGATCTTGGTCGGGTCGTAGCTGCGGGTGCGCTTCTTGGCCGGTGGCATGGGGGGAGCCTAAGCCTTGACCGCGTAGCCGCTGAGGCCTTTTTCCACCAGGCCGAAGGCGTCCTTGGCCAGGCGCGCGGCGTCGGCGGCGACCTGGTCGAGGGGGACGCCGGCGACCCGGCGGCGGTGCACCTCGGCGAACACCGCGTTGCGCACGCCGATCAGTTGGGCCGCGGCGACCTCCGCGAGGACCGCGTCGCCGGTCTCGGCCGCGAGGACGTCGGCGAGGAGTTCCTGGCGGCGCAGGTGGAAGGAGTGCGCGCGGTGCAGGAGGACGGGTGTCTCGGTGATCAGGCGAAGGACCTGGAGCGTGCGGGCGCTGTCGCTCAGGCCGACGGACGAGTCCCTGGCCTCGATCAGGTCGAGCAGCTGGCGGCGCAGGGCCTCGGCGGCGGACTCGCCGGGGGCGCGGGCGCGCACGGCTTCGGCGGCGTCGGCGACGTGCTCCTCCATGGGGCTGAGGAGCAGGTCCTCCTTGGTGCCGAAGTAGTTGAAGACGGTCATCTTCGAGACGTCGGCGGCGGCCGCGATCTCGGCGACGGACACCTTGTCGAAGCCGCGCTCGACGAACAGCTCCACCGCGGCCTGCCAGATCCGGGCGGCGGTCTGCCGCTTCTTGCGCTCCCGCAGGCCGGGCGCGCGACCGACCTGGTCAGAGGCTGCGGGCTCGCCGGCCGGTGTGGCTTCTCGTGCTGCCATGGCCGGACCATACCAGGATGAATTTTACTCTCAGGCTAAGTTTGGCTCTGGATCAATTTCCCGCCGGATGCCTGTTCCGCCGTGAACACCTCCCGGTTCGCGGGCACTCCGATGCCCCGCCAGCGGAAGGGCACGCCCTTGGCCGTGTTCAGGTCCGGGCCGTCCATCAGCTGGAAGTGGACGTGCGGCTCGGTGGAGTTGCCGGAGTTCCCGCAGTTGCCGAGCCGCTGTCCGGCGACGACCGTGTCCCCGGCGCGGACGGCGAGCGAGCCCTGCTGGACGTGCGCGTACACGGCGAACACGCCGTCTCCCACGTCGAGGACGATGTGGTTGCCGACGATGCGGCGGGTCCCGCCGATCGCCCTGCCGACCCCCTCGATCAGCCAGAAGTACAGCACCCCGGCCAGGGAGCTGCGGCTCAGGTGGTCGCGCTGGCCGTCCTCGGCGTGCACGACGGTGGCGTCGGCGACCGCGTGCAGCGGCGCCCCGAAGGCCGGGTAGGCCCGGCCGTGCCGGGCGACGGGCCAGAACCAGACGGGGGCCGGGCGGCTCGGCCCGCCCTCCGGCTCGGCCGTGATGTCGATGGCGTACGTCTGTCCGAGGCTGTGCGTGCCGTGGCTCGGCACCTTGTCGGCGGGGCTGTTGAGGGCGGACCAGCGGCCGGTGACCGGGGGCTCGACCTCGACGGGCGGCCGGGCCTCCGCCCGGATCCGGCTCGCGGCGCCGCGGCGGCGCAGGACGTCGAGCGCGATCGCGCCGAGCACGGGCAGCCAGCCGAGCCAGTAGTTGTAGGGCAGGTCGACGAAGGAGCCCGCGGTCACCTGGACGAAGAAGGCCAGCCACAGGACACGGCTGAGGACGTAGAGGAGTTTGCGCAGACGTATGGACATGGTCGTTCCCCCTGGTGTGTGCGGTTGGGTGCGTGCCGGTGCGTCACGGCCGGGGTGGGTACGCGCCGGGGCGTCAGGGCCGGGTGGTCCGTGCCGGTGCGTCAGGGCCGGGCGACGGACAGCGCCACGAGCAGCGGCACCACCCGCCCCGCGGGCACCTCGTGCCGCCCGCGCCCGGTCGTCTCCAGCCAGCCGGCGGCGGTGAGTTGGCGCAGGTGGTGGTAGATCTGCCCGGTCGTACCGATGTCGTCGAGCGCGGCGAGGTCGGCGGCGGTGCGGCGGCCGCCGAGGATCTCGCGGAGCAGCCGCAGGCGCACCGGGTGCCCGAGCGCGGCGAACGAGTCGGCGGCCGCCGCCCAGTCCTCGTCGAAGAGCTGGTCGGTGAGACTCCCGGTCTGCCACTCGTACCGCTGGCCCGTCGGCAGCCGCACCGCTCCGGTGTACAGCACCCCGCCGTCCGCAGCCCCGAGCTCGGCGAGCTGCGCCTTCAGGCCTTCGAGCGCCCAGAAGTCATCGCGGCCGACGGCGGGCGCCGGCCGGTCCTCGCCCTCGAGGGCGGCCATCCGTCGCTCCAGTTCGGCGACGCGCTCTTCAAGATCCACGCTACCAGGTTACGTAATTACGTAATCTCAATCAATCCCGGAACGCCGAAGCCCCCGCCCGGACCACGTCCGAACGGGGGCTCCCGCAGCTCTCGTCGGAGCGGCGTCAGGCGAACAACCCCGGAATCGTCTCCGCGTGCGCCGCGCGCAGCTCGCTCAGCGGCAGCGTGAACTCGCCCTGCACCTCGACGGCGTCCCCGTCGACCACACCGATCCGCGTGACGGGCAGACCCCGCGCCCCGCACATGTCGGTGAACCGCAGCTCCTCGCTGCGCGGCACGGACACGACGGCACGCCCCGCGGACTCGGAGAGCAGGAACGTGAAGGCGTCGAGGCCGTCGGGCACCACCAGGCGGGCGCCGGTGCCGCCGCGCAGGCAGGACTCCACGACCGCCTGGACCAGGCCGCCGTCGGACAGGTCGTGCGCGGCGTCGATCATGCCGTCGCGCGAGGCGGAGATCAGGATCTCGCCGAGCAGCCGCTCCCGCTCCAGGTCGACCTTGGGCGGCAGGCCGCCGAGGTGGTCGTGCACGACCTGGGACCAGGCCGAGCCGCCGAACTCCTCGTGGGTGTCGCCGAGCAGGTAGAGGAGCTGGCCCTCTTCCTTGAAGGCGATCGGCGTGCGGCGCGTGACGTCGTCGATGACGCCGAGCACGGCCACGACGGGCGTCGGGTGGATCGCGCTCTCGCCGGTCTGGTTGTAGAGGGAGACGTTGCCGCCGGTCACCGGGGTGCCGAGCGCCAGACAGCCGTCCGCGAGACCACGGGTGGCCTCCGCGAACTGCCACATCACGTCCGGGTCCTCGGGGGAGCCGAAGTTCAGGCAGTTGGAGATGGCGAGCGGCTTGGCGCCGGAGGCGGCGACGTTGCGGTACGACTCGGCGAGCGCGAGCTGGGCGCCCGCGTACGGGTCGAGCTTCGCGTACCGGCCGTTGCCGTCCGTGGCCATCGCGACGCCCAGGTTGGACTCCTCGTCGACGCGGACCATGCCCGCGTCCTCGGGCTGCGCGAGGATCGTGTTGCCCTGGACGAAGCGGTCGTACTGGTCGGTGATCCACGCCTTGGAGGCCTGGTTCGGGGACGCGACCAGCTTGAGGATCTGCTCGCGCAGCTCGGCGGAGTCCGCCGGGCGCGCCAGCTTGTTCGCGTCGTCCGCCTGGAGCGCGTCCTGCCAGGACGGGCGCTCGTAGGGGCGGTGGTAGACGGGGCCCTCGTGGGCGACCGTGCGCGGCGGCACGTCGACGATCTGCTCGCCGTGCCAGAAGATCTCCAGGCGCTCGCCCTCGGTCACCTCACCGATGACGGTGGCGATGACGTCCCACTTCTCGCAGATCTCCATGAAGCGGTCGACCTTGTCCGGCTCGACGACCGCGCACATGCGCTCCTGCGACTCGCTCATGAGGATCTCCTCGGGCGAGAGCGAGGAGTCGCGCAGCGGAACCGTGTCCAGCTCCACGCGCATGCCGCCCGAACCGGCCGACGCCAGCTCACTGGTGGCGCAGGACAGACCCGCGCCGCCGAGGTCCTGGATGCCCGCGACCAGCTTCTCGCCGAAGATCTCCAGGGTGCACTCGATGAGGAGCTTCTCCTGGAAGGGGTCGCCGACCTGCACCGCAGGACGCTTGGCGGGACCGGTCGACTCGAAGGTCTCCGACGCCAGGACGGACACGCCGCCGATGCCGTCGCCGCCCGTGCGGGCCCCGTACAGGATGACCTTGTTGCCGGTGCCCGACGCCTTCGCGAGGTGGATGTCCTCGTGCTTCATGACGCCGATGCAGCCCGCGTTGACCAGCGGGTTGCCCTGGTAGCAGGAGTCGAAGACGACCTCGCCGCCGATGTTGGGCAGGCCCAGGCAGTTGCCGTAGCCGCCGATGCCCGCGACGACGCCCGGGAGCACGCGCTTGGTGTCGGGGTGGTCGGCGGCGCCGAAGCGCAGCGGGTCCACGACGGCGACCGGGCGCGCGCCCATCGCGAGGATGTCGCGCACGATGCCGCCGACGCCGGTGGCCGCGCCCTGGTAGGGCTCGATGTACGACGGGTGGTTGTGCGACTCGACCTTGAAGGTGACCGCGTAGCCCTGGCCGACGTCGACGACGCCCGCGTTCTCGCCGATCCCGACGAGCATCGCGTCGTTCTCGGGGACCTTCTCGCCGAACTGCTTCAGATGGACCTTGCTGCTCTTGTACGAGCAGTGCTCGGACCACATGACCGAGTACATGGCGAGCTCGGCGCCGGTCGGGCGGCGGCCGAGGATCTCCCTGATGCGGGTGTACTCGTCCTCCTTGAGGCCGAGCTCCTTCCAGGGCTGCGCGGCCTCGGGGGTCTCCGTCGCGTGCTTGACGGTGTCGAGGGTCATCGGGCGTCCACCAGCTTCTTCAGGATCGAGGTGAAGAATCCCAGACCGTCCGTGCGGCCGGTCCCGATCAGCGGCTCGACCGCGTGCTCGGGGTGCGGCATGAGGCCGACGACGTTCCCGGCCTCGTTCGTGATGCCCGCGATGTCGCGCAGCGAGCCGTTCGGGTTCATGTCCAGGTACCGGAAGGCGACGCGGCCCTCCGCCTCCAGCATGTCGAGGGTGCGCTCGTCGGCGACGTAGCGTCCGTCGATGTTCTTCAGCGGGATCGAGATCTCCTGGCCCGCCTCGTAGTCGGCGGTCCAGGCGGTCGAGTTGGTCTCCACGCGCAGCTTCTGGTCACGGCAGATGAAGTGCAGGTGGTTGTTGCGCAGCATCGCACCGGGCAGCAGGTGGGTCTCGGTGAGGACCTGGAAGCCGTTGCAGATCCCGAGGACCGGCATTCCGGCCTTCGCCTGCTCGATGACCGACTCCATGACCGGCGAGAAACGCGAGATGGCGCCCGCCCGCAGATAGTCGCCGTAACTGAAACCACCGGGAAGGACCACGGCGTCGACCTGCTTCAGGTCCTTGTCGCGGTGCCACAGCGGCACGGCCTCGGCACCGGCGACGCGCACGGC
Source organism: Streptomyces flavofungini (assembly GCF_030388665.1). Classification (NCBI taxonomy): domain Bacteria; kingdom Bacillati; phylum Actinomycetota; class Actinomycetes; order Kitasatosporales; family Streptomycetaceae; genus Streptomyces; species Streptomyces flavofungini. Next base: position 4,918,053 of record NZ_CP128846.1, on the reverse strand, counting down.
GCGCTGGGTGTCGCGGTCGTCGAGCGTTCCAGGAAAGGTGACGACTCCGATTCGAGCGGTCACTTCGCCTCCACCGCCGGCTCTTCGACCTTTACGACGAAGTCCTCGATCACGGTGTTGGCGAGGAAGGTTTCCGCCATCTCGTGGATACGGGCGAGGGCGGCGTCGTCGACGGGCCCGTCCACCTCGAGTTCGAAGCGCTTTCCTTGACGTACGTCGGAGATGCCCTGGAAACCGAGGCGCGGCAGTGCACGCTGCACCGCCTGTCCCTGGGGGTCGAGGATCTCCGGCTTGAGCATGACGTCGACTACGACGCGTGCCACTGGCACTCCCGGTGTGTGGTGCTTGCGCTGCTGCTTGCGGGGTACTGCTCAGTCGGCGCCGAGCGGGCCGTCGAGCAGGTTCCTTCAGACTACCCGTACAAAATTTCTACCCGCGTAGATTCGTAGCAACATACGTGACCGCAGTCACTTCGAAGGGGTCGGCACGGCGTCGAGCAGGACACGTCCGCGAAAAATCCTGGAAAAGATCACAGTTCACCATTGCGCCCACCACCCCACCGCACCCACCCTGCTGGGGAAGCGCCCGGCCTGCCCGTATTCTCCCGGACACGCCGCCGGAACACGCGGTTGGTTTTCCATGGCTTCACTATTCAATGCCGGGCACTGTACAAAGGAATTGGCAATAGCCGATACTTTGTCCCAAAACTGCCGGACAGTCGGCATCACCGCACATCGTTGCACGTCAATGCGGTGGCGCCGCACGAAAGGACCGATATTCGTGGCGCAGCGTGTCGTGGTCACTCTCTTCGACGACATCGACGGCTCAGAAGCGGCGGAAACGGTCGCCTTCGGTCTGGACGGGAAGTCGTACGAGATCGACCTCAACCAAACCAATGCCGAGAAACTCCGCAAGGTGCTCGCGCCCTACCTGGACGCGGCCCGCAAGCAGTCGAAGTCCGGCAAGGTCTACCGGCACACGGCCGTGACCCCCGACCCGGCGGCCGTGCGCGCCTGGGCCCGCTCGCACCGCCTCGACGTACCGCCGCGCGGCCGGATCCCGAAGAAGGTGTACGAGGCGTTCGAGGCCGCCAACTGACTCCGGACGCAGGCGACGGGGCTCCCCCGGACCTCGGAACGGGGGTGCTCGCGCAACCGACTTGCGCAGCACCCCCGCTGGTCAGCTAGAGTCTGGAGCACGCCGAAGGGCAAGGCCGAAAGGCCGGACCCCGAGGAGTCGTGCGGGTGTAGTTCAGTAGTAGAACATCCCCCTTCCAGGGGGAAGGCGCAGTGTGCAATTCCTGTCACCCGCTCCGCACCGCTCACCGACCACCCATTCGGGTGCGGTAAGCTGGTGCTCGCGCCGATCAGTGAGAGCTGGTCGGAGGCAATGCGAACGTAGCTCAGTTGGTAGAGCGCAACCTTGCCAAGGTTGAGGTCGCGAGTTCGAACCTCGTCGTTCGCTCCAGTCACGAAGGCCCGGTGTCCCAGACACCGGGCCTTCGTCATGCCCAGGACCGGCTGCCTCCACGTCCACCACCGCGCTCCCTCCTCCCCCCCTCCCCCTCCCTCTCCCCCTCCTTCTCCCTCCCCCTCCCCCGCGTCTGACATTTGTCATGCGAGCCGATGACAACGCGCACTGCCCGCGGCTCCGGCGGCGGGCGAGCCTTGAGTCATGACAGACCAAGTGATCGAAGTGACCGACCTGCGGCGCCGCTACACGGGAGGCTTCGAAGCGGTCCGGGGGATCTCGTTCACCGCCGGTCGCGGTGAGCTGTTCGCACTGCTCGGCACCAACGGCGCGGGCAAGACCTCCACCGTCGAAGTCCTCGAAGGCCTCGCCGCACCCACCACCGGGACCGTCCGCGTGCTCGGACACGACCCGTACCGCGAACGCGCCGTCGTACGGCCCCGGATCGGCGTGATGCTCCAGGAAGGCGGCTTCCCCTCCGAGCTGACCGTCGACGAGACGCTGCGCATGTGGGCCGGGTGCACCAGCGGGGCCCGCCCCGCCGCCGAGGTCCTCGAATCCGTCGGCCTCACCGGCCGCGGAAAAGTACGCGTCAAGCAGCTCTCCGGCGGCGAGAAGCGCCGCCTAGACCTCGCGACGGCCCTCCTCGGCGACCCCGACGTGCTGTTCCTCGACGAACCCACCACCGGGCTCGACGCCGAAGGCCGCCGCGAGACCTGGAAGTTGGTGCGCGCCCTGCGCGACCGGGGCACCACCGTGCTCCTCACCACCCACTACCTGGAAGAAGCCGAGAACCTCGCCGACCGCCTCGCGATCCTGCACGAAGGCCGCATCGCCGCCACCGGCACCGTCGCCGAGGTCGTCGCCTCCCAGCCCGCCCGCATCTCCTTCCAACTGCCCGAGGGCTACTTCCCCGGCGACCTGCCGCCGCTCGCCGAACTCGGCGTGACCGGACACGAGGTGGAGGGCCGCACCATCCGGCTCCGCACCGACCAGCTCCAGCGGGTCGCCACGGCCCTGCTCAACTGGGCCCAGGCGACCCGGGTCCAGCTGGACCGGCTCGACGTGCGCGCCGCCTCGCTGGAAGAGGCGTTCCTGCAGATCGCCCAGGAGGCCACCCGGACCGCCGAGGAGACCGGCGACGTCCGTCAGGTCGGCGGCACCCGCCGGTCGCGCCAGCAGAAGGAGACCGTGCGATGAGCCCCACCGACACCCTTGCCCCGCGGACCCACCGGCCCGCCCCCGGCACCACCACGACCACCCCGGTCGGCCGGCTCCTCTCCCTGGCCCGCGCGGAGCTCACCCTGATCGGCCGCGCCAAGGGCACCCTGTTCGCGGCGCTCTTCGTGCCCCTGGTGGTGCCCTTCACCATGAAGTCGGCGGCCCAGGAGATGGACCTGAAGGGCACCGGCCTCTCCGTCGGCTCGGTCCTGCTGCCGTCCGCGATCGCCTTCTCCCTGCTCTTCGCCGTGTACTCGGCACTGGTCACCGTGTACGCGGCCCGGCGCGAGGAACTCGTGCTCAAGCGGCTGCGCACCGGCGAGGTGCGGGACACCGAGATCCTCGCGGGCGCGGCACTGCCGTCCGTCGCCATCGGCCTCGTCCAGTGCCTCGTGCTGATCGGCATGTGCGCCGCCATGCTCGACGTCGGCACCCCCGGCGCCGTGCACTACGTGGCCCTGGGGCTGGTCCTGGGACTCGTGATGTTCCCGCTGCTCGCGGCGGTCACCTCGATCGTCAGCCAGAGCGTGGAGAGCGCCCAGGTCATGGTCATGCCACTGCTGATCGCCTCCCTGATCGGCTCCGGTGCGACCGTGCCCCTGGAAGTCATGCCGGACAAGCTCGCCAGGATCTGCGAACTCCTTCCGCTGTCCCCCGTGATCGCGCTGATCCGCGGCGGCTGGACCGGTGAGCTGGACACGGGGGAGGCGCTGCGCGCCCTCACGATCGCGGTGGCCTGGATCGCGGTCGGCGTGTTTGCTGTACGCAAGTGGTTCCGCTGGGAGCCGCGGCGCTAGCGGCGCCCGTCAGGACGCCGTCGAGCGGGCGAAGGGACAGGGAGCGGTGGGCAGGATCCGGGGTTGGCAGCGCGGCTGGCGCGGCCTGAGGAAGATCGAGCAGGTCGAGCTGCAGAGCATCGTCATGTGGCACACCGTGCCGTGGATCTTCTTCCTCAGCTGGTGCGCGGTGCCGGTGGGCCTGGACCTGCGGCACGAGCCCACCGCGCAGCTCCTGGGCTGGTCGATGCTCGCCGTGGCCGCGCTCCAGTGCGTACAGATCAACCGCTCGCTGCGCCGGCTCCTCGACCACTACCTGGGACGTGGCCCGTTCCCGCACCGCGACCTGGCCGTCATGCTCGGCCTCTGTGCCGCCGGCCTCGGCCTCGCCCTCGCGCTCCAGCAGGTCGACGGCGTCAAGGGCGACGTGATCGGCCTCGCCATACTGTTCCTGATCACCCCGTACGCGGAGGCGCTGGGCTTCGCCGTGTCGATCCCGAGCTTCTTCCGCCACCTCGCGGGCATCCTCGTCGTCGTGGCGGCCGGATTCGCCGCCGTCGGCGCGAGCGGGGGCCAGGTGGCCGCGCTCGCGCTGCTCGTCGTCGGCGGCGGCCTGGTCTCGCTGCTGACCTCGCGCTGCGGGGCCTGGACGCTTTCGGTGATGTGGGAGGCAGAGCGGGCCCGCGAGACCGAGAGCCGCCTCGCCGTCGCCGAGGAACGCCTGCGCTTCGGCCGCGACCTGCACGACGTCATGGGCCGCAACCTGGCCGTCATCGCCCTCAAGAGCGAGCTCGCCGTGCAGCTCGCCCGGCGCGGAAGGCCCGAGGCGGTGGACCAGATGGTCGAGGTGCAGCGGATCGCGCACGAGACCCAGCGGGAGATACGGGACGTCGTCCGCGGCTACCGCGAGGCCGAGCTCGGCGCCGAACTCGCCGGGGCGCAGGGCGTCCTGGAGGCCGCGGGGATCGACTGCCGGGTGACCGGGGCGCACGACCCCGAGCGCCGTCTGCCCCCGGCCGTACAGGCAGCGCTGGGGTGGGTCGTGCGTGAGGGCACCACCAACGTGCTGCGGCACGGCGACGCGGAGACGTGCACCATCACGGTTTCGGTGACGGAAGGACGTACGGAGTTGACCATCGAGAACGACGGCGCGCCCGAGACCGCCGTCGGCAGCGGCGGGTCCGGGCTCAGGGGCCTCGGGGAACGCCTCGCCACCGTGGGCGGCACGCTGGAGCACGCCTCGGCCGACGGACGCTTCCGGCTCACGGCGCGGGTGCCGCTGCCGGAACCGGGCACCGCGGCGGCCCACGGCCCGGCGGACGCCGCCCCGCTCACCCCGGAGGCCAGGGCCTCATGACCGCCGTACGCGTCCTGCTCGCCGACGACGAGCATCTGATCCGCGGCGCGCTCGCCGCCCTGCTCGGCCTGGAGGACGACCTCGTCGTCGTCGCCGAGGCCGCGTCCGGACCCGAGGCGCTGGCCATGGCGCGGGCCCACCACCCTGATGTCGCCGTGCTCGATCTGCAGATGCCGGGCGCCGACGGTGTGAGTGTCGCCACACTCCTGCGGGACGAACTCCCCGACTGCCGCACCATGATCGTCACCAGCCACGGCCGTCCGGGGCACCTCAAGCGGGCGCTCGAAGCCGGTGTGCGGGGGTTCGTCCCGAAGACGGTCAGTGCGCAGCGGCTCGCGGAGATCATCCGCTCCGTGCACGCGGGAAACCGCTACGTGGACCAGGAGTTGGCCGCCGACGCGATCTCCGCCGGGGACTCCCCGCTGACCGCCCGCGAGGCCGAGGTGCTCGAACTCGCCGCCGACGGCGCGCCCGTGTCGGAGATCGCGGAGCGGGCCGCGCTGTCCCAGGGAACGGTCCGCAACTACCTCTCCTCGGCGGTCACCAAGATCGGCGCGGAGAACCGGCATGCGGCAGTGCGTCTCGCGCGGGAGCGAGGTTGGGTATAGTTGCTCTCGCGCTTCGGCGCAGCGCGGACGTAGCTCAGTTGGTAGAGCGCAACCTTGCCAAGGTTGAGGTCGCCAGTTCGAACCTGGTCGTCCGCTCAGCGAAAGCCCCCCGGTTCTCGGAACCGGGGGGCTTTGTCGTGCTGCCGGTCGTGCCTACGCCCAGGGCGTTCCCGTGAGCCGCTCGTACGCCTCGATGTACTTGGCGCGGGTGGCCGCCACCACGTCCGCGGGCAGCGGCGGGGGCGGCTGCTCGCTCGTGCGGTCCCAGCCGGACGCGGCCGAGGTGAGCCAGTCGCGTACGTACTGCTTGTCGAAGGACGGCTGGTTGCGGCCCGGCTGCCACTCGTCGGCGGGCCAGAAGCGGGACGAGTCGGGGGTGAGGACCTCGTCGGCGAGGACCAGTGTGTCGGGCTCGCCGTCGCGGGCCTCGAAGCCGAACTCGAACTTGGTGTCCGCGAGGATCAGACCGCGCTCGCGGGCGATGTCACGGGCGCGGCTGTACACGGCGAGGGTCGTCTGGCGCAGCTGGGCGGCGGTGTCGGCGCCGACCCGGCGGGCCGCTTCCTCGTACGACACGTTCTCGTCGTGCTCGCCGACCTCGGCCTTCGTGGCGGGCGTGAAGATGGGCGCGGGCAGCTCGGAGCCGTTCTCCAGGCCCTCGGGCAGGGCGAGGCCGCAGACGGTGCGGGACCGCTCGTACTCGACGAGCCCCGAACCGGCCAGATAGCCGCGGGCCACGCACTCGACCGGCACCATCGCCAGGGACTTGCAGATGAGCGTGCGGCCCTCCCAGTCGGCGGGGGCGCCGGGCGGCACGTCGGTGGAGATGACGTGGTTGGGCGCCAGGTCGGCGAGCTGGTCGAACCACCACAGGGAGAGCCGGGTGAGCACCCGCCCCTTGTCGGGGATCTCCGTGGGCAGCACCCAGTCGTACGCGGACAAGCGGTCGCTGGCGACCATCACGAGGTCGCCCGCCTCGTTCCGGTACAGCTCGCGCACCTTGCCGGTGTGCAGATGCACCAGACCCGGAACCTGGATCGGCTCGGGCTTTTCGACGAATCCGGACACGGTTCCTCCCCGTGGTTCTGTCCAATGTCCTCGATTCTCCCGTATGCGGGAGCTGGCTTTGGCCACGGGTTGCCCGGACGGGGCGTGGTGAACGCGAACGGGCCTCGGTCGTGTCCGCTGGGGCGGGGCCTCAGTCGCGTTTGCAGATGCGGTCCAGGAGGTTGGCTGTGGCGCGCTGGACGCGTGCGTCGATGTGGCCGGGGCGGTCCAGGGCCGGGGACCAGGCGAAGGTGCCCGACGCGAAGACGAGGGCGCCGGACGGGGCGCGGTACAGCGAGGTCTCCTGGTGGCGCACGGCTCCCTCGCTGTCCTCGTACGGGGAGTGGGCGAGCAGGATGCGGTCCTGGTGCTCGGGGAGCGCGGTGCGCGGGAAGTAGCGGTCGGCCTCGCCCGCGACCAGGCCGTCGATCTCGTCGCTCTCGTGCGCGCCGGTCGCCTCCCACAGCCAGTGGTCGGCGTTGCGGACGATCAGGGGGTGCGGCTCGGGGACCCGGCCCGCGTACTGGATGCCGATCAACTGCTGCTCGGGGACGTCCGCTTCGCGCCACAGCGCGGCCTTGCCGGGGCCCCGGCGTTTTCGGCAGGTGAGCAGGCGGTCCGGGACGCCGGAGGGCGAAGGGCCCAACTCGACCTGCCAGTACATGGTGTTGGCGGAGAGGAAGACCAGGGACGTGCCGGACTCGCGGGCCAGCTCGGTGGTGCGGCGCATCGCCGTCGACCAGTACTCGTCGTGGCCGGGGAAGACCAGGCCCCGGTAGCGGGTGGGGTCGATGCGGCCCGCGTGCAGGTCGCGGGTGTCGGCGTAGGCGAGGTCGTAGCCGTAGCGCTCGGCCCAGCGGATGAAGTCGTAGGCATGGCCCACGTGCAGGGGCAGGCCCGCGCCCGCGTACGGCCGGTCGAAGGAGACCGTCGTCGCGGCCTCGCTCTCGCCGAGCAGGCGGCCGTAGTCGTCCCAGGCGTGGTAGAGGCTGGCGCCGGTGTGGCCGTCCTCCGGGTAGAGGTTGTACGCCTGCCACGTGATGTCGGGCAGCAGGACGAGCAGGTCGGCCGAGGGGGCGACGGGCTCGCCGGGGCCCGGGGGGACGCTGTCGCGGACGGTGAAGGGGATGTGGGAGCGGTAGCCGTCGGTCGTGGTGAGGACGGCCACGTACGCCCCGATGTTCCAGTACGACGGGATCTGCAGGCGCCACGACAGCCACCAGTGGTGGCAGGAGACCGTGCGGTCGGCTGCCAGCGGGGCCGGCTGCACGATGCCGGAGAGGCGGGGGCTCGTCGTGATCTTGCGGGCGCCGTCGCCGCTGTAGTGGCCGATGCGGTAGATGTCCACGCTGAACTGCTGGGGCGGGTCCACGGTGATGTGGAAGTCGATCGCCTCGCCGGGGGCGGCGGCTCCGGTGCTGGTGAAGCCCTTGATCTGACGGTGTATGTCGTCGGCCGTGCGGGGGCTGCCGGTGCGGGGGGCGGGGACCGGGCCGGTGGCCCCGGGGGTGTGGTCGACGTACCAGGGCACGACCTGGCCGGTGTCGTCGAAGTAGTGCTCGGCGCCGCGGAGCCAGGGCAGCGGGCCCTGGCCGAACGGGTCGGTCACGGCGTGGGCGAGGGCGCCCGACTCCCAGCGGCGGATCGGCTCCGGTCCCATGCGTTGTCCCCTCCCTCGCTTCCCCGGCCTGGTCGACACGGGTCGCGCGGCGGGGCTGCGCGGATTGCTCCGCGCTGTCCCACGTGTTGTGCTGCGCTGTCCCACGTGGCCGTGTCGGCTGCCGGGTCCAGCACATCACATTACGCACGTGCGTCGTTACCGTTCGTCGTGAATTGGTGGGGGTGGGTGTCCCGCCGAGGGCTCCCCGTCCCCGCCCCTTCCCGGAACCGGGGCTTCGCCCCTGGGCTCCGGGGGGAGGGCCCCAGGGGAGAGGCCCCCGGGGGTGGGTGTCCGTGCGGGTGGGACAGCCCCCTGATCGGCTGATCGGCTGATGGGCTGATCGGCTGATGGGCTGATCGGCGCCGCGCCGGGGTCAGACCAGGCGGACGGGCTTTTCGGGGCGGACGCCCAGTTCGGTGAGCCAGCGGCGGAGCGGCTCGGGGTCACCGTCCTCGACCAGCGTGAGCACCTTCGGCGTCAGGTCGGCCGCACGCTCACCGTGCATCAGGAGCGAGGGCCCGTCCAACCAGTCGAGCCCCGGCGACGCACCCGCCGTGTCCACGGCCGCACAGCACACCATCGCCGTGACGTGATCGGCCAGCAACTCCCGCCCGGACCGCGGCGGTTGCAGCGGGAACAACGGCAGCACCCCGTCGTCCCACAACGCATCGTCCGGCCCCTGCCCGGTCGGCGCGGGCCGGGGCGGCGCCGCGGCCTCCTCCCGGGCCAGCTCCGCGCTGAGCCTCGCGGCGAGCTCCCCGCCCGGCCCTTCCGGGGCGTCGGCGGCTTCGGCCGGATCGACGGCGGCGACGAATCCGGCCTGCGCCAACTCGGCGTCCGTGAGGCCCGCTTCGGCGAGGCCGGGAGCGAAGTCGGAGGCGGGGCCGGGGGCGGGGTCAGCGGCGGGGTCAGCGGCGCCGGAAGCAGGGGCAGCGGCGCCGGAAGCAGGGCCACCGCTCTCGGGGGCGGGGGAGCCGCCGCCGGAGGCAGGACCACGGCCCTCGGAGGCGGGGGCACCGCCCTCGGGGCGGGACCCGGCGCGGCCCGCGGCCACCTCTGCCGCCGCGCGCCGCGCCATCGCCTCCGGGTCCGTGAGGTGTTCGAGGATCCGCCCGAGCGTCGGCCCCTTGGGGTCGGCCGCCGTCGGGTCGCTGGAGCGGCTGACGCCGAGCGAGTCGAGGACGCGGTGGAGGCGCGCCGCGTCCATCCGCCACTTCCGGTCGACGACCTCGTCCGGATACTCGTGCCAGGCCACCGGCACCCAGCCGGGCCCGGACTCGGCGGGCCCGCCGTGGAACAGGCGGGCGGCGAGCAGCGAGGCGGCCTCGTCCACCGCGCCGGGCTCCTCCAGGAGGTCGCACGCGGGGCGTTCGCCGAGCCGGGAGGCGAAGCCTTCGGCGAGGCGGTCGCGGCGGGAGAGCTCGGTGAGGGCGGAGACGACGCCCGCGTCGAGCCGCGAGGGCCACCGCCCCATGCGCCAGGCGGGCAGCGCGACCCGGGTGAGCAGCCGGTCCCACCCGGCGTACGCGAGGCCGACCTGCTCCTGGGCGACGATCCGCACGCCGTAGTCGACGCTCTGGGCCCGCTCGGCCGCGGCCGCCGCGACACCGCGCTCCATCTCCGCGGCGTGCACCCGGCAGCTGCGCAGGAGCAGCCGCGCCACCTTCCCGACCCCGCCGAGGACGGTGCGCGCGAGCGGTCCGCGCCCCGGCGCGGACGCGACGGCGACGGCGGCGTCCAGACCGCGTACGAAACGGCGGGCGGCCGCTATGTCGGGGTGCGCCGAGGGGCCCGTGCCCGCGACGACGGGGGCGAGCACCGCGCGCAGCTCGCCGACGCGCATCCACCACAGGAAGGGCGAGCCGATGACGAGGACGGGGGCGGCGGGCGCGCGGCGCCGGGGCGGCCGGGCGTCCTGGAGGGCGGTCCCGCCGGGCGGGGTGGGCAGGTCCGTACGCGAACCGTCCGGGCCGGTGCCCGGCCCGGGGGCGGGGACGTCGGCCGGGGCGCCGTGCGCGCGGTGCGTGCGGTCCTCGAGCCAGCTGTCGCAGTCCGGGGTGAGCGCTATGGCCGAGGGGGCGGGGACTTCGAGGCGGTCGGCGAGGTCCCGCACCAGGCGGTACAGGTCGGGGGCGGAGGCCTCCGTGATCGGGACGGTCGGGCTCATGGCGGGTCTGGCCCGCGCGACGACGAGGGCGACGGCCCCGGCGCCGAGCAGCACGAGCACCGCGAGCACCGTCACGGCCCAGCGCGCCGCGGCCCAACTGCCGCCGCCTATGTGCCCCATGGCCGTGGCGGCGAGGAGCACGACGGCGACGGCCGCGGGCAGCAGGGCGACGGCCAGCGCCCGGCTGCGGATGCGCAGCACGGCGAGGGCCCGGGAACGCGCGGCCCGCGCGCCCGCCTCCACACCCATACCTGACACGACCGAAGTCACCCCCTGCTGCCTACAGCTCGGCCGGCGGCCGGAGCCGACGGCGCACGTCGTTGGCGTTGCTCACTCCCCCACTGTGGCACCCGCCACCGACATCGCAATGCCGGTGGGCTGTTTGGCTGTGAGTGCCTTCAATGCCTTCGCCGCACCCTAGTTGGGGTGTCGGTCATCGTCAGCCGGATGGCCGAGCGGTCACTCGATGGAATGGCTTTGGGTAAAGCTGGCCCGCTCCGCGAGCGGCCGCGGGACAGGGCGCGGGCCCGTGCGCAGGGGCCTCGGGGCCGACGTCCACGGCGGCGACCAGGCCCGCGGTTCCGGCAAGTCGGCGGCCGTCATACGGCGGGCTCAGCAGACGCCCTCCGTAACGCCGGACGGGTCTACGGATGACCGTAGACCCGTGGGGCGCGGGGGTGGGAGGTTGCGCGGGACGACTCGGACCGTACGGGCTACGCGGCCGCACGCCGCCGCCCGCGCCCTCGCGCGCGGGGTTACGCGGCGCCGCCCCGCGCCGCCTGCTCCGCGATGTCCGTGCGGTGCTGGGAGCCGTCGAGGCGTACGCGGCCGACCGCCGCGTACGCGCGTTCGCGGGCCTGCGCGAGGTCGGCGCCGGTCGCCGTCACCGAGAGCACGCGGCCGCCCGCGCTGACGATCGCGTCGCCGTCGCGCCTGGTCCCCGCGTGCAGGACGTACGCGTCCGGGGCGTCCTGGTCCGCGACGTCGGCGAGGCCTTCGATGGGGTCGCCGGTGCGCGGCGTACCGGGGTAGTTGTGCGAGGCGATGACGACGGTGACGGCCGCGTCGTCACTCCAGCGCAGCGGCGGCAGGTCGGTGAGCGTGCCGTTCGCCGCGGCGAGCAGGAGGCCCGCGAGCGGGGTCTTGAGGCGGGCGAGGACGACCTGGGTCTCGGGGTCGCCGAAGCGGGCGTTGAACTCGATGACGCGCACGCCGCGGCTGGTGATCGCGAGTCCGGCGTAGAGGAGTCCGGAGAACGGGGTGCCGCGGCGGCGCAGTTCGTCGACGGTCGGCTGGAGCACCGTCTCCTGGACCTCGTCGACGAGCTTCGGGTCGGCCCACGGGAGCGGCGAATAGGCGCCCATGCCGCCGGTGTTGGGGCCTTCGTCGCCGTCGAGGGCGCGCTTGAAGTCCTGGGCGGGGCGCAGCGGGACGACGGTCTCGCCGTCGGTGACGGCGAAGAGGGAGACCTCCGGGCCGTCCAGGAACTCCTCGATGACGACGCGTCCGCAGGCCAGGGCGTGCGCCCTGGCCTGCTCGATGTCACTGGTGACGACGACGCCCTTGCCCGCGGCGAGGCCGTCGTCCTTGACGACGTACGGCGCGCCGAAGGCGTCGAGGGCCGCGTCGACCTCTTCGGGGGTGGTGCAGACGTAGCTGCGCGCTGTGGGTACGCCCGCGCCCGCCATCACGTCCTTGGCGAAGGCCTTGGAGCCCTCCAGCCGGGCGGCCTCCTTCGACGGCCCGAAGCACGGGATGCCCGCTTCCCGCACGGCGTCGGCGACTCCGGCGACGAGCGGCGCCTCCGGTCCGACGATCACCAGCGCGGCGTCGAGCTTCTTGGCGAGCCCGGCCACGGCGGCGCCGTCGAGGGCGTCGACCGGGTGCAGCTCGGCCACGTCCGCGATCCCGGCGTTGCCGGGGGCGCAGTGCAGGGCGGTGACCGCGGGGTCGAGGGACAGGGAGCGGCACAGGGCGTGTTCGCGGGCACCGCTGCCGATGACGAGGACCTTCACGGGGGTCAGCCTAGCCCGGCGGGCGGGGTGCCTTTGTTCGGGCGTCCGAGGCACGGGCGGCCTGAGGCTTGTGGGTTTCTCCAGGTGAGGGGTGCGGAGCTGGGGATTCCCTGCTCATCGCCCGGTGGTGCGCTCCTCTCGTTGGCCGGTGGTGCGCTCCGCTCGTTGGCCGGTGGAGTGCTCCACTCGTTACGCATGGCCCGCTGGGGTACCCCCGCCGCTCCTGCCCGCTGGAGCCCCCCGGCCGCTCATTACTCGTTGGGGTACTCCTCGACCACCGTCGCGCCCAGCTCCCGGACGATCAGCTCGTGGCCGGAGAGGGCCGAGTCGACCAGGTCCGGGTCGTCGTCCTCGGGGATGTCGTCCTCGGGGGCGACGTGCTCCGGGGCCCTGGACGGAGGGGCCTGGGCGGGCGCCGGGGCCGAGGGGCGCGACGGGCCCTGCGGGGAGGCGGAGGGCGCGGACGCCGACGGGGCGGGGCCGGACTGCTGCGGGGCGGGGGACGGCGACGGCGCGTGGGACTGCGGCGGCGCGGGCTGCTGCGGGGCGGGGCGGGGGGCCACCGGGGCGCCGCCGAATCCGCTCGCCGCGGGCGGCGGTGCCGAGCCGCCGGAGGGGTCGACGATCGCCTCGACCTTCCACTGCACCCCGAACTGCTCCGACAGCGCCTGCCGCAGGACGTCCTCGCTGCCGCTGGACGCGAAGTTGTCCCGGGCACCGGCGTTCACGAAGCCGAGCTGGAGCGTGGTGCCGTCGAACCCGGCCACCTGGGCGTTCTGGCTGAGCAGGATCCAGGTGAAGCGGCGGCGGTTCTTGACGGCGTCGAGGATGTTCGGCCAGAGGGAGCGGGGGTCGGGGCCACCGCCCGTGTACGCGGCGGCGGGGGCGGCCGGGGCCGACTGCGCCGGGGCCGCGGGGACCTGCTGCGGGGCCTGGGCGGGGGGCGCGGCGGGAGCCTGCGCGGGGCCGCCGCCCGCGGGGGCCGCCGTCGGCCAGCCGCCCGGGCGGTTCGCCGCGGCCGCGGGGGCTGCGGGCGCGGGCCCACCGGCCGGGCCGCCGGTCGCGCCACCGCTCGGGGCCGAGGCACCGCTGCCCGGTGCGGAGGCCGTGGGCCAGCTTCCGGGGCGGGTGGCCGCGGGGGCCGGGGCGGTGGGCTCGGCGGGGGCCGGGGGTGCGGCCGGGGCGGGGGGCTGGGGGGACGGCGGGGCCTCGGGGGCGGGCTGGGCGGGAGCGGGCTGGGCGGGAGCGGGCTGGGCCACGGCGGGCGGGCCCCCGGCTTCGGCACCGACACCAGCGCCGGAAGCCGCGCCAGAAGCCGGACCGGAACCCGCCCCAGAACCCGCACCGGCGCCCCGTACCGCCGCCCGAGCCGCGGCCGCGCCGCCCCCGGGCGGGACGTCCGGGCCCGGCGACGGCATCGCGACGCCCGGCTGCCGCACGGCGGCGTGGGCCTCGGGCCCGGGCACGTACCCCATGGCGGGAGCGCCGGCGGGCCCCGCGGCCATGAAGTTGCCGCCGCGCTCCAGGCGGTCGAGGCGGGCCATCACGGAGCGCTCGTCGTCGTACGCGGCGGGGAGCAGCACGCGGGCGCAGATCAGCTCCAGCTGGAGGCGGGGCGAGGTGGCGCCGCGCATCTCCGTGAGGCCTTCGTTGACGAGGTCGGCGGCGCGGCTCAGCTCGGCGCCGCCGAACACCCCGGCCTGGGCCTGCATGCGCTCCACGACGTCGGCGGGGGCGTCGATGAGGCCCTTCTCGGCGGCGTCGGGCACGGCGGCGAGGATCACCAGGTCCCGGAGCCGCTCCAGGAGGTCGGCGACGAAGCGGCGCGGGTCGTTGCCGCCTTCGATGACGCGGTCCACGACCTCGAAGGCGGCGGCGCCGTCACCGGAGGCGAAGGCCTCGACGACGGAGTCGAGGAGCGAGCCGTCCGTGTACCCGAGCAGGCCCGTCGCCATGGCATACGTCACACCGTCCTCGCGGGCGCCCGCGAGGAGCTGGTCCATGACGGACATGGAGTCACGCACGGACCCGGCGCCCGCGCGCACGACGAGCGGCAGGACGCCGTCCTCGACGGGGATGCCCTCGCGCCCGCACACCTCGCCGAGGTAGTCGCGCAGGGTGCCCGGGGGGACGAGCCGGAACGGATAGTGGTGCGTACGCGACCGGATGGTGCCGATGACCTTCTCGGGCTCCGTCGTCGCGAAGATGAACTTGAGGTGCTCCGGCGGCTCTTCGACGACCTTCAGGAGGGCGTTGAAGCCCGCCGACGTGACCATGTGGGCCTCGTCGATGATGTAGATCTTGTACCGGCTGGAGGCGGGCCCGAAGAAGGCCTTCTCGCGCAGGTCACGCGCGTCGTCCACACCACCGTGCGAGGCGGCGTCGATCTCGATGACGTCGATGGAGCCCGGCCCGTTCCGCGCGAGGTCGCGGCAGGACTGGCACTCGCCGCACGGGGCGGGAGTGGGACCTTGCTCACAGTTCAGACACCGGGCGAGGATGCGCGCGCTCGTCGTCTTGCCGCAGCCGCGCGGGCCACTGAACAGGTACGCGTGATTGACCCGGTTGTTGCGCAGCGCCTGCTGCAGCGGGTCGGTTACATGCTCCTGCCCGATGACCTCGGCGAACGACTCCGGGCGATAACGGCGGTACAGCGCGAGAGACGACACGTGTACGAGGTTATAGGCGCCCACTGACAACCCGGACCGCCCCGGACGAAGCCCCCGCCCCCACCGGCCCCACCGCACCCGGGCCCCGGAACGCAAAGCGCCCCTCACGCACCCGCCAGAGCCGACCTACCCTTGCTGCCTTCCGGCCCTGGGGGAGTTCAGTCAGATAGCGCCACGTGAGGGGCTGGCCCCCACCCTAGCCGATCCCGGGGGGTGCGAACGAGCCCGCTCCCCGGACACGAACGCGGCAGGTCCCCCAGACCGGAACGCGTTCGCGAGCACTCCCTCGCGTCTTGTATTGTTTGCGGCGGAGGATTCGCCTAGAGGCCTAGGGCGCACGCTTGGAAAGCGTGTTGGGGGCAACCCCTCACGAGTTCGAATCTCGTATCCTCCGCCAGTGCCTCACCGGGCACGATGTCGAAGGGCCCCACCGCTTGCGGTGGGGCCCTTCGACGTTCTCCGTCTCGGTTTCCGTCTCAGTCGGCCCCAATCGCCGGGCGCGGCTCGAGACACGGCGCCACCGCCCCCGCGCCTCAGACGTCGGCGAGGTCTTCCCCGCACGTCGCGCCTACCGGGTCGCAACGGTCGCCGCGCGAGGCGCGCCCCATCGGCGTCCCGCGCCGTCGAGGCCCCTCTTGCGGCGGCGCGAGCGGTCGGGCCGGTCCCCGCCGGTGCCGGTCTCCAGCTTGGGCATATCGCGGCTGTCAGTCGAACAGGAGAAGTCAGCGCCTGGAGGCGCGGGAGCATGCTGGGGGCATCTGTCGTGCCACGGCCCGATGGCCGAGACCCGGATCGCCGCAGCGGTGCGGGAGAAGGTGGACGACCACGCGCCATATCCGGGCGCCGTACCGCTCGTCGTGGCCCTGGCCTGTCACCCCTGGGTGGGCTTGTCCGCCGGTTTCCTCGACACACTCGTGGCGGGCGGGCCGCGCGTGCAGTTCCACCAGGACGTAAGCGATCAGCTCTGCCCCGAACCGTTGCCCGCCCCTACGACCCACGCTGCGGCGTGGGTGCCACCGCAGGAGCTGGCCGCCGTGTTGTGGATCGACAACGTTCCGCCCTTCGACGGAGCGTGGTGGCCCGGCCCAACAGCGTGGTGCCCCTGGCCGGAGCTACTCCCTCCGCCTCGTGAACAGGGCTGATTCGACTCATCCAGGGCTCGGCACAGACCGAACCGTGGTCTCGGTCCCGGTCTTGTTCACCACCGTCCGGCGCTGTCCGGCGTCCCCTCCCCTGAGCACGCAGCCCCAGGTCAGTACACCCACGACCACCACCGGACGGCCGCACGAAGACTTGGAAAGCGTGTTGGGGGCACCCCCTCACGAGTTCGAATCTCGTATCCTCCGCACCCGGCAAGACCGCTCCGGCTCTCGAACTGTCCTGCCGCCCAAGGCTTCCGAAGCATCGACTGAGCGTTACGCGACGCTTTTTTCGGACGACAACCGGAGGCACCATAGCTCTATGGACAGTGGCGCCAGAGTCCCGTCGTCGCCTACGCCTTTGGCCCGGCCGAAGCGACGCAACGCGGCGCTCGGACTGTTCGACGACCCCGTGTACCGGGACTGGGCGTTCTGGATGACCATCGGCTGGGGGCTTGTCGCGGCCGCCTCCATTCCGAGCAGCAAAGAACCGAGCGCTCTACCGACATGGCTGGACACCCTCCTCGCCGTCGTCGTGTTCATCGCACTGTTCGGCATCTTCCCGGCTTGGCTGCGACTGCTCTTCCGCCGATGGCGGAGGCGGCGACAGGAGGAGCCACCCAGCACGGTGCCACGGGTGCCGGCCCAAACCGCTGGGCCGGCACCCGTACGGCCGCCTCGGCCCGGTGGGCCGACACCGCCCTCCGGGCGCGCCCCACAACGCCCGGTTACCCACGTGCCGACTCCTCAGCCGTCGCAGGCTGTGCCGATCAGCAGTGTGCACCGGGAAGACGGCCGTCATCCTCCGCGCTCCTCACAAGCACCCGTGACCGCCCGGGAATCCTTGCCACACCCCCTCGCCCGCGCCGTACGAGCGCTCCAACGGGCACACACCCCGAAGGAACAGTACGAGGCAGTGCTCGAGGCTGCCGAGATCCTCGCCATCACCCTCGCAGTCACCGGGGCAGCGCTGCTTCGAGGGCAGGTTGATGGCCGTGTCGCCGGTGACAGTGATCAGCGAGATCGAGCGCGGCAGGGGCTGACCGCGCTGCGAAACGCATTCCTCAAGCGCACCACCTTCGGGACGTGGACGAATTGGCTCGACCAGCACCTCGGGCCGATCGCCGACACCCAGCCCGACCTGACCCCCGGCCTTCGGAACGCCCTCCAGGGCGACGGCCAGGCTCCAGGGATCCTCACGGATCTCCGGGCCCTGCAGAACGAACGCAACCGCACATCGCACGGCGACAAGCCCCGGAGCCCGCAGGAATCCGCTCTGCGCGTGGCCGAGTTCAGACCGCATCTCGAACGGGCCCTGCGAAAGGCCGAATTCCTCAGCGGCACTCGGTGGCTTCTCACGATTTCGTGTAGTTATCGGCCGAGACCGCGAGCCTTTGAAGTAGTCATGCAGTGCGTAACGGGCGACCACCCCGATTTCGAGTGCCAGTCCTTCACATGGGCTGAGCCTGTCGCCAACGACACGTTCTACGTGCTGAGTCCAGCGGGTCCACTCACCCTGGCGCCCCTCGTGGCCAGCCTTCTGTGCGATCAATGCAAGCAGATGGAGATCTGCTACGCCTCCTCGGTCGATCGAAGCACTGGGGCGGCAGTGTTCAAGAGCTTCGCCCGGGGTCATGAGATATCCGCCCCCGAGTTGGGCGACGAGATCCGCATGCTGCCCGATGGCCGACCGGACGAGGGCTCGCCGTAGGCGCCACTCTCTGCAACTCACACGTACGACACCTCGCGAGATATACTCAGTGGCACATTAGGTATCTATGGAGGTGCGTCGATGACCCGGACCGTGATCGATCTCGACGACGGCCTGGTCGCCGACGTGGCCAAGGCTCTGGGCACCAGCACCAAGAAGGAAACCGTCAACACCGCCCTGCGCGAGGTTCTGGAGAACCGGCGGCGCGCGCTCGCGCTGGCGCGGCTGCGGACAACGGCCGACGAAGGTGCCTTCGACCTGGATCTCTTCGAGGACAAGCGGAACTACCGCAGGTGAACGCGGCACAGTTCCTGATCGACACCAGCGCGCTCGCAAGGTTCATGCGCGCTGACGCCGAGCAATACGGCTGGGACCAGGCCGCAGCAGCTGGGCTGATCGCAACCTGCCCCATCACGGAGCTCGAATTCTGCTACAGCGCCCGATCCGCCGCGGATCGGGCGAAGGGCATCGAGGACATACGGCTGCTTTTCGGCTGGGTGCCCGTTGACGACCGAGCCCACGACCGCGCATGGCAGGTCCAGGAGGTACTCACCAAGCGCGGGCAGCACCGTAGCGCCGGAGCCGTTGACCTCATCGTGGCGGCCACCGCAGAGCTTCAGGGACTGACTCTGCTGCACCGCGACCGCGACTTCGACTGCATCGCCGCCGTCACCGGTCAGGCACTGCAGTGGTACGGGCCCGAACCGGGCAAGTAACCGGTGCGCGGTCGCGGTTCCGGTTGCGTTCACCTTCGAATCTCGTATCCTCCGCCAGTGCCTCACCGGGCACGATGTCGAAGGGCCCCACCGTTCGCGGTGGGGCCCTTCGACGTGGGCCCTTCGACGTGTGGGCCCTTCGACGTGTGGGGCCGCCGACGGCCGGCTGCCGGTTCCGGCGGCCCCGCGGGTCCTGGCCTGAGGGACAGCGGACTACGGGCGCTGCCTCACCCGGTCGACGATCCCCCAGGCCACCACGTGCGACAGCTGGCCGTACTTCTTCTTCCCGTCAGCCGAGACCCGCTCGTCGCGGAAGCCCAGGAACTCATACGACGCCGGGTCGAAGATCAGGTACTTGCTCTTGTAGGAGCCACGCCCGGTATGGGCGATCCCCACCCCGGTCCGCCCGGCGGAGTCCTGCACTCCCGGGATCGTCCTGACGCCGGGCACGAGGGCCAGCGCCTCGTATGCCGCGGGGCGCAGTCCCTGGGGCAGGACCGGGTTCTTCAGGAGCTCGCCGAGCAGCCAGTAGGCCTCGTACCGATTGAGCTTGTCGAGGTCGCTGACCGGCCGGTTGTCGGACCCGTCGCGGGAGCCGGAGGAGACGATGGTCCAGATGAGCTTCTCCGGGTCCTTGGGCAGCTTCTTCAGCTCGCTCCACTTCCGGGGCGGCCACACCCCGCCGCCCTTCCCCGCGGGCTCCTCCCACATCTCGCGGCCCAGCTCCATGGACAAGGAGGGCTTGGAGACGTCCACGGAGTCCCACATCTCGTCGGTGTAGGTCTTGACCTTTCCGGTCTTCTGCTCCGTCTCCTTGATGATCCGCTTCGAGTAGATGAACTGGTCGTCGCGCGGCGCCACCGGCTCCTTCTCCCGCTTGCGCTCCCACGCCGCCGCCCCGTTCAGCACCGTCGCGGCGGCGATCTTCACCCTCGGGGTGCTCGTGCCCGGTGCGCCGCCCTCGCCGGAGCCGTCCGTGCCGATCAGCACCGCCGTCCCCGTGACCGCCGTGGCGACCGCCGCGGCCGCCACGAGGCGCAGTGCGTGGCGGCGACCGGGGCCGGGGGCGGTACGCCGGTCCGCGTGGGCCATCGCGTTGAGCAGCTGGTGCCGGGCCCGGTCCCGGGCCGGACCGGTGAGGGGGGTCGCGTCCGCGTCCCACTCCCTCAGGAGTTCGAGTTCGTCATTCATGGTCGGATACCTCTCGCAGTGCCGTCGGATTGGATCCGCCCAGTGCTTCGCTCAGCTTGCTGCGAGCCCGGTGCAGCCGAGATCTGACCGTGCCCACGGGGATACCAAGGGCCTGGGCCGCCTCCCCGTAGCTGAGATCCCCCCACGCCACCAGCAGGAGCACGTCCCGGTGCCGAGCGGGCAGCGCGGCCAGCGCCGCCGCCAGCTCACGGCGTACGGCCCGCGCCACCACCCGGTCCGCGGCCCGGTCGGCCAGCGGCTCGTCGTGGTCGGCGGGGGCCGGGACCCGGGCCATGGCCTTGAACCGGCGGGCCTCGGCCCGCCGGTGCCTGCCGACCAGGTTGGTCGCTATGCCGAACAGCCAGGGCCGGGCGTCGGTGCCCGCGCCACGGTCCGGGTCGTAGCGATGTCGCCGCTGGAACGCGGTGGTGAAGGTCTCCGCCACGAGGTCGTCGGCGACCTCGCCGCCGAGGCGGCGGGCCGCATAGCGGTGCACGGCGTCGGCGTGCCGGTCGAAGAGCACGGCGAACGCCTCGGGCTCGTCCCAGGACCGCGCGATCACTGAGGCGTCGCTCTCGGCGTCGGCACGCGGGGTGCCGATGCCGACGCCTGGTACGACGGTCATCGGGGCTCCTCTCGTCCAAGGGACGATGCTCGAATACTTGGGCTTTCACCTGTCCTTCGCCCCTCGCGCCGAAGCGGTTCCCTCAGCCCCCTTCGACGACGCCGTGGTCGGAGCCTTCGTCATGTGCGAGAGGTCAGCCGGCCGGCGGCCGGGGCACGGTGGGCACGGGCCGCCGCACGCCGATGCTCAGTGGTCGTTGATGAAGCCCGCGGTCTCCAGGAGTTCCGGGCTTCCGGAGTTCCGGGCTTCCGGAGTTCCGGAGTTCCGGAGTTCCGGACTTCGGAAGGGCCCTTCGCTGCTTTTCGGCCGCGACGCCCGGTGGTGCCCGCGGCCCGCCGTCCCGCGGGCGGGGCGAAGAGGGGTGCTGGGTACACCCCCGGACACCGTCTCCCCCTATGCCCTCGCGCCCGTCCACGCAGCAGAGTCGGGGATGTCAGCACGGTACGTCCCCTGCCGGGCGAACAGACGAATACGAGGCCCCTGATGACCATCGGCACCCTCCCCCACACCCACACCCACACCCACACCCCCGCCCCGACCCCGACGCCCTCCACGGCCCCGGTCCAGGAGCCCGTTCCCTCCGCGCGTCACGAGTCCCCGGGCCCCGCCTCCCCGCGCCCCTCCTTCTGGCGCGCCCCCTTCGCCGCCGTCACCTTCCGCGAGTTCGGGTACACGCTCGTCTCGCTGCCGATCGCCGTCGCCGGTTTCGTCTTCGCCGTCACGCTGTTCTCACTGGGCGCGGGGCTCGCCGTCACGCTGCTCGGGCTGCCCGTGTTCGCGGTGATGCTGGCCGGGGCGCGCGGTCTCGGCGCGGTCGAGCGGCGGCGGGCGCGGGTGCGACTCGGCGTCGAGGTGGCCGGGCCCGCGGCCGTGCGGGCGGGGGACGGCGGGGTCTGGGCGCGGGCGCTGGCCCGGATCGGGGACGGGGCCGGGTGGCGGGCGCTGGTGTTCCAGATCGTCATGTTCCCGTGGCGGGTGACGAGTTTCGTGGTGGCGCTGACGCTGTGGGTGACCGGCTGGGCGGTCGCGCTGTTCCCCGCGTACTCGTGGGTGTTCGCGCGCTACACCGACTGGCCGGGGTACCGCCTCTTCGACTACACGTCCGGCGGCGAGCACCACGCGTACTACATCGAGTCGCCCTGGCAGGTCGCCGGAGTCGGCGCCGTCGGCTGGCTGCTCGTGCTGCTCACGCCGCTGGTCGTGCGCGCGCTCACCGGTGTGGACCGGGCCGCGGTGCGGTCGCTGCTCGGCAGGTGAGGCTCCGGCCGGGTGCGGGCCGTCGCCACCCGGGTCAGCCCCACCCCCACGAGCACCACCGCCATCCCGGCCAGCACCCGTACGCCGACCTCCTCCCCCAGGACCAGCGCGCCGAGGCCGACCGAGACGACCGGGAGCAGATAGCCGACCGTGGCCGCCGCGGTCGGCCCCTCGTCGGCGATGAGGCGGGAGTTGAGGTGGAAGGTGAGGCCGGTGCCGAGGACGCCGAGGGCGACGAGGGCGAGGACGCCGGTGAGGGTCGGCGCCGACTCCGTGTGCGGGCTCGCGGGCAGGCCGAGCGTGGTCAGGCCGGTGGCGGCGAGGAGTTGGGCGGCGGAGAGGGCCAGGGGCGGGGTGCCGTGGCCGATGAGGTGGCGGGCCATGTACGCGAAGGCGACGGCGTAGCTGACGGCGGCGGCGAGGAGCGCGAGGGCGCCCCAGGTCGCGAGCCCCGACTGCTGCCAGGGCGCGAAGATCAGCAGGGTGCCGCCGAAGCCGAGCAGGAGACCGGCGAGCCGCTTCGGGCCGAGCCCCCGCTCGGTGCCGAGGAGCAGCCCGAGTCCCAGGGACCACAGGGGGGTCGTGGCGTTCATGACGCCCGCGACGCCGGAGTCGACCGTCTGTTCGCCGATGCTGAACAACAGGAACGGCAGCGCGTTGCAGAACAGGGCCGCCACCAGCAGATGGCCCCAGATCCGGCGGGCGCGCGGCAGGCGCTGGCGGGCCGAGCGGGCCAGGACCAGGAGCACCGCGGCACCGAGCGCGCAGCGCACGATCGTCACGTGCAGCGGCGCGATGCCGCCCTCCAGGGCCAGCTTGATCCACAGGAAACTCGAGCCCCACAGCAGGGCGAGGACGGCGATGCGCATGCCTCGACGGTGCCCCGGCCCCATTCGTAAGACAAGCGAAAAGATTCGAAGGCAGATTTAAGCTGTGCTGTATTCGGGGCGTACGCTGGCGGCATGCTCGACATGCGGCGCATGCAGATCCTGCGGGCGGTCGTCACCAGCGGCTCGGTCACCGCGGCGGCCCGGCACCTCGGCTACACCCCGTCCGCGGTCAGCCAGCAGATGGCGGCCCTGGAGAAGGAGGCGGGCACCCCGCTCCTGGAGCGCACCGGACGCGGGGTGCGGCCCACGGACGCCGGGCTGCTCCTGGCCGACTGCGCGACCTCCATCGGCCTGCACGTCGCCCGCGCGGAGACAGCCCTCGCCGACCTGCGGGCAGGCCGCACGGGCCGGATCTCGGTACGGTACTTCGCCACCGCGGGCGCCCGCGTCGCCGCGCCCGCCCTGGCCCGGCTGCGCCGCGAACACCCCGGCGTGCGGGCCGAGTTGCGCCTCACCGACCCGGACGACCCGCTGCCCGAGGTGAAGGCGGGCCGCACGGACGTGGCCCTCGTGGTCCGGCGCCACGACGCGCCCCCGGTCGACGGCATCCGCTTCGTCCACCTCCTGGACGACCGCTACCGCGCCGTCCTTCCCCCGGCCCACCCCCTCGCCGCCCGCCCGGAGCTGCGGCTCAGCGACCTCGCCGAAGAGCCCTTCGTCGGCAGCGAGTTGCCGGGCCCCTGCCTGGACGCGGTCCTCGACGCGTGCGGGTCGGCCGGGTTCACCCCGGACTTCGTGGTGGAGAGCGGGGACTACGCCACCGCGCAGGGGTTCGTGGCCGCCGGGGTGGGCGTCGCCCTGGTGCCGGAGATGGGCCTGGTCACGGCGCCGGGCACGGACGGGGGCCGTCCCGCGTGGGTCGTACGCGAGGTCCGCGATCCGGAGCCGGTGCGGTCGATCTGGGCGGCGGTACGGGCGACGGCGCCGCGGGGGCCGGTGCTGCGGGCGTTCCTGGGGGCGCTGCGGGACGCGGCGGCGGAGGCGAGCGGGGCGGACGGGTCCAGTGGGGCGGACATGACAGCCGAGGCGGGCGTGACGAGCGGGACGGCCTAAGCCGACGCCGACCCCGGCCCTGCCGCCGACGCCGACCCCGGACCCGCGTAACACCGCACCCGCACCGTCTGCCGCGCGCTCCACCGCTGCTCGCCGACCCCGAGCAGCTCCCAGCCCGCGCGCTCGTACAGCGCCACGGCCCCGGTGTCCGTGGCCACCACGTCGAGCACCGGCCACAGCCCCCGCTCCCGCGCCGCCCCCGCCACCCGGTCGAGGAGCACCGCGCCGATCCCCCGCCCCCGTGCCGTCGACCCCACGAACAACCGGCTGACCACTGCCGTGGAGCCGTCCCGCGCGCCCCACATCCCGGGCGCCACGTCGTCCGCCGCCGGCCCACAGAGCGCGACGTGCCCGACGACGTCCCCGTCGGCCTCGGCCACCCAGGCCCCGAGCAGGCCGGACGGCGTCAGCCAACCGGCCGGGTCGGCGGGCCAGTTGGTGGGGTAGCCGTCGCCGGCGTGCACGTCGGCGAGGACGTGCGCGCAGGCGTCGAGGTCGGCGGGGGCCCGTCCCCGTACAAGAAGATCCACGGCTTCGGCACCCTCGCGTCGGTCGCTCATCCGGGCATGGAAACACACGCCCCGGGCGCCCGGCGCGCGAGTTTCCCACCGCCCGCCGCCGGGCCTCAGGCGGCAGGCCTCAGGCCTCCGGCCTCAGGCGAGGGACACCAGCTCCCGGTACTCCGTGCTCCACAGGTCCTCGGTCCCGTCGGGCAGGACGAGGACCCGGTCGGGGCGCAGGGCGTCGAGCGCGCCCTCGTCGTGGGTGACCATCACGATCGCCCCGGGGTACGTCCCGACGGCGGCCAGCACCTCGTCGCGGGAGGCGGGGTCGAGGTTGTTGGTGGGCTCGTCCAGGAGCAGCACGTTGGCGCCGGAGTGGACGAGTCCGGCCAGGGCGAGCCGGGTCTTCTCGCCGCCGGAGAGCACCTTGGCGGGCTTGTCCGCGTCATCGCCGGTGAACAGGAACGACCCCAGCACCCGCCGCACCTCGCCGTCGGTCAGTCCCGGCGCGGCCGCCGCGAGGTTCTCCCGCACGGTCGACTCCCCGTCCAGGGTGTCGTGTTCCTGCCCGAAGTACCCGATGCGCAGCCCGTGCCCGCGCACGACCCGGCCCGCGTCCGGTGTCTCGCGCCCGGCGAGGAGGCGGAGCAGCGTCGTCTTCCCGGCCCCGTTGAACCCGAGCACCACCAGACGGCTGCCCCGGTCCACGGCGAGGTCGACGCCGTGCAGCACCTTCAGGGTCCCGTACGCCTTCTCCAGGCTGACGGCGCCGAGGGGCATGCGGCCGCAGGGGGCGGGTTCGGGGAGCCGGATGCGGGCGACCTTCTCGCCGCGCCGCGCGGGTTCGGTGCCCGCGAGCAGCCGGTCGGCGCGGCGCGCCATGTTCTTCGCGGCGGTCGCGGTGGCGACGTGGGCGCGCATCCGGTCGGCCTGGGTGCGCAGGGCGGTGGCCTTCCGCTCGGCGTTGGCGCGCTCGCGGGCGCGGCGGCGCTCGTCGGCGGCGCGCTGGGCGAGGTAGGCGGGCCAGGTGGTGTTGTGGACGTCGAGGGCGGCGCGGCCGGGGTCGAGGTGGAAGACGCGGTTGACGACGTCGGCGAGCAGCGTCACGTCGTGGCTGACCAGGACGACTCCGCCCGGGTAGGTGCGCAGGAACGCCCGCAGCCACTCCACCGAGTCCCGGTCGAGGTGGTTGGTGGGCTCGTCGAGCAGCAGGGTGTCGTGGCGCGAGAACAGCATCCGGGCGAGTTCGACGCGCCGCCGCTGCCCGCCCGAGAGCTCGCCCACGGGCTGCCCGAGCACCCGCTCGGGCAGGCCGAGCCCGGCCGCGACCCGGGCGGCCTCGGCCTCGGCCGCGTAGCCACCGCGGGCCTGGAAGGCGTCGTCGGCGCGGGCGTAGGCGGCGAGCGCGGCCGACTCGCCCCGCACGCCGCCGTCGGCCAGGGCCGCCTCGGCGTCCCGGAGCGCGCGCACCGCCTCGTCGAGGCCGCGCGCGGACAGGATCCGGTCGGTGACGGTGGCCGCGGGGTCGGCGGCGGCCGGGTCCTGGGCGAGGTGACCGAGGGAGCCGGTGCGGGTGATGGTGCCGGTGGCGTGCGGGGCCTGCCCGGCGAGGGTCTTCAGGAGGGTGGACTTGCCCGCGCCGTTACGGCCGACCAGGCCGACGCGGTCGCCGGGGCCCACGTGGAAGGAGATGCCGGACAGCAGGGTCCGGGCGCCGACGCGCAGGTCGACGTCACATACAGAAAGCATGGGGAAACGCTCCGCAATAGCGAAAGGACACACGGGTGGCGTGGAGGCGTGTGTCCTGGCTAGGAGATGCGGGGCGTAGACATGCCTCCAGGCTAGGCGGCGGCCCGCCCCGCCCGCACCCGCTTTTCCGGACGCCGCCCCCGTGCCACGGCCGGACCCCGACCGCACCGCCGCCCGCCCGTGAGTCCACCGCCGCCCGCCCCGCCCGCGCACCCGCCCGCACGCGCCGCCCTGCGAACCCCCCGCACCCGCGAGATGATCGCCCCATGGACGCCACGCTGCACCTCGCCCAGCAAGAAGAGGCCGACGCGCTGCTGAGCCGCAGCCCGCTGGCCGCGCTCGTAGGGATGCTCCTGGACCAGCAGGTGCCCATGGAGTGGGCCTTCGCGGGTCCGTACACGATCGCCCGGCGCATGGGGGCGGACGACCTCGACGCCCACGACATCGCGGCGTACGACCCGGACGCCTTCGTCGAGCTGCTCTCCGCCAAGCCCGCCGTGCACCGCTACCCGGGCGCGATGGCCGGGCGCGTGCAGAAGCTGTGCCAGTACCTCGTGGAGCACTACGAGGGCGACGCGGAGGCCGTCTGGCGGGACGCGGCCGACGGCCGTGAGCTGCTGCGGCGCCTGAACGAGCTGCCCGGGTTCGGCAAGCAGAAGGCTCAGATCTTCCTGGCCCTGCTCGGCAAGCAGCTCGGCGTGCGGCCCAAGGGCTGGCAGGAGGCGGCCGGGGCGTACGGGGAGCCGAAGGCGTTCCGGTCCGTCGCGGACATCACGGGGCCCGAGTCGCTGCAGAAGGTCCGCGCGCACAAGCAGGAGATGAAGGCGGCGGCGAAGGCGGCCAAGGCCGCGAAGGCATAGCCGTCCTGCGCGACCGCACGACACGGGCCGCCACCCGACCAGGGCGGCGCCTGACCGGGGCGGCGCCCGACCGGAGCCCCCGACCCGACCCGGAGTGCCCCGCCGCTAGCGCCGGCGCTTCGCCGTGCCGAAGACCGACCGCGAGATCTCCCGGCCGATCTGCGTCCCCATCGACCGCAGCAGCGACTTGAACATCCCGCTGCCCATCACCTGCTCGACGACCCCGCCCCCGCCCTCCTTCGACGCCGGCTTCGCCTTCGGCTCCGCCGCACGCGAGGCCTCTTGCGAAGCGGACGCGGACGCGGCGGCCCGCTCGGCCTCCCGCGCGCTCAGCCGCTCGTACGCCGACTCCCGGTCCACCGCCTCCGCGTACCGCCCGTACAGCGGCGACTCGCGGACGGCCCGCTCCAGGTCCGCCGCCGGGATCGGCCCCATCAGCGACTGCGGCGCCCGCAGCCGCGTGACCGCGACCGGCGTGGGCGCGCCCTTCTCGCTGAGCACGGTGACGACGGCCTCGCCGGTGCCGATGCCGGTGAGGGTCTCCTCCAGGTCGTACGCGGACTTCGGGAACGTACGCACCGTCGCCTTGAGGGCCTTCTCGTCCTCGGGCGTGAAGGCGCGCAGCGCGTGCTGCACCCGGTTGCCGAGCTGCGCGAGCACGTCAGCGGGCACGTCCTTCGGGGTCTGGGTGACGAAGAAGACGCCGACGCCCTTGGACCGGATCAGCCGCACGGTCTGCGTGACGGACTCCAGGAACGCCTTCGAGGCGCCGCTGAACAGCAGGTGCGCCTCGTCGAAGAAGAACACGAGCTTGGGCTTGTCCACATCCCCGACCTCGGGCAGGTCGTGGTACAGGTCGGCGAGGAGCCACATCAGGAAGGTGGAGAAGAGGGCGGGTTTGTCCTGCACGGAGGGCAGTTCGAGTACGGAGACGAGGCCCGGTGCGTCCGCTCCGGCACCGGCGGTGGCTCCGCCCAGCAGCTCCCGCGTGTCGAACTCCGGCTCCCCGAAGAAGTCCCCCATCCCCTGCGCCTCGAACGCCGTCAGCGCCCGAAGGATGACCCCGGCGGTCGCCGTGGACAGACCGCCGACCGCCTTCAGCTCGGGCTTGCCCTCGTCCGACGTGAGGAAGGTGACGACGGCGCGCAGGTCCTTCAGGTCGACGAGTTCTAGGCCCTTCTGGTCGGCGTAGTGGAAGATCAGGCCGAGCGACTGCTCCTGGGTCTGGTTCAGCTGGAGCACCTTCGAGAGCAGCACGGGGCCGAAGCTGGTGATCGTGGCCCGCACGGGGATCCCGGTGCCGATCCCGCCGAGGGCGTAGAACTGACTCGGGCACCCGCGCGCCGCCCACTCCTGCCCCACGTCCCTGGCCCGCCCCGTGACCCGCTCGTCGGCCTCGCCGGGCGCCGAGATCCCCGACACGTCGCCCTTGATGTCGGCGAGGAAGACGGGCACGCCCTGGGCGGACAGCTGCTCGGCGATCAGCTGGAGGGTCTTGGTCTTGCCGGTGCCGGTGGCGCCCGCGACGAGGCCGTGCCGGTTGAGCATCGGCAGCGGGACGCGCACCTGCGCCCCCGGCAGGCACTGCCCGTCCCACAGCAGGGCACCGAGGTCGAGTGCGGGGCCTTCGAAGGCGTACCCGGCGGCGATGCCGGCGGCCTCCGGGGGCAGCTCGGACGGCGTCACCGACGCGTCGGACACGGACTCGTTCGGGCGGTTTCCGCCATCGGGTGTGGACGGCATCGGCTGGCTGTCGCTCACTTCGGCCCCTGCTCTCGGCTTGAGAGTTCCGGGTTTGTCCCGGTTTCCGGCGTCATTTCCGAGGATCGCACTCGGCCGCCATGGCTGCGCCCGGAGAGACTTGACCGGTAGGCTTTCCGTGTGATCTTCAAGCGCATCGGAAACGGCCGGCCGTACCCCGACCACGGCCGGGAAAGCACCCGGCAGTGGGCGGACGTCGCGCCGCGCCCGGTCCGCCTCGATCAGCTCGTGACCACCAAGGGCCAGCTGGACCTGGAAACGCTGCTCGCCGAGGACTCCACGTTCTACGGCGACCTCTTCGCGCACGTCGTGAAGTGGCAGGGCGATCTGTACCTGGAGGACGGCCTGCACCGCGCCGTCCGCGCCGCGCTCCAGCAGCGCCAGGTGCTGCACGCCCGCGTTCTCGAACTGGACTGAGCCGGGCCCCGGCCGCGTTGGCCCTTTTGGGTTGGCCTTGCCGCCGAGCAATGATCATTTAGTAGGAATCACCGCCGCGCGGCACTACGCTGCGCCCATGAGCATGCTCACTCCCCCCGGCATGGGCGGCAAGTACCGCATCACGGGGGACAAATACCCGCGAATGCGCCGTCCGAGCGGCCGTCGCCGGATCGTGCTCGGGGCCGTCGCGTCGCTCGCCGTGGCCGGGCTGCTCGGCTGGGGCAGCCTCCAGCTCATCGACGTGTTCTCCGGCGACGACAAGGCGTCGGCGGCGGGCGGGGCGAAGGACTGCGCGACGAGACCGGCGACGGCCGACGCGGCCCGCAAGATCAAGCCGAAAGCTTTCCCCCAGCCCCGCCAGATCACCGTCAACGTCTTCAACGCCACCCAGCGCGACGGCCTCGCCAAGGACACCGCGGCCGAGCTGAGGAAGCGCGGCTTCGCCATCGGCGACGTGGACAACGCGACGAAGGCGTTCGACAAGAAGGTCGAGGGGCCGGGGATAGTGCTCGGCGCGAAGTCCGCCGCCGACACCGCGCTGCCGGTGCTCGCCGCCCAGCTCAAGGGCGCGGCCCGGCAGACGGACGCCCGCAAGGGCGGTGAGGTCGATCTGATCCTCGGCAGCAAGTTCAAGGACCTGACGAGGAAGGCGGACGCCGACAAGGCCCTGGCGGCACTGGCCGCGCCCGCGCCGGAGCCCGCGAAGGGCGACCGGTCGGACGGCAAGAACTGCTGAGCGCCGAAGGCGGCTCAGCAGTTCCCTTCCCGTACGACGGCTACTCGGCCGTCCCGTACATGCGGTCACCCGCGTCGCCGAGCCCCGGCACGATGTAGCCGTTCTCGTTGAGGCGCTCGTCGACCGCCGCCGTCACGACCGTCACCGGCGTGCCCGCGAGCTCGCGCTCCATGACCTCGACGCCCTCGGGGGCGGCGAGCAGGACCACGGCGGTCACGTCGTCCGCGCCGCGCTTGATGAGCTCCTGGATCGCCGCGACCAGCGTGCCGCCGGTGGCGAGCATCGGGTCGAGGACGTAGACCTGACGGCCGGAGAGGTCCTCCGGCATCCGGGTCGCGTACGTGGACGCCTCCAGCGTCTCCTCGTTGCGGATCATGCCGAGGAAGCCGACCTCGGCCGTCGGGAGCAGGCGGACCATGCCGTCGAGCATGCCGAGACCGGCGCGCAGGATCGGCACGACCAGCGGCCGCGGATGCGACAGCTTGACGCCGGTCGTCCCGACCACGGGGGTCTCGATGTCGACCTGCTCGGTGCGCACGTCCCGGGTGGCCTCGTACGCGAGCAGGGTGACCAGCTCGTCGGCCAGGCGCCGGAAGGTCGGGGAGTCGGTGCGCTTGTCGCGCAGCGTGGTGAGTTTGTGCGCCACCAGCGGGTGGTCGACGACGTGGATCCGCATTGTTCAACAGTAACCGGGCGAAGCGGCCCCCTGATCCCCCCGCGCTGGCATCAACCCCGGCCACGGGGGGAAGGTGGACGTACGAGCTGGGGTGGTGTGGCCTATGCCCGACCGGGAAGAGCGGGAGAGCGACGCCGAGCGCCGCAGACGGCGCGAGACGGAAGCCGAGCGGCGCAGGCGCCGTGCCCAGTTCCTGCACGAGTTGACCGAGGCCCGCGAGCTGCGGGCCCGGGTGACACCACGCCGCGCACGGGCGGCCCGACTGCGGCAGGCGATGCGTATGCGTACGTTCCGCTGGTAGCCGCGAGGGGGCCGCGGTCCGAAAGCGGCCTGTGATTCGCAACGCGACGCGGACACAGCGGTCCGAAGACCTCTCCTGAAGCCGTTGTTTCTGCCACGATTCCGAGTGGGCGGGGCTTGGAACAGCACTCCCGCCGCCGACGTCCGCCGGGGGGACCCCCAACCGGCGCCTATGAACAGTGGGAGAGTCACGGTGTACTTCGCCGCACTGCTCGCGCGCACCGAAGACGGGTGGGAAGCGAGCGACACGGAGCTCGACGATGTGGAGACCCTGTCGGATCTGACCGACCTGGCCCGTGAGGCCGCCGCCGGCATCACGGGCGCCGACGACGACACAGTCCTCGTCTTCATCGAACAGGAAGACGCCTGGTTCGGCGTCGTCCGTGTGGACGGCGAGGAGGACCCTCGGATCTACGTCTCCGACGCCGCGGCGGCCGCCCGCAGCGCCTACGGCGAGATCCTGCTCACCGACGAGATGCTGGGCCGCGACCCGGACGCCGAGGCCGACGCCCTGGAGGCGCTGAACCTCGACGGCACGGAGGACGGCGAGTCCGAAACGGCCGACGAGGGCGACGGCGACGCCGCCGACGCGTCCGCCGACGCCGTGCCCTCCGGGCCGCTGGGGGACAGGCAGATCCTCAGCGACCTCGGCGTGCCGGAGAAGGACCTGCTCGGCCTGGAGAGCGGCGACGCGCTCAACGAGATCGCCGACATCCTCGGAGCCGCGGAGTTCCTCGAAACCGTCCGTTAGGTTCGCCGTGTGACACAACTCCCAGATCCGGTACGAGAGCGCTGGCGGGCGCCGATGCGGATCGCCCTGGACGAGGCCGGACGGGCCGTCCGGGGCGGTGACGTGCCCGTCGGCGCCGTCGTGCTGTCCGCGGACGGCGAAACGGTGCTCGCCACCGGCCACAACGAACGCGAGGCCGGGGGCGACCCCACCGCGCACGCCGAGATCCTCGCGCTGCGCCGGGCCGCCGCGAAGCTCGGCGGCTGGCGGCTGCCCGGCTGCACCCTCGTCGTCACCCTGGAGCCGTGCGTGATGTGCGCGGGCGCGCTCCAGCAGTCCCGCCTCGCCCGCGTCGTCTACGGCGCCCGCGACGCCAAGGCCGGTGCCGCGGGCTCCCTGTGGGACCTGCTGCGCGACCGGCGTCTCAACCACCGGCCCGAAGTGATCGAAGGAGTACTCGCCGAGGAGGGCGCGCGGCTGCTCACCGACTTCTTCGCCCGCTCCCGGGACCGCGGCGGCCCGCCCGCCGAGGGGTAGTCCAAACGGATTTCGGTCCACGGCCCACCTTGGGCTAGGATCTCTCTCGGTAGCGTGTCCGAGCGGCCGAAGGAGCTCGCCTCGAAAGCGAGTGTGGCGCAAGTCACCGAGGGTTCAAATCCCTCCGCTACCGCCACAGACACCCCGCTGGTCCAGGAAACTGGGTCGGCGGGGTGTTTCGCGTGGGGCCCCCGCCCTCACCGCCCCCTTCTTCCGCGCCAGCGACCCGCACGCGCAGATCGACCCGGTCAACGCCGAGTTCGACTCCCATCTGCGCGAGGCCCTCAGGGAACTGCCGGGCCCCAAGCTGATGGCGGGCGTGCCGGGCCTGTTCCGGCGCCCCCTCAACCGCCACGAGACCGACCTGTACCTCGTCCGCCAAGTGCTCGCCGCGCACCCCGTGGTGCTCGTCCACGGGGAGATCACCGAGGGCTGGAGCACCCGCGTCGACATCGTCGCCTGGAACCTCTACGGCGAGGCCTCCGCCGCCGCCACGCTGCCCGAAGTCCCCCAGCGGCTCGGGACCTTCGACGCGCTCTCGCCCCTCGTGCCCGCCGCGATGCTGGGCGTCTCCGTCGACCGGGGCCTGAAGGCGGAGACCGACGCGCTCATCCAGCAGGCGGCCACGTACCAGGAAGCCGGTCTTGAGGGACCCGCCCTGATCACCGCCCGCCGCGCGCTGCACCTGCCCGCCCCCGGCACACGGGCGGAACGCCAGGTCTGTCTGGACCGGGTGCGCGGACTGCTTCCCGTCCGGGCACGACGCCCTGCTGCTCGAACCCGAGCCGGACACGGCCACGCTGTACTGCGCCGTCCAGGAGCTGACGCCGACCGGCCCGGTGCGGGCGCTGCGCAACGTCCTCCGCAGGCCGGGGCGGCGGTTCGTGGTGGCGGACTGCGGCGGCACGGTCGACGTGGTGGCGTACGAGGTGCTCGGGGACGGCTCACTGGCGCAGCTGGCCCGTCCGTCCGCGAGCTCGTTGGGCGCCTCGTACACGACGAACGCATTCATCGGCGAAGTCCTCGCCGGCCGGTTCCGCGGGCATACGAACCAGGAGCGGCTGACCCGGCATCACGGGTCGGAGTTCCAGGAGCTGTTGAGCGACTGGGAGTCGCACCGCAACACGTCCACGGTCGGCTCCCGCGAGAACGTCGCGCTCCGCGTGGACGGGCTGCACGGGCTTCTCTCCCCGGACGACCTGCGGCACCTCGGCGAGGTGCAGGGCGGCAAGAGGGACCGGATCGTCGTCCGGCCCAAGGAGATGACCGGCCTCCTGGAGTCGGCGGTCGGCGGGACCCCGCCGCTCGTCGACGAGCACATGGAGGGGGCGGTGGGGGCGGCGCAGGGGGTGGCGGACTCCGGGGTTCGGGGTGGGGTGCTGTCCGGAGTACGTGCCGGGGATCGGTCGGGGGCGCGGGGCGGGGAGCCTTCGGTGGTGCGGGGGCGGGGGCGGTGGGCGTGGCGGGTGCGGGGGCATCGGGACCGGCGTGGGCGGCGGTCGGGCGGGGTGGAGCCGGTCGGTGGTGGGCGGGGGCGCCTCTCACCCTCGGCGAAGCCGACCGCGCGGTGAGCGAGACCGCGCCGCCGCTCCTGCGCAGCCGACCTCTGACTCCCTGACACCGCCCGCCTCCGCCCGTCGCACTCCTCCCGTCTCACTCGTCCTCCGCGTCCTCCGCCCGCTCCGCGAGCACCAGCACGACGAACCGCGCCATGTGCGCCCCCGCGACCAGCGCCGCACCCACCGCCACCGCCGCCCGGAGCAGCGCCGCATCCGTCGTGAGGAGCAGCGCCGCACCGGCCGCGAGCACGGCGGCACCCGCGCCGAGGGCCACCGCCGACCGCACCATCGCCGGTGAGGCCGCGGCCGTCCCCCGCAACGTCCGCACCGCGCGTACCGCCCGCACCGTCACCACCCCGTGCCCCGCCGCGGCCCCGACAAGCACCACCCCCGCCACCACCCGCCCCGTCCCCCCGAAGGACGGCACCAGCGCCACCCCCGCGACGAGCCCCGCCACGGCGGCCGCCAGGTGGCCCTGGGCCGCGCGGCGGCGGGCGCGGTCGAAGAACGCCGCGTGGACCAGCCAGGCCAGCTCCCCGGCGAGGCCGAGGGCGGCCGTGCCGATGAGGGTCCAGCGGGGGCCCGGCACCCGCCCCGGGGGTACGCCGACGACGAGGGTGCCGCTCAGGAGGAGGACGATCCCGGCGTGGTAGAAGGCGCGGGTGCGGTCGGCCCAGCGCAGGCTGAGGACGGCGTGGCCGCGCTGGACGTTGCGCAGCCAGCGGGTCGGCCGTCCTTCGCGCACCTCGCCGGGCCACCACTGGGCCAGCTCCTCGGGCAGGGTGTCGTAGCGGCGGGCCCAGACGGCGGCCTGGACGGCGCCGATCTGCGCGAGTCCGGAGGCGATGAACAGGGACACCGCCGCGTCCGGCCAACGGGCGAAGCGGGGTTGGGCCGCGGCGAGGGTCGGCAGGAGCAGCGCGGCCATGGTGAAGCTCGCCCCCGCGAGCAGCGGGGCCGCGAAGCCGCCGAGCCCCTGGATGCTGGCGGCGTACCCGAGGGGGAGCGGCGGCTGCCAGGTGTCGCGTGGGAGCCGCCGAGGCGCGCGTGCCGCACGTGACCCGCGTGCTCCGCTTGACGCCCGCGGCGTCCGGGGTGTCCGGGGTGTCCGGGGTGTCTGCGGTTCCCGCACCGTCCGGCGCGGCGCACCGGCGCCCCGCGGGGCCCGCGCCCCGCCGCGCGGCGGACCGTCCCCGCCCGGGCGCGCCCCGCGCCGCCCCTCAGCTCCGGGAACGCGGGCACCCCCGTTCGTGCCGCTCGTCGACCCCGCCGCACTCGGCGCACACCCGCCCGCGCCCGCGGGTGCCGCCGAACTGGAGGCGGCGGGTGCCGGTGGCGCCCGTGCGGGTCGGAGGGACGATCTGGTGGGTTCCGGGGCGCAGGCCGAAGGCGCCGCGCAGCAGCCGCAGGGCCTGCTCGACGGTGTCGGCGGTCGGCTGCGGTTCGGCGGGCAGCGTGAAGTACAGCTCGACGCCGTCGGGCGGGTGCAGGCTGAAGGACTGGAGTGTTCCGCCCATTCGTTCGAAAAGAGTGCGCAGGGTCGGCTCGGCGGCGGGAACGAGAAACCAGGGCAGTTCGTCCGCGGCCACGGACAGTCGTACGTGAATGACCATCTGCATGGGATGCATCACCCCCCGTAATACGGACAAGCATACGGACCGGGGGTATTGATCACGAGTGCTTCGGCATTTCGCGCGGGCGCCGCCGAAGAACACCCGGCAACGCCGAAGAAGCACCGGAGAACACCGAACAGACACGGAAAAACCCCGGCGCCGTCAGGGCACCGGGGCCTTCTTCCGATAGGACGGGGGAAGCGGCATCGGGGGGACAAGCCGCTCCCCCCGACGAGGACCGAACTCCCAAGTCAACGCCGCCACCGGGGGAAGAGGACGGCGTGGACCCCGCAGTGGAGACCGATCCCGGGCCCTTGGATTCCTGCCAGATCCGCCGGGCTCACCACCATCCTGCGCCGCCCGCAACCGGAAACGGCCAGACGAAGGGCCCCTGCCCCCGGGTCATTGGTCCTTAAAAACCTGGTGAGTTCGCGCCACGTTAGACTCGCCCGGCACAAGCGGAACACGGCACGGAACACCGCACACGGGGGTTCGGGGATGAACGGGCAAGGGGAGGCCACAGCGTGAAGGACCCGAAAAAGATCATTCTTTTCGTCCTCGTGGTGTTCGTCCTCTACGTGATCATCACCGACCCGGAGCAGGCCGCGGACTACGTCCAGGTAGGGTTCGAGGGCATTTCGAACGCCGCCAAGGCCATCGGCGACTTCATGACCTGGGTCGCCAACGGCGGCAAGGACGACTGAGGGAGCGCCCGTGATCCGCCATCTGGTCCTCTTCAAGCTCAACGACGGCGTCGAGCGCGACGACCCGCGTGTCGTCGCCGGGGTCAAGGCCTTCGAGGAGCTCGGCGGGATCATCCCCGAGCTGCGCTTCTGGGAGTGCGCCTGGAACATCTCCGAGCGCCCCATCGCGTACGACTACGCCATCAACTCGGCCGTCGACGACACCGATGCGCTCACCCGGTACCTGGAGCACCCGGCGCACCAGGCGGGCGTCGGACTGTGGCGCGAGTTCGCCACGTGGGTGATCGCCGACTACGAGTTCTGAGGCCGCCGCCGCCGCGAGTTCCGCGACCGCCGGCACGTTTTCCACGGCCCCGCACCGGGAACGGTGCGGGGCCGTTCCGCGTCTTATGCCCCAACTTGCCCCTCAACACGGAGTTATCAGGTGCTTGCACACAGTGCACATGTCTTGTGATGCTATGACCGCTTTTGACGGATGAGTTGACCGAGGTCGACCGAGCTTGACCGAGCTCGGCCGGACTCGCCGGAGAAGGGGTGGCGTTGACCGTGCCGGCCAGTTCTGCGCCCGAAGCGCCGCCCGCACAGGCGCCCGAGACCCCGGCGGCCCGGGCCACGGAGGCACCGCACGCGCGGACCCCCGACGCCCCGCCCGCACAGGCCGCCGAGCCACCGCCCACCGAACCACCGCGCTCCGAGCCGCCGCCCGCCAAGGCGCCGAGCAGCAGGGGCGCCGACACCCGCGCCCTCACCCAGGTGCTGTTCGCCCAGCTCAAGGAGCTGGAGCCGGGCACCGTCGAGCACGCCAGGGTGCGCGGCGCCCTGATCGAGGCCAACCTGCCGCTGGTGCGCTACGCCGCCGCCCGCTTCCGCAGCCGCAACGAGCCGATGGAGGACGTCGTCCAGGTCGGCACCATCGGCCTCATCAACGCCATCGACCGCTTCGACCCCGACCGCGGCGTGCAGTTCCCGACCTTCGCCATGCCCACGGTCGTCGGCGAGATCAAGCGGTACTTCCGCGACAACGTGCGCACCGTGCACGTACCGCGGCGGCTGCACGAGCTGTGGGTGCAGGTCACCGGGGCGACGGAGGACCTGACCACGTCCTTCGGGCGCTCGCCCACCACCGCCGAGATCGCCGAGCGGCTGCGGATCACCGAGGAGGAGGTGCTCTCCTGCATCGAGGCCGGGCGTTCGTACCACGCGACGTCCCTGGAGGCCGCGCAGGAGGGCGACGGGCTGCCCGGGCTCCTGGACCGGCTCGGGTACGAGGACCCGGCCCTCGACGGCGTCGAGCACCGCGACCTCGTCCGGCACCTGCTCGTCCAACTGCCCGAGCGGGAACAGCGAATCCTGCTGCTCCGCTACTACAGCAACCTGACCCAGTCCCAGATCAGCGCCGAATTGGGCGTTTCCCAGATGCATGTGTCGCGCCTGCTCGCCAGAAGCTTCGCGCGACTTCGGTCCGCAAATCGGATCGAGGCGTAACCGTATCGGGTGGAGCAGCCTTTCGGTCGTTACCGACGGAGTCGGGGCCGAAAAAGTCTCAGACCCCCTCTTTCCTGCACGGACGTCACCCTCACTTGTCGACAAGTCACTACAGCGTGTTGCCGACATGTGACATTCTGCTGGAACCGCGTTTGCCGGGGCCCCGCCGCCGGTATTCAGGTGGAGGCTGCGTTCCTTCGACGGGGCGCCGGCCGCGACCGTCCGCGACCTCAAGGGGGTGGCATGTCCGCAGACCAGGGCAGCTCGAAGGTGCTCACGCTCACGCTCGACAGTGAGAGCGAATCCGCGCCCGACGCGCTCAACGGTTCCGAAGCCGTGACCACGGCGCCGGGAACCATCGACACCCGCACCCTGTCCCGCTCCCTCTTCCTGCGGCTCGCCGCACTCGACCAGGACAGCCCCGAGCGTGCCTACGTCAGAGACACCCTGATCGAGCTCAACCTCCCCCTGGTGCGGTACGCCGCGGCGCGCTTCCGCAGCCGCAACGAACCGATGGAGGACATCGTCCAGGTCGGCACCATCGGCCTGATCAAGGCGATCGACCGGTTCGACTGCGAACGCGGCGTGGAGTTCCCCACGTTCGCGATGCCGACCGTCGTCGGTGAGATCAAGCGCTTCTTCCGGGACACCAGCTGGTCCGTGCGCGTCCCGCGCCGGCTCCAGGAGCTGCGCCTGGCCCTGACGAAGGCCAGCGACGAGCTCGCCCAGCGCCTCGACCGCTCCCCCACGGTGCCCGAACTGGCCGCCGTGCTCGGCGTGTCCGAGGAGGACGTGGTCGACGGCCTCGCCGTCGGCAACGCGTACACCGCCTCCTCCCTCGACTCGCCCGCCCCCGAGGACGACGGCGGCGAGGGCTCCCTCGCGGACCGCCTCGGCTACGAGGACACCGCCCTGGAGGGCGTCGAGTACCGCGAGTCCCTGAAGCCCCTCCTCGCCAAACTGCCGCCGCGCGAACGCCGCATCATCATGCTGCGCTTCTTCGCGAACATGACGCAGTCCCAGATCGGCGAGGAGGTCGGCATCTCGCAGATGCACGTCTCCCGCCTGCTGACCCGGACGCTGTCCCAGCTCCGGGAGGGGCTCATCGCGGACTGACGAGTTCCGCCCCGTCCGACCCCACCGCAGCCCCGGGAGCAACCGCCGGGGCTGTCGGTCGTGCGCGCGCTGCGCTCGCGCGGACCACGAGGGTGGGGACGGGGACGCGCCACGGCACCGGGACCATTCTGTTGACGGGGTTCCTAATTGACGGAGCGTCAGCCACACTGGCGCGATGCTTCGTGGTGCGTGGAGTGGCGGACGTGGCCGCCGGGGCGCGATAGCGGGCGCCTCGGCCGTGGTGCTGGGGATCGGCGGGCTGCTCGCCGCGTGCGGCGGCGACGCGCGGGACGGCTATGTGGCCACCGGTGCGGCCGGGGGCGGGCCGGAGAAGGGGTCCGGGAAGGCCGTGGGGCCCAGTGGGGACGTGGAGTTCGTGCCGCTGGACGGGGCGCCTTCGGAGGGGGGTCCTTCGGGCGGAGGGTCCTCCGGGGAGGCGCCGGGGAAGAGGGCCGGGGCGGGAGGTTCCGGGGCGGAGGGCGCCGGGCAGGCCGGGGGCGACGACGGCCGGTCCTCCGGCGGGGATTCGGGCGGGTCCGGCAGGTCGGACGGGTCGGGCGGGAAGTCGCCCGGCGGCAGGGCGAGTTCCGGGGACCGGGACGGGCCGGGCGGCCCGTCGAGCGGACGCGGTCAGGGCGGCGGGAGCGGCGAAGAGGAAGGGGAGGAAGAAGAGAAAGGGGAGAAAGGGGGCGGGGGCGACGACACCCGCCCCGGCTCCCCCAGCGGCGGCGCCTCCACCCCCGGCACCCCCTCGAAGCCCGCCCCCGACCCGGGCCAGGCCCCGAAGCCCGGCCCGGAGCCGAAACCCCCCGGCCCCGCCGTCCTCAGGACCGGCGAGCCCCGGCGTGAGGCCGGGGACAAGCGGTGGTGCGAGGACGTGACCCTGACCTTCCGCAACACCGGGGGTTCCGCCGTGCGTTCGGGCAGCGTGACGTTCGGTACGCACATCATCGGCGCCCTCGGCGTGGACTGGGGGACCATCGAGTCCACGCGGAAGCTCCCCGCGCCCATCAAGGCCGGGAGAACCGTGAAGAAGACTTGGCCTGTTTGTGTCGACTGGTGGCGTGTTCCGCTCGGCATGCGCATCGAGACGCGCGACGTCGACGTGGAGTGGAAGTAGCCCTCAGGGGACCTCAGCGAGGCCGGGAGGCACCACCGGGCGCCCGCACCCGCGTGCGGGCGGGCGCCGGAGCGTCGCTCCGGGGCCCGCCCGGAGCGTTACTTCAGCGCCAGCCAGGCCACCGCGGCCACGACCGCGATCGCCACGACCACGCCCACGATCAGGCCGATGCGCGGGCCCGCCGGGGCCGCCGCCTGCCGCTGCGCGCGGCCGCCCTGCGGGGGCTCGTCGACGAAGGCGCGGAACATCTGGGTGGAGCCCGCCGGGTCGTGCTGGCCCTCGGGGCCCGGGGCGCCCTGCGGTGCATGGGGGTTGTGTGCCATGGGGCAGGACCCTAGCGAATCCCCGCCGCCCGGCCCAACCCCCGCTGACCGGCGGCTTTACCTCCGTGGTCCGAGACCTTTGCCAGCCCTTTAGCCCGTTGGTCCGGTTTTAGTTTGCCTGCGGCAACCAACTGCTTCTATGGTTGCCCTAAGCAACGAAAAGAGGGTGGACGCCATGGCCGCACAGCGTGAATACGCGGAGCTGGCCCGCCAGCTCAGCGCCATCGGCGCCGTGAAGCGCGGCCTCGGCCGCGGCCTGCCCGCCGACTGCCCGAGCGGCTCCGCCGCCGTGCTCACGCTGCTCCAGCGTCACGGCGAGATGCGGATGAGCCGCCTCGCGGAACTCCTCGCCGTCGACATGTCGGTGACCAGCCGTCATGTCGCGCACGTCGCGGAGCGCGGCTGGATCGACCGGGCCCCGGACCCCGCGGACAAACGCTCGCGCATCCTGCGGCTCACCCCCGCGGGCGAGGCCAAGTTCGAGGAGCTGTCCGAGCTCTCCATCGCGACCCTCGCCCACTACCTGCACGACTGGTCCGATGCCGACGTCGGTCGGCTCAGCTCGCTGCTCGCCCGCCTGCGTGCGGGATTCGGGGACTGCCGCGCGGCTTCGGCCCGGCTCCCCGGACCGCCGCACGCGTCCGTAGAACCCACCGAACCCACCCGTACACCCGCGTGAGAATCAGGAAAAGGAACCCATGGCAACATCCACACCGTCCGGTGTGCGGGGCAGCCATGCCAAGCACGGAGCGCACGGGCACGCCGACAGCGGCGCCCCGATGACGCACCGGCAGATCATGGAGGCCCTGTC
Source organism: Streptomyces flavofungini (assembly GCF_030388665.1). Classification (NCBI taxonomy): domain Bacteria; kingdom Bacillati; phylum Actinomycetota; class Actinomycetes; order Kitasatosporales; family Streptomycetaceae; genus Streptomyces; species Streptomyces flavofungini. Next base: position 4,877,460 of record NZ_CP128846.1, on the reverse strand, counting down.
CGGCCTCCTGCTCGGCATGTTCGTGGCGATCCTGTCGTCGACGATCGTCTCCAACGCCCTGCCCGAGATCATCGGTGACCTCGGTGGCGGCCAGTCCGCCTACACCTGGGTCGTCACCGCCGCGCTGCTCTCGATGACGGCGAGCACCCCGCTGTGGGGCAAGCTGTCCGACCTGTTCAGCAAGAAGGCGCTCGTCCAGATAGCCCTGGTCGTCTACGTCCTCGGCTCGGTCGTCGCCGGACTCTCGCAGAACGCCGGGATGCTGATCGCCTGCCGCGTGGTCCAGGGCATCGGCGTCGGCGGTCTCTCCGCGCTCGCCCAGATCGTCATGGCCGCGATGATCTCCCCGCGCGAGCGCGGCCGTTACTCCGGCTACCTCGGCGCGACCTTCGCCGTCGCCACCGTCGGCGGCCCGCTGCTCGGCGGCGTCATCACCGACACCTCCTGGCTCGGCTGGCGCTGGTGCTTCTACGTCGGCGTGCCCTTCGCGATCATCGCCCTGATCGTGCTCCAGAAGACCCTGAAGCTGCCCGTCGTGAAGCGGGAGGTCAAGGTCGACTGGGCCGGTGCCTTCTTCATCACCGCCGCCGTGTCGCTGCTCCTGGTGTGGGTGACCTTCGCGGGCTCCGGTTCCGGCAAGAAGTACGACTGGCTGTCGTGGCAGTCGTACGCGATGGTGGGCGGCTCGATCGTCCTCGGCCTGCTGTTCCTGCTCGTGGAGTCCAGGGCCGGCGAGCCGATCATCCCGCTGCGGCTCTTCCGCAACCGCACCATCGCCCTCGCCTCGGTGGCCTCGCTGTTCGTCGGTGTCGCGATGTTCGCGGGCACGGTCTTCTTCAGCCAGTACTTCCAGCTCGCGCGCGGCAAGTCGCCGACGATGTCCGGCGTCATGACGATCCCGATGATCGCGGGCCTGTTCGTGTCGTCCACCGTCTCGGGGCAGTTGATCACCAAGACGGGCCGGTGGAAGGCCTGGCTGGTCAGCGGCGGTGTGCTGCTGACCGCCGGTCTGGGTCTGCTCGGCACCATGCGGTACGACACCGCGTACTGGCACATCGCCTGCTACATGGCCCTGATGGGCCTCGGCATCGGCATGATGATGCAGAACCTGGTGCTGTGCACGCAGAACCAGGTCGCGCCCGAGGACATCGGTGCCGCCAGCTCCGTCGTCACCTTCTTCCGTTCCCTCGGCGGCGCCATGGGCGTCTCGGCGCTCGGCGCCGTGATGTCGACGCGCATCACCGACTACGTGAAGGACGGCCTCGCCGACCTCGGCCCGCAGGGCGCCGCCCTCGGCCACGGCGGCACCGGCGGAGGCGGCATCCCCGACCTGGACGCGCTGCCCGCCCCGTTCCGGACCGTGATGGAGAGCGCCTACGGCCACGGCATCGCGGACGTGTTCCTGATCGCCGCACCCATCGCGTTCCTCGCGTTCCTGGTCACCCTGTTCATCAAGGAGGTGCCGCTGCGCACGGCGGGCGCCCTCGCGCAGGCCGCCGAGTCCGGCGACACCTCCGCCTCCCCGGCGCCCGCTTCGCCCGCCACCGCGACCGCCGGCGGTGCCCCGGCCGACGCCGGGCCCGTGCTCGCCTCCGTCGCCGCGCGCACCGAGGCCGGACCCGACGGCACCCAGCGGCTCGCCGCCACGGCGTCCGTCACGGGCTCCGGCGCGGCGCCCGCGACGGACACCGGGGGCGTGCCGGTGCGCGGCTTCGTCCGCGGCGCCGAGAGCGCGCCCGTGCCCCGGGCCGCGGTCACGCTGATCTCCCTCGGCGGACGGCAGGTGGGGCGTGCGGTCGCCCAGGACGACGGCTCCTACGCCGTGGACGCCCCCGGCGCCGGCTCGTACGTCCTGATCGCCTCCGCCGACGGCTTCCAGCCGCAGGCCTCGACCGTCGTCGTCGGCACCGAGCCGCTCGCGTACGACCTGCTCCTGAGCGGGACCAGCGGGCTCAGCGGAGTCGTGCGGACCGCCGACGCCAAGCTGCCCGTGACCGGCGCGATGGTCGTCGTGACCGATGTGCGCGGCGATGTGCTCGCCACCGGAACCTCCGGCGAGCAGGGCGACTTCGCCTTCGCCGAGCTGGTCCCCGGCCCCGTGACCGTCGCCGTGAACGCGGCCGGGCACCGCCCGGTGGCCCTGCCCGTCGAGGTGTCCGCCGTCGGCGTCACCCGCGTCGAGGTCGAACTGCGCTCCGGCGCCCGGGTGCTCGGCACCGTGCGGGCCGAGGGCGGGCCGCTGAACGGCGCGCGCGTCACGCTCGTCGACGCGGCCGGGAACGTCGTGGCCACCGCCACCACCGGGACGGACGGCGCGTACGCCTTCACCGACCTGGACAGCGGCGAGTACACGGTCATCGCGACCGGCTACCCGCCCGTGGCCACCGGCCTGACGGTCGGCGGCGACAGCGGTGTCGTCGAGAGCCACGACATCGAACTCGCCCACCCGGGCGAGTGAGGGACCCCGCCTCGGGGCCGCGCTTTGAGCGGACGCGGCCCCCGGGCGGTGCGTAGGGCCCCCGGGACGGTGGCGACGCGACGGTTGGGGACGGCCGGTCGCCACCGCCGGGGGCCGATGTCGTGCTCGGCGCGGCCTGCCTCGGCAGGTCCGTGCTCGGCGCGACCCATCGCGGCAGGTCCGTGCTTCGCGCGACCTGCCGCGACCATCGATCGAGGAACCAACGCGGCGAGCATGTGGTCCGCGAGAGCGGCGCCGGTCCAGGCGCAAAAGGGGAGCGAGAAGTGGGACTCAGTGCACGGATCCGTACGCGGGACGGGTGGGCCGTGCCGCACGCCGTCGTGACGGTCACCGACATGACGGGGACACAGGTGCTGCGCGCCGACGCCGACGGCGAGGGCGTGGTGCGCGACGCCACGGAGCTGGCCGCCGGGGCGTACACCGTCATCGTCACCGCCGTCGGGTACGCGCCCGCCGCGGCCACCGCCCTCGTCACCGCGAGCGGGCGCGCCGACGTCGGCCAGGTCGTCCTCGGCCGCGCCGGCGGCACCGAGCTGCCGCCGCCCGGACCGTGGACGATCGACCCCGTCCACTCGTCCGTGGCCGCCGTCGCCCAGCACCTGGGGATCTCCAGCGTGCGCGGGCGGTTCGACGAGTTCTCAGGGCGCGTCGAGATCTCCGAGGACCTGGAGAAGTCGCGGGTCGAGGCGGTCATCGCGGCCGCGTCCATCGACACCGGCAACGCGACGCGCGACGGTCACCTGAAGTCCGGCGACTTCCTGGACGTCGAGACGTACCCGGAGATCACCTACCGCTCGACCGGCCTGGAGCCCGCCGGGTCCGACCGCTGGACCGTGCACGGCGAACTCGGCATGCACGGTGTCGTCAGGCCCGTCGGCCTGGACCTGGCCTACCTCGGCACCGGCGCCGACCCGTGGGGCGGCACCCGCGCCGCCTTCCGCGCCACCGCCGAGCTGCGCCGCGAGGACTTCGCCATGAACTACAACCAGGTGCTCCAGGCGGGCATCTCCGCGATCGGCACCACGCTGAAGGTGGAGCTGGACATCCAGGCCGTGCAGGGCGAGAACCTGCCGCAGGTCTAGGGCCTGCGAAGGGCGGGACTCGCCGGACGGGCCCGGGCGGGTCCCGCCCGTCGCAGGCGGCACGGGCGTACCGTCGTGACCATGACGCCCCCGAACATCGCCACCAACACCACTGTGTCGCGCGCCGAGTTGCTGGACTTCGTCCGGCCCCGGCACAAGGCGCTGCTCCTGACCGCGCGCGCCGACGGAACCCCGCAGGCCTCACCGCTGACCTGCGGGGTCGACGACTCGGGCCGGATCGTGATCTCCACGTACCCCGAGCGCGCCAAGACCCGCAACGCGAAGCGGAATCCACGGGTGAGCGTGGTCGTCCTCTCGGACGAGTGGAACGGCCCCTGGGTCCAGGTCGACGGCACGGCGGAGGTGATCGACGCCCCGGATTCGGTGGAACCGCTGGTCGAGTACTACCGCAACATCGCGGGCGAGCACCCCGACTGGGACGAGTACCGCGACGCCATGCGCGAGCAGGGCAAGTCGCTGATCCGGATCACCCCGGAGCGGTGGGGTCCGGTGGCTACCGGGGGCTTTCCTCCTCGGTGACCCCGGCCGGGGCGCTCCCCGCGGCCTCCGCGGGGGCGTCCCCGGTGCGGACGGCCGGGTCGAGGAGCGACTCGATGCCCGCGATCATCAGGTCGAGGGCGATCGTGAAGTCGCGGGCCCACATCTCGGAGACGGTGCCCTCGCCGCGGGACTCCATCAGCTCCTTCGCGGACCGCACCGCCTCGTTCGTGGCGAGCTCCTCGTTCACCGAACCGACCGCGTCCCGGAAGTACTCGTCCTGGGTCATCCCCGCGGCGGCGACCCGGGCGCGGAAGTGCCCCTCGATGGTGCCGAAGCCGTACACGAACTGGAACACCGCGGCGATCGCCCCGTTCTGGCGAGAGGGCGTGAGCCCGGTGTTGCGGACGGCCCGCTGGATGGCGAGGGAGAACCCCAGCCAGTTCGGCCCGATGTTCAGGAACTCGCCGATCAGCGGTGACACCCAGGGGTGGCGGACCAACAGGTCCCGGTATCCGGCGGCCAGTTCACGCAGCTGCTCGCGCCACTCGCCGGGCACGGACTCGGTGTCGGGCAGGCGCATCTCCGCGGCCACCCGGTCGAGCGCCAGCTCCAGGAGGTCGTCCTTGGTGTCCACGTACCAGTACACGGACATCGCGGTGACGTTCAGTTCCGCGGCGAGGCGGCGCATCGAGAACTTGGCCAGGCCCTCCGCGTCCAGGAGGCGGACGGTGGCCTCGGTGATGCGGTCCCGGTCGAGGCCGGTCGGCTGGGCCCCCCGGCGACCGGTGCCGCGCGGCGCCTTGCCCTCCAGCCAGACACTCGTGCGCGCGGCTCTCTTCGGGCGATCGGCTGCCTTCGCCATGGCGCACCTTCCTGGTACTCGTACGTGTTCCGTGGGGCCGGGAGCGGGGCGTCCGGATCGCGCCGTACGCCCCGCGCCGGACGCTTTCGCGCACCCGTCCCGATGCTATGCGGACGCCTGCTGCGGATCGTCCGCCGAATCCGCCGCCTCCGCCGCGTTCCGTCCGGAGTCTGCCCGCTCCGCACGCCACAGCAACGCCGCCGCCAGCGCGCCGCCGAGGAACAGCGCCACCGCGCCGACCAGCTGACTGGTCTCCAGGCCGGAGGAGAACGCGTCCGAGATGCGCTCCCGCTCCCCCGCCGAGTCCGCCGCCGCGAGCGCCGCGGGGAACGACGTGGCGGACACCGCGACCAGCGCCGAGAAGCGCGAGTTGAGGACCGCGCCGAGCACCGCCACCCCGAGGCCGTTGCCGAACTCGGCGAGGGTGCCGTTGATGCCCGCGCCCACTCCGGCCTTCTCCGGCGGGATGGCGCTCATGATGGCGTTGGCCATCGCGGGCATCGCGAACGAGATGCCCGCGCCCATCAGGACGAGGCCGACCAGCATGCCCGAGTAGTCGTGCCCGCCGAACGACGCGACCACGGCGAGGCCGCCCGCCAGCGTCGTCATGCCGGCCAGGATCGTCAGCGGCGTGCCCAGCCTGGCGTGCACCTTCGCGCCGATGCCGACCAGGTTCAGGAGCACCACGGTCGCGGCGAGCGGCGCGGTGCGCAGGCCCGCCTCCAGCGGCTCGTAGCCGAGCACGAACTGGAGGTGCTGCGTCAGCAGATAGAGCGAACCGCCGAGGCCGAAGGCCACCAGGATCGCGCCCGTCACCGCGCCGATGAAGCGCTTGTTCTGGAAGAAGTGCATGTCCAGCATGGGGTACGGGGCCCGCAGCTCCCACAGCGCGAAGGCCGCGAGGACCACCACGCCGACCCCGGCCGCGACCAGGACCTGCCCCGACGTCCAGCCGTGCTCGGGGCCCGAGATGATCGCGTACACCACCGACGCCATGCCGATGGTGGAGAGCAGCGCGCCGAGCAGGTCGGGGCGGTCTCCTTGGGGGTTCTTGGACTCGGGCACCATGCGCACCACCGCGACGACGCCGATCAGCGCCACGGGGATGTTGATCAGGAAGATCGAGCCCCACCAGAAGTGGTTGAGCATGAAGCCGCCGAGCAGCGGACCCGCCGCGAACCCGAGGGAGTTGACGGTCGCCCAGAGGCCGATCGCCTTGACCCGCTCGGCGTCGTCGAAGAGCTGCACCACGACCGCGAGGGTCGTCGTCATCAGCAGGGCGCCGCCTATGCCCATCCCGGCGCGCGCCGCGATCAGCTGTGCGGACGTCTGGGCCAGGCCCGCGACGAGCGAGCCGATGCCGAACAGGACCAGGCCCGCGGTCAGGAGCTTCTTGCGGCCGTAGCGGTCGGCCGCGCTGCCCGCGGTGAGCAGCAGGCCCGACTGCACGAGCGAGTACGCGTTGATCATCCACTGGATGTCGGCCGACGAGGCGTCCAGCTCGCTGGTGAGCGAGGGGATCGCGACGCTCAGGACCGTGTTGTCGAGCAGCACGGTGAGCTGGGCCAGGCAGATGACGCCCAGGATCAGCCAGCGCTGTGGGTGGCGGTCGCCGTGCCCGACGACCGCCTCGGGGTTGTCGGCGGTGGTCGACGTCATCTGGGCTCCTTCTCTTCTACGGTGTACGTCGATGGGTGGACGTACACCGTAGAGGAAGTCCCATACGCTGTACAACTGGGTTGGGTATCGGCCCTCAGCTCTTGGGCTCGGTGAGGTCGTAGAAGGTCGCGTCGCCCGCGGTGACCTCGGTGTAGTTCTCGGTCACCCAGGTGGAGATCTGGGAGGCGGTGCCTTCGTCACTGCCTGTTCCGCCTCCCCTGCCGCCCATGCCGCCACCCATGCCGCCTCCGGCGATGAAGTAGTGGATCCTGCCGTCGGCCACGTAGCTCTTGAACTGGGCGAGGGTGGGGGACGGGTCGCTGCCGTTGAAGCCGCCGATGGCCATCACCGGTTCGCCGGTGGCGAGTTGGTGGCTCGCCGCGTTCTGCGCGCCGATCGCCGCCGCGGCCCAGGTGTAGCGGTCGGCGTTCGCCTCCAGGAGGCGCTTCTCGTCGGCGCCGACCTGGGCGCCGTTGAGGAGGCCGCCCATGCCGCCGCCCATGCCGCCCCCCATGGCTCCGCGTTGGCCGCGGGCTCGGCCGTCCTGCTGGCCGTCCTGCTGGCCGTTCTGCTGGCCGTCGTCCTGCTGGGGTCGGCCTTGGCCTTGCCGGCCAGGGGGCTGGCCCTGCGGGTTCTGCCCGCCCTGGCCCTGCTGGCCCGGAGGCTGGTTCCGCTGGCCCTGGGCCTGCCCCTGCTGCCCCGGAGGACGGCCTCCGCCGTCCCCGCCCCCGCCAGGACCACCGGGCCCGCCGCCACCGGGCCCACCCGACCGCCCCGCCCCCGGGGGCCCCGCCGTCACGATCGACCCGGTGTGCGGGGTGTCCACTGTGGACAGCGTGTACGCCACCGGACCGGCGAGCGACGCCGTGAGGCCGAGGCCCACGGCCGTGAGGGCGAGCCGCCGTCCGAGCCGCGCCGCGAGCAGCAGCCCCGCCGCACCCGCGAGCCCGGCGACCAGGACGGCCGTCCGCAGCCACGGCACGTGATCCGGGGTGCGGCCGAGGAGTTCGTACGCCCACCAGGCCGTCACCGCGACCGTGAGGCCGAGCACCGCGCCCGCCCACCCCTTGGCGCGCTCCTCCCACAGCACGGTCGCGCCCATGCCGACGAGCGCCGCGAGGTAGGGCGCGAGGGCCACCGTGTAGTACTGGTGGAAGATCCCGGCCATGAAGCTGAAGACGGCCGAGGTCATCAGGAGCGAGCCGCCCCACGCCACGAACGCCGCCCGCGCGGTGTCCGTCCTGCGCGCCCGCCACGTCACGACAAGCCCCGCGACCAGCAGGATCAGCGCGGCCGGGAGCAGCCAGGAGATCTGGCCGCCCACCTCGGAGTTGAACATCCGGCCGAGGCCGGTCTCGCCCCAGCGGCCACCGCCGCCGGGCCTGCCGCCCCCGCCGACGCTGCCGGTCTCCTCGCCGTTGATGCGGCCGAGGCCGTTGTAGCCGAAGGTCAGCTCCAGGAAGGAGTTGTGCTGGGAGCCGCCGACGTAGGGGCGCGAGGGCTCGGGCCACAGTTCGACGACCGCGACCCACCAGCCGCCCGCGACGACCGTCGCGAGGCCGGACAGGGCGAGTTGGCGAAGGCGCCTGGGCAGCCGCACCGGCGCGCACACCGCGTACAGGACCGCGAGCGGCGGCAGGATCAGGAACGCCTGCAGGGTCTTGGCGAGGAAGGCGAGGCCGACCGCGACGCCCGCCCACACCAGCCACTTGGTGCGCCCGTGCTCCAGGGCGCGAAGCACGCAGTAGACAGTGACGGTCATCAGGAGCGCGAGCAGCGCGTCGGGGTTGTTGAAGCGGAACATCAGCGCGGCCACCGGGGTGAGCGCGAGCACCGCGCCCGCGATCAGTCCGGCGGCGGCGCTGAAGCGGCGGCGCACGGCGGCGTACAGGACCGCGACCGTGGCCACGCCCATCAGCGCCTGCGGCAGCAGGATCGCCCAGGAGCTGAGCCCGAAGAGCCGCACCGACAGGGCCATCGGCCACAGCGCGGCCGGGGGCTTGTCGACGGTGATGGCGTTGCCCGCGTCCAGCGAGCCGAAGAACAGCGCCTTCCAGCTCTGGCCACCGGCCTGCGCGGCCGCGGAGTAGAAGGAGTTGGCGTAGCCGGACGCGCCGAGGTCGTGGACGTAGAGGACGGCCGTGGCCAGGAGCAGGCCGAGGAAGGCGGGGCGCACCCAGCGCGCATCCTCGGCGCGCCCGCGCCACAGGCGCGCGAGGAGCCCGGCCGCGCGCCGGTGTCCCTGAGGCGCACCTTCGAGGGCCACGGGGGCGGCGGCGGGTGGGTTGGTCGCGGTGGTCATCGGGGGTCCCTCATTTCGTACGTGCGCGGGGCGGACGGCGCGGGCTCCGTGGCGTGGGGCGTCGGCCGCGTGCCTCCGGAAGGCGTCGGCTCCGTGCGGCGGTCCGGGAACACCCACACCCGCAGGAGCAGGAAGCGCAGGACCGTCGCCGCGAGGTTGGCGACGACGAGGACGGCCAGCTCCGTGCCGTGCGCGGGGTGCGCGGACGCGGCGTCGAGTGCCGCGAGGGAGCCGCTGGTCAGGGCCAGGCCGACGGCGAACACCACCAGGCCCTGCGCCTGGTGGCGGACCGCGCGGGCCCGGCCGCGCACGCCGAAGGTGAGGCGGCGGTTGGCCGCGGTGTTGGCGACGGCGGACACGAGGAGCGCGAACGCGTTGGCGGCCTGCGCCCCCGTGACCGTACGGAAGCCGGAGTACAGGAGCAGATAGAAGAGGGTGGAGAGCGCGCCGACCGCGCAGAAGCCGACGAGCTGGCGGGCCAGCCCTCCCGGCACTCCCGGGACCCGGCGGTCGCGCGGGTCATCCCCGAAGGGGCGCGCGAGCCGGTCCAGGGGGAGCGCGCCGACGGCGAGGGCGCGGCCCACGCGCCAGACGCCCTTCAGGTCCTCGGCCGCCGTCCTCACGATGTGGACGGTCGAGTCGGGGTCGTCGACCCAGTCGACGGGCACCTCGTGGATGCGCAGCCCCGCGCGTTCGGCGAGCACCAGCATCTCCGTGTCGAAGAACCACCCGGTGTCCTCGACCAGCGGCAGCAACTCCCGTGCCACGTCGGCCCGGAGCGCCTTGAACCCGCACTGGGCGTCGGAGAACCGGGCGTGCAGCGAGCCGCGCAGGATCAGGTTGTACGCCCGCGAGACGAACTCCCGCTTGGGCCCGCGGACGACCCGGGAGCCGCCGGCGAGCCGGGAGCCGATCGCCAGGTCGGAGTGCCCGGAGATCAGCGGCGCGACCAGCGGGAGCAGCGCGTTGAGGTCCGTGGACAGGTCCACGTCCATGTACGCGAGCACGGGCGCGTCCGAGGCGCCCCAGACAGCGCGCAGCGCCCGCCCGCGCCCCTTCTGCTCCAGGCGCACGTACGTCACGTCGGGCACGTCCGCCGCGAGCTGGGCCGCGAGCTCGGGGGTGGCGTCCGTGGAGGCGTTGTCAGCGATCGTGATGCGGAAGCGGTAGGGGAAGGTCCGCGCGAGGTGGTCGCGGAGCCTGCGCACGGACCGCGGCAGGTCCTTCTCCTCGTTGTGGACCGGGATGACGATGTCGAGGACGGGGGCCGCCGGCGCCCCGCCCCGGACGCCGTGCGCGGGGAGGTGCGCTCGGGTCGGCAGCGTGCCCGAGAGCCCCTGGGAAGAGTCGGTTGGCATGCGTCCGACGCTCGCCAAGTGCGCTGTCAGGGCGGTGTGGTGAGCCTGTGGCCCGTCTGTGAGTACGTCGGCGTCCCGCCGTTCCCGTAGGTGGGCGTCCCGCCCTTCTCATACGTGGGCGTCCCGTCGTTCCCGTACGCGGGCGTCCCGTCGTTCCCGTACGGCGACGGCTCGCCCGCCTCGTCGTACGCGGGCAGGTGGACGGTGAACACCGTGCTGCCGGGCTCGCTCGTCACCGCCACGGCGCCGTCGTGCGCGGCGACGACGGCCTGCACGATCGCGAGGCCGAGGCCGGTCGAGCCGTGGGCGCGCGAGCGGGAGCTGTCACCGCGCGCGAACCGTTCGAAGACGTGCGGGAGCAGGTCGGGCGGGATGCCGGGCCCGTCGTCGGCGACGTCGAGGCGGACCCAGGGGCCGTGCCGGTGCAGCCGGGCGGTGACGGTGGTGCCCGGTGGGGTGTGGGTGCGGGCGTTGGCCAGGAGGTTCACCAGGACCTGCTGGACGCGGGCCGGGTCGGCGAGGACGAGCGCGGGGTCGTCGGGCAGGTCGAGGCGCCAGTTGTGGTCCGGGCCCGCGGCGCGGGCGTCGCTGAGGACGTCGACGACCATGGGGGAGAGGTCGGTGGGCTCGCGGGTCAGAGGTCCGGGGCCCGCCGTGCCGGACCTGCCGCGCTCCACGTCCAGGCGGGCGAGCAGCAGCAGGTCCTCGACCAGGCCGGTCATCCGCGCGGCCTCGGACTCGATGCGGCCGAGGGCGTGACGGGTGTCGGGGCCGGTCTCCTCCCGCCCCCTGCGGGTCAGTTCGGCGTACCCGCGGATGGAGGCCAGCGGCGTGCGCAGCTCGTGGCTCGCGTCGGCGACGAACTGGCGCACCCGGGTCTCGCTGCGCTGGCGCGCGTGCAGCGCCGAGTGGACGTGGTCGAGCATGCGGTTGAGCGCGGCGCCGACCTGGCCGACCTCGGTGCGGGCGTCGGCCTCGGCGTCGGGGACGCGTTCGTGCAGGGCCACTTCGCCGCTGTGCAGGGGGAGTTCGGAGACGCGGGTCGCGGTGGCGGCGACGCGGCGCAGCGGGCGCAGCGCCACGCCGACCGTCGCGGCGCCCGCGAGGGAGGCCGCGACGAGGCCCGCGGCGGTGACGCTGACCTCGGTGACGACGAGCGTGTTGAGGGTGTTGGTGACCTTGGCGGTGGGCAGGCCGACCAGATAGTCCCCGAAGCGGCCACTGGTGTACTCGACGCGGTACTCGCCGAGTTCGGGTACGTCCACGGTGTGCGGCTCGCCGTCGCGTGCCACCTTCGCGAGGGCGTCGAGCTGGGCACCGTCGAGGGTCCTGGCGACGGATTCGGGGGAGTTGCTCGACACGTCGGGCTCGGTGCTGACAGCGCCCTCGGTGAGGGTGCCGTCCTCGCCCACGACGGCGCCGACGGTGCCGATCTCCTGCGGGCCCTTGGTGACGAACCGGAGCGGCCCGCCGCCGGGCCCGCCGTCACGGTGGTCCGGCGGATTCCCGGCGTCCGCGGTGTTCTCGGGGGGTCCCGACGCACGCATCGAGACCTGCCGGAGGGCACCGTCCACCTGCTCGTACAGATGCGACCGCAGCGCGATCGTCGTGACCGTGCCGATCACCGCGCACACGACGGCGATCAGCGCGACGGCGGAGACGACGAGGCGGGTGCGGAGGGTACGGGGCTTGCGGGTGCGCGCGGGGCGTGAGCCGTGCGGGAGCTTCACGCCGCCAGAACGGCGGGCTTGATCAGATACCCGGCGCCCCGCCGCGTGTGGATCATCGGCTCCCGTCCGGCGTCGATCTTCCGGCGCAGATACGAGATGTACAGCTCGACGACGTTGGCCTGCCCCCCGAAGTCGTAGCTCCACACCCGGTCGAGGATCTGCGCCTTGCTGAGCACGCGCCGCGGATTGCGCATGAGGTAGCGCAGCAGCTCGAACTCGGTGGCGGTGAGGTGGATGGAGTCGCCGCCGCGCGTCACCTCGTGGCTGTCCTCGTCGAGGGTCAGGTCGCCCACGGCGAGCACGGACTCACCGCGCCGGCCGGACGCGCCGGAGCGCCGGATGAGCCCGCGCAGGCGCGCGACGACCTCTTCGAGGCTGAACGGCTTGGTCACGTAGTCGTCGCCACCGGCGGTGAGCCCGGCGATCCGGTCCTGGACGGCGTCCTTCGCCGTCAGGAAGAGGACCGGCACGTCGGGCAGCTCCCGGCGCAGCCGCCCGAGCACGGCGAGGCCGTCCATGTCCGGCAGCATCATGTCGAGCACGACGACGTCCGGCCGGAAGCTCCGCGCGGCCCGCACCGCACCGGCGCCGTCCCCGGCGCTGCGGATCTCCCAGCCCTCGTAGCGCAGCGCCATGGAGAGCAGTTCGGTGAGCGACACCTCGTCGTCCACGACGAGTACGCGGACGCGGCTCCCGTCCGGCCTGAGCAGTTCGGTACGCCCCTGGGGCGAGGTCGTGGTCATGACCTCAGCGTGGGCGGGGGCCGTGAGAAGGGGCTTTCGGCTGCCTGTGAATTCCCTGAGAAAACGCGGCGCCGTGCTGAACCGGGCTCTCCCGCGCCCCGCCTCACCGCAGCCCGAACAGCCTCGCCCCGTTCCCGTGGCACACCGCCCGCAGCCAGTCGTCGCCGAGCCCGAGCCGCTCCAGCGCGTCGAGCTGGTGGACGTACCCGTAGGGGATGTTGGGGAAGTCCGTCCCGAGCAGGATCCTCCCGCCGAGCCCGAGGTCCGCGAGCCGCCCGAACTCCTCGCGCGGGAACGGCGTCGTCGCCTCGCTGAAGTCCGTGAACGCCATCGTCGTGTCGAGCCGCACCCCCTCGTACCGCTCGGCCAGGTCCAGGAAGTCCGCGTACTCCGGCATCCCCATGTGCGCCACCACGAGCGGCAGCCGCGGATGCCGCGCGAGCAGCCGCCCCACCGGCTCGGGCCCGGTGTGCTTGCCGGGCGCGGGGCCCGAGCCGCAGTGCATCACCACCGGGATCCCGGCCTCCGCGAGCAGCCCCCACGCCGGGTCGAGCAGCGCGTCGTTCGGGTCGTACGCCCCCACCTGCACATGCGACTTGAACACCCGCGCCCCGGCCTCGACGGCCTCGCGCACATAGCGCTCGGCGTCCGGCTCCGGGAACAGCGTCGCCGTGTGCAGACAGTCCGGCGTCCGCGCGGCGAACTCCGCGGCCCAGCCGTTGAGCCACTCCGCCATGCCCGCCTTGTGCGGGTACAGCATCGACGTGAACGCCCGCACCCCGAACCCGCGCAGCACCGCGAGCCGCCGCTCCTCGTCGTGCCGGTACGTGATCGGCCACCGCACGCCCGTGAGCGGCCCGACCGCGTCGAAGTAGTCCCACACCTTGCTGAGGACCCGCTCCGGCATGAAGTGCGTGTGTACGTCGACGAGTCCCGGGAGCCCCAGCCGCTCCCAGAACGCGGTGACCCGCTCGGCCTCGGCCCGCCCGGCCTCCGCCTCAGGCAGCCCGGCCTCAGCCCCGGCCGCCCCGGCAGCCCCGGCAGCCCCGGCAGCCCCGGCCTCAGCCAAGGCCGTAGCTCCGCTCGACCTTGGCCACGTGCACGACGTAGTCCTCGTACCACTCCTTGCGGCCCCGCGCCCGCGCCTCGCGGTGCTCGGGGTCGCCCCGCCAGGCCGCGATGGCCTCCTCGTCGCGGAAGTAGCCGACGGTGATGCCGAGTCCGCCCGGCGTCCGCGCGGAGTCCATCCCGAGGTACCCGGGCACGGCTTTCACCCGCTCGTCCATCCGGTCGGCCGTCGCCCCGTAGTCGTTGTCCCCCGGGGTGCGCAGGGAGGTGAACACGACGGCGTAGTACGGGGGCTCGAAGGGAGGGGTGGGGCTGTTGGGGGTGGGGCTGTTGGGGGCGAAGGTGTCGGCGGCCGCAGCACCAAGCTCTTGATCACTCATGACGCCCACGTTCCGTCGTCCGCCGAGTCCGTGTCCACCCCTCCGGCCCCGTCATTGCCGAACGGGCGGCAGGTCTTTGCCTTCCGGTCTCCAAAGGCCCTCCCCTCGGAACAACCCGCTCAGAACAAACCGCCCTGCACCACAGGCATCCCCCGCACCGGAACCGTCACCCCCGACCACGGGGATTCCCCGGAACCCCTCGGCCCCCTCGGCCCCCTCAAACCCCTTGGCTCCCCCGCCCCTCTTTGCTCTCCAGCCCCTCTTGGCTCCCTCACGCCTCTTGGCTCCCCCGAACCCCTTGGCTCCTCCAGCCCGACCAGCCGCCACCCGCTCATCAGCCGACTGTCGATCACCACCCCCTGATCACTCGCTCCCACGGCCACATACAGGTCGGGCCCGGCGGCAGCGACCAGCTCCCCCGCCACGACCCCGCCGTCCGCCAGCTCGTCCACGACCAGCCCCGCCGCGCCGAACCCGCCGATCGCGTCGAGCCCGAACGCCTCACCGTGGTCCACGACGGCGCACGGCAGCCGCTCCAACGACTCGGGCCACCCGCCGAGCGCCCCCGCCTTCCGGTGCAGCTCCGCCAACTCCCCGGCCCGCTCGTCCACTCCGGGCAGCCGCGCCCGCAGGACCCGCTTGCGCTCGTACGGAATCCGGTCCGGCACGCCGAGCGCGGTCCGCAGCAGCTCCTCCGTCCGGCGCGCGGCCATCAGCGGCCCCCGCCCGAGCCAGGTGTAGGCCACCGCACCCTGTTCGAGCAGTCGCGCGCCGCCTCGCGCGACCCCCGTGATGCCCACCTTGACCAGGCCGGGCCCGAACCACGCCACGTACACGTGGTACGGCCGCGGGTCGTCGGCGAACGTGTCCGCCGCGACCGAGTGCGCCCGGTCGACGCGCGCGCACTCCTCGCACTGCGCCCGCGTGACCCGCCCCGGCACCGCCGCGCCCACCGGACAGGCCGTCCACCGTCCGCCCCGCCACACCCCGAGGCAGCGCCGCCCGCCCCGCACCCGGAAGGCCACCGCGCCCCCGAACACCAGCGGACTCTCGCGCTCGCCGCGCCCCGGCGCGTACCACCCGAGGACGGGCCCGCCACCGACCCACCACCGCACCCCCGCACACCACCACGTCATACGAGAAGCATGCGGCACCCCACTGACAACGCCCCTGACCACGCCCTCCACGGAACGGTCAAGTCCGCCTGTTCCAGGCCCACGTACGGCATTTTCGGACCGGTCCCTGCGTTCCCCAAGAGCACCGTCCGCACCACAACCGGAAACCGAGAGACCCTAGAGAGACCCGAGAGACCCGAGAGAAGCCGAGAGAAGCCGAGAGAAAGGGCCGACGCATGGCTGTCGTCGCCGAGCTGTCGTACTACCCCGTCAAGGGCTGCGCCGGGACACCGGCGAGCGAGGCCGTCCTGACCCCGGCGGGCCTGGCGCACGACCGCAGCTTCATGGTCGTCAGCGAGGAGGGGGTGTACCGCACGCAGCGGCGGGACCCGAGGCTCGCCCTGATCCGCCCCTCCGTAGACACGGACGGCGCCCTCCTGACGCTCCGGGCCCCGGGCCACGACGACGTCCGAGTGGACGTCGACACGACCGGCCCGCGCCGGGACGTGGACCTCTTCGGGGCCGCGTACACAGGGATCGACCAGGGGGACGCGGTGGCGGCGTGGCTGTCGGACGTCCTGGGCGCCGCGAGCCGACTCGTCCGCGTACCGCCGGAGCACCACCGCGTGACCGACGGCCGGATCCCTGGCACCTCGGGCTACGCCGACAGCAGCGCGCTGCACCTCATCTCCCGCTCCACCGTGGACCTGTTGAACGAGAAGATCGTCGAGCGGGGCGCCGAGCTGCTTCCCATGGACCGCTTCCGCCCCAACGTCGTCGTCACGGGCTGGGACGAGCCGCACACCGAGGACCGCGCCCACCACCTCACGATCGGCACCGCTGAACTGGGCTACACGAAACCGGCCATACGCTGCGCCGTCACCCTCGTCGACCAGGACGCGGGCCGCCGCGCGGGCCCGGAGCCCCTGCGCACCCTCGCCTCGTACCGCCGCGCGCCCCAGGGCGGAGTGGCCCTCGGCACGAAGTACGCGATCCTGACCCCCGGCAAGATCTCCGTGGGCGACGAGGTGACCGTGGACACGTGGGGCGCCCCCGAAGTCCCCTGAGCCGGGAACCTCCTGGGCCCGGCGGCACTCGGGAAGAAGCCCTCATGCGGCCCTCTCCGAAGCAGGCCCCCGGGCAGAAATGGGTGGACCGCGGACGAGCCCGTCCACGACCCTGCGACGACCACCTGCACAACCGCACACCGAGGAGCAGCCCGCCCGTGCCACCTCTCCCCCTCACCCCCGACCCGAACGTCCTGCATCCGATGCCGGACCAGCCGCGTGTGGTGCTCCTCCGCCCCCTGATCACCTCGCCGTTGATCGAGGCGGGCGAGTTCTCGTACTACGACGACCCGGACGACGCCACGGCCTTCGAGACCCGGAACGTGCTCTACCACTACGGCCCGGAGAAGCTGGTCATCGGGAAGTTCTGCGCGCTCGGCGAGGGCGTGCGGTTCATCATGAACGGCGCCAACCACCGCATGGACGGCCCCTCCACCTTCCCGTTCCCGATCATGGGCGGTCCCTGGTCCGAGCACTTCGACCTGATCAGCGGCCTGCCCGGCCGCGGCGACACGGTCATCGGCCATGACGTCTGGTTCGGCTACCGCACGACGGTGATGCCGGGCGTCCGCATCGGCCACGGCGCGGTCATCGCCTCCGGCTCGGTCGTGGTCGAGGACGTACCCGACTACGGCATCGTCGGCGGCAATCCGGCCAAGCTCATCCGCCGCCGCTACGACGACGATGACGTGGCCCGTCTCCTCGAACTCGCCTGGTGGGACTGGCCCCTCGACCACCTCACCGCCCACGTCCGCACCATCATGTCCGGCTCGGTCGACGCGCTGGAGGCGGTGGCTCCCTGACCCGGCCCAGGTGGTGGCTCCTGACCCGACCGCGGCGACCGGGACGGCACCTGCACGCGACCGGAGCCGCCCCGGCTGCCGGAGCCGCCGCGGCTGCCACAGCCGGATCCGCCGCTACTGCCACAGCCGGAGCCGCCGCTACTGCCGCAGCCGGAGCCGCCCTTGCTGCCGCGACCGGGACTGACCCTGCCGGCGCCACCGGACTAGGATCCGGGCCATGGCCCTCTTGACCACGGACGACGTCGACCGGTTCGAGGCTTCCAGGCCCCGCCTGGAGGCCATCGCCTACCGCCTCCTCGGCTCCGCGAGCGAGGCCGAGGACGCCGTGCAGGACACCTTCCTGCGCTGGCAGGCCGCCGACGTCGACCGCGTCGAGGTCCCCGAGGCCTGGCTGACGAAGGTCCTCACCAACCTCTGCCTCAACCAGCTGACCTCGGCCCGCGCGCGCCGCGAGACCTACGTGGGCGAGTGGCTCCCCGAGCCCCTGCTCGCCGGCGACCCGATGCTGGGCCCGGCCGACACCGCCGAACAGCGCGAATCCGTCTCGTACGCGGTCCTCACCGTCCTCGAACGCCTCTCCCCCAACGAGCGGGCGGTGTACGTGCTGCGGGAGGCCTTCGCGTACCCGCACCGCGAGATCGCCGAGATCCTCGACATCACCGACGCCGCCAGCCAGCAGCTCTTCCACCGCGCCAAGCAGCGGGTCGCGGACGGCAAGGCCCGCACCGACATCGACGAGACGGCCGCCCGGCGCATCGTCGAGGAGTTCCTCGCGGCCGCGACCAGCGGAAACACCGACCAGCTCGTGCGGATGCTCACCGACGACGCCATCGCCATCGGCGACGGCGGGGGCAAGATCCCGGCCCGCGCGAAGCCGTTCGAAGGCGCGGTCGCGGTCGCGAAGTTCATGTGGGGCCTGTTCAAGCCCGGCAAGGCCAAGCGGGACTTCGCCGGCGGCACGGCCGGGGTGTACGCGACGACGGCCAACGGCGGACCCGCCGCCGTGGCGGTCGTCGACGGCCGGGTCGTCGGCATCCTGTGCCTGGAGGTCACCCCCGAGGGCATCACGGCGTTCCGCAACCAGGTCAACCCGGACAAGCTGGTCCGCGCGACCGAGCGATGGGCGACAGAGGACCACGGAAACCCCCTGTTCAACGCCTTCTGAGCCCTCCGGCCCCGCCCGCGCGCCCCCACCCTCACCACCACTGCACCCCACCCCGGACACCCCCGCGCACCCCATGTGACGCGCCTCACATCACACCCCTGTCAGAAAACGCCGGGCCATCCGGTTCAAGGGGCGAACACCGCGAGAGAGCCGACGCCGCGGAAGAGCCGAGACAGGGAGCATGACCATGCAGCAGCACCGCATCATCGTCCTCGGAGCCGGATACGCCGGAGCCTCCGCCGCCGGACGCCTCGCCAGGCGGCTGCGCCGCGAGGACGTCGCCATCACCCTCGTCAACGCCGAGCCCGACTTCGTCGAGCGCGTCCGCATGCACCAGCTCGCGGTCGGCCAGGACCTCAAGCCCCGGCCGTTCAGCGAGATGTTCGCGGGCACCGGCGTCGCGTTGAAGCTCGCGAAGGTGACCTCGGTCGACGTCGACCGCAAGACGGTGACCGTCACGGAGACGACACCGCCCGGGGAGACCGAAGCCCCGGAGGGGGCGCCGAACGGAGCGCCCGAGGAGACCCTGGAGTACGACACCCTCGTCTACGCCCTCGGCAGCGGCTGGAACAGCCAAGGAGTCCCCGGCACCGCCGAGTTCGCCGACCAGATCGCGAGCCGCCCGGGCGCGCTGCGGCTGCGCGAGCGCCTGGCCCGGCTGGAGGCGGGACAGCCCGTGGTCGTGGTCGGCGGCGGCCTGACCGGCCTGGAGGCCGCGACCGAGATCGCCGAGGCCCGCCCGGACCTCGACGTCGCCCTCACCGCCCGCGGCGCCCTCGGCGAGTGGCTCTCCCCCAAGGGCCGCGCCCACGTGCGCAAGGTCTTCGCCGGGCTCGGCATCACCGCGCACGAACACGCCGCCGTCACCCGCGTCGAGGCCGACCACGTCACGACCGCGGACGGCGCGTCCGTCCCGGCGGCCGTCACCGTGTGGACCGCCGGCTTCGCGGTCCACCCGATCGCGCGGGCCACCACTCTGAAGGTCACCGACACCGGCCAGATCATGGTCGACAGGACCATGCGCTCGCTCTCGCACCCGGACGTGTACGCCGTCGGCGACGCGGCGATGGCGATGGGCCCGGGCGACAAGCCGCTGCGCATGTCGTGCGCCACGGGCGCCCCCATGGCCTGGCAGGCCGCCGACGCGATCGCGGCCCGCCTGACCGGCGGCAAGATCTCAAAGACCCCGCTCCGCTACTTCAACCAGTGCGTCTCACTGGGCCGCAAGGAGGGCCTGATCCAGTACGTCACGGCCGACGACCGCGCCGTCAAGGCAGCCCTGACGGGCCGGTTCGCCGCCACGTACAAGGAACTGGTCTGCAAGAGCGCGGCCTGGGCCGTCGCCAACCCGACCCTCGGCCTCCCGAACCGCCGCCGCCCCGTCGTGGCCGCACGCCCCCAGGCCGTGACGCCCACCGAGGCACCGGCTTGAGCGACCGCACGACAAAGGCCCCGCGGAGTGATCCGCAGGGCCTTCGTCCAACTGTGCACTCGGCAGGATTCGAACCTGCAACCTTCTGATCCGTAGGATCGGGCACCCCGCCCTGGGGAGTGCCAGCGGCCTCCTGCTCCGATCGCTCAGCTTGGCGATCATGCGCCTCAGTGTGCCGTCGTTGCCGTCAGAACTGCCGTCAACTCCGAACGGTGACCTCGTCGCAATGAAGGGCCTGAGAGGTCTACTCATCCCAGCACAGTGGCGATGGCGAGGGCGATTCGCTCGATCCAGTCGATCGCGTCGGTCACGTCAGCGTCGGAGATGGGGCGGCGACGCTTGAGGTCGCCGTCCAGCAGGTCCGCGTCGTGGGCGATCCTGTTGCGACGATCGGTGATCGAGTTGTATTTCTGCTTCAGGGTCTGCGCGTTCATGGACGTACGGCCGTGGTTCCACTCGTTGAGTTGAACGGCCGCCTTGGCCCAAATATCCTCTTCCGTCACCAGCTTCAGCGCCTCGCTGATCTTGCGAGGATTCTGCAGCGCCGCGTTGCCCCACTTCGCCTTGGCGTGCTCGGAGACGGCGTCGGCGAGTGTCGTCGTACCGCGCCGGACTTCCTCCACCTTGACCAGAGGCAACTCGAACTTCGTCAACTGGTAGGGCATCCCGGGGCTGTCTGCGGCGGCCAGCTCCGCGACGCGCCGGTAGAGCTCCTCGTGGAACCAATGGTCGATAGCGCTGACAGCCTGGACCCAGGCAGCCCGATAAAAGTCGCCGATGTCGATGACAGGGGACTGGAAGGCAGCCAGACTCTGACCCGCCACGATCATTTTCCGGGCGTACTCCAGGTTGGTCAGGAAGGCCCGGAACTCGCGTGTCTGCGGCTGTGCGGCTGGCATGGAACTCCCCCGTCTCGCTGGTCTGGGAATTTAGGATTCCGGCGGGACGAGGGAGGGGCAACCCAGTTACGGTTCAGCCGCTCTCAGTTGGCTCAATCGCGTCGGTGTCGGCCGAGATCTCACCGCCGAGGGCCTCCGCGATGGCCGCGAACTCACTCAGCGCGGCCTGCAAGTCCTCGACGATCTCCTGGGCAATCACCTCGGGCGGCAGCAGGCTGTCGGCATCGTCGAGAGCCGGGTCCTTCATCCACGTGATGTCGAGATTCACCTTGTCGCGGGCGATGAGCTCGTCGTAGTCGAAGGATTTGAAACGCTCGGACTCCACCCGCTCGCTGCGCGGCTTGCCTGGCAGGTACGCCTCGACGAACTCGTCCAGAGCCGCACGGGTCAGGGGGTGTTGTTTGAGGGTGAAGTGCTTGGCGGTGCGGAAGTCGTAGACCCAGAGCTTTGAGGTGTTGTGGGCGTTCCCGCTGCGGGGCGGCTTCTTCTCGAAGAACACGACATTGGCCTTGACGCCGCCCGCGTAGAAGATGCCAGTGGGCAGGCGCAGGATCGTGTGCAGGTCGAACTCGTCGAGCAGGCGTCGGCGGACCTTCTCGCCCGCGCCGCCTTCGAAGAGCACGTTGTCCGGCAGCACCACGGCCGCTCGGCCGTTCATCTCCAGCAGCGACATGATGTGCTGGAGGAAGTTGAGCTGCTTGTTGGTGGTGGTGGCGCGGAAGTCGTCTCGCTCGTATGAGATGTCTTCCTTCTCGGCCTTGCCGTCCGTTCCGACAATCGTGATCGCGGATTTCTTGCCGAAGGGCGGGTTGGCGAGTACGAGTGACGCATGGCGGTCAGGCTTGTCGGCGAGGGCGTCGCCCACGGTGATGAGTGACTTGCCGTCGGCGTCACCGATGCCGTGCAGCAGCATGTTCATGGCTGCCAGGCGGGCCGTGCCGGTGACCAGTTCGTTGCCCCAGATCTTGCCGGACCCGAGTTCAAGACGCTGTTCCCGTGACAGGTGCTGCATGTGGTGCTTGCGGATGTAGCTGTGCGCCGCGATCAGAAAGCCTCCGGTCCCGCAGGCGGGGTCGGTGATCGTGTCCTCGGGTCTCGGCTGCATTACGTCGACCATGGCGTCGATGAGCGCGCGGGGCGTGAAGTACTGGCCAGCACCCGTCTTGGTGTCCTCGGCACCCTTGGCGAGCAAGCCCTCGTAAGCATCGCCCTTGAGGTCCGTCCCCTGGATCGTCCAGTCCTCCTTGCCGATCAGATCGATGACAAGCTTTTCAAGGAGGGCGGGCTCTGTAATTCGGTTCTGGGACTTGGCGAAGATCGTGCCTAGGGTGGTCCCGGGATTCTTCGCGAGCTCTTCGAGGGTCTTGCGGTAGTGGACTTCCAGGTCGATGCCCTTGAGACGGGCGAGGGACTGCCAATCGTACTCGGTGGGTACGACGGCCTTGGCTTCCTGCTCCGTGAAGGGGTCGGAGGCGATCTCGTCGGCCATCTTGAGAAAGAGCAGGTACGAGAGTTGCTCGACGTATTCGATGGTGGAAAGGCCGTTGTCCCGGAGGACATTGCAGTAGTTCCAGAGCTTGGCGACCAGGGCGTTGGTCTGTGCGTGCGCCAGGGCGGGGGATGCGGGGGTCACAGCGGAAGCTCCTGCTGAACGGCGTTGGCGGGGGAGGAGGATGTTGTAGATGCGGGGGGCGGGGGCGGTGCGTCTGCGGTGACCGTCTTGCGAGGGCGGCGGACGGCCCGCTTGGGCTTGTCGTCCTGGGCCTCGCGCTTGGTGCGGATGCGTCCGAGGGGGACGGAAGCGGGCTCGTCGGCGGGGTCCTGGGGGACGAGCTGACCACTGAAGGCACGATGCAAGAGGGCGTTACGTAGGTGCAGGCTGCGAATGCTTGCCCGCTCGATTCCTCCTTGCAACATTCCTATGGCTTCCGCAGCGGCTTGGTACTGCCGAACTCTGCGCTGTTGTTCTTCGACGCTGGGGAGTACGAGGGGCACGCTCTTAAGCTCTCGTCCCGAGATACCTGCTTGGCCGGCAGTCGTCTTGACGCGCTGACGAATGTATTGACGTGCTGCTCCGGCAGAACAGGCTAGGGCAGCGTATTCTGGCAATACCACCTGACGGTCCACGACGACGCGAATCAGTTTGTCGGGATAGGTGAGCGATCCTGTGGCATCAGGGACTACGGCGCATGCACCCACATACTCGGGGTTTCCGTTGTAGCGAGTGAAGAGAAGGTCGCCGGCGTTAAGGAGGGACCCTGACAATTCCTCCGAGTTGTCCTGTAGGCCTGTGTAGCGGATATCGGTTGTATCCAGCCTCAAAGGGCGAACAGCGCCGATTCGGAGGATGGGGACCCCGATTGGTTCGCTACCGGGACGAGAAATGAAAATGCCGTTCTTTACGACACTTGCCACTGCGCCCAATGTTGTCGTGTGTGCAGTTGTGGCATCTATTGCCACTGCGACTGAAGCGAGACGCTGCAGCAATTTGGCCGAGCGGCGGGCGCTCACGGTCAAGCTGGATTGCGCCACATCAAGGCGAGAGATGTGGCCCTCGATGGCCTCGACGATTCGGTGCTGCTCAGCGAGCGGTGGCACGGGGATTGGCCACGCCTTTAGGATTGTCTGGCTGATGTTTGGCTGCGCCCCACCCTTCCCGGCCTTACGGAGGACGTCACGCTGGGACCGTAGATACCAGAACATGAACCGCTTGTCGATGAGCGCTTTATGTGGGGTTGCAAACGCCACTGCTTGATTGGTGGTGAGCGGTCGCCCGGTGACGGCCAGCTTGCCAATCGTGGCACCGTACATGGCGATAAGAACGGAGCCCTCAGGTACCCATTTCGCCGAGCTCGAGTCCAGTCCCTCAGTCGTGATGGTCGACGTTGTTGAGTAGATTGGCTCGTCGTTCAGATCACCGCTGACAACCCATGGGATATCTCCGCCATAAAATTGGGTGACGCCGCTCTTGGGCGTTCCTCCACTGCCCCAACTGGCAATATCCCCAAGGGTAGCCCAAACCCACCCCTTCGGAAGCTCTGCGTCACTCAACCCGCTCAAGCCAACTCTCGATTCAGCTCACTCAACAACGACCGAACATCCCGCCCCGGAAACGCGTGGGCGAATCCCCGTCCTCCGCCCTTCCCCTTGAAGGGCTCGGCGTTGAACTCCGCCGCGCTGATGCCGACGTCGCTCGCCACCACGTCCCGTATGGACCGCAACCACCACAGCTGCTCCTCCGAGAAGTCCGCCCCTGCCTGCTGCTGCTTGAGCAGCCATCCTTCAAAGCGCTCCTCCACCGTCTCACGGTAGGGCCGCAGTTCCTCGTCCACCCCGAGCTCGTACCGAATGAGCGAGATCAGGTCAGGGACACCCGCTTCCCGACCGCCGTCGGAGTGGACCGCCGCACCCAGGTCCTCGTAGTACGTCCACAGCACCTGTGGCGTCCAGGCGAACTGCGGGCGGCGGATCTCCAGTGCCAGTTCCTTCAGCCCGGCGTACGCCTCCGCAGGGGAAACCGACCGGGGGCTCGTCAGGGCAATGCTGACCGCCGCGATGCGATCACGCTCGTCTTTCAGAAGTCGGCTCCAGCGGCCAACCTCCTCCCGGGCCCGCTCCTCGCGTGGGATCTCGTCGAGGTCCGTCACCTCGACGGCCGTGAACTCGTCGAAGAGGTAGTCCTTGTCCCGCCGGATCTCGATGATGTGGCGTCGCAGATCGGGATAATCCGTCAGCGGTGCGATCGCGTCCTCCACGAGCCGCCTGGCCGCCGCCTGGCCACCCTCTTCCAGCGCACGCTCCTGCCGGTCCGGGTCCACTGCCTTCACGATGGCGCCCGCGATCTCCGACAGGGTGCGGCCACCCGAGGCCCGCGTCAGTTGCTCGCGTTCCTCGTCCGTCAGCTGCTGGTTAAGCCGGGCCAGTCGTCCCGCTAGGATCTCGGCCTCACCAGTACTGATTGATTTTGTACCGGCCTTGTCCAGCAGCTTCGCCAGCGAAACCTGCCGCTCACCCGCCGGCACCAGCGGCTTGGCGTCCACCAGTGGAGAGTCCGTCACGCCGACCGCGTCGACGAGTACGAACCTGTCCTTGCGGACCGAGGCGTCCGCGTCCGGGGTTACCTCCTGGAGCTCGGTCGCGTCGATGGTGCGGGCGCCGCGGCCCTTCATCTGCTCGAAGAGGACGGCGCTGCGCACCTCGCGCAGGAAGATCACGCACTCCAGGGCCTTCACGTCCGTACCGGTCGCGATCATGTCTACGGTGACGGCGACACGCATCCGGGGCGAGGTCCGCAGGGCACGGATCAGTTCGTCTGGGTCCTCGCCAGCCTGACGACTCTTGTACGTGATCTTCTTCGCGAAGTCGTCGCCGCGCCCGAAGACTTCCTTGACCTGGGCGAGGACGTCTTCCGCATGGTCCTCGCCGACCGCGAAGATGAGGGTCTTCGGCAGCTCGGTCCGGCCGGGGAACCAGCGCCGCCAGTTGTCCCGGTACGCGGTGAGCACCGCCCGGATCTCGTCCACCGTCACCACTGAGCGGCCGATCTGCCCGGTCGTGTAGGTGAAGTCGTCTTCCAGTTCCTGGTAGCGCTGCCGCCGCGTCTTGCGGTCCTTAACCCGCACCGTCGTGCCCGACTCGATGGTCGCGGCGCCCTTCTCGCGCAGGTCGGTGCGCATCCGTACGACGTCGAAGTCGACGTTCACCCCGTCCGCGACGGCCTGCGGATAGGTGTACTCGGAGACCAGGTTGCGTCCGAAGAAGCCGAGGGTCTGGAGTGTGGGAGTGGCGGTCAGACCAACCAGGTGTGCGTCGAAGTACTCCAGCACGCCCCGCCACAGGCCGTAGATCGAGCGGTGACACTCGTCCACGATGATCAGGTCGAAGGACTCGATTGGAACCTTCGGGTTGTAGGAGACCTCAATAGGCAGATCCGTCGCGTACGTGTCCTCGTACGCCGTGCTGTCCGATGCCTCGTCCGCCTGCTCGTCATCGACGAGGGTCTCCCCGCGCAGCAGCGAGTACATCTTCTGGATCGTGCAGATGACTACCGACGAGGTGTCCTGGAGGCCCGCCGCCCCGAGCCGGTCGACGTTGTAGATGTCCGACAGCTTGCGGCCATCGTCTGGTGTCGTGAACTTGCGGAACTCGTCGTACGCCTGCCTGCCCAGGTTGTTCCGGTCGACAAGAAACAAGACCCGGCGCGCTTTGGCGTGCTTGAGCAGCCGGTAGGTCTGTGCCACGGCGGTGAAGGTCTTGCCGGCGCCCGTCGCCATCTGGATCAGTGCCCGCGACCGGTCCTCTCCTAGGGACTTCTCCAGGCCGCTGATGGCGTCGATCTGTGCGAGACGCAGGCCGTTCGGCTCCAGCACGGGCAGTCGGCGTAGGGCAGCCCGGAACGTCGGGACGGCCGGTGTCTCGTCGGCGCGGCGCATCCAGGCGGCCACCGTCTCGGGGCGGTGGAAGGAGAACACCTCTCGGGAGCGGGCGTCGGGATCGAGGCGGTTGATGAAATAGGTCTCGGTGCCGGTCGTCGCGTAGCGGAACGCGAACGGCTCCGCCTCCCGCCAGACGGCGAGCCGGTGCTCCTTGAGGACGCCAGCCGCATACCGGTCGTTCTGCTCCACGGCGCTGGAGAGGTGGTCGCCCTCCCGCTTGGCCTCGATCACACCGACGATCCTGCCGTCGACATACAGGACGTAGTCCGCGCGGCCGGTGGCCAGCGTGAACTCACGTACAGCCACGCCCTGGTTCCCTCCCGGGTTGACCTGGTCGCGGTCCTGGACGACCCATCCGGCCGCGTGCAGCATTTCGTCGATCGCTTCGCGGGCCTGCACCTCGTTGAGTGCGGCGGGCCGCTGGGCACGGTGGATGATCGCTTCGCGCCGCTTGGCGTCGACCGTGCGCGGCTCCCTGCGAGCGGCCTCGTACTTCGTCTGCTGGTCGGCGCGCAGCTCTTCGATTTGCGTGCTCAACTGCTCGACCCGTGCGAGCAGTTCGCTCTTGTTGGCGTCGGCGCTGGCGATCAGATTCTCGGCCTCGGCCCGCGCCCTACGCTCGGCTTCCAGCGCGTCGCCGGCCTCGGCGAGCCGCATGCGGGCCTGCGTGAGCGCCTGGCGGTGGCCGTCGAGGGCCTCGCGCAGCTCGGCCAGCTCGGCCGGGTCCGTGATCTGAGCGCTGTCACCGGGGTCCGTGGGCGGCACGAACTCGGCGACGGTCCGCCGGCCGTCGATGGCATCGTGGAACCAGAGGCCGAGCCGGTAGCAGATCCGCACGGCGGCCAGAGCCCGCGCCGTGTCGAAGAGGTGGCTGTGGGCGGCCTTGTTCCGGTCGCGGCGCAGCCGGTCGAAGTCGTCGCGAATCTCCGGAACGAGGACTCCGGCCCTGGTCAGAGCGGTCAGCCGGTCGATCTGCCGGTCGCCCTCGATCCGCATCCCGATACGGGCGACCAGTTCCTCGGCGAGGACCTCGCCGAACTGGCCTGCCTGGACCAGGGAGGAGTTGGGGTTCGTGAACACGGTCGCTTCGGCGGAAGCCCCGTACAGGGAGAGCAGCGGCTGGTGCTGATACAGCACCCCGAAGTTGGGTGAGCCCTTCGCGAAGTCGCGAAGCCGGTCGTCCATGCTGCCCTACCCCCGATATCCCGCCTCACTAAGGTGGCTCCAGCTTACGCAGGGGCATGTGGGGAGGGCCGAATATCGTCGGAGATCCACACCTACGAGGTCAGCCGAGATAGGGCTGCTCTCGGTGCTCCAGGAAGTGACGGATCCGGAGCCGCTGTGTGTGGTGCATCGGTAGCTGATCGATTTCCTCCGGCTGAACGAACCGCAGCTCCGTGGACTCGTCCGAGATCGCGAGCCGGCCCCCGACCACGCGGGCGGTGAAGCAGACGTTGAACTGCCTACGCACCTCACCGTCCGAGTAGGCGATGATGTGGCGAGGGTCTGTGTACGTGCCCACGAGCCCGGTGATCTCTACGTCCAGTCCGGTTTCTTCCTTCACCTCGCGGACGGCCGTTCCTGGGAGTGAGTCCGTCATCTCCATGCCGCCACCTGGCAGCGCCCACAGATCGTTATCCCTGCGGCGCTGAAGGAGTACGCGCCCTTCGTCGTCGGTGACCACGGCGGACGCGGCGACCACCAGGCTGTTCGGCTCCGGTGCCGCTGGGTCGTCGTAGTACTCGGTCCGTGCCATGGTCACCCTTCTCGTACCGGCGTCGCGGTTTCCCACACCGCATCGAAGCTGCTGGCGTAGGTGTCGAACATGCCACCCTTCCCGCTGCGGCGGAGATGCCAGACGGGAGCGCCGTAGGCGTTCACGCCCCAGACATGAGCATTGACCAGTGCTTGGTCATCCGCACGATAGATCGAGTTGTAGAGCGTGGTGGCATGGGTGCGCACCTCGATGCCAGGTACCCCGGCAAGCGGGCGGTAGTGCATGAGGGCGAGTCGGCAACGGGACTCGATCCCGTGGCCGAACCTCTCCTCCGCACCGCGCTGTTGGACGTTCGTACTGTCCGGGTCGCCGATCGCGATACGGACCGCGCACCCGGCGTCCGCTCGCTCTCGCAACAAGTCGTTGAGCCGCGGGTACGCCTCGTGCAGGAAGACGGCGGCGTACACCAGCACGTCGATGTGCTCGCGCGCCTGGGTCAGCACGTCCACGAAGGTGGACACGGGGATGTCCGCCCGCTGGTCGTAGAGAGCCACAAGTTCCGGACTGACAGCGCGGGCAGGGCGTGCCTGCCGGAGCGCGGGCCATAGAGCGTGCACGTCTTCTCCTAGAATTTCCGCTGCCAGCATGGCCGTGGCCCGGCGCGGCGTACGCCCCAGATTGACCCATCGTTCAACGGACTTGGGGTCGACTTCGACCTTGTCCGCAAGGGCGGCGTAAGTCCAGCCGCCGGCCGCCATGGCAGCACGTAACCTCTCGTTCGGCATCCCAATCTCTCCTAACAGTCGGGGACGGCACTAGGGACGTTCTACCCGATGCGGGACGTCCCGAAGTGGGGTTTGTCGGAGGTTCCGACGTCCTGATGAGCGGCAGGATGCTCGTCCGCATGGCGAGCAACCAGCAGACCAGACCAGGCATCGGTGAACTGGCAAAGGACACTGCCAGTGGACGTATCGGCGTCGTCATGGGCGAGGTCGGCGCCCGGGTGCAGATAAGGCCCGTCGGTGGCGGCGTCGAGTGGGATGCCCTGCCGAACAACGTGGTGGCCCCGACCGCGCGGGAAGATCTGAGCGCCCGCCTGGCCATCAAGAACGGCAACAGCCGGGACGGCCTGTGATCCGCGCCATCGGCCGGTACGCGGGAGTCCTGTTCATCATCACGATCAGCGGATCGTGTGGCCTGGTGATCGGCATGGCCCTCGGCACCAGCCAGTAGACCGGCCGCCCCGAACGGGGTGCCACCTTCCCTGGCTCCCCCTTCCCCGTTCGGGTCGGCCTTCCATCCCCCGGTCGCCATAGGCCGTGCCTCGGCGACCGATGCGAGCGCAAGTTCCACACACAGCGACACTCGAGGAGTATCCGCATGACGGCAACGGCCAACGACCAGAAGACCGGTCGCGCGGTGGCTGGTGAGGAGCTGTTCGACAGCCTCACCCACTTCGTGATCGTCCACGACGGGCAGTCCCGCGAACGGGCCGGGCGGATCGCGGACCAGGCGGTGGCCTTCCTGGTCACCGCCGCGACCGCGACCGTCCCCATGGTCCCGTCCGACGACGTGGACCTCGGTCTGCACGCGCTCATCCTGCACACGAAGGAGTACGCCGCGCTCTGCGACCGGTACGCCGGCCGCTTCCTCCACCACAACCCCATGCCGGGCGGAAGCCCCCGAGACCCGAAGAAGGTCGCCGCGTCCGCACACGCGATGAAGGCGGCCGGATTCATGGTCTTCGACGACCTCTGGACCGTAGACGGCACGAACCTCGCGCAGTGCGACGCGGACTGCGGCCGTCCGTACGGTCAGGCGTAGCGACACGACACCAGCGGCGCGGCCGACCTCGATGCGGGGTCGGCTGCGCCGCCCGGAAGGAGAACAGACGTTGTCCGGGACACCCCCTGAACTGCCGATCGTCGTGCTCGATGCACTGATGCCCTAGGCTCAGCGCCTGGTCGTCAATCGTCGGGGCTCAAGGGTCTGGGAGGTCGAGAGCCATCGCGGGCAGTACGCGGTGAAGGTCGGTTATCCGATCGCAGCTACGGCCGACTGGCCCGCCCAGCCCTGGACGGCGCTCGCCCCCGCGCGCGAGGGAGCCGTGCTGTACCGACTCGGCGTCGATGACTGCGCGTACGGCGAATGGGAGTTGGGCACCTGGAACTTCCAGCCGTGGCACGAAGGGCCCGACCTGTACGAGCTGTGGAAGCCCTGTCGTGAGCCGGGCTCTCGTACGAAGCCTCATACCAGCGCGGCCCTCGGCTGCGTAGAGGCGCTGGCCGAGCTACATGGCAAGGGCTGGGCCCACGGCGACGTGCAGCCCGCACACTTCATCATCGGCCCGGATCGCACGCACCTCATCGACCTGGCCTTGGCACGGGGTGGACACGTCCCCGAGGGGTACGACTTCCCGTTCCGCGGCTGCCTCGTCCACTACGAGGCGCCGGAGATCGCGCGCAGCGTGCTTGCGACCGGAGAGGCGCAGCCTACGCAGGAAGCGGACATCTATGCGCTCGGCGCGTCCCTGCTCATTTCCGCCACAGGCTGGCGGGCCGTCGAGTACCCGGACGACGTACCGCGCCCCGAGCAGAGACAAGCCGTCGCGAGTGGCAAACGCCGGCCGGTGAAGGTGCACGGCGAGCTGGGCGAACTGATCGACGCCATGCTCAGTCCGGCTCCCGAGGACAGGCCCACGATCTACGAGGTCGGTAAGGCCCTGAGCTGAGCCGTAGACCCACAAGCAGAAGACCGGACCACCCCTCCGCCTGGACAGCATTCAGGGTGGCCCCGTCGCGGAATCCCTGATCAGGACCCCGGTGCCGATGGTACCGGGGCGGTTGGCGTGCTCGTATGCGGGTGCTGCTGGAACCCCGGTCCCTCGTTGTCGAGTTAGAGAGGAGTTCTGACCTGAGCCACCGAAAGTCAGCCACGACGGCGGGTGCGCCGAACGAGCACCCGTCACGTGTGTTTCCAGCAACCACCCGCCGGCCTCAGCCACGCTTCTTCGATGCGTCACGGTCCTCGGCCTCATTTCGGCCGGGACGTTGTCAGCACAGCTGCATGACGCATGGGGCTCTGTCTGCGGCTCTGCGGCCGATTCGGCTTGGAACGGTGGCGGCCGCTCGGGACAACCGTCTGTGGGCCGCGTACGAACTGGCGGTCCGCATCGGTCTGCGGCGCGGTGAGCTGCTGGGGCTGCGCTGGTCGGACGTGGATCTTCACGAAGGGGTGCTCACCGTTCGGCAAGCCCTACAGCGCGTCGGTGGGGAACTGCTGATCGTCGCTCCGAAGACTCAGCGTTCGGCCCGTCGCGTGGCGCTGCCGTCCGAGTGCGTGACGGCGCTCCGTGCTCAGCGTGCCCAGCAAATCGCCGACCGGAAGGGCGCGGGGGACAACTGGAAGGGCACGGGGCAGGGCCTCGTCTTCACCACCAAGAACGGGACACCGATCGAGCCGCGCAACCTGAACCGGTCCTTCGAGGTGCTGTGCACTCGCGCCGGAGTCCGTAAGGTCCGCTTCCATGACCTGCGCCACACCTGCGCCTCCCTGCTTCACGAACAGGGCGCCGACGCTCGCATGATCATGGAAATCCTGGGCCACAGCTCGATCCGCGTGACCATGGACGTCTACACCTTCGTCCGGCTCGACTCGCAGCGCTCGGCGTTCGATCGCGTCGGGGATGCCCTGAGGGGTGACGGCAACGCAACGGACGATGACGACGGCGCGGCCGATGTCCTCGTAGCCGTCTGATCGGCTCTCGAGGGCGGTTGCCGTCAAACACTGCCGTCAAGACAAAAGCCAGAGGCCCTGTGGATCACTCCACAGGGCCTCTGGGCTGCTGTGCACTCGGCAGGATTCGAACCTGCAACCTTCTGATCCGTAGTGATCTGAATTCCCTCCATGGGCTCTATGGGCTCTATGGCGAGTGACCCAGCGGCAGGTCAGAGGCCCTGACAGCGCATCGAGACACCGGCTCTGTGAGACGTTCGTGAGACGGAATCCCCTGATGCACCGTCAACTCTCCGGAGAGCGCTTCGGCCGGCCGCCTTTGCGTGCCCGACGCTCGGCCAACTCGGCCTCCGCCGCCGCAAGCCCGGCACGATCCGCTTCGTCACCGTGCTCCCGGACGCGCGCGCGCATGTGGTCCAGCAAGTCGTTCGTCCGGTCGGTACCGAGTCGCTCGCAGATGCGCCCGTACGCATCCCATAGGGGACCCGGCACCCGGATAGGTCGAGTCCTCGTGTGTCGGGGCGTCGTCTGTCCGTCGCTCACTTCTCTCCCTCGCGTGTAGTTGCGGGGAATCTTCGCATGAGCCTTGTGTATCTACAAGGTTTCCGGATACTCTGTAGTTGCAAGGTTAGCCACTCCGGAAACGGGGCGGCCCCGTGCCGGTGTTTCCGCCAAGTCCCACCGGCACGGGGCCTCACGACCTACCTGACATCACCAGGAGATCGCTATGAGGAAGTCTTCCACCCGCCGCGAGCACCGCGCCACGCGCCGTGCCCTTCGCGCCACCCTCCGCCGCCGCACGGCCGGAACCCGCGCCACCCGCCGCGCCACCAAGGCCGTCGCCACCGGCACCCCCCAGACCGCCCGCACCCGCCTCGTCGCCGCCGGCCTCGACGACGCCACCGCGCACCGCTTCTCCGCCGCCTTCTCCCGCGGCGTGACCCCCGACGCCACCCGCGAGGCCACCGTCAAGCTCAAGGGCCGCGCCCGCAAGGCCGTCAAGGTGAAGCTGTACGCCGCCGCCACCTTCGCCGCCCGCCTGGCCACCTACCGCCCCAAGGACCGCACCATCGCCGCCCGCTTCGAGGCCCTGACGGTGGTGGCGGTCTGATGACGAACACCATCCCCGCCCTCGACACGACCACGAACCAGCACCTGCCCTACCTCGTCGAGCATGCCCGCCAACACCCCGGCACCGAGACCGTCTCGGTCCTGATCAGGCACACCGAGCTCACCCCCGGACAGCTCGTCATCTGGTGGCCCGTCTCCGGCGCCGACCACCACATCGAGGCCGGATACGACTCCCGTCAGATCAGCCTCAACGAGGCCGAGACCAGGCTGCGCGCGCAGCTCGCCGAGCGCGGCATGACCGTGACCGCCTTCCTCAACGAGGACGGCCCGCTCACCGCCGCGCAGCGCGCCCTCACCCCCGACGAGGGGCTCGGCGCCCGCCGCACCACGCCGATCGAGACCACGATGCGCGCCATCGACTGCGGTGACCTGCCGTGGCTCGGCGCCGAGGTCGTCGTCTCCGACTACCGGTCGCAGGCGTACGGGCGCCACACCCAGCTGTGGCTGCACAACAACAAGGACACCGCCGAGCTGAGCATCGCCGAGGCTCGGAGCGCGCTCCGGGAGGCCCGCGCCTTCTTCGACCGCTTCGAGACGCTCATCGACTACGCGGAGACCGTGGCGGTCGACGACTTCGAGGGTGACCCGGAGATCGCGGCGGCCGACCGCGAGGCGACCGACGCCCGGATCAAGGCACGCACCGCCGAGCTGCTCGCCGCCGAGGCCGGGCGGTGAGCGCGGCGCGCACCGTCACGGTGCACACCCTCGACCACGGGCCCATCACGATCACCTGCCCCGACTGGTGCATCGGCCACGAGGGCCCCCCGCAGTACCGCGTCGACCTCTCCCACTTCGGCCCGGACCGGCCGCTGACGCTGCCCACCCGCCGCGGCCCGGCCATCCACCTGGTGACCGCACTGGAGGTCCGCCCGTACGTGGACGACTCGTTCCTGCGCCTGCCGTTCGTCGGCGTCCACATCGGTGGGGACTGGTACCCGACGGGCCTGGCCGGGCTGGAGGCCATGGCCGACGCGCTCACCGCACAGGCCGACGCGCTGCGCGACCAGGCCCGCGAGCTCGCCGTGATCCTCGCGGGAGGCCGCCCGTAATGAGCGCGCTGCCCGTGCGCCGGCCGACCGAGCACGCCGCTATCCGTGCGGCGTGCCGGTCGCCCCGGCCGCTCCCCCCGATTCCGTCCCTGATGGCCGCGCTGCTCGACGCGAACGCGCGCGGTGACCGTGAGGCCGTCATCCTCTGCGCGCACCGCGCTGTGCGCGCCGCCGCCCCGGAGGTGGGCGAAACATGATCCGAATCATCCGTACCGAGACCTTGCGTGCGCTGCGAGCCGCAGCGGCTGAGGCGGCTGCCGCCACGGCGGAGGCAGAAAAGTGGCACGGCCTTTACCAGGAGGAGACAGCGAAGCTCGCGGACGCCGACGAGCACGCCGAGAACCTGCTGCGTGAACTCGCGCAGGAGCACGCCGACCGTTTCGTAGCGGAGCGGGAGCGCGGCGCGGCGCAGGAGGAGCTGGCCACCGCGCGTCGGGAGTTCCAGGAGACCGGCACTCGCGTGCGCGAGCTCTTCGAGGAGATGCTCGCCGCCGCCCGCGACCCGCAGACCGGCAGCGTCTTCCAGGGCCTGCTGGCCCTGAAACTGATGCGCCAGACCCTGGCCGCGGACATCGAGCGGGGCAACGACGACGCGTTCACACTGGCCCTCGCCCGCCTCCTGGCCGCCCCGGAGGTGGGCGAATGAGCCAGCACAACACCCCCGAGCCCCACGACCTCACCGTCGCCGTCGACGTCGCCCGGCAGCTGCTCGCCGACTACGCGCACATCGACCACGGCGACCTGTTCGCCCTCAACCAGGCCCACGGGGCCATCCGCGAGGCGCTCCGCATCCTGCTGCGCGCCGTCGGCGCCGAGCCGGTCACCGGCCGCCAGACGCCCCCGCGCTGCCCGGCCGCGCACCGCGAGGACCCGGAGCCGTGCGGCGGGCCGGTCGTCGTGACGGTCCTCGACGCCACCGGCGCGGGCGCCAACGGCTGCGAGCACCACGCCGCCCGGCTCCTGGCCAGCCTGACGGGTGGCCGCGTCTACGCCCTCGGCACGTCCCCGGAGGCCTCCGCCATCCGCGTCTTCCAGGCCGCGGCCAGCCTCCGCCCCTTCGCCTGGCTCACCGACGCCCCGCGCACCGAGCCGTCGCAGCTCTCCCACGCCGAGAACTCCCGCGGGGGTGAGGGCCGGTGAAGAGCACCCCGTCCCGGGCCCTCGCCGTCACGGCGGGCGTCGTCATCGTCGCCCTGACCGGCGCAGCGTTCTGGCTGTCCTACGCCCACCTCGCTGAGGTCGCCCTCGCGCACGGCATGCGCGGCAAGGAGGTCCGAGCGTGGGCGTGGCCCGCCACGCTGGACTTGTTCATCGTCGCGGGCGAGCTGCTCATGCTCCGTGCCGCGCTGCTCCGTCGCGTCGACTGGTGGGCGATCGGTCTGACCGTCGCCGGATCGATCGGTTCCATCGCGCTGAACGTGGCGGGGGTCGGTTCCCGCGCCGAGCTGCTCGACTACATCGTGGCCGCCGTGCCGCCCACGGCCGCGCTGCTCGCCTTCGGCGCGCTGATGAGGCAGATCCACCAGGCCCTCGCCGGACACGGGCAGACCGGCGCCGAGCAGACGAGTCCGCAGCCCGCGGCGGCCGTCGGCCTTGAGCGTGTACCCGCCCCTGTACCTGATGTACCCGGGGTGTACCCGAAGGCCGGGGTACCCGTACCCGCCGTACCCGCCGCGGTACCTCCGGGCGTCCGCCTCCTCCCGATCACGGCCCGCCCCGAGCCGGTCCGCGAGGACCCCGTACCCGCCCCTGAGGTACCCGTACCCGAGCCCGTACCTGCCGACGAGGTACACGTACCCGAGAAGCAGGTACACCCCGCCCTCTACAACCTGTTCGTCGGGTGCGACAACGACCCCGAGGAGCCTGAGGAGCCGGACGACGAGCCGGTGTACCCCGACCCGCTCATCCCCCAGGTACAGGCCGACTTCGGCGACGAGGTACCCGGAGTACGGCGCCTGAAGGAGAAGTACGGCATCGGCCAGGCCCGCGCGCAGCGCATCCGTGACCAGCTCTCATCCCAGGAGGTGCCGTCGTGAAGTGGCTCCTCGCCGCGCTGGCTGCGGTTGTGCTGCTGTACTTCCCGACGCTGCTGCCCGCGCTCCTGACGCTCGTCGTGACCGCCGTCGTGACGCTCGTCGTCGCGCTGGCCGGGCAGCCGCTGGTCGCCACGTTCGTCGTCGGCCTGCTCGGCGGCCTCCTCGTGGCCCGCAGCGTCCTGGGATGGTCGCGATGACCGACCCCCTGGCCAAGGCCGAGAAGGCCGTCACCGAGGCGGAGACCAACACCGTTGCCGTGCAGCTGGCACTCGCCGCCGTCGAACTCGCCAAGGCAGCCCAACAGCAACCGCAGCCGCAGTGCTCGCACACGCCGCGGCAGCAGTTCGACGCGAAGAAGTGGTGGACCATCACCGGCATCGCGTGCGTGGGCGGCTGCGTCGTCTGCGCCCTGGCCCTCGCGTTCGCCCTGGTAGCCGTGGCCGTGGCCATCGGCGGGACCTGCGCCACTGCCTGCCTGCTCATCCTCCGCTCTATCTGGCGCGAGCACAGGGGCCGCTGACGGTCCCTCCGTCCTCCGCCAACCCCGGTCATCACGGCCGTGGTTGCGGGGGTGCGGTGGGGCCGGACAGTCCGTCCGGCCGGAGGAAGGAGCCCCGTGGAACCCACCGACCCGATCAAGACCCGCGAAGAGTGCCAGGGCCAGGCCGAAGAGTTCGCGCACCTGGCCAACCGGATCGCTCGCCGCGCCGAGACGATGAGTCAGCGGGAGGACCGGCACCTTGTGCCCACGCTGGTCGCCGTCGGCGCCTTGTACGCCGACGTCGCCCGCACCTGGGCCGCCCTCGCCCTCAGCGCCCCGCAGGGCGACGAGGAGGAGCCCCGTGGCTGAGATCCGGTACACGGCCTGGGAGAAGGCGCAGATCGCCGTCGTCGAACTCCGCGGTCTCAAGCACGCCGCCGCCATGGGCTACGACGCCCACACCGAGCGCAAGCGCGCCCTGAAGCGCATCGAGGACAAGGCCCGCAAGCGCCAGAACCGTACCTGAGTACACCCCGGGGCGGCCGTACCCGCCACAGGTACACCGGCCGCCCCGGGGCCCCGATCACCCATCGAGCAACCGGAGAAACCAGCATGACTGATCTTCACGCACCGGCCAACGCAGAGGGCGCGGGTACACCCGTACCCGCCGTACCCGACCCTTCGGGTACACCGAGTACCCCCGTACCCGACCCCGCCCCGGAGCCTGCCGCCGTCGAGGTACGGCCGCGCCGCCGGGTACGGATCGACCATCTGCGGCGCGTGGTCGTCGAGGCCCGCCAGCACACCACGTACCGCGCCCTGGTCCGTCACGCCGCCTACACCGCGGGCGGCGCCCGGGTCCTGGCCCGCCGCGCCTGGGAGTCCCGCACCACGGCCGTGCACTCGCGGATGATGCGCATCGCCGAGGCAGGCGGCAACGAAGAGCTCGTGCGGCAGTGGGAACAGCGCGCCTACGCCTACCGCTTCGCCCGCCACCGCCGCCGCGTCGAGCTGCTACAGATGGCCGTCAACGCCCCCAAGGCCCTCGCCATGGGGGCCGGGGCGGGCGCCGGCGTCCTGCTGCTCGTGGGCTGCATGCTCGCCGCGGCCACGGACGACATCAACGACGTCCTCACCCCGCTCGGCGCGGTGGTCGGCCTCGTCGGGTGGGTGGCGTTCATCGGCGGCATCGTGTGGTGGCCGCTACTGCTCGCCTCGCCGTTCATGGCGCTCGGCGGCGTGTGGGCGGTCGGCCGCCACCAGAAGACCGCCCCCACCTGGTCCTTGCCCGCCGACACCGGCGAGCGGGGTGTCATCCCCGACGAGAACGCCATCATGCGGGCCCTCGGCAAGCTCGGCGTCTCCGCACTGAACGCCGCGATCAAGGAAGGGTGGCAGCCACGCTGGGTGCAGCCCACCGTGCGGCTCGGCAACGGCTATCACACCCAGGTGCAGCTCCCGCTCGGCGTCACCGTCGAGATGGTCAACGCCAAGAAGAACGTCCTCGCGCACAACCTGATGCGCAAGCCCGTCGAGACCTGGCCGACCGAGCCGCCCAACCAGCCTGGTGTCCTGGACCTGTGGGTTGCCGACCAGGGATCGCTGAACGGGCCGGTGCCGCCGTGGCCGCTGCTCATCGAAGGCACGACCGACTACTTCAAGGGCGTGCCGGTCGCCGTCTCGCAGCGCGGCGAGCCCATCATCGGCAAGCTCATGGCCGCGAACTGGATCGTCGGCGGGATCATGGGCTCCGGCAAGACGTCCATCGTCGTGGCCCTGCTCCTCGGCGCCATCCTCGACCCGCTGGTCATCGCCGAGGTGTACGTGATGGCCGCGAACGTGGACTACGACCCGCTCAAGCCGCGCCTGCGGGCCCTGGTCAAGGGCGACGACGACGAGCAGCTCAAGGCCGCCCTCGAAGCCCTGCGTAGCCTGGCCAACGAGGTCACCGTGCGCGGCAAGCTCCTCGAAGAACTCGGCGGCGAGTCGACGAAGCTCACCCGCGAACTCGCCCTGAAGGACCCGCGGATGCGGCCCAAGGTCGTCGTGTTCGACGAGTGCCACGAGCTGTTCATGCACAAGCAGTACGGGCCCGAGGCCGCGCAGCTCGCCATCCGGGTCATGAAGAAGGCCCGCAAGGTCGGCATCACCCTCATCTGGGTCACCGTCTCCCCGACCGCCGACAGCATCCCGCGCGACGTCACCCGCAACACCAGCCACCGTGTGGCGTTCGCGGTCGGCGACCAGGTCGCCAACGACGGCCTGCTCGGCTCCGGCAAGTACAAGGCCGGCATCCGCGCCACCGAGCTGGTGCCCGGCCAGGACATCGGCACCGCCGTCACCTACGGGTTCACGAACAAGCCGTTCGAGGTCATCCGCTCCCACTACGTCGCCCGCGACCCGGAGCGCGGCATCGACGAGGTGACTCCGGTCGTCGAGCGCGCCATGGCCGTGTACGAGGGCACCGGTCCGGACGATGCGCCCGTGTTCGAGGTGGCCGACCCGCTCGCCGACACCGCGGCCGTCATCGGTGACGCGACGCGGATGCTCGTGCAGGAGGTGCTGCACCGGCTCGCTGCCCGCAACCCTGAGGTGTACGGCAGTTGGGGGCCAACCGACCTGAAGCGGGCCCTGGAGCCCTATGGCGCCGAGCAGTACAAGTCCAAGGGCGTCATGGTCGTGGCCCGTGACCGTGTCCAGGACGCCGTCTTGGAGCGCCTTGCCGAGGACGCCGACAGCGTCGATAGCGACGGGGGAGGCGCCGGTATCTGAGGGAGTTCTCCCCCGTGCCTCCCTCCCCCGCCTCCCCTGCTGTGACCTGTGCATATGCCGGTTGGGGGAGGGGAGGGAGGCGGGGGAGGCACCCCCGGGGAGACCGGGAAACGGGCGCGTCTGCCTCCCCCGGCCTGCCTCCCTCCCCCGTGGTGAGGCCCGGTGGCGGAGGCTGCTGGTAGCGCAGCAGAAAGCCCCCAGTGGCGGTGTGACGGCCGCTCCTGGGGGCTTCGCTGCGTCTTGGTCCCGGGCCGCGCCCGGGGCTTCAGCGGCCTCCGTCTTGGGTGAAGACGGAGGCCGCTGAGACTCCCCCGGATTCACCAGGGGGTACGTTCGGAGTGTCGAGCTCTGAACGGAGGCACCAGTATGCCCGAGACCACCGACATCGGCCCCAAGCTCCGCGACCTCAGGAAGCGGCGCGGCATGAGCCAGCGCGACTTGGCCGCCGCGAGCGGCGTGTCCCTTTCCACCATCAGCAAGCTAGAGCAAGGCGCCACCACCGGTGACGTGCGCCTGGAGACGGCCCACCGCCTGGCCGCTGCGCTCCGCGTGACCACCACCCGCCTGCTCCGCCGCGAGCCCGCCAGCCCGGGACCTGCTCCCG
Organism: Streptomyces flavofungini; assembly: GCF_030388665.1. Taxonomy (NCBI): domain Bacteria; kingdom Bacillati; phylum Actinomycetota; class Actinomycetes; order Kitasatosporales; family Streptomycetaceae; genus Streptomyces; species Streptomyces flavofungini. The sequence goes on along the minus strand of NZ_CP128846.1, from coordinate 4,837,855 downwards.
GCGCGTGGCTGCCACTCCAGCAGGCCCTTGAATCGCCGCCTGCCCAGCCGGACGAAGACATCAGCGTGCAGCCGATCACGGCGGGACTCAGCGCCGTGCGTGCGGCGTACTTCGGCAACCGCCTGCACGACCTTGTCGCCCTGGCCGTTCCGCTCCTGCGGGATGCGGACGCCCTCGACGACGGCCCCGACGCCCGTGCTCTTCGCGCTCACCTCTTGCAGATCGCGGGCAGCGTCCTAACCCAGGTCCACGCGTATGAGTCCGCTGAGGCCGCCCTGAGCCGCGCCCTGGACGCCAGCCCCGACCGGCTGCGCGCCGCCTCCATCGTCACCACCTGGGTGTGGCTGCTGATGCGGCAGGGCCGCCTCGACGACGCCCGGGAGATGGCCATCCGGTGGGCGGACGACCTTGAACCCCGGGTGTCCCGGGCCACGCCCGAAGACCTCGCGGCGTGGGGGTGGGTGCTGCTCCAGCTCTCGGCCGCATGCCTGCGTGACGGCCGCAAGGGCGAGGCCGCCGATGCCCTGCGCCTGGCGCAGTCCGCCGCGGTCCTCACCGGCCGTGAACTGCCGCGAGGGCATGAGCGGCTGGCTACCTGGGGGCCACTGACGGTGGCGTACAAGCGTGCGGAGAGGGACATCGTCCTTGACCGGCCGGACCAGGTCCTCAAGGCCGCCGAGCGGCTGTCGGCGTCGGGGCCGGCGGACAGTACGGAGCATCACCGCCACCGGCTCGATGTGGCGCGCGCCCATGTGCAGATGCGTCAGCATGGCGAGGCCGTCGGCGTGCTGCGGGAGGTCCATGAGGTGGCGCCGGAGTGGCTGGTGCAGCAGCGGTATGCGCAGGACATCCTCGGTCAGGTCGTCGAGCGGAGGCGGACCCTGACGCCGGAGATGCGTGAACTCGTCGATGCTCTCGGCACGCCTGTGTGAGCTACTGCTACTTCGGTGTGACGGGCCGTCAAACTGTCATTGCGGTGCGCCGTTGCGGCTCCCTACCTTCCGAAGTATGACGCCCGTCACATCGTCTTCTCTCGCCATCGCCGACTGGCTCGCCCGCGCCCACCCCAACCCCCGCGAGGCCGTGGCGGAATGGGCCAACCGGGGCGTCTCCCTGCTGCCGCTCGGCGTGCGGTTCGACGCGGTACGCGTCCCGGCATCACGCATCCACGACGCCGTGTGCGGCCAGGACCCGAAGGCAGTGGCCGCGGCCCTCGACGACTGGCTGCACGGCCCCGTGGTTCGCGACCTGCGGGCATCCAGCGGCGACTACTACGTCCTCGTGCCGCCGCGGGCCGAGTGGAACGGCGAGGAACAGCGCCTCGGCCACGGCAGCTTCCTCCTCGTCCCGCGCATCGGGAACCTCTCCATGATCACGCACTGGGTCGTGCCCCCGCACCACCCGGGGAACCTGTGCTCCACCGCCCGCCTGCGCGCGCTGCTCACCCTCGCCGACACCCTGCGGACCATCGAGCCGTGAACGCCCGCCGCCCCGAGCCGCCGCCCGCCAGAGACCTGTCCTACGAGCAGTACTCGGGACGTGCCTGCGTGTGGTGTGGCGCCCAGCTCACCAGCGGAGCCGTGGCGGCCGGCATCTCGCGGGGCAAGATCGGGGCGGTCGTCCTCGATATCGGGGTGTACGCCTGCCCCCTGCACGCCAACGGCCCGGGGGTTGCCCTCGACCGTGAGGCGTGAAGACGCCCGTCCGCCCCCTCTCCCCCCAGGTTCAGGGGCGGGCGGGTCCGGGGCCGGTGGCGTACACGTCTCCGCCACCGGCCCCGAGGAGCGGGCCGCGGCATGCCGTGGAAGGCGGGGCGCCGCGGCTCACGGCCTGCCGAGGGCGGATTGGACGTTGCCGCCGCGGTGGGCAACCTCCTTGCGCAGCGGGTCGAAGATCTGCTGGGCCACCACGCGCCCGTCCAGCGTGATGGTCTGGTGCACGACGATCGGCTGCACCCCGCCCGGCGCTCCACCCGCGGGGGCACGTCCCCGTGCCGAGACGGGGGGCGCGTTGAGCATGGACTCCCAGGCCGGGGTCACGGACCGGTTGCGGCGCATGCCCTGCGCGAAGCCTTCGGCGGTGAAGTCGCCGACTTCCTCCATGACCTGAGACGGGCTCTTGATCTTCAGCGCCCGTTTGATCGCCTTCTCCATGGATTTGGCGATCTTCATCATCTGCTTTTCGATCTTGTCCTGCTTCTTCTGCAGCCCCTTCACCAGACCCTCAGCAGCCTTGATCCCCGCCCCATACATGGCATCCGCCGCCGTCTTCCCCGCCGACCCAGCAGCCGACACGATCTCCTTCTGCAGGGCATTCAGCCGCTTGATCTCACCCTTGCCGCCACCGAGAACCGCCGCAGCAGTCTCCAGTCCTCCGCCCTCGACCCCGGCCTCGGCGATCTGCGCGATCAAATCCTTCGACAGGCCACGGCTCTTGAGGGACTTCAGCATGCTCGCGAACTGCTTCGCACTGGCGGCACTGCCCGTCATCTGCGACAACAACGTGTTGATCGTGAGCCGGGCATCCTCTGCCCCCGCCGCCCGCGTGATACCCGCATCGGACACCACCCGGTCCTTCACACCACTGCGGAGCTGCGACGCCGCCGACCGCAGATCACCCAGCTTGTCCTTCGCCTTGTCCAGGGCCTTGTTCACGCCGAGGATCTTCTTCTCGTGCGAGATCAGCGACCGCCCCGCCCGCGTCAGCGACCGCAGCAGACTCCGCTCCACGCCACCATGCGTCGCCCGCTTGATGATCGACCGCCACTTGTTCAGCGACGACGTCAGATCACCCAGCGAGTCAGGGGCCCCCAACTGGTTACGGATCTCCGGATTGCGGTACCCCGCCCGCTGCCCGAAATAGCTGACCGTCAGCTCCCCGGTAGCTTCCTTCCGGGCCCGAGACTCCGCCTCAGCCCGCTCCTTCGCCCGCTGCCGCGCCCGCTGCTGCGCCTTCGTCAACCCACCCCGCGCGAGACCCGGGATCTTCAACTGGCCGTCGTTGAGAGCATCAAGGAACCGCACCCCGTACTTCTTCACCGCCCGCGCCTGCACGACGTACTCACTGTCAGACACCCGAGCCACCGCACCCGACCCGAACCCGGCCAGAATGCTGTCTGACGTCGGGCCACCCGGCCCCTGGACATATCCGCCGCTCGGGAACGCCTGCACCGCGCCCCCGCCCGCGAACCGCCTACGCGGCAGGCCACTGGCCAGACCACCGGACGCACCGAAAGCACGCATACCACCCAGCAGCGCGGCACCCAACGGCGCGCTCTTGCGGTACACCACGTTGATGAACGAGGTGCCCAGCGTCCGGCCGATCAGCCCGCTCACTGCCGCCCTGAACGCCGCTACCTCGGCGCGGATAGAGATCGTCTTGTCCTTCAGGCCGTCCCGAGCCCGCCGAACCGCGCCGATGCTGGAGTGCGCCGCCCCGGTCTTCGCCGTGACCCGGAACGAGCCATCCTTCATCCGTGTGACCTTCAGGCCCAGGGACTTCAGCATGTCAACTGCGTCCCTGGTCAGTGCCTTGACCGTGACGCTCTTGGACTTCGGGGTCTTCTTCATCGCGGAGATCACCGAGTCCAGGCCCGCCACGGCATCCTCGGTACGCATCTCGATCTTCAGCTTCTTGGAATCCGGGATCTTCTGCATCTGCTTGGCCAGCTGCACAGCCTCCGCCCGGCTCAGCCCCATCGCATGCGCAGCCGCGACGAACTTTTCACGGCCCCGCTCGTAGATCCCGTTGACCCGCGTCCACGGCTCATCCGCCTGACGCGCCGCTGTCGCCGCTTCATCGGTGCTCTTCGCCAGACCGCGGAGCGAGGCCTCGGCGTCCCGGGCCCTCTTGGAGTTCAGGTCGAGATGGCCGTCGACCATGCGCAGCGCGCCGCTGTTCTCCCCGGCCGCCTTCATCGCGTCGTCGATGGACTGCTCGAACGCGTTCATCGCCTCCGAAGCGCTCCGGTGCACGTCGTTGAGGGCCACGATCGACTGGCGCAGGGCGTCCGCGCTCTGCTTCTGAGCGGCCAGCTTCTCCTGCACCGCCAGCGACTGCATCCCGAACACGCCCATGGACTGCGCCGTCAACTCGGCCTCACGCCGCTGATCCGCGAGCGCATCCTTGAAGCCGTCCATCTTGCTCCGGAACTTCTCAGCTTCCTTCGGGTCCCACCCCTTCAGCATGTCGGCCAGAGCAGCCTTCGCCAGATCCGCTTTCCCGCCCCGAACCAGATCGGTCAGGGACTTGTCGACGGCGTCCGCGCTCTTGGTGAACTCCTCGGTGGCGTCGCCAGCGTCGAGGATCCCGCCCGAGATGCTGGCACCCCAGTTGTTGATCGACTCTACGACGGACGGGTTGGTGACCTTCTTGACCTGATCATGCAGCTTCTCGAAGCCCTTGCCGAACACCTCCGCCACGTAGCCCGTCGCCTTGCCGGAACGCCCCAGATTCGCCAGCGACGTCGTCAGCTTGTCGACATCCGGCGGCGCCTTCTTACCGATGTTCGAAAGCTTGCTGACAGCGACGGCAACGAGGCCGATGCCCGCAGCCACGACCGAGACCTTCGCCGCCCGCGACAACGCCCCGAAGGCAGCCGCGAGACCAGCCAGGCCACCGCCCGCCGCGACCGACGCAGCCCGCATCGCCGCCAACGACGCACCGAACGCCGCGATACCGCCCCCCGCAGCCCCCAGCCCTGCCGCAGCGAGCGACACCGCTTTGAACACCACCACGAACTGCAACAGGGTGGACAGCACGTCGGTGGGGATCGCATTGATCAACTGCGCGAACGCGTTGACCGCGGCGAGGACCCCGACACCCACGTCCGACGCCGCAGCCACCACATGCACCAGCGCCCGACTGAGGTTGCCGAGCGTCTCCGCGACTTGCGGGCCGACCTCGCGGACGTACGACATGAACTCACCGAACTGCCCGGCGCCCGCCCCGCCGGACATCACCCGCATGAAGTGCACCAAGCCGTCCGTCGCCCGGCTCAGGACACCGCCCGCGAACTGGGAGAAGGTGTCCATCAGCCGCTCGAAGCCGCTGGAGTTCACCCCGCCCGCGAGGACGGTCATCAGCCGGTCCAGCTCGCTGCTCGTGGTCCGCACCAACGGTGTCAGCCGAGGCAGCAGCGCTCCGAAAATCCCCAGCCCCTTGGTGACGACGGGCATCGTGTCCCCGGCCAGCGAGTTCGACCACGCCTTGTACTGGTCCTTGAACACCCCCAGCGCAGCCGCCGCCCGCCGCGTCGCCGGGTCCATGTCCCTGACCTGGCGCAAATACGCGTTCTCGGCCTTCGCCGCCTCCTCAGACGTGCGCCCATGCTCCTTGACGGCATCCTTGTACTTCTTCTCCGCCTCCGACGCCTTCGCCATCGCCGCGACCTGGCCCCCGATCGCCAGACCGAAGGCCCCCACCGCCACACCGGCCGCCACCAGATTCCCCGCCACCGGCACCGCCGCCGCCGCAATCGGAATCAGCGCCGGTGCCAGCAGCAACGCCGCCTGCACCAGGCCGCTCATGCCCACGCTGGCGCCGCCACTGGACGTACGGAGCGTCCCGAGACTCCCGCGCAGCCCGGCGAGAGTGGTGGTCAGGCGCCGCATGCTGGCGTCGAGATCGTCGCTGTCGGAGCGCAGCGTGCGCGTCCGGTCCGACAGGTCACTGAGGCGCCCATCGGCTGTCTGAGCGCGCATGCTGAAGATCCGCAGGGCGTTCGCCGCGCCCGCGACCCGCGTACGCAGGTCGTCCATCGCTGCCGCGGCAGCAGCAGCCCGGCCCCGGAGCGTACGCAGCGCCCGGGACGCGTCCTCGGCCTGCTGCTCCAACGTGTTCAGCGCGGCAGCAGTGGCCACCGAGCGGGTCGCCAGCGAGCCGAGCGCGGCGTCGGCGCCCCGGGCGTCGCTACGCAGGTCCCGCATCGCCGACGCCGCCGCAGTGATCTGGCTGGCCCGCCCGTCGAACGTCACGCCCAGACGGACGGGACTCTGCGCCTTGAGATCCCGCAGCGCCGCCTTCGCCGAAGCGACACTGCTCCTCACCTGATCGTCGTACGTCGCTGTGACACGGACAGGACTCTGCGCCTTCAGGTCGCGCAGCGCCGCCTTACTTGAAGCGACGCCACCCGTCACCTGATCGTCGTACGTCGCCGTGACACGGATGTTTCCCGCAGCCCGGAGACCGAGGAGGGCCCGCGTCGTCGCCTGCGCACGATTCTCCACCTGCCGCAGAGAACGGCTGGCAGCCGCGCTGCGGGTCTCCAGCGTCCGCAGACCCTGAGCCGCACTCGCCGCATTCCGCCTAAGGGCCTGCATCGAGGCGTTAGTGGAGGCAAGCCCCCTCCCCGACTGGTTCGCGACCCGCACGCGAATCTCAATGTCATTCCCCACCGGCTGCCCCGATCAGGAGACGGTCCAGCTCAGCGTCTTCGTCCGCAGACCACATCGGCGGGAGGAAACCGAGCATGTCCAGCAGAGCCATGTACTCCGGCCCCGACCACGTGTGGGCGGTGACGTCGACACCAGCCGCCTCGATGAACGCGACGACGATGCGGAGCACGAGGACGTGGTCGATGTACCCGGCCGCCGCCTGCGCGCGCGCCTCGGCGAGTGCCTCGGCACTGAGTCCGACGATCGTGAGTGTGAGTCCGGCGCCCTCACCCGCGACGATGGGAATCGTCACGCTCGGCTCGGGCTTCCTGCGGCGCCTGCGGCCCTTCCGGCGGCTCACCGGCCCCACCGCCCCACCGAATCCGTCACAGGCTCCAAGAGCGCCGCCAGGACCCCGCCCGGCGCCCTGTCCCGGGCAGCCTGCCCAGCCTCCTCGACAGCCGCACAGTCCCGGAACGCCCTCCACGCGGCCACGCCCACACCACCATCGGATGGTCCACCCGCGCCGAACTCCTCGGCGAACGCATCCCCGCTCACCGCTCGACCGCCCGCGCCAGCAGCTCGGCCCGCGCCTGCGCCTCGGCCACGCCACCCAACTGCGCCCACCGCAGCTGAGCGAACACGTGCTGCCGATCGTGCGCAGCGACCGCGGCCTGCATCACCGCCGCAACCATCGCGCCCGCATCCGCCGCCCGCCACGTCTCACCGCCGAGACGGACCGCGCCGGCCGCCGACCCGCCGTCCTCACCACCGTCACCAGCCCGCAGGCCCACACCGACCAGCTCCGCGGACACCTCCCGCACCGCCGCGGCGTACTCGGCCACCAGCCGCAGCGCCTCGGCCGCAGCCCTCTCCAGGCTGGTGATCGCGTGAGCGGCCTCATCCCTGGAGTCGCCGAGCTGCTGCGTGAGCGCCTGGCGCCGCTTCGGTGGGAACGCGGCCTCGGCCTGTGCCCGCGCCCGCTCAGACGCCCGCTCACGCGCGAACCGGGCACGCATCGAACGCAGCTTGTCCCTGACGGCGTGCGCCTCGGCCTTCGCCACCGCGAGCTCTTGCACACTGCGCTCACTGGCAGCGCGCTGGTGGAAGTCCTCGGCCTGATCGAGCAGCACCTCAGCCGCCTCTACCGCAGCCACCTGCTCAGCAATCTCTTGTTCGGTTACCACAAAGCACCCCTCAGCTGCAGATCCACACTCACAGCACGGCACGGTTGAAATGCCACCCCCAGCATACGCCGCACCACCTGCACAAACCCGGTACCCTGGACGGCGGTTGAGGCTGCACTCACAGCAAAAAGGCCCGGCCCCCGCTCCCACGGGGCCGGGCCTTTCGCCATGCCGACTTGTAGAGACTCGACAGTCAAACGTCCTGCCACCACCCACCCCCCGTTACCAAAACACCAGACAAACCAGTAACACCACAGGAAAAACAACCGCCCCGACCCACCCACACCGCCCCATCTCCCGCCCACCCCACTACTGAACGAACATTCAGTACACCCCAACGGAACCCCACCCCAACGCCCGACCACACCAACCGGACCCCACACCAACCCAACCCGAAACCAACAGGACGGCTCGGCCGGAGGCGCCGACGACCTTCGCGGCTCGTGCTGCCGACTCGCGCTCGCGCGCCGTGGGCTCGACCCACACGTTCTGCTGTCGCAGATCTGCGACCGTTTCCTTCACTTTCCGTGACCGAGCCGCTTCGGAGCCGTCATCCTTCGGTCGTCCCGTGGGCTGCGCGGCAGCGAACATCGGTTCCAGCGCGAGCGCGACCATGGCCTTCTGCCCGGCGTTCAGGTCGCGGCGGCGTTCGTTCCGGTCCACGATCAGGTTGAGGATCTTCAGCTCGTCGTAGTGCGCGCCGAGCGTCTCGAACACCGGGTCAACAACCACCGGACCCCGACCCGACGGTTCATGACGGCCGGACACGAAGGCAGCGCACGGGGTCCAGCCCAGAGGGGGGCTTGCATGGGGTCCTCGCGCGGTGCTGATCATCTACAGCCCGGCCGCCGCGGTGAGGCGACGACCGGGCCCATGGAATCCTGGGGGTGGCCGCCCCGAGTCCCGCGGGGCGGCCGATTGCGTGCGGGTCAGCCGCCGCTTTTTTACGGTGCTAGGACCACATCGAGCACCTGGCCGTGGAGTTCGTCGGACGCCTTGGCCACGTACTCGCCGAGCCGCTGCGCCTCAATGGGGTCGAGACGGAGCTCTACCGACCCGAACCTGATCTGCACGTAGCCGCCGGCCTGGTCACCGGTGGCGGTCATCTGCGTGATGACGGTGACGGGCTGGTCGTCGAGGTCGGTGAAGAGGTTCGGGAGCGGGGTCGTGGTGGCGGTGCTCGGGGACCACGGGTCGTTGGCCGGGGTGGTGTTCTGCTCGGTCACGGTGCTTCTCCTTCGGTTGGCCGGCCGCCGGGTGACGGCCGCAGTCTCAGTGGTCGGTGTCTGCCATGGCGGACGCGGGCTCGTCGTCCTGGTCCTCGTCGGGGCGCTGCTGCTGCGCCCGCTGCTCGGCCTGAGCGAGGTTGCGGAGCTTGTTCACGTGCCGGGCCGCGAGGCCGCGGCGTCGGGCTGCGGCCAGCTCGTCGCGGCGCCTCGTGGCGGCCTGGATGCGGACGCGGGCCGCGGCTATGCGGGCCTGCACGGCCTGCTCGACAGCGGATGTCGACTCAGTCATGGGGCATCCGTTCAGGGGTGGGAGGTGTCGGGCACGGAGCTGGCGAAGGCGCGCATCACGTCCGGTGCCGAGGGCAGCACGCCGTTCAGGACCAGACATTCGTCGTCGTGGTGGACGGCGACTCTGAGGACGCCGTCGACGGTGTGGATTTCGGTGGTGCTGTTGCAGTGGCCACAGGCGTAGGCGGCTGCGACGGCAACGGCGTCGAACTGGCCGACGAGCCAGTCAGTGCGGGTGGGTTCCATGAGGACTCCTGGGATGAGGATGAGGACATCCGTCCTCGCGGTGGTATCGGGGCTGATGTGATCGCCCTGGAGGGGGCCAGCCGGGACAGCCACAAGGGCTGGGCACAGGCCAGCCGCCTCAGCCATGGCGCCTTCTCGTGGCCCGGGTTGTTCCCTGTTCCCCACCTACGGTGTGGGAACAAGGAACAGGCAACCTGTTCCCTGTCCAGACGGCGAGGGCGGGAACAGGTCTGACCTGGCATTTCGCGGTCTAGGGGAACAGGCGGGAACAGGTAAGGGACAGATCTTGCTGCCGGGGGGGAGGGAACAGGAGTATTCAGACATCTCGCGAGTCCCTCTGAGCCTTGAACCTCTTAGTCACCTCGGCCGCCAAGGTGTCCCTCCCGGGGAAGGAGACGCCTCGCTCGGAGCACCACTGGCGGAGCTTGTCCCGGCCGAACAGCGGGGCGTTGCGGGACAGCAGCTCATCCACATAGCTCTGGATCACCTGTTCCTGCTGCCGCAGGCTCCCCGGGTCCGACAGCTCATGGCGGGTCTCGCCGGGCAGCCACAGACCGTTCGCCCCCTTTCGACCGCGCCGGGTGACACTAAGGACGTCGTCGCCGATGCCGGTGCGGGTGTGCGTGCGCTTCATACGGATCTGCGTCGTGACGGTGTGCACGTCGCCGTCGTCCTGGTGGTGCTCGTCGGTGCGGGCCATCTCCCAGACGTGGTCGACATCCTGGGACTTCGCTGACGAGCCACGGCTACCGCGATCGGTGTCCTTGCCCATGTGGTCGAGGCGGAACCCGGCCACGCCCCGATCCTTGAGCGGGACATGGATACGGCGGTAGAGGGAAAGCCAGGTGTCCGCGTCGTTCTCCTTGCCCTCGATGAACCGAGACACGGTGTCGAGGACAACGACGTCCGGGTGCGTCTCGTCCACGATCTCCAGCAGCTCGGCAACCGCGATCGGAGCAGCGTCCAGCCCTCCGGAGAACCGGGGGAATCGCCGGTAATCGAAGCGCTCTCGCAGATCAACCGGTTTGGCACCGAAGGCGATCATGCGGGTGACGATGTCGCGGAGACTGTTCTCGCGGTCGAAGTACAGGACGCTCAGAGGGTCGCGCTGCTCGTCGCCGAGGAACGAGCGGCCGGTGACACACCGCCAGAGCCAGTCGTGGACGAACAGCGTCTTGCCGACCTTGCCGTCGCCGACGAGGGCGACCTGCTGGCCGCGTTCCATGAAGCGGCCGGGGAGCCAGTCGACTTGGCTGAAGTCGGTGGCGAACGCCTCATCCCAGTCCAGCCGCGGGAACCGTTCCCGCTCGGCCTCGACTGGCTTCTGGTAGCCGTTCGGAAGTACAAGCCCGCTCGCGGTGGACTCAGCCCCGCCCGGCTTGCAGCGGACGTGTTGGCACGGAAGCGCCTGGTCATGCTTCGGGCACACGTCCGGCTTCCGGCTCGGCTCAGGCGCGGCCCGGGTGGCCCGGGGCCAGCCGCCCGGATTGGCACCCCCGAGCCCCGCCGCGCGGATGTGCACGGGCGGGACCTGGGAGTCGTACCGGTTCGTCACGCGCTGATCTCCTGGTAGGTCAGGTACTCGCCGGGCTTGCCGGGCACCGCGATCGGCGGCCACCCAGGCGTCGGCGTGAGCTTGTGCGGCGGCCGGGTACGCATCGTCCCCCTGCGGGTGGCCGCGGCCTCGATGGCGGATTGGAGCGTCTCGGCAGCTTGCGCGCGGGCGTCGGCGTGCCGCCGCTCTTCGTCCATCCGGTGCAACTCGGCGGCCTCCAGCGTGGCGACGTACACCCGCGGGTCATCTGCAGGGAGTTGCAGCCACGGAAGGCTGCCGTACTCGGGCCAGTCGTCCACACGGAGTGCCTCGGCCTGTGCACAGGCCCGCAGGTGCGTGATCTGCCCGGCACTGGCCTCTGGCGGGACGGTGTGCAGCCGTACGCGTCCGGCTGTGTTGGCCAGACGGGCGCGGCCGGTACGGCCGGTCATGCGGACCTGGCCAGGAGCTGGGTCGCGCGCAGCTCGGCGCGGGCCCGGAGGCGTTCCTCCATGAGCCTGCGCTTACGGCCGAGCGTCGACGCCCCCGACCCCCGCCGGGGCTTGTCGGTGTGGGCCCAGCGCCCGTGCTGGCGCCTAGGCACGGCCGACCTCCAGGGTCTGGAGGCCGCGGTTCATGTGCGACGGCGGCACGGTGCACGGCTGGTCTGCCGCGCGAGCGCGGCGCAGCGCCTCGTCGGGTTGTGTCGGGTCTGGCAAGATGGATTTCACGGTTGCGTTCCGTTCTGTAGTGCGTTGCCCTGGGTTCCGGTCGAGTGGAGGCCCGGGGCATCGCTGTGAGTGGGCACGGCTGAGGCCCGGTCGCTGGCGCTCCTATCGCTGGCGGCCGGGCCGTCTCATGCGCCTTCAAGAAGGGCGACGAGGGACGCGGTGATCACTACGTGGCGGCGGCCGTACGACAGCGTCTTAACGGGCGCCTCACCGCGCTTGATCAGCGCGTAGAGCTGGGACTGGCTGCACCCGATCGCGGTCGCGGCCTGCGGCACGCCGACGGTGGCTGGCCACTTCCGGATCTCGGCGAGTGTCGGGCCGCCCATCAGGCAGCGTCCGAAGTGAATCCGCATTGCGCGAGGAACGGGCGAGTGCGGATGCGGACTGCGCGGCCAGTGCGGACGACGGGCCATTCACCCCGCTGGGCTGCGGCGTATCCGGTCCGGCGAGCCACACCGGCGATGCGTGCTGCGAGCGCCACAGAGATCGTGGGATGCGCGTCAGGGTTCGGGATCTGCACCTGAGCAGCACAGATCACATCGCTTGAGCGATCAGAATGATCCTTCACGGGGTCCATCCTGTACCCGCTCAAGAGTGCGCGTCAAGCGCATCGCGTGCGGCTTGTGCACGCATCATCATGATGCGATGCTGCGGTGTATGGCAGAGAAGCAGAAGACGCCCCTTGGTCCGGCCGGTGAGACGCTGATGCACAACATCAAGCGCATCCGCGAGGGCCAACGGCTCACGTTCGTAGAGCTGTCTGAGCGGCTCGCCGAGACGCGGCGCCCGATCCCTGTCCTCGGTCTGCGGCGTATCGAGCGCGGCGAGAGGCGGGTAGACGTTGACGACCTGTTCGCTCTGGCCCACGTGCTCGGCGTGTCTCCGGTCGATCTGCTGATCCCGCTAGACCTGGCTGACGACGAGCCGTACAACGTCACGCCCAAGGTGTCGACGACGGCCGGCATGGCTCGCGACTGGATCGGAGGCATGGGCTTCCTGTCGACCACCGGCGCGGCCGATCTCGCCCGCGCCCTTCAGTGGATGCCGAAGTCACGCGCAGACGTAGTTGCGGCGCGCTGGGTGCGACGTGACGCCCAAGAGCGCGCGCAGCAAGAACAACACGACCAGCAAGAAGGGGAGGATCGTGGCTGATCCGATCAAAAAGATCACACTGAAGGGCGGCGCCACCCGGTACCGGTTCGTTGTCGATGCCGGGTACGCCCCGAAGAAGGACAAGGCCACCGGCGAAGTAGTCACCGACCCGGAGACCGGGAAGCCGGTGTTGCAGCGCAGGCAGCTCACCGTCACGAAGGACACACGCAAGGAAGCGCTCGCCGAGTACGCGCGCATCCAGCACCAGAAGGCCAACGGCACCTTCGTGGCCCCGACCAAGACGACCGTGGCCGAACTCGTCGACATGTGGCTGAAGGTGTCGACGCGCGACGTCGAACGGGCAACTGCGCGATCGTATGAGGACGCGATGCGGTACGTCCGCACACATCTCGGACACCGGCGCCTCCAAGAACTGACCGAGGACGACATCGACTCTCTCGTCGACTGGATGCTGACCAGCGCGCGACGGATCGGCGGCAAGCCCGGGACCGGACTCAGCGTGCGCACCGTGAGCCTGACGCTTGGTCGGCTCCGCGCCGCGCTGAACCTGGCGATCCGTCGAGGCCTGGTCGCGCGGAACGTTGCCGAGCACGCGTCGATCCCGAGGCAGGCCCGCAAGGACGACAAGGCCCGGAAGAAGGCTCGTACGCCGTGGACCGAGGACGAGGTGAAGCAGTTCCTCGCCCACGTGGCCAGCGACCGCCTGCATGCGGTCATGCTGCTGTCGCTGATCGGGATGCGGCCAGCCGAGGTCTGCGGAGTGCGCTGGTCGGACGTCGACTTGGACGCGGGCACGATCCGGGTGGAGGCGACGCGCACGCTCGTCGCGGGCGAGGTCATCGAGAAGGACACCAAGTCCGAGTCGGGCGAGCGGTGGCTGCCGCTACCCGCGGTTGTACTGGTGGCGCTGAAGCTGTTCCGCGCGCGCCAGGCCAAGGAGAAGCTGAAGGCGGGCGAGGGCTACGCCGCGTCGGGCCGCGTGGTCGTCGACGAGCTGGGCGCCGCGGTCAAGACGGACTGGCTCCGGCGTCGGGCGTACGAGCGGATGCAGTCGGCGGGCGTACGGAAGGTGCGGCTGTACGACGCTCGGCACGCGTGCCTGTCGTGGATGGCGAACAACGGTGTCCCCGACACCGTGGTGTCGGCATGGGCCGGTCACGCAGACCTCGGCTTCACGAAGCGGGTCTACGTGCACCCCGATCCGCAGTCGCTGAAGGCGGGTTCGGACAAGCTCGGCGAGCTGCTCGGCTGAGCATGATCAACAGCGAATGTGAGAAATTGTGAGACGTCATGACAGAGGCCCCGATCCTCCGTAGAGGAATCAGGGCCCTGACCTGGTCTTTCTGGTGCACTCGGCAGGATTCGAACCTGCAACCTTCTGATCCGTAGTCAGATGCTCTATCCGTTAAGCTACGAGTGCTTGACTTTTCTGTTGTGTTGCTCTTCCTTCCGGGCTTTTCGCCCCGGTCGGCGTTGCGGGAACAACATTACATGACCTGCGCCGTGAGGCGAAATCCGTTTCGCGCACCCCCTCTGAGCTGGGCAAACGCCTTCACAGGGAGGGCACGCCGCAGGGCTCGGTGATCTTGGGGTGGGCTGGTGGTGAGCCTCGCGGGCGCGCCGGGCGGACACGGGACGACACGACACGGGACGGCACGGGTGGAAACAGCCCCGGTGGAAACGGCCCCGGCAGGAACAGCCCAGGCGGAAACGGCCCAGGCCGAAACGGCCGAAGCCCCGGTCGGATGACCGGGGCTTCGGATCGTGGTGCGGAGGCGGAGGGATTTGAACCCTCGATGGGCTTTAAGACCCAAACCGCATTAGCAGTGCGGCGCCATAGACCGGACTAGGCGACGCCTCCCAACCTGCGCTCCCGCGCAAGCGCGGGGGTGCGTGCAGATGATGACACAGCCAGGGGGCGGGTCACCAATCGCGGCCTCCACGGTACTAGTCGTGCGGCCCGCAGGGCAAAGCGTAAAACGGGGCCGCAACGCGGCGGGGGCCGTGGCGTTAGAGGCGGTAGGTACCAGCAAGGAACCGCGCCCCTCAGGGAGAACCCGTGAAGCCGTCCACACCGCGCCGCCTCCTCCTCACCGCCGCCGCGTCCTTCGCCGCCCTGGCCGCGCTCCCCGCCACCGCGCACGCGGACCACCTCGGCGGCAGCCCGCTCGGCGCGGGCGCCCCCGGCGCCATCGGCCGCGCCGTCGACGACGCCACCGGCCCCATCGGCGGCCACACCGTCGACCGCCCCGCCGCCCACCGGCTGACCGTCACCGTCAGCGGCGCCGGCGCGGGCGACGGCACGTACACCCTGGAGTGCGCCCCCACGGGCGGCACACACCCTTCGCCCGATACCGCGTGCGAACGTCTTGATCAGCTCGCGGCGGAGGGCGCGAACCCCTTCGAGCCGGTCCCGCGCGACGCCCTGTGCACCCAGCAGTACGGAGGGCCGGAGACCGCCCGCGTCCGGGGCGACTGGCACGGGCGTCCCGTCGACGCGACGTTCTCGCGCACCGACGGCTGCCAGATCTCGCGGTGGAACAACCTCGTGCCCGTCCTGCCCGTGAACGGCGGTTGACGCGGGCCCGCGGCGGGCCGTGCGCCGGAGCCTTCACCGGGGTGCGCCTCGCGACCCTTCCGTGACCAGGGACTACTGAAGGCTCACAGCTTCTGCGTGCGACCTCCCTCTCATCCGGCGTCGCGCCCGCAACCACTCCCCGTAGACTCCCTCCCGTGACACGTCGCGAACCGAGGGGCAAGATGGCTCGGGCGGTCAGCAAGATGCGGTAACCAGGGAGGAAGCGTCGTCGTGAGCAGCAGGCCATCCCGAGGCGCTGCTCGCCTCGCAGCCATACTCGACGCGCTCCCTGACGCGCTGGTACTGGTCAACGCCAACGGGACCGTCGTGAACGCGAACGCCATCGCGCTCGAGGCCTTCGAGGCGCCAGGCACCGCGCTCGTGGGGCGCGGACTTCTCGATCTGCTGCCGGAGTTCGACTCCCGGCTGATCCCCGGCTCCATGCGCCGACCGGACACCACGGACGAACGCGGACGTACCAAACCCAAGCGGATGGTCGCCCGCCGCACGGACGGCATCGAGTTCCCCGTCGAGGTCACCAGCTCCAACCTGGAAGACAGTCGGCACGCGTACGACGACCGGTTCGGCAGCCAGGGCGGGTACGGCGGCTACGGCAGCGACGAGATGCTGATGATCGTCGTCCGCGATCTGTCGGGCGCGCTCAACACCGAGGCCGAACTCGCCCGTTCACAGCGGCAGACCGAGATGATCCTGCGGGCCGCCGCGGAAGGCGTCGTCGGCACCGACACCGACGGCCGCGTCGTGCTCGTGAACCCCGCCGCCGCCCAGATACTCGGCTTCCGCGCAAGCGACCTCGGCGGCCAGGAGCTGCACCCCCTCGTCCTGCACTCGCGCGCCGACGGCGAGCCGTTCCCCTACGACGAGTCCCCGCTCGCGGACACCCTGCGCTCCGGCCGCAAGCACCGCGTACGCGGCCAGGTCCTGTGGTCCAAGAGCGGCGAGAAGGTCTCCGTCGACCTGACGACGGCCCCCGTGCGCGACGGCGACCAGCTCGTCGGCGCCGTCATGACGTTCACCGACCGGCGGCCCTACGACGCGCTCTCCGAGAAGTACGAGGCCGCGCTCGCCCGGCACGCCGAGGAGCTGTCGGAGGCCGCCGAGCTGCGCGAGGAGGAACTCGCCGCCGAGCAGGAGCGGTACGCGGCGCTCGCCGAGCGCGAGAAGGACCGCCACGAGGCACTGGCCGAGCGCGAGCAGGAGCGCTACGAGGAGTTGGCCGCGCGCCACAGCCAGCTCGTCGCCGTCCTCGACCAGTCGCTGCGCGGCCCCCTCGACGAACTGCGCCGTGAACTGTCGGCGCTCGCCGCCGACGACGCGGGCCAGCTCTGGCCCGAGGCCAACCAGGTGCTCCACCATCTGTCGGCCGGATACGCCCGCATGACGACGCTCGTCGACAACGTCCTCGGCTACCAACGGCTGCAGGCGGGCACCGACCAGCTGTCCCGCACGGCCGTCCCGCTCGACGCCGTCGTCGCCGCCGGTGTCGACGGTGCCGTCGAGCTGATCGGCCCGGGGCGCGCCCAGTTCGCCGTGCACGCGCCGCCGATCGAGGTCGAGGTGGACGCGCGCCGCCTCGCCACCGCGCTCGCGCATCTGATCGCCGACGTGGCCGGAATCGACGCCACCGGCAACGCGCGCACGGGAGCCGTGGTTTCGGGCGCCCCCGCAGGGCAGGCCGGTTACGTCGACTCGACGGTCGTCGTGGCCGCGGCCCAGCGCGGCGAGGTCGTCCGCATCGAGGTCCGCGGGCCGTACCCCGGCGGTGACCCGGTGCACGGGCCCGTCGTGCGCGGCATCGTCGAGGCGCACGGCGGCGTGCTGCAGACGCACGAGGTGCCGGGCATGAACGGCAGCGCGTACGTACTCGAAGTGCCCATGGGCGACGCCGCGGGTGCCGCCGCGGCGGGCGCTGTCGGTTTCGCGGGGCCCACGGAGACTTCGGGGTCCACGGAGACCGCTGGTTCGGGTGCGCAGGTGCCTGGGCAGGGGGCGGATCCCTCCGGGGGCGCGGGCGGTGCTACCGGCGGCGGACGGCGGCGGGCGCGGCGGTCCTCCGTGGACTCCTTCTTGGACAGTGCGGTCCCCGGGGATGACGGCGGCCCGACCGCCGCCTCCGGAGACAGCGGTGCGGGTGCTGCCGACGACACGGGGTCCGTGGAGGCCGCCGGTTCCGGTTCCGGCGGGACCGGGCGGCGCAGGCGGCGCGCTGTGGCAGGGGGACCGGCGGGCGCCGGTTCGGACGCGGGCGCGCACGCGGGCGTCGGGGCCGGTGGTGCGGTTTCCGGCGACGCCCCGGGCGGTACGTCGGGGAACGCGGGCGGCACCGGACGGCGTCGGGGACGGCCGAGTCCGGCCGAGGGTGCCGTGATGACGGCGGCCGAGCACGCAGCGGGATCGGCGGCTCTGGGCCAGGCCGTGCCGCCGCAGGGGGTGCCCTCGCAGGGCGGGCCGATGTCGACGGAGGTCGCCGTGGCGTCCGGGCGGCGGGCGCGGCGTGGCGGGGAGCAGCAGGCGCTGGCCGCGCTGCCCTCGGGGACGGGCCCGTCGGCCGGTCCGGAGGCGGGTGCGTCCGGCGCGGCCGGAGAGGGCGCGGAGCCGCGTGCCGGTGGCCGACGGGCCCGGCGCGCGCTGGCCGCGGCTCGGGAGCGTGCCGCCGCGGAGGAGGCCTCCAGCGGGCGTGTGTTCGCGCTGCCGCCGGCCGAAGCGGACCGCGAGGAGGGCGACGGCGCACCCGGCTTGGCCGAGCAGGTGGGCGGGGTGCAGGGGGGTGCTCTTCAGGGGGGTGCCCTTCAGGGGGGTGCTCTTCAGGGGGGTGTTCCGCACGGTGGGGTGCCGCAGGGCGGAGTGCCGCAGGGCGGAGTGCCCCAGGGCGGAGTGCCCCAGGGGGGAGTGCCCCAGGGGGGCATGCAGCAGGGGGGCCTCCCGCAGGGCGGGCCCGGGCAGTTGGGCGCGACGCGCGGTGGACCTGTGCAGGTCGGCGCCTCGGTGAACGTACCGGCGGGTGTGCAGGCCGGACTTCAGGCGGGGAGCCGTGGTGGCGTACCCGCGCAGGGCGGTGCGCCGGAGGGACAGGCGCAGGCCCAGGAGAGTGTGACCGCGGGGGCGCAGGCAGCGCGGACCGGGGGAGCGCAGGGCGTGCGGGCGGCGGGGGCTCGGCGGGGTGCGCCTGCTGGGGCTCAGGGAGGGCTGCCCGCCGGGGCTCAGGGAGGGCTGCCCGCGGGTGCGCAGGGCGCTCCGGGTGGCGTGCCCGGTGCGGCGGCTCACGGGCTGCCCGCGGGAGCGCACGGGGTCGGCGCGACCGGCTCGGCCGGCTCCACCAGCCCGGCAGGCTCGACCAGCCCGACCGGCCAGGACGACACCGGACAGCACGCCGCCGCGCTGCGCGATCCGGCCGAGGACCACACCCCGCTCCAGCCCCACCCCGCGCAGGCCGCGGCCGCGATGCTGCCCGGGCAGGCCGGTCCGGTCAGTCCGGCCGGTCCCGCCGCACTGGGAGCCCCGGGGGCACGGGGTACCCAGCAGCCGGCTCCCACCGGACGTCGGCGCGCACGGCAGGCCCCGGCCGCTGACGGGACTCCGTCGCAGGGGACGGCGGCCCAGGGGATGCCGGTCCAAGGGATGCCGCCCCAGGGGATGCCGGTCCAGGGCACGCCTCCGGGCGGCACCCCGGCCAACAGCACGCCTGCCTCCGGGACTCCGGCCACGGGCGCCCCGGCCGCCGGTGTGTCGTCGCAGGGCGGTCCGCAGGCCGGTCCGCACGTCGGCCCGCACACTGAGGGAACGCCCGCGCAGGGCGTCCCGGCACCCGCCCAGGGTGCGGCCCTGCCGCCGGAACGTGATCCACGCGTGCGTGCCGCCCAGCCGCTGCCCGCCGAGGCCGCTCCCGTCGACCCGAACTCGACGCAGGGGCGCGCCATCAGCGTACGAACGCTCGGGCAGGGTGTGCCGTTCGGCCGCCAGGCCGCCGGGAAGCCGGGACAGCCCGGTCACCCGGGTCAGCCCGGTCACCTGGGTCAGCCTCAGCAGGCCGGACCCGCCCCGCAGCCCCAGCAGGCCCCGCAGGCCCACCCCTTGCCGCAGGCACAGCCCTCGCAACAGGACCCGTCCCAGGCACCCCAGGGCGCTCAGGGCACTGCGGGTTCCCAGACTCCCGCGCAGCCCTCCTCCGGAGGTTCCGGGCGGCGCAGGCGGCTGTCCACGCGGCCCGAGCCTGCCGCCGATGAGCGCCAGGACACGGCCCGTCCGCACCCCCAGGCGCAGCCGGGCCCGCAGCCGCAGCAGGCCAAGGCGCAGCCGCAGCCCAGGCTCTCGCCGACCACGGAGGGCACCGGGCGCGCCTACGCCATCGGCGCCCCGGACGCCGACGCCGACGAGGGCCCGCAGCTGCTCGACGGCCCCGGGGGCGCCGTCGAGGTGTCGAACCAGCCGCAGCCGCAGCCCATGGACGACGAGCTGCCGCCCGAGCCGCTCGACAACCCGCGCCGCCTCCTGGTGTGGCCCGCGCCCGACGTCACCACCCAGCAGGCCCTCAGCGACCGCGGCTACCGCCCGGTCATCGTGCACTCGCGCGAGGAGGTCGACGCGCAGATCGCCGCGTTCCCCGCGGCCCTCTTCGTGGACCCGCTGACCGGGCCGATCACGCGCACGGCGCTGCAGTCGCTGCGGCAGGCCGCGGTCGCCGCGGAGGTTCCCGTGCTGGTCACGGCGGGACTCGGACAGGCGTCGCGGGAGGCTGCGTACGGCGCCGACCCGGCCGTGCTCCTGAAGGCCCTCGCGCCGCGCGACAGCGAGCAGCACCCGTCACGCGTCCTGCTCATCGAGGAGCACGAGGAGATCGCGCTCGCCCTGACCGCGACCCTGGAGCGGCGCGGTATGAAGGTCGCGCGGGCCGAGAGCGACGCGGACGCGGTCACGCTGGCCGCGCAGATGCGGCCGAACCTGGTGGTCATGGACCTGCTCCAGGTACGCCGCCGACGTGCCGGGATCGTCGACTGGCTGCGCGCGAACGGGCAGCTCAACCGCACCCCCCTCGTCGTCTACACGGCAGCCGTCGACGAGACCGACCTGCCGAAGCTCGCCGCGGGCGAGACCGTGCTCTTCCTCGCGGAGCGGTCCACGAGCAACGAGGTGCAGAGCCGGATCGTGGACCTGCTGGCGAAGATCGGTACGAACTGACTCCGGCTCCGGGGCTCTGGCCCACTTCGTGTGGAGAGGTCACCGGTGGTGATGTCAGTGGCGGCTGTGTCCATCCCGCTGACCGACGACGAGCAGGCAGCCGTCGAGGACGGCCAGGCGGCCCTGGACCGGCTACTCGACCGCCTCGCCGACACACTCACTCCGGCAGGCCGACACCACGCGAACTGGACCTGCCGGCGACAGTCCGCCTGCTGCCGTTCGTCGACGTCCGACAGGGCGGGGCAGGCTCCGCACCGCGCTGATATCGGAGTGCGCACAGGCCCAGGAAAGTGTCACAGTCACTGCCGTGACCTTGATGAACGTGCTCGTCGACTTCGCCCGAACCGGCCGGATCGGCCCACTTCACTGCGGAATGCCCCTGACCGAGGCTGAAGATCTTCTCGGCCCGGGGCGCCCGCACCCCGCCCACGTCATGAAGGGGCCCGATATCGACGGCTACCCCTACTCCTGGAAAGGGCTGCAACTGGTGGTCACGCAGCGGGCCGTCAGCGGCATCTGGATCAACCTCTGGCCTGGTTCGACCGCCAAACTCCCGCCGCTCGTCCTTCCCGATTCCGAGTCATTCGAGGCCACCGTGCTCCGCGAGGACCTGGTCACGGCCCTCAACACCGCCGGCTGCCAGCACGAGGTCAACCCTGTCCTGACCTTCGGCGAGCAGTCGAGCATCCGCACCCAGCCAGCCGAGGTCCGCGCTGTCTTCAGCCTGCCTGGCCGGGACCACCACGTTCCGCACCGCGATCGGCACTACCTCGCCGTGATGCACAAGCACACGGCTTGACATCGCTGATTCCACAGAATGATCCGGTTGACGCCGCCTTCCACGACGCCGCCTTCCACGACACCGCCTTCCACGACACCGGATTCCACGGCTGCGTCAGACCGGCGATCAGCCGAAGCAAGGTCTTCCGACTGACCGGCGCCCCGAAGACGTCCGTCATGCGAGCCCCGGCCCGGCCCGCGAGCGCGAGGCCGACCGGGATGAGTGACGATCGAAGCCTTTCCGTCCGCCGGCCGAACCTGCGGGTGAGCCCTGGCACCTGTTCGGCGAAGGCTTACGCGGACAGGAGCCCTCCGCGCAGATGGACCGGCGCACCCTCAATGCCACCACGACGGACTTGCCCGCCGTCGGCAGATCATGAGGAAACCGCAGATAGGAGCCATGTATGCGCTCCGACACGCGCTCACAGTCCGGACATGTTGCCTGCCAGGCAGTACTCAGGGCCTCCACTCGGACGACCATGTCGGTCGCCTCGACCGACTCCACCAACACGTTCTTCAGCGAGGAGAACAACAACTCTTCGAGTTGCAGCCGTACTTCGTTCACGGCGCGGACTGTCGACCACTCGGCACACCGGCCGGGCGATTTTCGGGCTACCTCAGCCACCATCACGAAAAGATCGACAGTCGCGCTGCGTACGCGACCACACCAAGTGGACCAGAGCCGGCTCCGGGGGGAGAGGCGGACCGACCCGGGCTCCGGGGCGGACTGACCTCGGCTCCGGAATCGGACTGCCCCTGGCCCCGGGACCGGCCAGGGGCTGCTCGCCCCGCGTCAACGACCCTCCGGGTCAATACACCTAGTCGCCCGGCGCCGTGAGACGGCGGGCGGCGGCGCGGACCGAGGCGCGCAGGCGTGCGCGGTCCTCCTCCTCGCCGCCCACAAGGACCCGCCGCATCTGCGGCACCGCGGAGGCCCACCCGGCCAGTGCGACCAGCATGAACAGCAGGTCGGGGGCGGGGATCGCGGCCGTGATGACGCCGCGCGCCTGGGCCTCCTCGAAGGCGGCGACCTTGCGGTCGTAGTGCGCCTGGCGTTCGTACTCGTGCGGCAACTCCTCCGTGCTGCCGTACTCGATGCCTTCCCAGAAGAGCAGGCGCAGCACCTCGGGATGGGTGGCGTGGTAGTCGATCAACCGGTCCATCCAGCCGTCGATGTCGTCGGCGTCGATGGGGACGCTGACCGCCAGATCGACCATCTTCCTCTCGAGGACCTGCGCGAACAGCTCCGCCTTGTTGCCGTAATAGGCGTAGATGAGCTGCTTGTTGGCCTTCGCCTCGCTCGCGATGCGGTCGATGCGGGCGCCCGCGATGCCGAACCTGGCGAACTCCGCGACTGCCGCGTCGAAGATCCGGGCCTTGGTGGCCTCGGGGTCTCTCACTCCCATGGGAACAGCGTAAGCGAATTCCGCTTCTAACCAACTGTTTGGTTGCTTGACAGGCGCCAGGGAGCGGGCGCAGACTTTAACAACCAACCAGTTGGTTGTTAACTGCGGGACGAGTGCCGACGGTCGTACGGAAGCGCCGTGGGTCGTACGGAAGCGCCCGCCGTCGGTCGTACGAGAGCGCCGTCGGTCGCACGAGAGTGCCGCCGCGGTACGTAGAAGGAGCAAGAGGAGCCCTGCCACCCATGACCTCACGCACGCCATCTCCCGTCCGGACGGACGCGCCCGCGGGCACGCCGGTGGCAGTAGCCGCGGACCGGGCGGACCCCCGCGGGCTCCCACCGGGCCTCTTCCTCGTCCTCATAGCCGTCTGCACGGCGGTCACGGCAGCGAACATCTACGTCGCCGCCCCGCTGCTCCCCCTCATGGCCCGGGACTTCGGCTCCACACCGTCGGGCGTCGCGTGGATCGCCTCGGTGGCCCAGTTCGGGTACGCGGCCGGGCTGCTGTTCTTCGCCCCGCTCGGCGACCGTGTGAACCGCCGACGGCTGGTCGCGGCGCTGTCCCTGGCCACCGCCGCCGCGCTGGCCGTCGGCGCGACGGCCTCGGGCGCGACCGTGCTCGCCGCCGCCGTCCTGGTCGCCTCCGCCGCGACGGTCGTTCCGCAGCTGCTCGTGCCGCTCGTCGCCGCGCGGGCACCGGCGCACCGCCGGGCCAGCCATGTCGCGGCCCTCATAGCCGGGCTCTTCACCGGCGTGGTCGCCGCCCGGGTGCTCGGCGCGCTCGCGGGGCAGGCCTTCGGCTGGCGTGCCGTCTTCGTCGGCGCGGCCGTGCTCACTGCGGTGCTCGGCCTGGCCTCCGCGGCCGCCCTGCCCAAGGAAGGGCACCGCCGCACCGGCCCGCTGTTCGCGGGCCTCGCCCAACTCCCCGGTGTCGTGCGGATGTCACCGGAGCTGCGCCGGGCCTGCATACGCCAGGGCGGGATGTACGGAGCGTGGAGCGCGCTGTGGACCTCCCTCGCGCTGCTGCTCACCGGCGAGGGGAACGGCGGGTACGGCATGACGACGGGCGCGGCCGGCCTGTTCGGGCTCTTCGGCCTGGCGGCGAGCCTCGTGGCGCCGGTCGCGGGCGGCCTCGTGGACCGGTTCGGCGTGGCCAGGGTGGTGGCGTCGGCCTACACGCTCGCGGCGGTGTCGGTGCCGCTGTTCTGGCTGGGCGGGGAGCGGCTGTGGGCCCTGTGCGCGGCGGCGGTCGCCGTCCACGCGGCGCTCGTCGCGAGCCACATCGCCAACCAGACCCTGGCCCTGACCACCACCTCCACCCCGGCGGTCGCCAACACCGCCTATGTGGTGGCGGGTTTCGCGGGCGGAGCGACGGCCTCGGCCCTCGCGGGCACGGCGTTCACACACTGGGGCTGGGACGGGGTGTGCGCGGTGGCGGCGGGCTGCCTGGCCGTGGCGTGGGGGGTGACGTCCTTGCGGACACGACGATGAGCGACGCTGCGGCTGCGGAACTGAGCAGCGGGCACGGAGCTGAGCAGTCACTGCGAGGCTAAGCAGTCACTGCGGGGCTGAGTGGTGCGCAGGGCAACGGCGTTGGACAGGCTGGACAACCTGGACGGAGGGGACGGTGCCCCGCGAGCCACGCCCGCGGGGCAGCCGGTGCCGTACGGCAGCCGAGCTTCAGAGCTGGGTCACATCCAGCTCGCCCGCCGCGTACTGCCTGCGCAGCACCTTCTTGTCGAACTTGCCGACGCTGGTCTTGGGGACGGCAGGGACGATCGCCCAGCGCTCCGGGAGCTGCCACTTGGCGACGCGGGTGGCGAGGAAATCGCGCAGGGCGGCGTAGTCGGCGGTGGCGTCCTCCTTGAGGACGACGGTGGCGAGCGGGCGTTCGCCCCACTTGGTGTCGGGGACGGCGACGACGGCGGCCTCGGCGACGTCCGGGTGGGACATCAGCGCGTTCTCCAGCTCGACGGACGAGATCCACTCGCCGCCGGACTTGATGACGTCCTTCGCGCGGTCGGTGAGGGTCAGGAAGCCGTCGGCGCTGATGACACCGACGTCGCCGGTCTTCAGCCAGCCGTCGGGGCTGAACTTGTCCTCGGGCTTGAGTGCCTCGCCGCCCACGCCGCCGTAGTAGGAACCGGCGATCCAGGGGCCGCGCACCTCGAGCTCGCCCGCGGACTCGCCGTCCCACGGCAGGTGGGTGCCGTCGGGGCCGACCAGGCGGCCCTCGACACCGGCGGGGAAGCGGCCCTGGGTGAGGCGGTAGGCGAACTCCTCGGCGGTGCCGATGACATGCGCGGGCGGACGCGCGACCGTGCCGAGCGGCGAGGTCTCGGTCATGCCCCAGGCGTGGCAGACGCGCATGCCGAGGCGGTCGAAGGCCTCCATCAGGGAGGGCGGACAGGCCGAGCCGCCGATGGTCACCTGACCCAGGGAGCTGACGTCGCGGGGCTTGGCGGTGAGTTCGGCGAGCAGGCCCTGCCAGATGGTGGGGACGGCGGCGGCGTGTGTGGGCCGCTCGGACTCGATCATCTCCGCGAGCGGCGCGGGCTGCAGGAAGCGGTCCGGCATCAGCATGCTGACGCCGGTCATGAAGGTGGCGTGCGGCAGTCCCCAGGCGTTGACGTGGAACTGCGGTACGACGACGAGGCTGAGGTCGGCGTCGGTGAGGCCCATGGACTGGGTCATGTTCACCTGCATGGAGTGCAGGTAGATGGAGCGGTGGGAGTAGACGACGCCCTTGGGGTCGCCGGTGGTGCCGGAGGTGTAGCACATGGCGGCGGCACGGCGTTCGTCGAGCTCGGGCCAGTCGTAGGTGGTGGGCTTGCCCGCGATGAGTTCCTCGTAGTCGTGGACGCGGACGCGGGCGCCGTCGAGGAGGGAGAGGTCACCGGGACCGGAGACGACCAGGTGCTCGACGGTCGGCAGGCGGTCGAGGAGCGGTGCGATCAGGCCGAGCAGCGAGCCGTTGACGATGATCACGCGGTCGGCTGCGTGGCCGACGATCCAGGTCAGTTGGTCGGCGGGCAGCCGCAGGTTGAGGGTGTGCAGGACGGCGCCCATGCAGGGGACGGCGAAGTACGCCTCGACGTGCTCGGCGTTGTTCCACATGAACGTCCCCGTCGCGTCGCCCTCGCGAATGCCGAGGTCGTCGTGGAGGGCGTGGGCGAGCTGGGCGGCTCTGGCGCCGATGTCCCGGAAGGCCCGGCGCTGCGGAGCACCGTCACCGGTCCACGTGACGACCTGCGAATCCCCGTGCACGGTCGTCCCGTGGTTGAGGATGCGGGTCACAGTCAGCGGTACGTCCTGCATGGTGCTCAGCACGGCGTCCTCCTGGTGGGCGGCACAGGCGACCGGGTGGTCCCGGCGCTTTACCTGCTAGTAGCCCCAGATTCTTGCCGCATACCGCACGGTATGTCACTACCGCGGGAGCACCTGAAGGGAAAATGACCGCGACGGAGCGGACGACGTGGCATGACCCCGTCGAACCCGGGCCGGAGGCGCGGAGCGGTGCCCGGCGGAGCACACACTCGGCGGGCCGACACCCGGGGGAACCGGACGCGCGGGGGACCGGAGGCGCGGGGGACCGGAGGCGCGGGGGACCGGAGGCGCGGGAGAGCCGGACGCGCGGGAGAGCCGGACGCGCGGGAGAGCCGGACGCGCGGCGGAAACCGGCGTTCAGCGGACCGGCGTCAGCTCCGGGTCCTCACGGAGCTTGCCGAGCGCACGCGACACCGCGCTCTTCACCGTGCCGATGGAGACCCCGAGCACCTCGGCCGTCTGGGCCTCGCTCAGGTCCTCGTAGTACCGCAGGACGACCATCGCCCGCTGCCGCGCGGGCAGCTTCATGATCGCGCGCCACATCGCGTCGTGCAGCGCCTGCTGCTCGGCCGGGTCACCGGCCGGCACGGTCTCGGGTTCGGGCAGCTCGTCGCAGGCGAACTCGTCGACTTTGCGCTTGCGCCACTGCGACGTGCGGGTGTTCAGGAGCGCCCGGCGCACATAGCCGTCCAGCGCCCGGTGGTCCTCGATCCGGTCCCAGGCCACATACGTCTTGGTCAGTGCCGTCTGCAGCAGGTCCTCGGCATCGCTCGGGTTCGCCGTCAGCGACCGGGCGGTGCGCAGCAGCACAAGCTGGCGGGCGCGGACGTAGGAGGCGAACGACGGGTAGGCGGAAGGACTCGTGGTCCGCGTCGCGGCCTTCGATGCGCTGGTGCACACGGACACCATGGATGCGGTCATGGCTCCACGCTAGAAGCGACCCCTACATCAGCGGATCGGCCGCAGGTCCCGAAGGCTTGTCCGCCTCAGGTTGTACGAGGGGAGCCAGCCCCACCTCCTGAAGGTGGAGGAGAGGGAGCCGACCCCTGCGGGTTCAACCCTGAGGTGTACGAAAGCGGCTGGCGGCGGGGGTCGGGGTCCGGGGGCGTACGCGCCCGGCGGTCGGCGGGCGCACGGCGGGCGAGGCCGGGCGAGACCGGGCGGGCACGGGTCCGTCACGGTGGTCCGGGTGGGACCGTGGTCCGGGTGGGACCGTGGTCCCGGAGGAACCCCCGGGACCACGGTCCGACGGGGCAGGTCTAGCCCAGTGTGGCCACCGGGGCGTCCACGAGGTTGCGGTCAATGGTGATCGTGCGTCCCCCGTGCCGCTCGGTGACGTTGCCCGCGTACTGGTGGATCCGCCGGTTGGGCTGCCAGGCGTCCTGCCCGAGCGCGGGCTCGCCGTACAGATCGGGCCGGATGTTCCAGCGCGCGAACCACATCACCTCCGGCAGGTCGTCGACTCCCTGCCGACGGGCCTCGTCCATGTGCCGTACGCCGGAGTTCGCGCTGCTGTAGAAGCCCGGCACGTAGCCCTGGCTGCGCACTTCGCGGTTCCAGGCGCGGACGAACGCGAGGGTGTCGCGTGCGCAGGCGCGATCGTTGTGGCGGTACGACTCCATGTCCAGGTACAGCGGGCTCTCCGGCGCGATGCCGAGGGCCTGGGCCTTGTCGACCGCGTCCCCGCCCTCCCGGGCGCCCTGCCGCGCGGGGCTGCCCTCGATGCGGACATGCTGCTTGTTCTGAGCCACGACGCACGGCGACTGCGACCCGACGTACAGCGGCAGCACCCCCCAGCCCATCTCGTCGACCGAGCGCAGCCAGTCCCGGCTCAGGTGCCGCTGGTTCGGGCAGGCCCGGCCGCGGCCGCCGAAGTACACCCCGACCGCTCCGTAGTCCGATGCCAGCCAGCGGCGCATGGTGTCGGCGGACGGCGCCTGGCAGGTGTCGAAGGCACGGCCGTAGAAGAGGCCGCCGGCGCGGCCCGCGGAGGCGGCGCGCGCGAAGCCGGGGTCGGGGCCCGGCGGCGGCCCGCCCGGCGGCGTGATCGTGGTCGTCGTCGACGCGGCCGAGCCCGCCTCCGTGTCCATGGCCAGTGTGGCCAGGGCCAGGCCCAGCACGATTCCCAGGAGCTTCTTTCGATGGCGCATGCAGCGAGTGAACGGGCAGGGTCCGCCGCCGAGCGCGGGACACGCGCCGCGTTCAGCCGTCCGCCGTCAGAATCAACCCCGATGTGGGGACGCCGGTGCCCGCCGTGACGAGGGCCCGCGCGGCGCCGGGTATCTGGTTCACCGCCGTGCCGCGGATCTGCCGGACGGCCTCGGCCACGCCGTTCGTCCCGTGCAGATACGCCTCGCCGAGCTGACCGCCGTGGGTGTTCAGGGGCAGCCGCTCCTTCGCCACGAACTCCGCCGCCTCTCCCGGCTCGCAGAACCCGAACTCCTCCAGCTGCATCAGCACGAACGGCGTGAAGTGGTCGTACAGGATCCCCACGTCCACATCCCCCGGCGCGAGCCCCGACGTGCGCCACAACTGCCGTGCCACCACGCCCATTTCGGGCAGACCCGTGAGGTCGTCGCGGTAGAAGCTCGTCATCTGCTCCTGCGCGCGGCCCGCGCCCTGGGCCGCGGCGGCGATCACGGCGGGCGGGTGCGGCAGGTCGCGGGCCCGCTCCGCGCTCGTCACGACGATCGCCTGGCCGCCGTCCGTCTCCTGGCAGCAGTCCAGGAGCCGCAGCGGCTCGACGATCCACCGCGAGGCTGCGTGGTCCGCGAGCGTGATGGGTCTGCCGTGGAAGTACGCCGCGGGGTTCGTCGCCGCGTACTTCCGGTCGACGACCGCCACCTGGCCGAAGGCCTCCGTCGTCAGGCCGTACGTGTGCAGATAGCGCTGGGCCGCCATCGCCACCCACGACGCGGGCGTGAGCAGCCCGAACGGCAGCGACCAGCCGAGCGCCGCGCCCTCCGCCGACGGCTCCCGGTGCCGCACCCCGGAGCCGAAGCGGCGGCCCGAGCGTTCGTTGAACGCCCGGTAGCACACGACCACTTCGGCCACCCCGCTCGCCACCGCGAGGGCCGCCTGCTGCACGGTCGCGCAGGCCGCGCCACCGCCGTAGTGCACGCGGGAGAAGAAGGACAGCTCGCCCATCCCCGCCGCCTGCGCCACCGTGATCTCCGGGCTGGTGTCCATCGTGAACGTCACCAGGCCGTCCACGTCGGCCGGGCCGAGGCCCGCGTCGTCGAGCGCGGACCGCACCGCCTCGACGGCCAGCTTCAGCTCGCTGCGCCCGGAGTCCTTGGAGAACTCCGTCGCCCCGATCCCGACGACCGCCGCCTGCCCGCCGAGGCTGTCCTTCTTCCGTACGCTCACGCGTCACCCCCGGTCCGTCCGCCCGCCGTCCGCCGTGGTCCGGCGGGCACCGTCACCGTGGCGGTGCCGGTCACGTGCTTGCCGATGCTGTTGGCGCCGACGACCCTGACGGTGACCGCCGCCACCCCTCCGCCGGGCGCACCCGGGGCACCCGGCGTACCCGTCGCGACCCGCTCGACCCGCCCGGCCCGCTCGACCCGCTCGACCGTCCCCGTCAACGTCATCGTGTCCCCGGGGTAGTTGGGCGCCCCCAGCCTGATCGCCACCTTCCTGAGCACGGCTCCGGGGCCGAAGCAGTCCGTCACGTACCTCCCCACCAGGCCGTTGGTCGTGAGGATGTTCATGAAGATGTCGGGGGAGCCCTTCGCCCTGGCCAGCTCCGCGTCGTGGTGCACGTCCTGGTAGTCCCGCGAGGCGATGGCCCCGGCGACGATCAGGGTGCGGGTGACCGGGATCTCCAGGGGCGGCAGCGCGTCCCCTGCGCGCGGGACGGACCCGGGGCTCATGCGGCCTCCCCCTCCCGCACCTGACTCCTCCGTACTCATGCGGACTCCTCCGTAGCGATCAAGTCGCCCAGCTCGGCGAGGACTTCGCCGCCACAGCCCAGATACGCGTCCAGCTGGCGGCCCCACAGGAAGTGCCGGTGCACCGGGAACTCCACGTCGGCGCCCACGCCGCCGTGCAGGTGCTGGCCCGCGTGCACGACGCGGCGGCCCGCCTCCGACGCCCACCACGCGGCGGTCAGCGCGTGCGTGCCGTACGCCAGTGCCCCGTCCCGGCGCCACGCCGCCTCGTACGCGGTGACCCGGATCGCCTCCGTGTCCATGTACGCCTCTGCCGCACGGAGTTGGACCGCCTGCTTCGCCGCGAGCGGGCGCCCGAACTGCTCCCGCTCATTGGTGTACGCCACGGCGCGGGCCAGCGAACCCGCGCAGACCCCCGCCTGCAGCCCGGCGAAGGCCGTCCGGGCGGAGGCGAGCACGTCGTCGTACGCGACCTCCGCCGCGCCCCCGCCCCGGCCGGAGCCCGCACCGTCGCCCAGCCGCTCTCCCCGCACCCCGTCCAGCACCAGCCGTCCCGCCCGCCACGGCGCCGTCAGCTCGACCGGCTCGCACCCCGCGTCGGCCGTCCGCACCAGCCACAAGCCCCGGTCCCCCGCCGGCACCAGCACGAACGTCGCGTCCCGCAGCCACGGCACCCACGGCACCGCCCCCGTCAGCCTGCCGTCCTCGGCCCGCACCCGACCGGCCCCGCCGCGCGCGGGGAACGCCCCCGTCGCCACCTCCGTCCCGTCCCGCAGCCCCGGCAGCAACCGCGCCCGCTGGTCCGTCGAACCGTGCGCCGAGACCGCGAGCAGTCCGTACACACAGCTCACCGCGAACGGCACCTGCGCCGTCGTCCGACCCTGCTCCTCCAGGAGCAGCACGAGGCCGAGCAGTCCGACCTCCTCGACCGCGCCCGGCAGGCCCGCCGCGCACAGCGCCTTCCACAGCTCGGCGTCCGACGCGGTGCCCGCCGCCGCGAGCCGCTCCGGTGTGGACAGATCCCCGAAGATCCGCGCGGCCAGGTCCCGGGCGGCCGCCTGCTCCGGCGTAGGCGTGAAGTCCATGTCAGCGCACGCCCTCTCGCCCGCGAACGGCCGCCCCGGCCGGGACCACGCCCGAGTCACCGTCCGGCGCATCGCCGACCTGCGCATCGCCGACCTGCGCGAGCGGCCGGAACAGCGGCAGTT
The DNA here is from genome assembly GCF_030388665.1 of Streptomyces flavofungini. Taxonomy (NCBI): domain Bacteria; kingdom Bacillati; phylum Actinomycetota; class Actinomycetes; order Kitasatosporales; family Streptomycetaceae; genus Streptomyces; species Streptomyces flavofungini. Next base: position 4,806,766 of record NZ_CP128846.1, on the reverse strand, counting down.
CCAGTTCCTCGTCGACCCGTTGGAACTCGAGCCGCACCGGCATCCCGATCCGCACCCGCTCGTGCTCCACCCCCACCACCTGGCTGATGATCCGGACCCCTTCCGCCAGCTCCACGAGCACGACCGCGTACGGCCCCGTCCCGGCAGTGGCCTGTTCCGGCGCGGTGAAGGCCGGGAACGGCGGGTGGTGCATCACCACGTACGAATAGACCGTGCCCTCGCCGCTCGCCTCGACCGTGTCCCACTCGGGCGAGCCGCAGGCGTTGCAGCCCGGCAGCCAGGGGAAGCGGAGGCGGGCGCAGGAGCCGCAGCGCTGGATCAGGAGCCGGTGCCGGGACACGCCTTCCCAGAAACCCGCGTTGTCCCTGTTGATCACGGGCCGGGGCCGTCGGCTCCGCGCCGGGGCGACTGCTTCCCGCCCCGCTGCCCCAGCCGATCCCGCCGCGTCCGCACTCGACGCCCGCCTTCGCGCGGGCACGTACTTCAGGATCCGGAAGCGGTGCGTCCCCGCCGGCTCGCCGTCCGCGCGGACGTCCATCCGCGTCGTCACGAAGTACCCCGTACCGAGCTTGGTCGTCTTGCGCTCCGAGATCGACTCGATCACCGCGTCGAAGGTGATCTCGTCCCCGGGGCGCAGCGGACGCAGATACTCCTGCTCGCAGTCCGTCGCCACCACCGAGGCGTACCCGGCGTCGTCGAGCAGGGCGAACAGCTCGTCGTACGCCTCGGAGCGGCCGCTGTGTCCGGAGAGGCCGCCCATCGTCCACACCTGGAGCATGGTCGGCGGGGCCACGGCCTCCGGGCCGGCGTACGCGGCGTGGGTGTCTCCCATCGCCTCGCACCAGTGCCTGATCATCGGCTCGTTCACCGGGTCCTTGCCGTGCCCCGCGACCGCGGCGGCCCGGCCCTCGTACGCCTTCAACTTCTCGTACAGCTCGTCCGGCTCGTGCCCGCCCGGCCCGCCCGGCCCATCCGGCCCATCCGGCCCGCCCGCGTCGGCCCCGCGCGTCATCGCCGCCCCCTGCGCATCCCGAGCCGCATCGTCGCCACGATCTCCCGCTGCACCTCGCTCACCCCGCCCCCGAAGGTGTTGATCTGCGCCGCCCTGTTCATCCGCTCCAGCTCCCCGTCCCCGGCCGTCCCCAGTGCCAGGGATCCGGGTGAACCGGCCCGCACGAGCCCCGCGTCCCCCGCGATCTCCTGACATATTCGGTACACCTCGACCGCCGATTCGGTTCCCACGAACTTCACGCCGCTCGCGTCCCCAGGGGCCGGACCGCCCGCCTCCACATCCCCCACCAAACGCCAGTTGAGCAGGCGCGTAGCCGCGAGCCGCGCATGCGCCTCAGCCAGTTTCAAACGGACCCACGGAGCGTCAATCCGGCGCTCACCACTCACCGGATCAGGTGACTGCGCGGCCGTGCGCGCCGCCGCGTAGAAGTCCTCGGCCTGCATGCCGATGGCCGCGAGCGCGATCCGCTCGTGGTTGAGCTGGTTGGTGATGAGCTTCCAGCCGCCGTGCTCCTCACCGACGAGGTTCCCTGCGGGCACGCGCACGCCGTCGTAGTACGTCGCCGTGGTGGTCTGGCCGCCGACGGTCTCGATCGGGGTCCAGGAGAACCCGGGCGCGTCGGTCGGCACGAGGATGATCGAGATGCCCCGGTGCTTGGGGGCCTCCGGGTCGGTGCGGCAGGCGAGCCAGATCCAGTCGGCGTTCTGGGCGTTGGAGGTGAAGCTCTTCTGGCCGTGGATCAGCCACTCGTCGGGCGGGCCCTCCGTTCGAACGGCCCGCGTCCGCAGCGCCGCCAGGTCCGTGCCCGCGGACGGCTCGCTGTAACCGATCGCGAAGACGGTTTCCCCACGCAGGATGCCGGGCAGCAGGGCGGCCTTCTGCTCCTCGGTCCCGTACTTCATCAGCGTCGGCCCGACCGTGTTCAGCGTGACCATCGACACGGGCGCGCCCGCGCGGTACGCCTCGTCGAAGAACACGAACTGCTCGTCGGCGCCGCGCCCCTGGCCTCCGTACGCGACGGGCCAGCCGAGACCGAGGTGGCCGTCCGCGCCGATGCGGCGCAGGAGCCGCCGCTGTGCGGCCTTGTCGTCGCTCGCGGGCGGGCCGTCCGGCATCAGCTCGCGGAAGTACGCGCGCAGTTCGGCGCGCAGGCGCTGCTGGCGTTCGGTGGGGGCGAGGTGCACGGCGGGCGGCCTCTCCTTCTCGTACGGCCTCGTACGGCCTGGTTCGGCTTCGCAGGGATTCGTACGGCCTCGTACGGGTCACGTACGGATCACGTACGGACCCCGTACGGCACCACGTACCCGGAACGATTTCTGACTGTCCGTCAGAAATAGAACCGGCGTCAAGGCCCCCGCGACTCCCGGCACGCCGAACGCAGCTGCGCGGCGGGCCCGAGGCACCGCCGCGCAACTGTCACATCACCCCTTGGAGCAGCCCCCGAGGATCACTCCCCAACGAGGCCCGAGGTCACCACAGTTCGCTGAAGTTCACGGCGACGTTCGCGTTGGACTGGTTGATCTCCGTGAACGCGGAACCGTTCACCTGAGCCGTGTTGCTCTGGTTCGAGGCGCCGTTGCCGACCGCCTGCTGCTGCGTCGTGGACGAGTTGCCGTTGTTGTCGTCGCCGACGCCGCTGCCGCTGACCGTGGCCACACCGGCGTTGGATCCGTCGTCCGCGAACGAGCCGTTGTCGGCCATCGCAACACCGGAGAACAGCGCGGCGGCGAGGGGCAGGGCCGCGACAGCAGCGAGGGCGCGGGCGGTACGGATGCTTGCCATGTCATTCCTCCAGAACGGGAGATTCGCACCGGCCGGGAGCCGGACACGTCTCAAGTAACGCTTGCTCCAAGGCGGTTGGCCGACCGCCCCGGTCCTGCATCTGCACGACGTCGCGAGACCAGAGTTGCCCACCGAATCCCCGGCGAACCACCCCGGAAGGACCGATTCCCCCGCAAGCGTGAGGACAAGTCGATAAACATGCTTTGCGCCCCTGAAGCCGCAGCTCAGCGCCGTTCCGGTGACCGAGGCCAGGCGCCGCACGGGCTGAAGCGTTCCGGCAGGAGCCCGAAAAGAGGGGCGCCGCCCCTGCCCGGCGCGCCACCCTCAGCCACCCCCCTTCCCTTCATCGAACGTTTGTACGAAACTGAAGTCATGGCCCCCATCGACCGCCATGCCGCAGACCGCGACGCCGACCACTCCCCCCGCCACCCGGCGGAGCCCCACCGGGCCGATCCGCACGCCGAGCCCCACCCTGATCCGCACACCGGGCCCCACCCGGCGGCGCACCGGACCGCCGCGCCCGACGCCACCGCGGTCCGGGCCGACCGCCGCACCGCCACCCTGGCCCTGGCCCACGCCCTGACCGCCGCCGAGCGAGGCCTCGCCGTCATCCCGCTGTCGCGGAGCAAGCTCCCGGCGCTGCGCTCCCCGCACCACGACGACGTGCGACACCATGACGACGTGCGGCACCACGACGACGCGCGACACCACGACGACGCGCGGCACCACGGCACCCCGGGACACCACGCTTCCCCGGAGCACCGCGACGCCCCTCCGCGGCCATCGCCCTGCCGCGGCGAGTGCGGCCGCATGGGACACGGCGTGTACGACGCGTCGACCGACCCGCACCGCATCCGCGAGCTGTTCGCCGCCGCGCCCTGGGCCTCCGGATACGGAATCGCCTGCGGGCTGCCGCCGTACCACCTGATCGGCATCGACCTGGACACCAAGTCCGGCGTCGACGCCCCGGCGGAACTGCGCGAGTTGGCGCTGCGGCACCTGTTCACGATCCCGGAGACCGTGGTCGTGGCGACGCCGAGCGGGGGCCGTCACATCTGGCTGGCCGGGCCGCCCGACACCGTCGTACCGAACTCGGCGGGCCGCCTGGCACCCGGCATCGACATCCGGGGCGCGGGCGGCTATCTGGTCGGCCCGGGCTCCCGCACCGAACACGGCGTCTACAGCGCGGTCCCCGGCACGGCCCACCTCCCGCCGGCCACCTGCCCGCCCGCGCTCCTGCGCCTGCTCACGCCGACACCGCGACGCCGACCGCGGCCCGCGCACGCGGGTGCGCCGGACCTCCAACAGGGCCAGGGCCTGGTCCAGTTCGTCCTCGCCGCGCACGAAGGACAGCGCAACACCCGCCTGTTCTGGGCGGCGTGCCGCGCGTACGAGAACGGCTTCGGCGAGGCCCTCACCGCACCCCTCACCGACGCGGCTGTCCGCGTGGGCCTCACCGCGCGCGAGGCGGCATCGACGATCGCGTCGGCGGCGCGGCTTACGGGCCACGGGTAGGCCGACCGCCCCGCCCTCCGCCCCCGTCCCGCCCGCATCACCCCAGACGAACAGAAAGTGGCGGACCATCACATGATGGCCCGCCACTCACGCGCGCGAACTGCGGAGCAGTGTCGTCAGCACTTCTTCTTGGTCTTCACCGAAACCCACGGACGGCACTTGCCGGGCGCCACGGGCCCGGTCATCGGCACGTTCTTGTAGATGTAGCCCTTCTTGCACACCTGCACCTGGGAGAGATCAAGGCACGCGTTGGGGTCGAAGGTGATGGCGCGGGCTTCGCCCTGGTTGCCAGGAAGCGCGACAAAGAGTGTGACGCTGAACAGTCCCGTCAGGATTGCCGTGCAAGCCTTACGCATTTTCATTCTCCCGTTTCGAATTGCAGGCGCCAGAATTCGGACGCCGGGAGATCATGCGTTTTACACAAACCGCATGTCAAGAACGCTCAAGGCCCCTTGACAGTAAACATGCAGTCGTGATGAAACAGTCAAAACACCCCACTGATATGCACACATAGGGGGCAAGTTGACCACAGAAGCGCGCACGCCTTGAGGTGAACATCACACATCAATCCCGGGTGATCATTCCCCCCTCCCATGCCTCTCCCCCTCCCTCTCATCAAACAGAGGGGACAGGAATCCGAACCAACACTGACGACAGGGGGGTTGAAACAGGGCGACGTCCAACTCGCCTTGCCTCTGAGGCGATGCGCATTCTCGGCGGGGCAGCCGCGCCGACGACGGCCACGGATACACATTGCAAGGCGTTCCCGTCTCCTGGTTGGCGGAGCTTCCCCTTGGCCAGGGAGGGCAGCCGTCGTGAAACGACCTCAACCTGACGGCCGTCGGTGGGGGTACCACTACACAGGCCCTCCCACCGAGTTGAAGGACTGCACACTGTGTGGTCCGACCTCTGAGTGCGCTCCGCAGCATGAAGAAGCAGCGCCCGCACGAAGCTGAGGCGGACACGGTGGCGGACACCGCGCCCCCCGAGGCAGAGATCACCACAACGTTTCTGTCGACGGTGCGGCACGCAAGTGGATGGTCCGAACGGCCGCTACGCATGCGGCGAGTGCGCTGGGTCAACCACTGGGGAGAGGGCCACGGGGACCTGTCGAGCCAGAAAGACGCCCCTGACTGGCCCTGACCTCTCGCTTGGCTGCGGTCGTGCCGGCACCTCGCGACTCTTCCGGCTGCGGGCTGGTCGGCCTCGGCGCCGCTTCCTCAACGGCCCCGTCTGCTTCTTCAACGGCCCCCTCTGCGCGTCTTCCCGCGACGCATGGGCCAGTTGCTCCACCAGCACCGACCCATGGTTCGGGTGCCCTCGCTCGATCAGGACGTCGCGCACTCAGGAGATGCCCGTGAAGTCATGAAGAGGGGGCGCCCCGGAATCGGGGCACCCCTTCTGACCAGCTCATACGCTGACCTGCCTGCGGTGGGTGTGGGATTTGAACCCACGGTGACATCGCTGCCACGACGGTTTCCAAGACCGCCAACTCGGCGTGACGAGTATGGGCCTTGACCTGCTGAGACCGCATGCCACAGTCACAGAACGCGGGCGACCTGGCCGCAGGTTGGCCACACCCGGGCCGGATCCGGCCTGGATACTCTTCATGCGTCAGCTACTGGGATGCAGAAGGGGATGAAATGTCCGCTTCTCTCAAAGCGAGCAAAAAGCGGGGTCGGTCTAGCTAACGTGCCTGGTCAGCTCCTGTGGTCCCCGCGCGTGCGGGGGTGGTCCCAGTGTGCGCAGGGGCAGGAACTTAGACGTCATTTCATTTGGCGATTCTGCGATGGCATATGAGGGTTGCCGCGATGGCGGTGAAGGCGAGGAAGTGCTCGGGCTTGCGTTCGTATCGGCGGTGGAGTCGGCGGCAGCCCGACAGCCAGGACACCGTCCGTTCCACGACCCAGCGGTGCCGACCCAGGCGCTGGGAAGACTCAGTGCCCTTGCGTGCGATGCGGTGGGTGATCTGCCGTAAAGAGAGCCAGCGTCGCAGGTGGGGGTAGTCGTACCCCTTGTCGCCGTGGAGCTTGGCGGGCCGCCGACGCCTGGGGCCGCGGCGGGAGCGGACGGGCGGGATACCGCGGACCAGCGGGATGAGGGCCTGGCTGTCGTGGAGGTTGGCGGCGGAGATTCCGAGCGAGAGAGGCAGGCCGTGACGGTCGACGATCAGGTGGATTTTCGATCCGCTCTTGCCGCGGTCGGTCGGATTCGGTCCCGTCAGCCGCCCCTTTGAGGGCGCGGACGCTGACTGAGTCGATCGCACAGCGCGACCAGTCCAGCTCACCGCGGGAGCCGAGCTCATCGAGGACAAGGCGATGGAGCTTGGCCCACACCCTCGCCTCGGACCACTCGGTGAACCGGCGGAAAGCGGTCACTCCCGAAGGGCCGAAGCCCGGCGGCAGTTGGTTCCACGTGCAGCCCGAGGTGGCGACGAAGATGATCGCGGCCAGCACCTCCCGGTCCCCATGCCGACGGCGACCGCCGCCCTGCGGACGCTCCGGCGCCGGCGGCACCACCCGCTCGAACAGCTCCCACAGATCATCTGGAGCCATTCGCTCAACAAGCGAAGAAGTCACCGTCCCAGGCTGCCGCAAGATCACACCAAACGAAATGGCGTCTTACAGGAAGTGTGGTCCCCGCGCGTGCGGGGGTGGTCCCTGTCACAGGCCGAGATCGAGGCCGAGTGGGACGTGGTCCCCGCGCGTGCGGGGGTGGTCCCACCGCTTACCGGATTAGCCACCCTGGCATGCTGTGGTCCCCGCGCATGCGGGGGTGGTCCCATGACGACGTTCAACTTGTTGATGGCGCAGCAGTGGTCCCCGCACACGCGGGCTGGTCCAGGGGACGGCAAGGGATTGTTGCTGGAGTAGGCCAACGACAAGCCCTACTCGGCGTCGATGGCCGCGAACACACCCGCAGGGTCACCGTCGTATGTCACGTGTGGTTCGTCAGCTCCTGGGGGCACAAAGCGAGTGCGGTATCGCTGAAGGTCGCTCTCAGAGAAAAAGATCGCATTGGGGTCGTGCGCATAGAACTCGTTGCGTTGGCTGATTCGGGACCAGAGTTCGTCATGGCTTGCTGCGAAATAGACAAGCTCTGAAGAGGCACCTGCGTCGGTCGCGATGGTCCTCCACCGGGCGCGGTCTTACGGGGTCCAGAAGCCGTGGTCCACCACAACATCGCGCCCTGCGAGAAGCTGCTTCCGCAGTTCAACCGCGACATCCTCAAGGACCGGCCGCTCAAGGGCGGGGAAGGTGCCCCGGGGAAGTCCACCCCGTACACACCGTGGCGGCGGTACATCTCCTCATCCGGACACAGGCGCATGAACCCACGAGCGGCTAGGACACGGGCGAGCGTGGTCTTACCGGAGCCGGGGAGCCCTGCCATCAGGACACAGCGTGGCGGACGGGTAGGCATCGGCTTCGTCAAGGTCCGAGAGATGGCGGCCGTCTCCGCTTCGGCTTCGAGTGTGAGTGGGCCGCTATGGCGAGCCGAGAGCAATGCGTCTAGGCGACCTTCAAGCACGCTCATGAGCGTGTCATCCATGACCGTCACTCGGAGACCTCCGACTCCGTTCGCCAGGTCCGGCCGGGGCCGCCAAGGTCGACGCCGTACTCCACCACGCTGCCCTCGCTGTCGACGAACTTCGCTGTCATCACGACTGAAGGTTCTACAGGCGGGTTGCTGGGGTCCAACTCCAGAAGCTGTGCGTCCTCGGCTGTCAGCAGACGGGCAGAGGCCGTGTCGATCCGATGACTGATCGGGCGGCTGGTTGCCGTGGCGATGAGTTGGAGCGACGTTCCCCCGGTCAAGCGCTCACTCTTTGCCAACTGGGGGATCAACTTCCCGTACTGAATGGGGATCCACGAGGTGCTGTGCGCCACGATGCCGTGTCGGTCCCTGTACACGCGGCGTCGGCGGATGACTTCGGAGCCAGGCTCAATGTCCAGGGCTTGAGCTACATCCGTAGGTGCCGGGACTACCGCCGCCTGGTGCGAGTCAGACCGTTCACCTGATCCCCAACTCGACCCGGTGCGGTGCCCCCGGTCCTGGCGCTGAGATCCCGAAGACATCGGGGCCGACCGGTCCAGAACCTCCGTTCCGATGCCGTGAATGCCCCTGACCAGGCCCTCGTTGCGGAGCTTGCGCAGGGCCTTCTCAGCCGTCGCGGTGCTCACGCTCCACTCCTCGGAGAGGTTCTTGATGCTCGGCAGAAGCGACCCTGGCGGCAGCTCACCGGACGCGATCAGCTCCGCGTAGTGGGCAGCAATCCGCGCGTACGGCGCCCGTACTTCGCGTGCATCTACTATGCCGCCATGCGGCCTGAGGAAGTCTCCATGCTCAGCGCCGACCAGTGTGACCTTCCCACCGAGGGGTGGGGGCGTCTCCTGCTCGCCGGTGCCCGGCCGCAGGTGGGTTCCGCGTGGACGGACGACGGCAAGCCCTACGAGGAACGGCAGTTGAAGCACCGGGCCCGCCGGGCGGTCCGGCCGGTGCCCATTCCGCCGGTGCTGGTCGACATCCTGCGTGCTCACCTGGGCTCGTGCGGCACTACGGCAGAGGGGCGACTGTTCAGCGCTGTACGCGGCGGGCCGGTCCGGTCTCAGGAGTACGGCGCCGTATGGAAGGAAGCTCGCCGGAAGGCGCTCACGGCCGCGCAGGTGGCCTCTCCGCTGGCCGCGATTCCGTACGACCTGCGGCATGCATGCGTGTCGTTCTGGCTCCGCTCCGGGGTGAGCCTCGCCGAGACGGCCCGCCGGGCGGGGCAAAGCGTCGCCGTCCTCCAGCGCTACTACGCCAAGGTGCTGGACGGCGAGGAAGCGAAGATGAACGCGCTGATCGAGCAAGGGTTGGCCGAGCACGAAAGCGACGCCGAAGGACCGGGATAGTCACCAACAGACTCGTGGATGGCCGCGCAAACCGCACCAGTCATTCATGGTTCCGGCGCGTGGGAAGGGGGAGACCCCATCGCGCCGGGTGCGGTCAAAGATCGTCGCCGCGAACGAGCTCCACAATGACAGCCCATAGAGCGCGAACGCTCAGAGCTACCGCCACACGTGAAGCAAGTTCCCGAAAGATCTTCGCCCGCTTGGTCGACGGTTCGTCGGCCATGTCTCCCCTCCTTTCGGTGCAGGGACCGGCCTGCCGACATGGGCACGCCGCCCAGGCAGGCCGGTCCTTCCCCCTACGAAGAAGACGGAGACGTTCCAAACGTAGCTACTAGCCGGACGCTTCGATAGACCGCATTTCTGTGTGAATCAGCAGCGGCTCGAGAGCTAGGGTTCCGCCGTCCTGACACCTGGCCGCAGGTTGGCCGCACGCACTGGTCAGGGGTGGGAAACGGGCGAGCCAGGGTGAGACAAGGTCATGCGGAAGGGGTGCCGCTCCGGAGAGCTGCACCCCTTCTGACCTGCTAGGTCCCTGACCTGCCTGCGGTGGGTGTGGGATTTGAACCCACGGTGACTCGCGCCACGACGGTTTTCAAGACCGTTCCCTTAGGCCGCTCGGGCAACCCACCCCGCGCCGGGCGGCCGGTGATCGGCCGCGGGCGCGGGGTCAAGAGTAGCGGGTCAGCTGTCGCCCTTGCGTGCGCCCAGGACCACGTCGGTGGTGCGCTCCTTGCCGTCGCGCTCGTAGGTGATCTTGACGGTGTCGCCGGGGCGGTGGGTCCAGATCTGGCCGATGAGGGTGGGGCCGCTGTCGATGACCGTGTCGTCGAGCTTCTTGATGACGTCGCCGGACTTGAGGCCCGCCTTGGCCGCCGGGCCGCCCGGCTCCACCGCGGCGCCGGAGCCGCCGGCGGCACGGTCGGAGATGACGGCGCCGTCCGAGGTGTTCGCCAGGGAGACCGAGGCGCCGATCACGGGGTACGTCGCCTCGCCCGTCTTGATCAGCTGCTGTGCCACGTTCTTCGCCTGGTTCACCGGGATCGCGAAGCCCAGGCCGATCGAGCCGGACTGGCCGCCGCCCATGCCGCCGCTGTCGGCGGGCTTGATCGCGGAGTTGATGCCGATGACCGCGCCGCGGGCGTCCAGGAGCGGGCCGCCGGAGTTGCCCGGGTTGATGGACGCGTCGGTCTGCAGCGCGCTCATGTACGAACTCTTGCTGCTGCCGCCGTCGCTGGAGGTCACCGGGCGGTTCTTCGCGCTGACGATGCCCGTCGTGACCGTGTTCGACAGGCCGAAGGGGGCGCCGATCGCGATCGTGGAGTCGCCGACGGCCACCTTCTCGGAGTCGGCGAGCGGCAGCGGGGCGAGGTCCGAGGGCTTGTCCTTGAGCTTGATGACCGCGACGTCGTAGCCCTGGGCGCGGCCCACGACCTCGGCGTCGAACTTCTTGCCGTTCGAGAACGTCGCCGACAGCTTGCCGCCCTCGGCCGCGGACGCCACCACGTGGTTGTTGGTGAGGATGTGGCCCTGCTTGTCGTACACGAAGCCCGTGCCCGTGCCGCCCTCGCCGCTGCCGCTCTGGGCCTCGATGGTGACGACGCTCGGCAGCGCCTTGTTCGCGATGCCCGCCACCGAGCCGGGCTCCCGCTTGAGGTCGGCGGGGCTGTCCGACGCGGAGACCGTCGTCGAGTCCGTGCTGTTGTCGTCGTTGCGGTCCGCCGCCCAGAAGCCGAGGCCGCCGCCGACACCGCCCGCGACCAGCGCCGCCGCGAGCACCGCCGCGACCAGACCGCCGCGCCGGGCACCCGGCTTCGGCGCGGCCGGCTGCTCCGCCGTCCACGACGCGCCCCAGCCCGAACCGCCGGACCCGGCGCCGTCCTGTGCGTACGACGGCACGGCCGGGGGCGGCGGCCACGCGCCGGACGGCGAGGCGACGGGCGTGGCGTGGGCCGGAGCCTGCGCGTGGGCGGGCTGTTGGCCGTACGCCGCGCCGGGCTGACCCGCCTGGGTGTATCCGCCGCCCGTCTGACTGCCGCTCTGCTGGCCGGCGCCCTGCTGACCGGCGCCCTGCTGGCCCCCGCCCGCGTGCCCTGCCGTGTGGGCGTACGGATCGGGGATGTTCGGGGCCGGGGCGGGAGCCGGAGCCGACGCGGGCGGCGTGCTCGCGTCGGGAGCGTCCGCCGGGGTGGTCGCGGACGCGGCGGGCTCGTCCGCCGGTGGCTTCGGCGCCGGGGCGTCGGGGGCGGAAGCAGCGGGAGTATCCACCGGCACGGGGGGTGCGGACGGGGCCGGGGGTACCTCAGTGCCCTCGTTCTCGGTGCTCACAGCTTCTTCTCCTCGGTCCACGCTGTCGTACTCGGTCACGGCCTGAGAGCAGCAGACGATCGTTTCGGTTCAGTTTTGCGTTTCGGTTCAGTTTTGTCTTCAGTCAGCTTTTCCCATGGGCTGTCAGGGCACCATAAGCCGATGCTGTGCGTTCACGGCGGGCGAAACCCACCCATACGGAAGGCGCAACCGGTCAGCGATGGCACGATGACGCGGTGACCCACGCACGACAGCCCCACATCCAGGTCGTCGCCCACCGCGGAGCCTCCGAGGACGCCCCGGAGCACACCCTGGCCGCGTACAAGAAGGCGGTCGAGGACGGCGCCGACGCCCTTGAGTGCGACGTACGGCTCACCGCGGACGGCCATCTCGTCTGTGTGCACGACCGCCGCGTCAACCGCACCTCGAACGGCCGCGGCGCCGTCTCCGCCCTGGAGCTCGCCGACCTCGCCGCCCTCGACTTCGGCTCCTGGAAGAGCCGCGGCGGCCCCGGAGACCCCGGTGACCCCGAAGACACCGAGGGCCCCGACTGGGACGAGGGGAAGGACCCCGCCGACCCCAGCGACACCTCTGTCCTCACCCTGGAACGGCTCCTTGAGCTCGTGGCTGAAAACAATGCCTCCGGGCGCCGGGTCCAGCTCGCCATCGAGACCAAGCACCCCACCCGCTGGGCGGGCCAGGTCGAGGAGCGGCTGCTGCACCTGCTGAAGCGCTTCGGTCTGGACGCGCCGCCCGCCGACGGCCCCTCGCCCGTCCGCGTCATGAGTTTCTCGGCGCGTTCGCTGCACCGCGTGCGGGCCGCGTCCCCGACGCTGCCCACCGTCTTTCTGATGCAGTTCGTCTCGCCCCGCCACCGCGACGGCCGCCTCCCGCAGGGCGTGCGGATCGCGGGCCCGGGGATCCGGATCGTACGCAACCACCCCGGGTACGTCGCCAAGCTCAAGCGGGCCGGGCACCAGGTGCACGTGTGGACCGTGAACGAGCCCGCCGACGTCGAGCTGTGCGCCCGGCTCGGCGTGGACGCGATCATCACCAACCGCCCGAAGCAGGTGCTGTCCCAACTCGGCCGCGCCTGACGCCCATTACGGGGAGTGCACCGGCGCGTTCGGTGCGTATGCGACCGTGTCGAGTGCGTCACCATCGCGGTGTTGGCCGGTTTCCGGTCCAGTCCATTGGGGCATTCACACCGTGGCGTGGGGCAAAGGAGGTCTCGGGGGTGGCGTTTGTGGTGGCACAGGAGGTGCCCACGTCGTCGAGCATGGCCGTACCCCATGGTCCTGCGGGCGTGGGCGAAGCCAGACACCGGATGCGCGATCAATTGCGCGGCCACGGGGTGTCGGAGTCGGTCATCGACGACGCCGTACTGATCCTTTCCGAACTCCTCAGCAACGCCTGCCGACACGGCAGGCCGCTGGGCGAGGGGCTCAACGGGGACGGAGACGACGGAGACGTGCGCGCCGCGTGGCGCGTCGAGAAGACCGGTCGGCTCACGGTCGAAGTGACGGACGGCGGCGGTCCGACCCGCCCGATCCCGGCCACTCCTTCGGTCACGGCCCACGGCGGCCGCGGGCTCAACATCATCACCGCCCTCGCCGAGGCATGGGGAGTACGCGACGACATCCGCGGCGAGGTCACCGTCTGGGCCCTGGTGCAGTCCGGGCACCGCCACGAGGACTTCGCTACGCGCGTCGCCGCGCCGTCGGCGGCCGCGATATCCGACCTCGGCATCACGGACCCCTTCGACGACGTGGACTGACACCGCGGACAGGGCACCGACACCGTGAGCAGTGGACTGACACCGCGGGGCGTGGACTGACACCGCGGGGAGTGGACTGACGCGGCAGCGGACTGACTCCGCGGACAGCGGGGCCGCACCCGGTCCCCCAGGCCCCCGGCGGCGAACGGCTAGGCTCGCGCCCGTACGCAAGCGAGCCGTAACCGGGAGACACCCACGATGGCCAAGAAGCGCCCGCAGACCAAGGGCAACCAGGGCAGCAAGGGCAAGCAGCCGCAGCTCAAGGACGGCGAGGTCCCGGTCGTCGGCGCCCGGGAACCCTGCCCCTGCGGTTCGGGCCGCCGGTACAAGGCCTGTCACGGCCGGGCCGCCGCGCACGCCGTGACCGAACTGGTGCAGCGCCCCTTCGACGGCCTGCCCGGCGAGTGCGACTGGGTGGCCCTGCGCGAGCTGGTGCCCGCGGCGACCGTCGAACTCACCCTGAAGGACGGCCTCCCCGAGGGCGTGCCCTCCGTGACGCTGGCGACCGTGCTTCCGATGGCCTGGCCCGCGCTGCGCCGCGACGACGGCTCGGTGCTGCTCGGCCTGCAGAACGACACCTCCTCCGGCGACATCAGCCGCGACCTCGCCGACACCCTCCAGCGGGCCCTCGTCACCGAGCCCGGCCAGCCGGTCCCCGGCCGCCGCGCGCCCGGGGACGGCCCGCGCCTGCAGGAGCTCATCGACGAGAAGAGCGCCTTCGAGCCGGTCGTGCACCCCGGCTTCGAGTTCTGGGTGCCGGACGCGGAGAACGCCACGCCGGAGGTGTCGGCTTCGCTGGAGCGGGCGAACGCCGCCGCCATCCCGACGGTCAAGCTCTCCGGCGTGGACGCCGCCTACTGGTGCGAGACGCCGGAGAAGAACCACCTGCGCTGGGTCATGCCGCACCCCGAGGAGCAGCTCCTCGACGCGCTCGCGCGGCTGCACGCGGCCGGCACGTCGAGCCTCGGCGAGGGCACCCTCCCCCAAGCTCTCAACTCCGCTCGAGCAGGGGGGACCCCCTTGGTCGGCTCCTTCCGCGCGCACGGTCTGACGGTGCCGGTGTGGGACCTGCCGAGCGGCATGGGGGCCGCGGACATCGAGCAGCCCGCCGCCGAGTTCGCGTCGCGCCTCGCGACGGCGCTCGCGGCGACGGAGCCGCTGACTCCGGAAGAGCGCAGGGCGCGCGGCGGCCTCACCAACCGACAGGTCACCCTCAGCTGACCTCGCGGGGATCCCGGGCCGCGGCGCGCGAGCCGTTCGCACTGACCCACCAGTCAGTCGGAACGGAACGCGTGACTCCCGTCACAACTCCCCTTGGTCACAGGTAAATCCCTGTCCGGATAACTGAGATCGAATTTGCCAAGCGCCGATCTCTTGTTACCGTTCAGGTAGCCCGGTTGCTGGTGCATCCCCCGTCGCCAGCAACCGGGCGTTTCTGTGCCCGGTGCACACCTGGTGGCCGTCCGGCGGCCGACAACCGTCCCAACTGCACCGGGACACCGCTCAGTTGCTGCCGGAGCGCAGCAGCAGCGCAGCTCCGCCCGCACGGGCGAACTCCGCCACCGCCGTGTACCGCGCCGCCGTTCCCGCCGTGCGCTCGCGGGGCGTCTCGCACACCGCCGGCTCGTCGTCGGCGCCCACCGCGCAGTGCATCTGCACGGTGCGCCCCTTCGGCCCCATGACACTCAGAACGGCCTTCAGCGCCTCGCCCGTGGCGTTGCGGTAGTAGGTACGCGCCCAGGTGTCGCCGGCCTGGGACAGGACGCAGGTCTGGGCCTCCACGCCGTGCGGCGAGGACAGTTCGGGGCCGCACCGGGCGGTGGTCTCCCGCGGGGGCGCGGCGTCGTGCGCGGGGCGCGCGGGAGCGACGGCGTCACGGGGCTTGTCCTGCGGCCGGGACGGTGGCGCGGCCGCGGGCCGGGACGGCGGGGGCGAGGGCGGGAGCCCGGGACGCTTGGCGTCGTCGCTCCGTGCGGAGTCATGGTGTGCGGCGTCATGGTGTGCGGAGTCGTCGCGTGCGGCGTCGTCGCGTGCGGAGTCGTCGCGTGCGGAGTCGTCGCGTGCGGCGTCATGGCGTACGGCGTCGTCACGTACGGAGTCATGGAGCACGGGCCCCGCGGAGGCGCCGGCGAGCGGCACGAGCACCGCGACGGCCACGACTCCCAGGAGCGCGAGCAGGCGGGGGTTCACAGCCGGGCGCGGGTGCATGGCCCGAAGATAACGACGGCGGGCGCGCGGAGCGTTCGCCGCGCGCCCAATGCCCTACAACTCGGGGGCGCTCACACCCGTACGAGTGAGGGCGTCGACCACCGCGTCCACGACGGCCTCGACGTCGGGCACCCAGGGCGCGGCCGAGCCCTGCAGGGGCGCGCGCTCCCAGCGGACCTGGCCCTGGCCCGTCTCCGAGGGCGGCAGCGCCACGTACCCGCCCTCGCCGTGGAAGCGCAGTGAGCCCGGGACCCAGTCCTTGGCGTACAGAAGAGCGCCCAACTGCTCCATCGAGTACGGCGCGACGAGAATGAAGACGCGGGCCGGGGTGGAGACGACCGGGCCGAGCCTGATGCCCGCGTCGTCGAGTGCGGCGAGGGCGCGCGCGCCGGCCGCGGCGGGCAGGCTCACGGCGCAGGGGGCGCGGCCGCCGGTGGCGAGGAGCACCGGTGCGCCGGGGCGGTTGGTCCACCACCAGCGCACCATGCGCTCGTCGGTCGTCGCGGCGAGCAGTCCGGGGTCGAGCGGATGGGCGCCGGGGAATCCGCACTCGGGGTCGGGGCAGGCGCAGCGCCGGTCGCCTTCGGTGTCGATACCACGCCTGACCTGGCTGTCGATGCCGACGCCGGGCAGCACGGGCCAGCGCCACACGGTCGCGAAGGTGATGGCCGCGCCGAGCAGAGCGGGACTCTGGTCAGACTTCCTACCGATTCGCCAGGACAGGAGCCTGCGTCGCCTTCCGAGGATCTCGCGCATGAGCGCTCGTTCCTTTCCGTTACACGCAGAGGGACACTTCGGGCCACATCACACCATGTGTGGATCACTATCGACGTGCGTACGAGGTGCGCGTACTAGGTGCATGCAAGTGCGTACAGGTGCGTACAAGCTGGCGCATCACACCCCAGCCTGCGGCATGGGGCTCCCCTATGGGCCGAGCGTTGACGTGGCGAGGGGTGGCGGCGCCTGGCGTTTGCCGTCCCGCGTAATTCTTGCCGCCCGTGCCGCGGGAGGATGGGGTACGGCCGCCGTGGGTTAGGACGCTCGGGTCCGCCGCCAGGTTCCGGGCGTCCCGCAACTGCCCCTGACCATCACCGAGTACGTACCCATCGCGACCGCTGTGACGCTCCTTCGAACAATGTCAGTCGACCGCAATATGCCGTTCCCTGCAACAGTTTTCAGACAAGTTCTCAAGATCGCTGACAGTTCCCGGAATTCACTCCCGTCCCACTGGACACCAGGAATCCTTGCAGGACAATGCTGGACATCCCCTCTCCCCTGCGTGTAGATGTGGAGACATTGCTAGCGGCGCAGAATGACAGGGGGTTTGCGATGCTATTGAGCAATACGCGCTGGCCGGAAAGCCGTCAGCCATGAACGCCCCGCACCTCCCGAAAGTGGCCGGAATCGATTCCACTGTTCCGCCACCGGCCCACACTGCCCCGTCCGCCCAGGGAGCCCCTGCCGCCTCCGGCGTCCAGGGAGCCCCAGGAGCACTGATCCAGGACCGCCTGGCCGGCTGGGTCTCCGACCTCACCACGCTGCACGAACTCAACGAACGCCTGTCCCGCACGGCCGCACTCGACGGCGCACTCGGCGAACTCCTGCGCGCCGGAGCCGCCCTCGTCGGCGCCCGCCGCGGCCTCGTCGTCCTGGAGCCCGCCGACGGCCTCGGCCCCACCACCACCGTCGGCCTCGGCCTCGCCCGCGCCGACCTCGGCCATCTGGAGACGGTGCCCCGCGCCGCCACCTCCTTCGGGCGCCTCCTCGACGCCACCGCCGCAGCCACCCCCGGCGCGGCGGAGTCCGCACCCCCCGCCGCGACCCCCGTCACCGAGATCGTGCAGCCGGACCTCCTCGCCGACGAGACCCTCGACCCCCGCCACCGCGAGGTCGCCGTCCGCCTGGGGTACGCCGCGAGCTACGCCCTGCCGCTGCTCACCGACTCGGCGGGCCGCGTCGGCGCGGTGGTCTGGCTGTACGACGAGCCCGCCGAGCCCGCCGAGCGGCAGCGGCACCTCACCGGCCGCTACCTGCAGTACGCCACCGAGCACCTGGCGCGCCTGGTGGAACTCGACCGCGCCCGCTCCACGACCGCGACCCTGCGCGCGGAACTGCTGCCCCCGCGGCTGCCCCGCGTCGCCGGGGTGCAGCTCGCGGCCCGGCACAGCACGGGGCCGCGCGGCGGCGGCGACTGGTTCGACGCGCTGCCCCTGCCGGACGCGGCGCTCGGCCTCGCCGTCGGCTCCGTCACCGGGTCCGGGCCGAGCGCGGTCGCCGCGATGGGACGGCTGCGGGCCTCCCTGCGGGCGTACGCGGTGA
The DNA here is from genome assembly GCF_030388665.1 of Streptomyces flavofungini. Classification (NCBI taxonomy): domain Bacteria; kingdom Bacillati; phylum Actinomycetota; class Actinomycetes; order Kitasatosporales; family Streptomycetaceae; genus Streptomyces; species Streptomyces flavofungini. Next base: position 4,788,957 of record NZ_CP128846.1, on the reverse strand, counting down.
TGGAGGGCGAGGACCCCGTCGCCGTCCTCTCCGACCTGGAGCTGCTGCTCCGCCTCACCGAACCCGCGCGGTCGGCGACGGCGCTGTTCGCCTTCTGCGAGCCCGCCCAGCGCAAGATCGTCCTCGCCGGGGCCGGGCACAGCCCGCCGCTGATCGTCGGGGAGAGGCGCACGGAGTTCGTGGAGACGTCCCTCTCGGCACCGCTCGGCATGCTCGCCTGCTGGGAGGCGCCCAGCGTGGACATCCGCCCGGAGCCAGGAGAAACGCTGCTTCTCTATACGGACGGGCTGCTTCAGCGCACGGGCGACGCCATGGACCGGGCCTTCGCACGGCTGCACGCGGCCGCCGCGAGCGTGCCGAAGGCGGCCCGCGACGACCCCGGGGAGATCGCCGACCACGTGCTGCGCACGGTCCTGCCGGAGGGGCTGGACAGTGCGTCCGCCGCGGCGAGCGAGGAGGACGTGGTGCTGCTCGCGGCGCGCTTCGAGTGACGCCTCGCGCACGGCCCGTGAGCCTTCGCGGTAACAGGTCTTCCGCCCCTGGGCCCCCTTCCGTACGACCGTACGATGGAGGGGGTCCAGAGTCGTACAGAGCCGTCAATCAGGAGGCAGACCGTGTCGGACGCCCTCAACCCGGAGACCCCGGAAGAGCTGGTGGAGACCGAAGAAGAGCCGATCAAGCAGCGCAAGAACGGCCTCTACCCCGGTGTCTCCGACGAGCTCGCCGAGAACATGAAGTCGGGCTGGGCCGACACCGAGCTGCGCGACCTGGAGCCGATCGAGCAGGCCGGGCACACCGCCGCCCGCCGCGCCGCGCTCTCCGCGCGCTTCCCCGGCGAGCGCCTCGTGATCCCCGCGGGCAACCTGAAGACCCGCTCGAACGACACGGAGTACGCCTTCCGCGCCTCCGTCGAGTACGCCTACCTCACCGGCAACCAGACCGAGGACGGCGTCCTCGTCATGGAGCCGAACCGGGCCGGCGGGCACGACGCGACGATCTACCTCCTTCCGCGCTCCGACCGCGAGAACGGCGAGTTCTGGCTCGACGGCCAGGGCGAGCTGTGGGTCGGCCGCCGCCACTCCCTGACCGAGGCCGAGAAGCTGTACGGCATCCCCGCCTCCGACGTCCGCGAGCTGGCCGGCGCGCTGCGCGAGGCCACCGGGCCCGTCCGCGTCGTGCGCGGCTTCGACGCCGGGATCGAGGCGGCCCTGACCGACAAGGTCACCGCCGAGCGCGACGAGGAGCTGCGCGTCTTCCTCTCCGAGGCCCGCCTCGTCAAGGACGAGTTCGAGGTCGGCGAGCTGCAGAAGGCCGTGGACTCCACGGTGCGCGGCTTCGAGGACGTCGTGAAGGTCCTCGACAAGGCCGAGGCGACCTCCGAGCGCTACATCGAAGGCACGTTCTTCCTGCGCGCCCGCGTCGAGGGCAACGACATCGGCTACGGCTCCATCTGCGCCGCGGGCCCCCACGCCACCACCCTGCACTGGGTGCGCAACGACGGCGCCGTCCGCTCCGGCGAGCTGCTCCTGCTCGACGCGGGCGTGGAGACGCACACGTACTACACCGCGGACGTCACCCGCACGCTGCCGATCAACGGCCGCTACACGGAACTCCAGCGGAAGATCTACGACGCCGTGTACGAGGCCCAGGAGGCCGGTATCGCGGCGGTCAAGCCGGGCGCCAAGTACCGCGACTTCCACGACGCCGCGCAGCGCGTGCTCGCCGAGAAGCTGGTCGAGTGGGGGCTCGTCGAGGGTCCCGTCGAGCGGGTCCTCGAACTGGGGCTCCAGCGCCGCTGGACGCTGCACGGCACCGGTCACATGCTCGGCATGGACGTCCACGACTGCGCCGCCGCGCGCACCGAGACGTATGTGGACGGCACCCTGGAGCCGGGCATGTGCCTGACCGTCGAGCCCGGTCTGTACTTCCAGGCCGACGACCTGACCGTGCCCGAGGAGTACCGGGGCATCGGCGTGCGCATCGAGGACGACATCCTCGTCACCGAGGACGGCAACCGGAACCTGTCCGCCGCGCTGCCCCGGCGGTCGGACGAGGTCGAGCGCTGGATGGCCGAGCTGAAGAGCTGACCCAGGGCGTGGGCGCGGCAGATCGCGCGCCGCGCTCGCCCCCGAGCGCCGGACGGGCTGGACCAGCCCGTCCGGCGCTTTTCGCTGCTCCGGGGAAGCGTCGAGGCGGCCAGGGAAGCGTCGAATTGGCCCATGAATGGATGCGGGAAGCGGACCACTTGAGGGGGCCACTGGCTTCCTAATGTTCGGGGCATGACGACATCCCGCCTCCTTCCGGCCCCCGGCCCCGCGCGGCAGCTAGCCCTCGCGCAACTCGCCAACTCCGTGGGCGACGGCGCGTACTACGTCACGTCCGCCCTCTACTTCACGCACGTCGTCGGGCTCGCCCCGGCGCGGATCGGGCTCGGGCTGACGCTCGCGTGGGCCGTCGGGTCCGTCGTGGGGGTGCCGCTCGGGCGGCTCGCCGACCGGCGCGGGCCGCGCGGCACGGCCGTGCTCCTGGCCCTCGCGACCGGCGCCGCCGTCGCGTCCTTCCTCGTCGTCCGCGACTTCGTGCCGTTCGTGGCCGCCGCCCTCGTGTACGCCACCGCCCAGTCGGGCCTCTCCGCGGCACGTCAGGCGCTGCTGGCCGGGCTCGTCGCCAAGGAGGAGCGCACCGGGCTGCTGGCCCACCTCCAGTCCACGCTGAACGCGGGGCTCGCCGTGGGTGCCGGGCTCGGCGGCATCGCGCTGCACCAGGGCAGCGAGGCCGCGTACCTCTCGGTGTTCGCGCTGGACGCCGCCGGGTTCGTGGTGTGCGCCGCGGTGCTGTGGCGGCTGCCCGCCGTGGCGCCGAGGGCGGCGGTGGCGGGCGAGCGGCTCGCGGTGCTCAGGGACCGGCCGTACGCGCTGGTCACCCTCCTCAACACCGTGCTCCTGATGCGGATGCCGCTGCTCAGCCTCGGCATCCCGCTGTGGCTCACCGAGCGCACGGACGCCCCCGCGTGGCTCGTCTCGGCGCTGTTCGTCCTCAACACCGTCGGTGTCATGGCCTTCCAGGTGCGTACGGCACGGTCGGTCTCCGGGATCCCGACGGCGGTGCGGGCCGTGCGCAGGTCCGGCGTGCTGATGCTGGCCGCGTGCGCGGTGTTCGCCCTGTCGGCCGCCGCGGGCGGGGCGTGGACGGCCGCCGCGGTGCTCGTCGCCGCGTCCGTGGTGCTGCTCGCCGCCGAGATGCTGCAGTCCGCCGGTTCCTAGCAGCTCGGCTTCGACCTGGCCCCCGCCGGCCGGATCGGCGAGTACCAGGGCTTCTTCGGCACCGGCGTCACCGTCGCCCGCACCCTCGGCCCCCTGGTCCTCGCCACGCTCCTGGTGGAGTGGGGGGCGCCGGGGTGGCTGCTCCTTGGCGGGGTGATCCTGGGGGCTTCGTACGCGATGGGGCCCGCGGCGCGGTGGGCTGCTTCAGCCCGTCCGGCGGCGGTGGCGATTTCAGCCCGTCCGGCGTTTGAGGACGAGGCCGCAGGCCGATGCCCGCACATCAGCCCTCGGCGGGCAGCAGACAGCCGGGGCCGGTAGCGAGGGCAGGAGCGCCGAGGGCGCTCAGCCCTCGCGCTCGTCCGTACCGGCCACCTTCGCCGTGCTGAGGGCGATCCGGTTCCACGTGTTGATCGCGAGGATCAGGGCGATCACCTGGGCCAGCTCGGCCTCGTCGAAGTGCGCCGCCGCCTCGGCGTACGCGGCGTCCGGAACACCGGCGTCGGCGACGAGGGTGACCGCGTCCGTCAGGGCGAGAGCGGCCTGCTCCTTGGCGGTGTAGAAGTTCCTGGCCTCGCGCCAGACGGCGACCAGGTGCAGCCGGTCCTCGCTCTCGCCCGCCTTGCGCGCGTCGTTGGTGTGCATGTGCAGGCAGTACGCGCAGCCGTTGAGGATCGAGGCACGGATCTGGATCAGTTCCACCAGGGCCGGGTCGAGTCCGGCGCGGGCGGCGGCGTCCAGGCCGATGACGGCCTTGAAGACCTTCGGGGCGGTCTTGGCGAAGTCGATGCGGGCAACGGGCTCGTGGGACACGGTGTGCGTCGTGCTGTTCGTCATGACCATGAATCTACGGCGGTCAAAGACCACGGGTAGGGTGCATTTCCATGGCGGAATCCTGGGTCAATTCGGCGGAGAGCGTCGGCAGGGACCTGCACCTGGAGCTGTCCGGCGGCGGCAGTCGCAGAGCCGCGCTCATCCGCGCCCTGCGCGCCGCCGTGCAGGACGGACGCCTCGCCCCCGGCACCCGCCTGCCCCCGTACCGCTCCCTGGCCGCCGACCTCGGCGTCGCCCGCAACACCGTCGCCGACGCCTACGCCGAACTCGTCGCCGAGGGCTGGCTGACCGCCCGGCAGGGCTCGGGCACCCGCGTCGCACTGGGGGTCTCCCCTGTTCGAGCGGAGCCGGGAGCGCGGGGCAGGACCGCGCCCCCGCCCCGCGTCCGCGTGCCCAAGCGCTCGCCGAACGTCCCCGCGAAGCCCGCGCACAACCTCGTCCAGGGCCAGCCGGACGCCGGTTCCTTCCCCCGCGCCGCCTGGCTCGCCGCCGCCCGCCGCGCGCTGACCGCCGCGCCCAACGAGGCCTTCGGGCCCGGTGATCCGCAGGGCCGGATCGAGCTGCGCCGGGCGCTCGCCTCGTACCTGGCGCGGGTGCGCGGGACCAGGACAGATCCTGACCGGATCGTGGTGTGCTCCGGTTTCGCACACGCCCTGCGGCTGCTGTTCGCCGGTCCCGGTGGCGGCGCGGGCGGCGGGGCGCTGAGCGGGCCTTCCCCACGTTCTCGGCTCCGCTCGAACAGAGGAGACCCCGTTGCCGTGGAGGCGTACGGGCTCGGCTTCCACCGCTCGATCCTGGACGCGGCGCGGGTACGGACGTTGCCCCTGGGGCTGGACGAACACGGCGCCCGCGTCGAGGAGTTGGCGGACGTGCCGGGGCCCGTGCGGGCGGTGCTGCTCACGCCCGCGCACCAGTTCCCCACCGGCGGGCCGCTGCACCCCGCGCGCCGCGGCGCCGTCGTCGACTGGGCCCGCACGCACGGCGGGCTGATCCTGGAGGACGACTACGACGGCGAGTTCCGCTACGACCGGGAGCCCGTCGGCGCCGTCCAGGGCCTCGACCCCGAACACGTCGTGTACGTCGGGTCGGTGAGCAAGAGCCTGTCGCCGGCCGTGCGGATCGGCTGGATGGTTCTTCCGGAACACCTGGTCGGCGCGGTCGTCGCCGCCAAGGGCGAGCGGGAGGCCTGGGTGAGCGTCCTGGACCAGCTCACCCTCGCCGACCTCATCGACTCCGGCCACTACGACCGGCACGTCCGCCGCATGCGCCAGCGCTACCGGCGCCGCCGCGACCACCTCGTCACCACCCTCGCCGAACACGCCCCGCACATCTCCGTCACCGGCATCGCGGCAGGCCTGCACGCCGTGCTGCGGCTGCCGCCCGGCACGGAGGCGTCCGCCGTGAAGGCCGCCGCGTGGCAGGGCGTCGCCCTGGAGGGCCTGTCGGGCTACCGGCACCCGGAGGCGGCCACGCACGCGCCGGACGGCCTGGTGGTCGGGTACGCGACACCGCCCGAGCACGGGTACGCGGCGGCGATCGAGGCACTGTGCCGGGTGCTGCCACCGGCGGCGGAGGAAGAAGCGGAGCGGGGCCCCGCCGGGGACGGCTAGGCGTCGGCCGCGGACCGCGCGTCGTACTTCTCCCGCGCCTTGGCGATCGCCGGGCGGTGGGCGATCGACCAGTCCGCGAGGGACTTCACGAGGTGGGTGAGGCTGTGGCCCATCTCCGTCAGCTCGTACTCCACCTGCGGCGGGATCGTGGGGTGCACGGTGCGCTTGACCAGGCCGTCGCGCTCCAGACGGCGCACCGTCAGGGTCAGCATGCGCTGCGAGATGCCGCCGTGGATGCGGCGCTGGAGCTCCTTGAACCGCAGGACTCCGGAGGCGAGTTCGACCACCACGTAGACCGACCACTTGTCGCCGAGCCGGTCCAGGACGTCCCGGACCCCGCACTCGTCCTGCGGCGTCTCGCAGCTGATCACCGGCTTGTCCGCGAGCGCGCCGGAAGTGGTTACCGCCGTGTGCCCTGCTGACATCGAAGTGCCTCCTTACGTGATCGTCCGCCGCCGACCACGATGTTTCCCGGGCCCGGCGAGCACCGCCGACCGCTCTCCAGGAAACCAGAACGACGGGGGACATTCCCATGCTCATGATCACCGGCGCCACCGGCGCACTCGGCAAGCTCGTCGCCGCCCGCCTCGCCGACCGCGACGACGTCGTCGTCGGCACCCGCGCCCCGGCCCCCGGACAGCGCCGCGTCGACTTCGACGACCCGTCGTCTCTGGACTTCACCGGCGTCGACACCCTGCTCGTCATCTCGGCCGGTGCCGCCGAGGACGACGTCGTCGCCGCCCGCCACGAGGCCGTGATCTCCGCCGCCGAGAAGGCGGGCGTCGGCCACCTCGTCTACACCAGCCTCAGCGGCGACGGCGACCACCTCACGTACGCCCTCGCCCACCGCTGGACCGAACGCAGACTGCGCCGCTCCCCGCTGAACTGGACGGTCCTCCGCAACGGCCTGTACGCCGAGTTCCTGGCCGCGATCGCCGCCCCGGGCCCCGACGGCACCGTCGCCGCGCCCCTCGGCGACGGCCGCCTCGCCGCCGTCGCCCGCGAGGACCTCGCCGACGTCGCCGTCCGCGTCGCCACCGACCCGGCCCCGCACGCGGGCCGCACCTACGAACTCGTCGGTGAACAGGCCCTGGGCGGCGCCGACCTGGCCGCGGCGGTCGAAGGCCGCTACGAACCCGGCACCCTCGCCGCGACCCGCGAGGCCGTCACCGCCTCCGGCGACGCCCTGCCCTTCCAGGTGCCGATGCTCCTGAGCACCTACTCGGCGATCGCGGGCGGCTTCCTCGACGGCACGTCGGTCACGGACAACCAGCTGCGCGCGCTGCTCGGCCGGGCGCCGCGGCCGGCCATCGAGGTGTACGCGGCGACAGTGCGGTGAACCGGCCCTTGCGCCTCCGGCCCCGCCACTTCCGGATTCCGCGCCATTCCGCGTTATTACGCATCATCCCGCGTCATTCCGCGTCGAGGGCGCGCAGGACGCACCAGGCGATGAACTCGGCGGTGCCGTCGAGCACTTCGGGGCCGAGGTTGGGCTCGGCACCGCCGTGCAGGGCGACGTCGACGTACGGACAGCGCCAGCAGCAGCCCGCCGTCGCGCTGACGACCGACTACGCGCTGACGAGCGGCGCGTCCTCCCGCCACTTGAGCACCTTGTCGAAGCTGATCACCGCGCCACCGCGCCCCGGCTTGTTGCCGAAGTCCACATGGTCGGCGAGCTCCCGGATCAGACACAGGCCCCGGCCGCTCTCGGCGGGCTCGGCGGGCGCGACGGACTTGGGGGCGCGGGACGGGCGCCGGGTGCGGCGGCGGCCCCTGCGCCGTGCGGACATGCGGATACGGCCCGGCGGGAAGCCAGGGCCGGAGTCGGCGACCTCGATGCGACAGGTCTCGCCGTCCAGATACGCCGTGACCCGGTACGCGCCCCCGCTCGCCCCGGGTGCCACGGCCCCGCCGTGCTCCACCGCGTTCGCGCAGGCCTCCGTGAGTGCCAGCGACAGCTCGTACGAGACGTCGGGGTGCACCCCCGCGCTCTCCATCGTGCCCATCAGCAGGCGCCGGGCGAGCGGAACGCTCGCAGCTTCGCGCCGCAAATGGAGTGACCACCAGATGCTCATGCTCCAGCCTCCTGGCTGCGGCTCGACATACCGATACGTATTGCCGCGCGTCACCGCGAATAAGCGCCCACTTGACGTGATGCCGCCCATACGGCGGACGCGCCCGGCACCCCGTCCGGTGTAGCCCGGCCGCCCCGGGAATGCGCCGCCGCCCGCGGACCTGCCGTAGGAGACGGGTGAACCTGGTGCGATGATGGCCCGGCCATGACTGCCCCCCACCCGCGTCAGACACGCGCCGGAGCCGATGTCCGGCTCCTGCGGGCCGCGACCTTCGCCGCGGTCTGCGTCGTGCTGTCCGCCGGGGGCCACGTGCTCGCGTCCTGCGCCGCCGTCCCGCTGTGGACGCTGATCGCCGCCTTCGTCGTGGTGCTCGCCGTCGCCGTGCCCCTCGCCGGGCGCGAGCGGTCGCTGCCGGGCATCGCGGGGGCGCTCGCCGTCGGCCAGCTCGCGCTGCACGCGCTGTTCGGCCTCGGCCAGCAGCACAGCATGGCGATGGCCACGGCCGGGACGGGCGGCGGCTCGGGCGCCGCTTCGCTCGTCGAACGGGCGGCCCGCATCGCGTGCGGCGCGAGCGCGGCGACCATCACGCCCGTCCAGGCCCGGCAGATCCTGCGGAGCGCGGGCCTGGAACCGTCGGGCGGCGCCCACAGCGCCCACGCCCACGCCGGGGCCGACGCGGCCGCGCAGGCGACGGGCGCGGTGGCCTCGACGACATCGACGACGCCGATGCCCTCGATGGGCTCGTCGTCGGTCGCCGCGCTCCTCCCGTCCCTGCCGATGCTGCTCGCCCACGTCCTCGCGGCCCTCGCCGCGGGCTGGCTCCTGCGCCGCGGCGACCTCGCGCTCGCCCGTCTCGTACGGCTGTCCGCCCAGGGGGCGCACGGAGTCGCCGAGGCGGCGCTCGTACGTTCGCTGCGTGCCGCCCTCGCGCTGGTACGAGTCCTGCGCGCCGGGCTCCCCGGCGCGCCCCTGACGGGTCCTGTGTGCGCCCCGCACTCCCCGCCGCCGCCGCGGCCGCGGGCCGCCGCGCTCAAGGACACGGTGATCCGGCGCGGCCCGCCCGCGACGGCCGCACTCACGCTCGCCGCCTGACGCGGACCGCTCCTCCCGGCAATTCATCCCGGCGATTCATCGGAAGCGGTGCCGCTCGGCGCACCCGCGCGTGGCCGCAGCACGGCCCCGCGCACCGCGTCCCCTTCCGAACATCACAGTGCGTACGGCCGTATTCACCGTTCACCACGGGCACGACCGCCGTGACCACCTGCCGAAACTGGAGCATTCCGCCATGAAGTCCCTGACCCGCGTCTCCGTCGTCGCCGGCACCGCCGCCTCCGCCGTCCTGCTGCTCTCCGCCGTCCCCGCCTTCGCGCACGTGAGCGTCAGCCCCGAGGGCGTAGCGGCCAAGGGCGGCTACGCGACCGTCAACTTCAAGGTCCCCAACGAGCGCGACGACGCCTCCACCACCAAGCTGGAGGTCACCTTCCCCGCCGACCAGCCGCTCGCGTCCGTCATGACGCAGCCCGTGCCCGGCTGGAAGGCCAAGGTCACCAAGACCAAGCTGAAGAAGCCGATCGAGATCCACGGCGAGAAGATCGACGAGGCCGTCTCCAAGGTCACCTGGTCCGCCGACGGCAAGGGCATCGAGCCGGGCACCTTCCAGAAGTTCCCGCTGTCCCTCGGCCAGCTGCCCGAGGACGCCGATCAGATGGTGTTCAAGGCGCTGCAGACGTACAGCAACAAGGAAGTCGTCCGCTGGATCGAGCCGCAGCAGAAGGGCCAGGAGGAGCCCGACTTCCCGGCGCCCGCCCTCGCGCTGAGCGCCGCGTCCGACGACCACCACGGCGGCGACGCGTCCGACGACAAGGCCGCGGCCAAGGCCGACGCGAAGTCCGAGGGCAAGGAAGAGAAGGCCGCCGACAGCGACAGCAGCGACACCACCGCCCGCACCCTCGGCATCGTCGGCATCGTCGTCGGCGCCGCGGGCGTGGCCTTCGGTGTGCTCGCCGGTCGCCGCCGCAGCAGCTGAGCCAACCGCGGGACGCGCCGAGGGCCCCGGCCCCGGCGCGTCCCGGCCCCCTCACATCTGGGACATTTTCGTATGCGCAAGTTGACCAAGCAGACCACGAAGACGCTGTCCGCCGCCGCCGTCCTGACCGCGGCCGCCCTCACCCTGAGCGCGTGCGGCGGGGGCGACGGCAAGAAGCCGGTCGCCGAGGTGTCGATGGAGTCCGGCAAGGACAAGGCCGCGACGGTCCTCGACCGGCCGTTCAAGAAGCCGGACCTGGTCCTCAAGGACACCCACGGCAAGAAGTACGACCTGCGCGAGCAGACCAAGGGCAAGCCGGTGCTCCTCTACTACGGCTACACCAACTGCCCCGACGTCTGCCCGCTGACGATGAGCAACATCGCCGTCGCCAAGAAGACCTTGCTGCAGAAGAAGACCGTCACCAAGGCCGAGCTCGACAAGCTCCAGGTCGTCTTCGTGACCACCGACCCCGAGCGGGACACCTCGAAGGAACTCGGCAAGTGGCTCAAGGCCCAGGACCCCGAGTTCATCGGTCTGACCGGTGACTTCCCGACCATCCAGGCCAGCGGCCGCACCGTCGGCATCAACGTCGAGCCGTCCAAGAAGCTCAAGAACGGCAAGATCGAGTCGATGCACGGCACGCAGGTCATCGCCTTCTCGCCCAAGACCGACGCGGGCTATGCCGTCTACAACGGCAAGGACGCCACGGCCAAGGACTACGAGCAGGACCTCCCCAAGATCCTCAAGGGACAGAACCCGTGAACCACCGCACCACCCCCCGCCGTCGTCTCCTCACCGGCGGAGCCCTCGCCCTGACCGCGAGCCTGGTCCTCGCGGGCTGCGGCGACTCCGACAAGTCCAGCGGGAACGGCAAGAAGGAAGCGGCCGACAGCGCGGCCGCGAAGCCCGACCTCTCCGTCGGCGGCGCCTACATCCCCGTACCGGCGATGGACGACATGGCCGGCGGCTTCTTCACCCTCACCAACAAGGGCGCGGCCGACAAGCTCGTCTCCGCCTCCAGCCCGCTCGCGGGCAGCGTCACCCTGCACGCCACCGTCGGCTCCACGATGAAGGAGCGGAAGTCGTTCACCGTGCCCGCGAAGGGCACCCTCGACTTCTCCCGCGGCGGCAACCACATCATGTTCGAGAAGCTCAAGCACAAGCCGAAGCAGGGCGACAAGGTGGAGGTCACCCTCCGCTTCGAGAAGTCGAAGCCGATCACCGTCGCCATGCCGGTGAAGCCCGCCACGTACAACCCGGCGAGCTCCTCGAACAGCACCGAGCACGACCCGAGCAACGCGAAGACCCACTCCACCACCGACAAGCACGCGTCGACCGACGGGTCGACCGACATGCACGCGTCGCACTGAGGGGACTGAAGAGTTGATGCGGACCACCGCTCCCCGCCCGGGGCCGGCCGCCCTGAACGGCTACGGACGACTGCTGCTCGTCGCCGTCGCCCTGATCGTCGCCGTCCTCGGCTCCGTCCTGGCCGCCGCGGCGCCGGCCGGCGCGCACGCCGCGCTCACCGGCAGCGACCCCAAGCAGGGAGCGGTGGTCGACAAGGCACCCGAGCAGGTGTCACTGTCCTTCTCCGAGAAGGTCGCCATGTCCGACGGCTCCGTCCGGGTCCTGGACCCCGCGGGCAAGCGCGTCGACACCGGCAGGACCACCGACCTCGGCTCGCACTCCTACGGCGTGAAGCTGAAGCCGGGCCTGCCCGACGGCACCTTCACCGTCGCCTACCAGGTCGTCTCCGCCGACAGCCACCCCATCGCCGGGGCCTTCACCTTCTCCATCGGCGCGCCCTCCGCCACCAAGGTCTCGCTGCCCGACCAGAACGTCGGCGACGGGCTCGTCGGCACCCTCTACGACATCGCGCGCTACGTCGCCTACGCCGGGTTCACCGTCGTCGTCGGCGGTGCCGCCTTCGTCCTCGGCTGCTGGCAGCGCGGCGCGGGCGTCCGGCCGCTGCAGCGCCTGGTGGTCGGCGGCTGGCTCGCCCTCACCGGCGCCACCCTGGTGACCCTGCTCCTGCGGGCTCCCTACACGGGCTCAGGAAAGCTCGGCGACGCCTTCGACCTGGCGAAGCTCGGCGACGTACTGCAGACCAAGACCGGCGCCGCCCTGGTCTCCCGGCTGCTGCTCCTCGCGGCCGCCGCGCTGTTCATCGCCGTCCTCTTCGGGGCGTACGAGCGGCGCGAGGACGCCAAGGAGAAGCGGGACCTCGCCTTCGGCCTGGCCATCGGCGGCAGCGTCGTCGCCGTCGGCATCGCGGCCACCTGGGCGCTCGCCGAGCACGCCTCGACCGGCATCCAGGCCGGGATCGCGATGCCCGTCGACGTCCTGCACCTGCTCGCCGTCGCGGCCTGGCTCGGCGGGCTCGCGGCGCTGCTGCTCTGCCTGTACCGCGCGCCCGACATCGACGCGGCGGCGGTGAGCCGCTTCTCGCGCGTCGCCTTCGTCAGCGTCGTGGCGCTCGCGGCGACCGGCCTCTACCAGTCGTGGCGGCAGGTCGGCTCGTGGACCGCGCTCGTCGAGACCGGGTACGGGCAGTTGCTGCTCGTCAAGATCGGCCTCGTCGCCGTCCTCGTCGGCGTCGCCTCGGTGTCGCGGCGGTGGACCGGGCGGATCGCGGGGGAGGCCGGGGGGATGGCGCCCGAGGCCGCGGCCGCGACGGTGGTCGAACAGCGGGCCTCGCCCAAGAACTCGACCAAGAAGAAGAAGCCCGTCGCCGTGGCGCACAGCTCCAAGACGGGCGTCTCGGCGACCGTCGACACGGCCGACGGCGGCAAGGGCGGCGGCACGAGCGGGGGCGCCAAGGCCGACAACGGCAAGGGCGGCGGCACGAACGGTGCCGCCAAGGCCGACAGCGGCAAGGGATCCGGCGCCAAGGCCACCGGCCAGGACAAGCGTGCCGCCCAGCTCGCCCGGCAGCAGGCCGCCATGGACACCGCGCGCCAGAAGCGCATCCGCGACGCCGACCCGCACCGCTCGGGCCTGCGCCGCTCGGTGTTCGTCGAGGCGGGCGTCGCCGTGGTCGTGCTCGCCGTCACCACGATCCTGACCAGCACCGAACCGGGCCGCACCGAGGAGGAGGCCAAGAACGCCTCGGCCACGTCGGCGCAGCAGTCGGCGGGCCCGGTCAAGGTCGACTTCCCCTTCGACACCGGCGGCAAGGACGGCAAGGGGGACGTCCGCATGGAGCTGACCCCGGGCCGCACCGGCAGCAACGACCTGCACGTCTACGCGACCCGCCCCAACGGCAGCGCCTTCGACCTCCCCGAGGTCAAGGTGTCCTTCACCCTCAAGGCCAAGGACGTCGGCCCGCTGCCCGTGGCCCCCGACCGCATCGCGACCGGACACTGGAGCGCGAGCGGAGTGCAGATCCCGATGACCGGCAAGTGGCAGGTCAAACTGACCGTGCGCACCTCCGACATCGACCAAGTGACCCTCGACAAGAACGTGCAGATCGGCTGACCCACCATGGCGGACCACACCATTTCGCGACGGCGCCTGCTCGGTACGGCGGGCGCCACCGGCCTCGCGCTCGGCGCCGCGGGCGCCACCGCCGGGTACGCCGCGGCGACCTCGGACGCGTCCGACTCCGGGGGCGAGTCGTCGACGGCCCTGACCTCGCTCGGCACGGACGAGGTGATGTTTCACGGGAAACACCAGCCCGGGATCACCACGCCCGTGCAGTCCCGCGGCCATCTGATCGCCTTCGACCTGGCGCCGGGCGCCGGGCGCAAGGAGGCGGCGGCGCTGCTGCGCCGCTGGTCGGCCACCGCCAAGCAGTTGATGGCGGGGGAGCCGGTGGACGGCGGCGGCCCCGACACCGGCGTCGCCCTGGACGCGGGCCCCGCCGCGCTCACCGTCACCTTCGGCTTCGGCCACGGCTTCTTCCGCCGCACCGGCCTGGAGAAGCAGCGCCCGGCCGCCCTCGACCCGCTGCCGGACTTCTCCTCCGACCGCCTCGACAAGTCCCGCAGCGGCGGCGACCTGTGGGTGCAGATCGGCGCGAACGACCCGCTCGTCGCCTTCCACGCGCTGCGCGCCCTGCAGCGGCAGGCCGGTGCGGCGGCGAAGGTGCGCTGGCAGATGAACGGCTTCAACCGCTCGCCCGGCGCCACCGCCCGCCCGATGACGGCCCGCAACCTGATGGGCCAGATCGACGGCACGAACAACCCGAAGCCGTCCGACGACGACTTCAACAAGCGGATCTTCGTGCCCGAGAAGCCGGACGGCACGGACCCCGCCTGGATGGCCGGGGGCTCCTACGCCGTCGTGCGCCGCATCCGCATGCTCCTCGACGACTGGGAGAAGCTGGCCACCAAGGCCCAGGAGGAGGTCATCGGGCGCCGCAAGGCCGACGGGGCGCCGCTGACAGGCGGCACCGAGACCACCGAGATGAAGCTGGAGAAGACCGGCGCCGACGGCAAGCTCGTGGTCCCCCTCAACGCCCACGCCCGCATCACCCGGCCCGACCAGAACGGCGGCGCCGCGATGCTGCGACGCCCCTTCTCGTACCACGACGGATTCGACGCCAAGGGCGAGCCGGACGCCGGGCTGCTCTTCATCTGCTGGCAGGCGGATCCGCTGAAGGGCTTCGTGCCGGTGCAGCGCAAGCTCGACCGGGGGGACGCGCTCTCGGAGTTCATCCGGCACGAGGCGAGCGGTCTCTTCGCGGTGCCGGGGGGCGCTGGGGCCGGGGAGTACGTGGGGCAGCATCTGCTTGAGATGTGACGCGGGTCACATTGTATGCGCCCTTCGTTCGCCAGGGCCGGATGAGACGCGCCTCACGACGCGCCATTAGGGTGACGGCATGTCGGCGACGCGCTACACCTACCTCGGCCCTGAAGGCACCTTCACCGAAGCGGCCCTGCGCACCCTGCCGGAGGCGGCCACCCGGGAGCTCGTCCCGATGGTGTCCGTCCCGGCCACCCTGGACGCGGTGCGCGGCGGCGAGGCCGCGGCGGCGCTGGTGCCGATCGAGAACTCGGTGGAGGGCGGCGTCACCACGACCGTCGACGAGCTCGCCAAGGGCACACCCCTGATGATCTACCGCGAGGTGGTCCTGCCGATCGCCTTCGCGCTCCTGGTCCGCCCCGGCACGAAGCTCAAGGACATCAAGACGGTGACCGGCCACCCGGTCGCCCAGCCGCAGGTGCGCAACTGGCTCGGCGAGCACCTGCCGGACGCGCTGTGGGAGTCGGCGGCGTCGAACGCGGACGGCGCCCGCCTGGTGCAGGAGGGCCGGTTCGACGCGGCGTTCGCGGGCGAGTTCGCCGCGGCGACGTACGGCCTGGAGGCGCTGGTCACCGAGATCCACGACGCGGCCAACGCGGCGACCCGGTTCGTCCTGGTCGGCCGTCCGGGGCGGCCCGCCGCGCCCACCGGCGCGGACAAGACCTCCCTGGTCATCTGGCTCGGCGACGACCACCCGGGCGCGCTGCTCGAACTGCTCCAGGAGTTCGCGGTGCGCGGCGTCAACCTGATGCGGATCGAGTCCCGGCCGACGGGACAGGGCATCGGCAACTACTGCTTCAGCGTGGACGCCGAGGGTCACATCACCGACCGCCGGGTGGGCGAGGCGCTGATGGGCCTGAAGCGGATCTGCCCGAAGGTGCGCTTCCTCGGGTCGTATCCGCGCGCGGGCGTGGCGGTGGAGGACGTGCGGCCGCTGCGGCCCGGCACGTCCGACGGGGAATTCCTGGCGGCGTCGGACTGGCTGACGCAATGCCAGGACGGCCGTTTCTGAGCGACGCAGCAGCCAGGACGGCCGCTTCCGAGTGACGCCGCGCCAGAGCGGCCTCTTCCGAGCGTTCGCCGCGCCGTCGCCTGACGTTCCCCGGTGCTTCGTCATGACCTTCCGGCGGCCGTGGTCTTGGCTGAAAACGCAGTACTACCTGCAGATTTACGTTGTCCACAGAAGTTATCCACAGGTGCCCTTCTCGATCTGGGGACAAGTCGACAACGAACTACGACATCGTCGACAAAGCGATCCTCAGCCCCCAGTTGCGTCCACAGCCCCGCACATCACCCCTCGTCCATTCTTTTCCATTGATCAACTCTTTGGAGTTAACCATTTCCACTCGAAAGTTGGTCCAGAGGGGGTTTGGGGCAGGAATCCACCGACACGGAGGCGGCATTCGGAGCGACTCGTTCCGGTGTCCACAGATCTTTCGCACAGCCTGTGGATAACTTTCCGGACGTCCCCATTCCTGTGGACAACCGCCGCCCCAAGTCCCGTTCCCCACAAGGGGATCGAGTCAAGGCGTCGGCAGACATCTGCCCCGTTTCGGGGATTCGTGTCCGGTTTATTGACCCCCCGGATCGCGCGGCGATCTCCGGCCACCGGCACGCCACCCGTACGTCACTCCCGGGAATTCCCATTCCGGCAAAACGGTCATATCGCCCCGGAAGTGAATATCAAGTCGTGGGCCGGAACCGCGCGACGGTAGCCTTGAGGGGTGATTGACCTTCGCCTGCTCCGTGAGGACCCCGACCGTGTTCGCGCTTCTCAGCGCGCCCGTGGAGAGGACGTCGGCCTCGTCGACGCCCTGCTCTCCGCCGACGAGCGGCGCAGGTCCTCCGGGCTCCGCTTCGACGAGCTGCGCTCCGAGCAGAAGGCGCTTGGCAAGCTCATCCCCAAGGCCTCCGGCGACGAGAAGGCCGAGCTCCTGAAGAAGGCCGGCGAGCTCGCCGCCGCGGTGAAGGCCGCGAACGCCGAGCAGGACACGGCCGACGAGGACGCCAAGCGCCTCCTCCTCCAGCTCGGCAACCTCGTGCACGAGGACGTGCCGGTGGGCGGCGAGGAGGACTTCGTCGTCCTGGAGACGCACGGCACGATCCGCGACTTCGCCGCCGAGGGCTTCGAGCCCAAGGACCACCTGGAGCTCGGCGAGGCGCTCGGCGCCATCGACGTCGAGCGCGGCGCGAAGGTCTCCGGCTCCCGCTTCTACTACCTGACGGGCGTCGGCGCGCTCCTGGAGCTCGCGCTCGTCAACGCGGCCATCGCCCAGGCCACCGAGGCCGGGTTCACGCCGATGCTGACCCCCGCCCTGGTCCGCCCGCGCGCCATGGAGGGCACCGGCTTCCTCGGCCAGGCCGCCGAGAACGTGTACCACCTGGAGAAGGACGACTACTACCTGGTCGGCACCTCCGAGGTCCCGCTCGCGGCGTACCACATGGACGAGATCATCGACGCCGACAAGCTCCCCCTGCGGTACGCCGGGTTCTCGCCCTGCTTCCGCCGCGAGGCCGGGACGTACGGCAAGGACACCCGCGGCATCTTCCGGGTGCACCAGTTCGACAAGGTCGAGATGTTCTCGTACGTCGCGCCCGAGGACGCCGAGAACGAGCACAAGCGGCTCCTGGACTGGGAGAAGCAGTGGCTGACCGGCCTGGAGCTGCCCTTCCAGGTCATCGACGTCGCCTCCGCCGACCTGGGCGCCTCGGCCTCGCGCAAGTTCGACTGCGAGGCGTGGATCCCCACCCAGGGCAAGTACCGCGAGCTGACGTCCGCGTCGAACTGCGACAGCTTCCAGGCCCGCCGCCTCTCCGTGCGCATGCGCGCGGAGCAGGACGGCAAGAAGGCGGTCCAGCCGCTCGCGACGCTGAACGGCACGCTGTGCGCGGTGCCCCGCACGATCGTGGCGCTCCTGGAAAACCACCAGCTGCCCGACGGTTCCGTGCGCGTCCCCGAGGTCCTGCGGCCGTATCTGGGGGGCCGGGAGATCCTGGAGCCCCTCGCCAAGTGAGCACCGAGCCCACGGGCGGCTCCGGCCCGTCCTTTCCGTACCCGCTCGTCGCGACCGACCTCGACGGGACGCTCCTGTCCCCCGACGACACGGTCTCGGCGCGCACCCGGGACGCGCTCACGGCGGCCACCGCGGCGGGCGCGGCCCACATCATCGTCACCGGCCGCTCCGTCGCCTGGACCCGGCACGTCCTCGACGACCTCGGCTACGAGGGCATCGCCGTGTGCGGCCAGGGCGCGCAGGTCTACCACGCGGGCGAGCACCGGCTGCTGACCTCCGTGACCCTGGACCGCCAGCTCGCGGGCCTGGCCCTCGCCAAGATCGAGGCGGAGGTCGGCCCGCTGGCGCTCGCCGCGAGCCGCGACGGCCTGGAGGGCGAGGTCCTGGTCGGCCCCGGGTACGTGGTCCAGGAGGGCCCGCTCCCCGCCGTCCCGTTCACCGACGTCGCGGAGCTGTGGTCGGCACCGCTCAACAAGGTGTACGTCCAGCATCCCCGGCTGACCGACGACGAGTTGGCGGCCGTGGCGCAGCAGGCCGCGGGCGATCTGGTCGGCGTCACGATGGCGGGCGCGGGCATAGTGGAACTCCTGCCGCTCGGCCTGACGAAGGCGACGGGCCTGTCCCTCGCCGCCCGGCGCCTCGGCGTGAAGGCCGCGGACACGATCGCCTTCGGCGACATGCCCAACGACATTCCGATGTTCGCCTGGTCCGCCCACGGCGTAGCCATGGCCAACGCCCACGAGGACCTCAAGGCAGTGGCGAACGAGGTCACGGCCTCGAACGAGGAGGACGGCATCGCGGTGGTCCTGGAGCGGTTGCTGCCGTAAGGCGGCTCCGCGTACAGCCCCGGCCGACAGCCACTGCGACGTGGACGTGCAGAAGGCCGGACCCGGGGCACGGGAAGTTCCCGTGACCCCAGGCCCGGCCAGTGCGACGTTGGGTGGGCGGCCCGCGCAGCGAAACGTGCGCGCTCGAAGCGGCCGCCCCGGGCGATCCCCCGTGGCGCGGGCTCGGACGGAGTGCAGTGACTACTCCGGAGCCTGCCTCGGACCGCCCTGCCGGGAGCACGACGACGGGTGGTTGAACATCGTCGGCTCCTCTCCCAGAAGGTGAGCACCGGGGCGAGGCCCCGACGCGGTGACATCCCCTACTCTGCCGACCGCGACCCTGCCCCGCCACCGATTTTTCCCGCCGCAGAAGCGGCCGGCTGGAGCTCTACTTCCGGCGCCGCTTCTTGCGCCGCCGGCTGAAGAACCACCCGGCGGGCGGCTCGTCGGACCGCCAGGGCTGCGGCTCGGGCGCCCGGTCCCGCCACCGGGCGGAGAGCATCCGGGCGCGGGCCGACGGCTCGGCGGCCGCCGCGGACCGGACGAAGTCGTCGTCGAGGACCACGTCGTCCCACTGCTCGTCCCCGGCGCTCCCGGGGCCACCGGTCCCGCCGGTGGCCCCGGCTTCCCCGGCCTCTTCGTCCCGTCCCTTGTCCGATGCCATCGCGGCACCTCCTGGCAACAGCTGAAGCATCCCCCTCCCACCAGTGTCCGGGTGGGAGGGTGAAGACGACGTCAAGACTTCAAGCACCTGACTCCAGGCGACCCGGCTTCAGGCGCCCGGCTTCAAGCGCCCGACTTCGAGCGCCCGACTTCGAGCGCCCGACTTCGAGCACCTACTCGTCGCCGGCCAGCGTCAGCGTCCGCAGCTTCTGCCCGGCGAACCACGTGGCCCCGGCCGTGACCACGATCAGCAGGATCACCCCGGCGGGCAGGCCCACGTCGGAGGTGACCAGGTCACCGCCGTCCGCGGCCTTGTGGGCGACGGCGAGGGACCACTGCTGCACGCTGAGCGTGCGCGCCCCGGAGACCAGGGATCCGAACAGCGCCTCCCACACCAGGGCGTACACGAGGCCGAAGACCACCGCGTGCCGGGTGACCGTGCCGAGCAGCAGGAAGATCGCCGCGTACGCGATGGAGGAGACGAGGGCGGCGATGGTGTAGGCGACGGCGATCTGCTGGCCGTTGCCGTTGAGGATCGTGCCCGCGATGAACGTCGGGAGCGCCGAGAACGCCATGGTGACGGCGATGGCGACGGTGAGCTTGGTGACGATGATCGTGGGCCGTTTGACCGGCTTGGACAGCAGGTAGAGCACGGAGCCGTCGTCGATCTCGGGGCCGATCGCGCCGGTGCCCGCGATGACGCCGATGATCGGCACCATCGTGGCGAGCGCGAACCCGCCGAGCAGGTCGGAGGCGACCTGGTCGTCGGCGCCGCTGAGGGCGCGTACCGCCACGGAGATGACGATGAGCAGCAGCGGCAGGGCGAACAGGATGAGCGCTCGGCGGCGGCCGAGGAGGGCCCGGTAGGTGAGCCGGGCGACAGTGGGGTCGTACACGGTGGCTCCCTTCAGGCCGCGACGAGGTAGGAGAAGACCGACTCGAGCGACTCGTCCGAGGGCGAGACGGTCAGGAGCCGGATGCCGTGTTCGCGGGCGATGCGTGGCAACAGGGTGGTGAAGCGCCCGAAGTCGACGGCCTGGATGCGCAGCGCGCCCTCGTCGAGGTCGACTTCGATGCCCGCGGTGGACGGGTCGGCGATGAGTGCGGCGGCGAGCGTGCGGTCGTCGCTGGAGCGCACCAGGTAGCGGTGCGGCCGGTCCGTCATCAGGCGGCGGATCTTGCGGAAGTCGCCGCTGGCCGCGTGGCGTCCGGCGACGATCACCTCGATGTGCGAGGCGAGCTGTTCGACCTCTTCGAGGATGTGCGAGGAGAACAGGACGGTGCGGCCCTCGTCGCCCATCGTGCGCAGCAGCTCCATGAGTTGCATGCGCTGGCGCGGGTCCATGCCGTTGAAGGGCTCGTCGAGCAGCAGCACGGACGGCTCGTGGACGAGCGCGGAGGCCATCTTCACGCGCTGCCGCATGCCCTTGGAGTACGTGGAGATCTTGCGGTCCTGCGCGTACTCCATCTCGACCGTGGCGAGGGCGCGCTGGGCGGCCTTCTTGCCGAGGCCGTGCAACTCGGCGTTGGCGACGACGAATTCGCGGCCGGTGAGGAAGTCGTACATCCCCTCGCGCTCGGGGACGATGCCCAGGTGCTTGTAGATCTCCTCGTTGCGCCAGGTGGGCCGCTCGTCGAGGGTGACGCTGCCCGTGGAGGGGGCGAGGAAACCGCCCATCATGCTGATGAGGGTGGACTTCCCGGCGCCGTTCGGGCCGAGCAGGCCGGTGACTCCGGGGCTGATGGTCATCGTGATGTCGTTGACCGCCACCACGTTGCCGAACCAGCGGGAGACGTGGTCGATGCGCAGAGAGCTCATGGGCGCAGCCCATTCCTTGGGAGGGTGGTGGGAGACGGGAGGGACATGGCTAGAGCCCGGCCTTTCGGTAGCGGCGCATCAGGCCGGCGTAGCTGCCTGCGATGAGGGCGAGGACGACGAGGACGTACACGACGCCCGTACCGGCCGAGGGGCCCTGCTCCCCGGGGAAGGCGGACGTGGCTCCCAGGAAGGCGGTCTGCACGCCGTCGATGAGGGTGATCGGCGAGAACAGGCCGAGCCAGCTGATGGCTCCGGAGCTGCCCTGTTCGTGGGCGATGGCCTGGACGGTGGAGACCGCTCCGTAGGAGATGGTCAGGACGGCGATGACGGCGGCGATGCCGAAGCCGCGGCGCGGGGTCACCGCGGAGATGACCAGTGCGATCCCGGAGAACAGCACGGACAGCAGCGCCACGGAGACGAGCCCCTGGGCGAAGCCCTTCGTCTGGTCGGCGAAGTCGAGCTTGGCGAGCAGCGCGCCTACGTAGAGCACGACCAGCGGGAAGGCCGTGAGGATGAACAGGGCGCTCGCGAGTGCCGCGAACTTGGCGCGTACGTAGTCGACGCGTTCGATGGGGCGCGAGAAGTACAGGGGCACGGTCTTGAACCGCAGGTCCCTGGAGACCGTCTGCGGCGCCTGCGCGGCCAGGTAGAGGCCGATGACGGCCTGGAGCAGGATCGCGTAGCGCGTGTAGTCGACGGGGAGGTCGTTGGCCTTGGTGGCCACCGCGACCGCGACCATGATCAACGCGGGGGCGCACATGACCCCGAAGAGGATCATCGGCAGGACCTTGGACTTGGCGGAGCGGCCGAGGCCGTAGGCGCCGCGCAGGCTCTGCGAGAACAGCGAGCGGGTGGCGTACGCGCGGCCGAGGCGCTGGCCGTCGTAGTGGCGGTAGCCGATGTTGTGGATCTGGGTGGAGTCAGCGGGCATCGCGGCCGCCTCCCGTCTGCGTCTGCTCGGCGGCTGCGGCCGCCCAGGCGACGGCGCGCGCGGACGCCTGGTCGCTCTCGTCGGGCTTGCCGGACCGGCCGGACTCGTCGGTGCGGAAGACCTCCGCGATCTGGTGCCTGCGCTGTTCCATGCGGACCAGGCCGAGGCCGAGGTCGGCGACGACGTCCCGGACGAGGTCGTAGGTGTCCTCGTCCGCCGCCTCCAGGAGCACGGTGTGCCCGGCGCCGGGGAGGCCGCCGTTGTCGTCCTGGGTGGCGACGCCGCGGCCCTGGAGGGCCGCGCGCAGGGCGGCGGTGCCGTCCGGGTGCTCGTCGCTGTCGGTGACCTCGATGGCGAGGGTCGTCGTGCTCTGGGTGAAGTCCGTGGTGGAGCTGGAGCGCAGGAGCTTGCCGCCGTCGATGACGACGACGTGGTCGCAGGTGCGCTCCAGTTCGCCCAGGAGGTGCGAGGTGACGAGGACCGAGATGCCGAAGTCGGTGTGCACGCGGCGGATCAGGGCGAGCATCTCGTCGCGGCCGACCGGGTCGAGGCCGTTGGTCGGCTCGTCGAGGAAGACCAGCTGCGGGTCGTGCACCAGCGCCTGGGCGAGCTTCACGCGCTGCTTCATGCCGGTCGAGTAGCCGCCGATGGGGCGGTAGCGCTCTTCGTAGAGCCCGACATGGCGCAGGGTGTCCGCGGTGCGTTCGCGCGCGGCGGCCGGCGGCAGGCCCGACATGCGTGCCATGTGGACGACGAACTCGGTGGCCGAGACGTCGGGCGGCAGGCAGTCGTGCTCGGGCATGTAGCCGACGCGCTCACGAATCCGGCCGCCCTCGGTGGCGACGTCGAGTCCGAGCACGGCGGCGCGGCCCTCCGTGGCGGGGGACAGACCCAGCAGGATCTTGATCAATGTGGACTTGCCGGCTCCGTTGGCCCCGACGAGTCCGGTCACACCGGGTCCGATGTCCATGGAGAGCCGGTCAAGCGCGGTCACCCGGGGGAACCGCATGCTCAGGCTTTCGGTCGCGATCACAGTCACGGTTCGAACGTAGTGGCGTGGGCCACACGAAGGCGTCAGCCCTGAGGCTCGATCGACCGTCACTCTCGAGTATTACGGGCCCGTAAGGGTCGTCCGTAAGTCGCCCCCTACAGGTTCCCCCGGGTACGGCGTCGGGGAACTTCCGGACCTGTCCCGCGGGGTTGGGCAGAACTATTGACGCAGCCGTCAGCCATTGTCACATTCATCAGTGTCAAGTTACGAGCGCGTACGGAGACGACGGAGCGCGGGCGCGAGCGGGACGGCGCGTGCGCGGACACGGCGCGCGAGCGACACGGCGCGTGCGGACACGACGGACGGACGGTGGCATGACCTCAGCCATGACCTCGGCAGGGATCTCGGCAGTGACTTCGGCATCGAAGGGTGAACTCCCCGCGGATCTGCGGGGGTTCCGGCAGGTGCAGGCCCTCGCGTACGCGTGCGCGGAGGCCGTCGCCGCCCAGCTGAAGCCGGGGGTGACGGAGCGCGAGGCGGCGCGGATGCAGCGGGACTGGCTGCGCGAGCGGGGGGTGCGGGACTGGTTCCACCTGCCGTTCGCCTGGTTCGGGGACCGCACGGCGTTCACGAACTTCCGCATACCCCTGCAGTTCTTCCCGAC
This sequence comes from Streptomyces flavofungini, assembly GCF_030388665.1. Taxonomy (NCBI): domain Bacteria; kingdom Bacillati; phylum Actinomycetota; class Actinomycetes; order Kitasatosporales; family Streptomycetaceae; genus Streptomyces; species Streptomyces flavofungini. Next base: position 4,765,494 of record NZ_CP128846.1, on the reverse strand, counting down.
CAACCGCAGGCTGGAGCCGGGGATGCCCTTCATCCTCGACATGGCCCCGGTGTTCCAGGGCTGCACGGCCGACATCGGCTACTCCGGCTGCCTGGGCCTGAACCCGGTGCACGACAAGCTCCTCGCGGACCTGGAGGCGCACCGCGAGCTGATCCTGCGCGAGGTCCGCGAGCGCCGCTCGCTGCGCGAGATCTACGAGGACGTGGACCGGCTCATGGTCCGCCAGGGGTACGCCAACCGCCATCGCGCGTATCCCTTCGGCGTCATCGCGCACAAGGTCGACCGGGTCAAGGAGCGCCGGTTCTCGCCGCACGTCTTCGGGTTCGGCACGCAGTCCCTGAAGGGCCTCGCCAGCGACGCGCTGCACGGCCACCGGGACGGCTGGTCGCCCCTGTGGTCGCCGTACAAGTTCTCCGACCACCCGCCGCAGCCGGGTCTGTGGGCGGTCGAGCCGCATCTGGGCTTCCGCGGCACGGGCGCGAAGTTCGAGGAGATCCTGGTCGTCACCGACTCCAAGGACCCCGAGCAGAGCGCCTTCTGGCTGGACGACGATCTGCCGCACGTGCGGCGCTGGGCCGAGGAGAGGGCTGCCGCATGACCACCGTCGATCTCTTGGGCGCGCGGGAGCGCTGGGTGCGCACGGGCGGCGTGGAGCTGTGCGTCGCCGAGCTGGGTGACGCGGCGCGGCCCACGGTGCTGCTCGTGCACGGCTATCCGGACTCCAAGGAGGTGTGGTCCGAGGTGGCCGCGCGCCTCGCGGACCGCTTCCACGTGGTGCTCTACGACGTGCGCGGGCACGGCAGGTCGACGGCACCGAAGCCGCTGCGCGGCGGTTTCACCCTGGAGAAGCTCACCGACGACTTCCTCGCCGTCGCGGACGCGGTCAGCCCGGACGAGCCGGTGCACCTGGTGGGCCACGACTGGGGCTCGGTGCAGTCCTGGGAGTTCGTGACGGTCGAGCGCACGCAGGGGCGGATCGCGTCGTTCACGTCGCTGTCAGGGCCGTCCCTCGACCACTTCGGGCACTGGATCAAGAAGCGCATGACGCGGCCGACCCCGCGCCGCGCCGCCCAACTCGTCTCCCAGGGCGCCAAGTCCTGGTACGTGTACATGCTGCACACCCCCGTCCTGCCCGAGCTGGCCTGGCGCGGCCCGCTCGGCAAGCGCTGGCCGAAAATTCTGCGGCGCCTGGAGAAGGTCCCCGCCGACGGCTATCCCACGCTGTCGCTGCCGTCGGACGCCGCGCACGGCGCCTGGCTCTACCGCGACAACGTCCGCGCCCGGCTGCGCAGGCCCCGCGCGGACGCCTACGCCCACGCACCGGTGCAGCTCATCGTCCCCTCCGGCGACATCTTCCTCTCCGAGAAGCTGTACGACGACCTGGAGTCGTGGGCACCGCAGTTGACCCGGCGCACCCTCCCCGCCAAGCACTGGGTGCCGCGCACCCGCCCGGACCAGCTCACGGCGTGGATCACGGAGTTCGTCTCGGCCCACGAAGGCGGCGGTCCGTCGGCCCTGGCGAGCGCGGCGGCCCCGGCGCCCGGCAAGCACGCCGAGCGGTTCGCGGGCCAGCTCGTCCTGGTCACGGGCGCGGGCAGCGGCATCGGGCGGGCCACGGCGTTCGCGTTCGCGGAGGCGGGCGCGCGGGTGATCGCCGTCGACCGGGACGCGGAGGGCGCGGCGCGCACGGCGGAGCTGTCCCGCCTCGTGGGCGCACCGGCGGCCTGGGCGGAGACGGTCGACGTCAGCGACGAACAGGCCATGGAGAAGCTGGCCGAGAAGGTCGCCACGGAGTACGGCGTGGTGGACGTCCTGGTCAACAACGCCGGCATCGGCCTGTCAGGATCCTTCCTCGACACCAGCTCCGAGGACTGGAAGAAGGTCCTCGACGTCAACCTGTGGGGCGTGATCCACGGGTGCCGTCTCTTCGGCAGGCAGATGGCCGAGCGCGGCCAGGGCGGACACATCGTCAACACCGCTTCGGCGGCCGCCTATCAGCCCTCCAAGGCCCTCCCGGCGTACAGCACGTCGAAGGCCGCCGTCCTGATGCTCAGCGAGTGCCTGCGCGCGGAGCTGGCCGGGCAGGGCATCGGGGTCTCGGCGATCTGCCCGGGCTTCGTGAACACGAACATCACCTCGACCGCCCGCTTCGCCGGGGTCTCCGCCGACGAGGAGAAGCGCCGCCAGAAGAAGTCCGCCCGCCTCTACGGCCTGCGGAACTACCCCCCGGAGAAGGTCGCCGACGCCGTCCTGCGCGCCGTCGTGCGCAATCAGGCCGTCGTCCCCGTCACCCCGGAGGCCCGCGGCGCCCACCTCATGTCCCGCTTCACGCCCAAGGCCCTGCGCGCGATAGCCCGATTGGAGCCACCGCTGTGAGCACGGAGACACCGGAAGAACGCGGCGAAGAACGCGGCGAAGAACGCGGCGTAGAACGCAAGGGAGAGCACCGGGAGGAGCACTACGCGATCGTGCCGCGCCGGGTCTCGTTCGACTGGGACGAGACCCCGCTGGACTGGATCCCGGACGAGCCCGTCGCCACGCACGTCATCAACGTCCTGCACCTGCTGCTCCCGGCGGGGGAGCGGTGGTTCGTGAAGGTCTTCAAGGAGGGCCTGCCGCTGGTCACCGACCCCGTGCTCCTCAAGGACGTCAAGGGCTTCATGGGGCAGGAGGCGACGCACAGCGTGCAGCACGCGCACGTGCTCGACCACCTGGCGGCGCGGCGCCTGGACACGGCCGACTTCACGAAGTACGTCGACTTCCTCTTCGAACGGCTCCTCGGGGACCGGACGCCGCTCGGGCCGCTGGTGTCGACGCAGGAGTGGCTGCGGTTCCGGCTCGCGGTGGTGGCCGCCATCGAGCAGTTCACCGCGGTGCTCGGCGACTGGGTGCTCGACGCCGACGGGCTCGACCGGGCCGGGGCGGACGAGGTCATGCTGGACCTGCTGCGCTGGCACGGCGCGGAGGAGGTGGAGCACCGCGCGGTCGCGTTCGACATGTACCAGCACTGCGGCGGCACGGGCGCGCCCCGGTACGCGCGGCGGGTGGCGGCCATGGCGGTCACGGCACCCGTGATGCTCTACCTGTGGATCTGGGGCAGCGCGTATCTGATCCGCCACGACCCACGGCTCGCGAGGGCGGCGGCGACGGGGGCGGCGAGGCGGCCCCGGCTGACCCCCCGGGCGTACAACAGGGCGGTCGACAAGGGCCTGCTGCCCTCCATGCGGCAGCTCGGCGCGGCCGTGCCCCGCTATCTGCGGCGGTCGTACCATCCGTCGCAGGAGGGCTCGCTGCGCAAGGCCGTCGACTATCTGGCGCAGTCGCCCGCGGCACGCACCGCGGCGGCGGTGGCGGGCCGCGCGGCCATCGCCTAGCACGGAGCGTCGGCAGTCGGGAGGGGCACAGGCGTGGTGGAGGACGGGTCGGCCACGGGGCCGCGTACGGAGTCGGCCACGGGGCCGCGTGCGGAGGAGTGGTCCGAGGAAGGCACCGCGGACGCGGCGGGCGCGCCCCGGGCGTCGGTGTCCGACCCGGGCGCGCACCAGGTCTCGGCGCCTGTCCCGGGTGAGCCTCGCGTGGAGTACCGCATAGAGGACCTCGCCCACCACAGCGGGGCCACGGTGCGCACGATCCGCGCCTATCAGGACCGCGGCCTGCTGCCCCGGCCCGAGCGGCGCGGCCGGTCCAACGTGTACGGGGACGCGCACCTGGCCCGCCTTCGCCAGATCGCCGACCTGCTCGACCGGGGGTACACCCTCGCCTCCATCAAGGAGCTCCTGGAGGCCTGGGACGCGGGCCGGGGCCTCGGCGGCGTGCTCGGCCTGGTCGCCGAGGTCGACGGGCCGTGGACGGACGAGAAGGCCGACCGGATCACGCGGGCGGAGCTGATCGAGGCGTTCGGCGGTGTCCCCGACCCGGCGGCGGTGGCGGACGCGGTCGCGCTCGGGGTCCTTGAGCCGCTGCCGGGGAACGACGACGAGTTCCTGGTGCCGAGTCCCCAAGAGCTCGCGGTGGCCGCGGAGTTGCACGCGGCTGGCGTGCCGCTGTCGGCGATCTCCAGCCATCTGCGGGAGTTGAGGGGGCAGGTCGAGCACATCGCGGCCCGTTTCCTTGAGTTCACCAACGAGTACGTCTTCGCGCGCTATCTCGGCGATCACCAGCCCACGGAGGCCGACGCGGCCGAGGCCGCCTCGCTCATCCGCCGCCTCCGCCCGCTCGCGCAGAAGTCGGTCGACGCCGAACTGGCGCGCGCGATGCGCTTGTTGGCCACCCGGAACCTGCGCCGCCACCTCGTCGCCGAGGAACCGCTCCGCAGGGGCGACGAGCCCGAGTACGTGGGCCTGCCCGCCGACACAATGCGCGCCGTTCAGGACCTTGTTGGGCGGGAGAACGCCGCGGCGTTCATCGCGGCGGCGGCCGAACGGGAAGTCCACAGCCGGACATTGGACAGACTTGCCCCAATTGACCCCAAAGAGGCATCAGTTACCCAAAAGCCGCCACGGGCCTGAGAGTTGTCCACAGAATCGTCAACGAGCCTGTGGATAACCGGACTTGGTTGTGGATCAAACCTGTGGGTCGGAATTCATCGATGAAAAGTCGGTGGCGAGAAATCGAGCCGGCGGAAAACGCACCGACGCGCGGAGGACGAGCAAGCGGGGAGAACGAGCAAGCGGGGAGAACGCCCGAGCGCAGAGAACGAGCGAGCGCGGAGGACGCCCGAGCGCGGAGGACGAGCAAACGCGACCGCGCCGTCGACCAGGCATGATCGGGAGACATGGAACACCTGCACAGCACCGAGGCCGCCGTCCGCGCGCTGCGCGCGACCGCGCGTGAGCACGAGCGGGAGATCGAGGTCACACACGAGATCGGAGCCGACCGGACCTCCCGCCGCACCGCCGCGGGCTTCGGGGTGACGACGGACCCGGACGGCTCGCTGCCGCACGAGGCGTTCGTGGAGTTCGGCGGCTCCCCGCGGCTCTCCGTACGCCTCTACCCCGACGACGACGCGCTGATCGAGGTCGAGGGAGTCGAGTGCCCCGACATCCCGCGCGACTCGGTGCCCGCGTTCGTGCGGTCGGTCCTCGGCGGCCTCGCGTACGTCAAGGGGCGCCGCTTCCCGCCCGGCTACTGGCTGGTCGTACCGCTGCCCGGCGACGAGACGTACAAAGAACTGATCCCCATGATCTCGCTCACGCCGTGGCTGAACGCCCGGGTCCGCTGAGCACGCCGCCGGGCACCCGACCGCCGGGCGAAAGACCCGGCAGGAGCGAGGGCGCGGCCACCGCCGGGCCCGCCGGGACCGTGCGGGCACCCGGCCACAACCTGCGGGCACCCGGCCACAAAGGGAAGGCGAGGCTCCGGACAGTCGTACGCTCAAGGGCATGAGTCTGCGTCTGAGCACCGTCATCCTGCCCGTCCGCCGCTGGCACGAGGGGGGCAGGGAGCGCTGGCAGCGCGCGGAGGACCTCGGTTTCCACACCGCGTACACCTATGACCACCTCTCCTGGCGGACCTTCCGTGACGGGCCCTGGTTCGGCGCGCTGCCGACGCTGACGGCCGCCGCGGCCGTGACCGAGCGGATCCGCCTGGGCACGCTCGTGACCTCGCCGAACTTCCGGCACCCGGTGACGCTCGCCAAGGAGCTGATCACCCTCGACGACGTGTCGAACGGCCGGATCACGCTCGGCATCGGCGCGGGCGGCAACGGCTTCGACGCCACCACGCTCCGCCGCGCCGACGAGGAGCCCTGGACGCCCCGGGAGCGCGCGGACCACTTCGGGGAGTTCCTGCCGCTGCTCGACCGGCTGCTCACCGAGGACTCGGTGACGTACGAGGGCGAGCGGTACGCGGCCCACGAGGCGCGGAACATCCCCGGCTGTGTACAGCGCCCCCGGCTGCCGTTCGCCGTGGCCGCCACCGGTCCCCGCGGCCTGCGGCTCGCCGCGCGGCACGGGCAGGCGTGGGTGACGACGGGCGACCCGAAGATCTCCGCGACGGGCACCCCGGAGCAGTCCCTGGAGGCCGTCCGCGGCCAGCTCGACAAGCTCGGCAAGGCCTGCGCGGACGTCGGCCGGGACGCCGAGGAGCTGGACAAGGTGCTGCTCAGCGGCTTCACGCCGGACCGGCCGCTGGACTCCTTCGACGCCTTCGTCGACTTCGCGGGGAAGCACGCGGCGCTCGGCATCGACGAGATCGTCCTGCACTGGCCGCTGCCCGGCACGGACTTCGGCGCGGACGAGAAGGTCTTCGAGCGCATCGCGACGGAGGCGCTCGCCCAGCTCTGACGCGAGCACGCGGCTCGCTCCGACCGCCCGACCGCCCGACCGCCCGGCGGACCGGAGGTGCGGCAGGGGCGCACGGGGGTGAGACGTACTCAGATGTGCGCCCCGCCACACAGCCGTGCGCGCATATGCGGGACAATCGCGTACGTGACCTCAACCACCCCACGGCCCCACGTCCCGGCCCCCACCGTTCCGCCCCGGCTGATCGCCACGGACCTGGACGGCACGCTGCTGCGCGACGACAAGTCCGTCTCGCAGCGCACCGTCGCCGCGCTCGCGGCCGCCGAGGCCGCCGGCATCGAGGTCTTCTTCGTGACCGGGCGCCCGGCCCGCTGGATGGACGTCGTCAGCGACCATGTGCACGGCCACGGCCTGGCCATCTGCGGGAACGGCGCCGCGGTGGTCGACCTGCACGGCGGCCCGGGCAGCCACCGCTTCGTGATGGTGCGGGAGCTGGAGCCCTCCGTCGCCCTGGAGGTGGTCGGCATCCTGCGGGCGGCGGCGCCCGGCACGTCCTTCGCGATCGAGCGCACCGGCGGGGTGCACCACGAACCGGCCTACCCGCCGCTGCACCTGGACCCCGCCGTCAGCGTCGCGCCCGCCGAGAAGCTCCTCAGGGCCGAGTCCGGCAGCGCCGACCAGCCCGTCCTCAAGGTCCTCGCCCACCATCCCGAGCTGTCCCCGGACGCGTTCCTGAGGCTGGCCCGGGTGGCCGCGGGCGACCGCGTGGAGATCACCCGCTCCAGCCCGACCGCGCTCCTGGAGATCAGCGGCCCCGGCGTCTCCAAGGCCAGCACCCTCGCGCTGTGCTGCGCCGAGCGCGGCATCAGCCATGAGGAAGTCGTCGCCTTCGGAGACATGCCGAACGACATCGAGATGCTCACCTGGGCCGGTGTCTCGTACGCCATGGGCAACGCCCACGCGGACGTGATCGCGGCGGCGTCCGCCCGCACGGTCGCCAACAACGAGGACGGCGTGGCCGTGGTCATCGAACGAATACTGGCCGAGCGGTAGACCTGGCGCGCACGCCCCGGGGCCGACGGGCCTCAGAGCCCCACCCCGCGCTCCGCGAGCCACCCCACGGGGTCCACCCCCGAACCGAGGTCCGGCGTCAGCCGTGCCTCGAAGTGCAGGTGCGGGCCGGTCGAGTTGCCGGTGGTGCCCGCCTGGCCGACCCACTGGCCGGTGCCCACCCGCTCCCCCTGGTCGACGGCGACGGACGCCAAGTGCGCGTACTGCGTGTACGAACCGTCCTCGTGCCGCACCACGACCTCCATGCCGAAGCCGCCGCCGCAGGCCACCCGCACCACCCGCCCGGCGCCCACCGAGCGCACCGGAGCGCCGATGCCGACGGCGAAGTCCTGCCCGGTGTGCCGGGCCGCCCAGCGCGCGCCCGCGCTGTCGAAGCCCGCGGACAGCTCGTACGTCTCCACGGGCGTCACCCACGCGCGCGTAGGTGACGATTGCGGCTGCGCGAGCCGGACGGCGCCCCGGCACCGGCCCGCGGCCGCCGACGCGTCGGCCTGCTGCTGCAGCGTCCACCGCGCCGTCTCCAGCTTCGCCTCGATGCCCCGCTTCAGGCGGGCCAGGCGCGCCTCCCGCCGGTCGAGCACCTCGCGGGCGCGGGTGGCGGAGCGCTGGGCCGTGGCGAGCCTTGCCGCGGCCCGCTGGGTCCGGGCGACGGTGTTGGTGACGGCGAGGTCCGCCTGCCCCACGACGCGCCTGCCGCGCAGCAGTTCGTCGGGGTCGTCCGCGAGCAGCAGCCGCGCGGTGAGCGGCAGGCCGCCCCCGGTGCGGTACTGCGCGGTGGCCATCCGGCCCAGGTCCTCGCGCAGCACGGCGACGTCGTACCGCTCCTTGGCGAGCAGCCGCTCCAGGTGCTTGACGCGGGCCCGCTGCACCCCGGCCGCCCGGCGCCCCTCCTCGTAGCGCGAGGTGGCCGACTGGGCCTCTACGTAGAGGCGTGCCACCTCCGCACTGGTGCTCGGCCCGCCGTGCCCGTCGCTTCCGTCACGGCCGTCCGCGATCGCCGTCCCGGGCACGCCGAGCGCCACGAGCGCGCACAACAGGACCGGCAGGAGCGGTGCGAGGAGCGGGCGGCAGGACAGGGAACGCATGTCCCGGATCGTTGCCCGCACGAGCGGGCAACGCCTGCGGAGTGCGTACGCGCGGGGGACCCGGTGACCCGTACGGGGCACACGGTTCCGCCGAACAGGGGCGCACGGCGCCGGTGCGCGCCGGGCCCGCCGACGGGCGGCTCAAAGCCCTCCGCGCGGGCCCCGAGGCCCCCGCCACCGCATGTCAGTACGGTGCCTGCCACACCACCGTCGTCCCGCCCTCGTCCTCCCCGATGCCCGGCCCGTACCAACTGGCGCCCCCCAGGGACTCCGCGCGCCGCTTGAGGTTCTTCAGACCGCTGCGGCGGCCGCCCTCCGTGATGCCGACGCCGTCGTCCGCGACGGTCAGGCGTACGCCCCGCTCCCCCTCCGGCAGGACGACGGTGGCGTCGACGACGACGTCGATGCGGGTGGCCCCCGCGTGCCGGAAGGCGTTCGACAGGGCCTCGCGGAGCGCCGCGATGAGGTTCTTGCCGGTGAGTTCCCCGACGACCGTGTCGACGGGGCCCACGAAGTGGTGGGACGGCTTGAAGCCGAGCGGCACGGCCGCCATGTTGATCTCGCGCAGGACGCGGGTGCGCAGCCCCGCGGGCGCCTCCGCGGGCCCCTGCTGGAGCGCGAAGATGGCCGTGCGGATCTCCTGGATCGTCACGTCCAGCTCGTCGACGGCCTTGCCGACGCCCTGCCGCACCTCCGGCACGACGGACCGCCGCTGGGCGCTCTCCAGCATCATCCCGGTGGCGAAGAGTCGCTGGATGACGAGGTCGTGCAGATCGCGGGCGATGCGGTCGCGGTCCTCGTAGACGGCGAGGCGCTCCCGGTCGCGCTGCGCCTCGGCCATCATCAGGGCGAGCGCGGCCTGCGAGGCGAACTGGGTGGCGAGGGTCCGCTCGGCCTCGGTGAAGGGCCGCGCCCCGCGCTCGCGGGGCGTGACGAGCGTTCCCAGGACCCGGCCGTCGCTCTGCAGGGGCAGCAGCATGGCGGGCCCGTAGGCGCGCGCGAGGTCGGTCATGATGCGCGGGTCGGTGGCCGCGTCGTCGATGAACACGGGCCGGCCGTCGAGCAGATCGGCGATGATGCGGCTCTCCGGAGGCACCACCACGCCGAGCGCCCCGCTGGGCCGGTCCGAGGACACGGCGACGATCTCCATGCCGCCCTCCTCGTCGGGCAGCAGCACGATGCCGGCGGCCGAGTCGGCCAGATGGCGCGCCTGCTCCGCGACCACCGCGAGGGCGTCCTCCGCGTCGGAGCCGGACAACAGCGCCGTGGTGACCGCCACGGAGCCGTCGATCCACCGCTCGCGCTGCTTGGCGGCCTCGTACAGGCGCGCGTTGCCGATCGCGATGCCCGCCTCCGTGGCGAGGACCCGCACCATGTGCACGTCGTAGTCGTTGAACTCGCCGCCGTCGCGCTTCTCCGTGAGGTAGAGGTTGCCGAAGATCTCGCCCTGGACGCGGATCGGCACCCCCAAGAAGCCGCGCATCGGCGGGTGGTGGGCGGGGAAGCCGCAGGAGCGCGGGTCGGCGGCCAGGTCGGCGAGGCGCAGCGTCTCCGGCTGGTGGATGAGCGCGCCGAGGAGCCCGCGGTGTCCGTCGGGGAGGCGGCCGATGCGGGCGGCGGCCTCCTCGTCGATGCCGTGGTAGACGAAGTCGGCGAGCCCGTCGCCGTCTTCGGAGACGACGCCGATCGCCGCGTAGCGCGCGTCCGTGAGCTCGGCCGCGGTCTCGCAGATGCGGTCCAGGGTGGTGTGCAGCTCCAGGCCGGTGCCGACGGAACGCATCGCCTCCAGGAGCTGCGGTACGCGCGCGGTCAGCTCGGTGGACAGCCCCTGGAGGCTGCGGGTCGCCTGGGCCGCGACCTCCGCCGGGTCCGGGCTGCCTCCGGGAGGCGGGGTGGGGGCGGGGGCCGGGGGGACGGACATGCCTTGAGCGTAGTTAGTCCGATTTGCCGTGGAAAGTCGAACCTTCACCGGCCCCTGGCCCCGGCGGACGGCGGCCATCGGCGTCACCCGCCCACCGAGGCCGTCACACTCACCGTCAGCCCCCGACCACGACCTCGACGCCGACGCCGACTCCGGCTCCGGCTCCGGCTCCGGCTCCGGCTCCGGCTCCGGCCAGGGCGTCCCCCGCCGACTCCCGCTCCCGCATCCGCCGCAGCGGCCCGTCCACGGCCACGAGCTCCGCGTACGCCCCGCGCTGCGCGATCCGCCCTTCGTCCAGGACGAGCACCTCGTCCACCGCGTCGAGCCCGGCGAGCCGGTGCGTGATGAGCAGCGTCGTCCGGCCCTCCGTGGCCGCGAGCAGGTCGGCGGTGAGGGCGTCGGCGGTCGGCAGGTCGAGGTGTTCGGCGGGCTCGTCGAGTACGAGGACGGGGAAGTCGGCGAGCAGGGCGCGGGCCAGCGCGAGGCGCTGCCGCTGGCCTCCGGAGAGGCGTGCCCCGTGTTCCCCCACGAGCGTGTCGAGCCCGTCGGGCAGGGAGGCCACCCAGCCGTCGAGCCGGGCCCGCCCGAGCGCCCCGTACAGTTCGCCGTCGCTCGCGTCCCTGCGGGCGAGCAGGAGGTTCTCGCGCACGGAGCTGTCGAAGACGTGGGCGTCCTGGGCACACAGGCCGACGAAGCGGCGCACGGTGTCGCCGTCGAGCGCCGCCGCGTCCGTGCCGCCCAGCGTGTACGTCCCCTCCGCGGTGTCCAGGAAGCGCAGCAGGACCTGGGCGAGCGTGGTCTTGCCCGATCCGGACGGGCCGACGACGGCGACGCGGCGGCCGCGCTCCAGGGTCAGGGAGACGTCCGCGAGCGCGTCCCGCTCCTGCCCGTCGTGGCGGGCCCGCAGCGCGTCGAGGCGCAGCGGGAAGGGCGTCTGCGGGGCCTGTGCGGGCTCGGCGGGGTCCTCGACGGGTTCGGGGGCGTCGAGGACCTCGTGGACCCGCTCGGCGCTCTTGCGGACGCGCTGGCGGTACTGCGCGGCGAGCGGCAGCCCGAGGACGGCCTCGAACGCGGCGAGCGGGGTGAGGACGACCACGGCGAGCGCGACGCCGCTGAGCCGTCCGTCGTGCAGGCCCTGGACGCCGACGAGGGCCGCCGCGGCCACGGTGAGGCCGGTGGCCAGCGCGGTGAGCCCGTCGCCGAGCGCGGTGGCGGCCGCCGTCCGGGAGGCGATCCGGGTCAGCTCGGCGTCGGCCTCCTTCGCCCGGTCGGTACGGCGGCGCAGGGCGCCCGCGACCGTCAGCTCAGCCGTCCCCGTGAGCAGGTCGGCGACCCTCGTGGCGAGCACCCCGCGCGCGGGGGCCAGCTTCCGCTCCGCGCGGCGGGCGACGGCACCGCTCACCAGGGGCACGCCGACGCCTGCGGCCAGCAGGCCGACGGCGAGGACGGCGCCGGCCTCCGGGAGCAGCCACGCGGTGAAGCCGACGGATCCCAGGCCGACGGCGGTCGCTGCGCCCACGGGCAGCAGCCAGCGCAGCCAGTAGTCCTGGAGGGCGTCCACGTCAGCGACGAGGCGGGACAGCAGGTCGCCGCGCCGGGTCGTCCGCAGGCCCGCGGGGGCGAGGCGTTCCAGGCGCCGGAACACCGCGACCCTGGTGTCGGCCAGCATCCGCAGCACCGCGTCGTGCGACACCAGGCGCTCGGCGTACCGGAAGCAGGCTCGTCCGATGCCGAAGGCGCGGGTCGCCGTGACGGCGATCATCAGGTACATCACCGGGGGCTGTTCGGAGGCCCGCGAGATCAGCCACCCGGACGTGGCCATGAGCCCGACGGCACTCCCGACCGCGAGGCTCCCGAGCAGCAGGGCCAGCGCCAGCCTCCCCTTGCGCTGCCGCGCCGCCGCCCGCACCCGGGCCAGATCCCCGCCCTGCCCACGGGAACCCTCCTCGGCGCCCGCCCGTTCACCGGGAGAAGCGGGCTCACCGTGCGAGTCGCTCCCCACGGCGGCGGGTTCCACCCCGCCACGGTCGGCCGAGGACCCGGGCAGGGGCGGGTACGGCCCCCGACCCGCGGTGCCACTCACCGACGCACCGCTCATGTCCCCACCGCTCACCGCGGCACCGCTCACGTCCACACCGCCCACCGCGGCACCGCGGGCCCCGCCGTCCACCCGGACCACCCGGTCCGCGACCCCCAGCAGCGCGGGCCGGTGGACCACCATCACCACGGTCCGGCCCACGGCCAGCCTCCGCACCGCCTCGACGATGCCCGCCTCGGTCTCCCCGTCCAGCGCGGCGGTCGGCTCGTCCAGGAGCACCACGGGCCGGTCGGCCAGGAACGCCCGGGCCAGCGCGACCCGCTGCCGCTGCCCGGCGGAGAGCCCGGCCCCGTCCTCCCCCAGGGCGGTCTCGGTCCCCCCGGGAAGCCCGGCCACGAACTCCCAGGCGCCCGCGGCCCGCAGCGCCTCCACGACCTCCGCGTCCGCCGCCCCGGGGCGGGCAAGGCGCACGTTCTCGGCGATGGTCCCGGCGAACAGGTGCGGCCGCTGCGGCACCCAGGCGATCCGCTCCCGCCAGCCTTCGAGGGACACATCGGCCAGGTCCGCGCCCCCGACGAGGACGCGCCCCTCGGTGGGCGGCACAAAGCCCAACAGCACGTTCAGAAGAGTCGACTTGCCCGACCCGCTGGGCCCCACCAGGGCCACCGTCTCCCCGGGCGCCACCGCGAACGACACCCCGTGGACTGCGTCGGCATCCCGGCCCGGGTACCGGACCGTCACCCCGTCCACAGCCACGCCGACCGCACCCGCCGCACCACCTGAGGGCACAACTCCCGTGCCCCCGGCCGGAACCGGCGTCTCGAGCACCGCGAAGATCTCCTCCGCCGCGGCCACGCCCTCGACCGCCGCGTGATACCGCGCCCCCACCTGTCGCAGCGGCAGATACGCCTCGGGCGCGAGAATCAGGATCACCAGGCCGTCGTACAGCTCCATGTCCCCGTGGACGAGCCGCATGCCGATGGTGACGGCGACCAGCGCCACGGAGATCGTGGCGAGCAGTTCGAGGGCGAACGACGACAGGAACGCGATGCGCAGCGTCCGCATCGTCGCCCGCCGGTACTCCCCGGTGATCTTCCGGATGGACTCGGCCTGTGCCTTGGCCCGGCCGAACACCTTCAGCGTGGGCAGCCCCGCGACCACGTCCAGGAAGTGCCCGGACAGCCGGGAGAGCAGCTGCCACTGCCGGTCCATCCGGGCCTGCGTCGCCCAGCCGATGAGCATCATGAACACCGGGATGAGCGGCAGCGTGCCCACGATGATCGCCGCCGAGACCCAGTCTTCGGTGACCACTCGGAGCAGCACGGCCGCCGGGACCACCACCGCGAGCCCCAACTGCGGCAGATAGCGCGAGAAGTAGTCGTCGAGCGCGTCCACGCCGCGCGTGGCCAGGGTGATCAGGGACCCCGTGCGCTGACCGGTCAGCCACCCCGGCCCCAGCTCCCCCGCCCGTTCCAGGAGCCGCCCGCGCAGCTCCGACTTGACCGCCGCGCTCGCCCGGTGCGCGGCGAGTTCGGTCAGCCACGACACCGCCGCCCGGCCCACGGCCACGGCCACGAGCAGGGCCAGCGGTGTCCCCACGTCACCGACGCCGTACCCGTGCTGGAAGCCGCCCACCACGATCTCGGCGATCAGCATGGCCTGGGCGACGACGAGCCCCGCCCCGGCCAGACCGAGGACCACCACCGCGGCCAGGAAGCCACGGCTGGAGCGGGCGTACCGGAGCAGACGCGGGTCGATCGGTTTCACGTGAAACACACCCTCCCAAGGAGCGTGGGCGTACGGAGAGTTGGCTCAGTGCGCGGCGTCGACCGGAACGTCCGGCGCGATGTGCTGCGTACCGATCCGCTTGCGGAACACCCAGTAGGTCCACGACTGGTAGAGCAGCACGACCGGAGTCGCGATGCCCGCGCACCACGTCATGATCTTCAAGGTGTAGGGCGTCGACGAGGCGTTGGTGACCGTGAGGCTCCAGTCCTCGTTCAGCGACGACGGCATGACGTTCGGGAAGAGCGTCAGGAAGAGCATCGCCACGGCGGCGACGACCGTCAGCCCCGAGAAGGCGAATGACCAGCCCTCACGCCCGAGTTGGATCGCGACGACGGCCGCCACCAGGGCCACCACCGCCACGATCATCGCGGCCAGGCTCTTGCCGTCACCGTTGTCGACCTGGGTCCAGCCGAGGAAGCCGAGCGCGAGCACCGCCGTGATCAGTCCCAGGGCGAGCGCCAGCTTCCGGGCCCGCATCCGGATGTCGCCCACCGTCTTCAGCGCCGTGAACACCGCGCCGTGGAAGGTGAACAGGGCGAGGGTGACCAGGCCGCCCAGGATCGAGTACGGGTTGAGCAGGTCCCAGAAGTCGCCCACGTACTCCTTCTGCGCGTCGATCTTCACGCCGCGCACGATGTTGCCGAAGGCCACGCCCCACAGCAGGGCCGGGAGCAGCGAGGTCCAGAAGATCGCGTGTTCCCAGTTGGTCTGCCAGCGCTCCTCGGGCCGCTTCGCCCGGTACTCGAAGGCGACTCCGCGCACGATCAGGCAGATCAGGATGAGCAGCAGCGGCAGATAGAAGCCGGAGAACAGCGTCGCGTACCACTCGGGGAAGGCAGCGAAGGTCGCGCCGCCCGCCGAGAGCAGCCACACCTCGTTGCCGTCCCAGACCGGGCCGATGGTGTTGATCAGGACACGCTTCTCGGTCCGGTTCCTGGCGAGCAGCTTGGTGAGGACGCCCACCCCGAAGTCGAAGCCTTCGAGGAAGAAGTAGCCGATCCACAGGACGGCGATCAGGACGAACCAGACGTCGTGCAGTTCCATGTGCGCCCAGCTCCTTAGTACGAGAAGGCCATGGGCCGGTCGGCATCGGCGTCGGAGTCGCTGTCCGCGCTCGCCCCGCCGGGCGGGCCGCCGATCTTGGTGGGCGGGTTGAGGTCGGCCTCGGTCAGCTCGGGCGGGCCCTTCCTGACGTACTTGAGCAGCAGCCTGACCTCGATGACGGCGAGGATCGCGTAGATCAGCGTGAAGACGATCAGCGAGGTGAGGACCTCACCCTGCGAGACACCGGGGGAGACCGCGTCCTCGGTCTTCAGGACGCCGTAGACGACCCAGGGCTGACGGCCCGTCTCGGTGAAGATCCAGCCCCAGGCGGTGCCGATGAGGGGGAAGATCAGCGTCCACTGCGAGAGCCGCCACCACCAGATCCCGAGCTTCGGCGCCAGCTCCTTGTTCTTGGTGAGCATCAGCTTCGGCACGTCGTCCGCGTCGGTGTGGTGCTCCGGGGCGAGCCAGAACTTCCGCCTGGTGAGCCAGAGTCCGGCGGTGCACAGGGCCATCGAGACGCCGCCGAAGCCGATCATCCAGCGGTAGGACCAGTACGCGGTGGGGATGTTGGGCCGGTAGTCGCCGGGGCCGAACTTCTCCTGGGCTTCCTTGTTGAGGTCGTTGATGCCGGGGATCTCCGCGCTGAAGTTGTTCTTGGCGAGGAAGGAGAGGACCCCGGGGATCTCTATGGCGACCTCGTTGTGGCCCTTGGCGACATCGCCGTACGCGAAGAGCGAGAACGGTGCCGGCTTCTCGGACTCCCACAGGGCCTCGGCGGCCGACATCTTCATCGGCTGCTGCTCGTACATGACCTTGCCGAGCGTGTCCGCGCTGATCACGGTGAGCAGGGTGCCGACGAACGCGGTGACCAGGCCGAGCCGCAGCGACATCCGCATGGTGCGGATGTGCTGCTTCTTGCGCAGGTGGAAGATCGCGATGCCGGTCACGAAGGCGCCGCCGACCAGGATGGTCGCCGCGATCACGTGGAAGAAGTTGACGAGCGTCGTCTCCTGGAAGAGCACCTGCGCGAAGTCGGTCAGCTCGGCGCGCTTCGTGCCGTCCCGCTCGGTGATCCTGTAGCCGACCGGGTGCTGCATGAAGGCGTTCGCCGCGATGATGAAGTACGCCGACAGGATCGTGCCGATCGACACCATCCAGATCGTGGCGCAGTGCAGCTTCTTCGGCAGCTTGTCCCAGCCGAAGATCCACAGCCCGATGAAGGTCGACTCGAAGAAGAAGGCGATCAGGGCCTCGAAGGCCAGCGGGGCGCCGAAGACGTCGCCGACGAAGCGGGAGTAGTCGGACCAGTTCATGCCGAACTGGAACTCCTGCACGATGCCGGTGACGACGCCCATCGCGATGTTGATCAGGAACAGCTTGCCCCAGAACTTGGTCGCTCTGAGGTAGTGCTCCTTGCCCGTCCGCACCCACGCCGTCTCAAGGATCGCCGTGAGGGCGGCCAGGGAGATCGTCAGGGGGACGAAGAGGAAGTGGTAGACGGTGGTGATGCCGAACTGCCATCGCGCCAGTGTTTCCGGCGCCAGAGCCAGGTCCACGTCGACTTCTCCTTACGTGCCGTGGTCTACGCGGCAGTGTGCCCCTTATGTCATAGACATCCCTGGAGCAACTGGGACACGCTTGTGAACGCGTTCACATTCACAAGCATTATGTCGCACGTACGGTCGACGCCAGTCAGGGGGGTCCCCCTTACTGGCGGGAACAGGCCAGGAGGGGCGGGACCGGCCACCGCGCGGCCGCGAGGGCCCGCACGACAGAACGCGCGAGGTGGCGGTCGGCCACCTCGCGCGTTCACTCGTCCTCTCCCTGGCCGGGAGGGCTACAGCTCCCTCTCCCGACCGGGAGGGCTACAGCTCCTTGCGGAACGCCTCCGCCGTCTTCAGGAAGATGTCGTTGCCCTCGGTCTCGCCGATCGTGACCCGGACCCCCTCGCCCGGGTACGGCCGCACGATCACGCCGGCCGTCTCACAGCTGGCCGCGAAATCCATCGTCCGGTCGCCAAGACGCAGCCAGACGAAGTTCGCCTGGGTCTCGGGCACCGTCCAGCCCTGCCCCCGCAGCGCGTCCTGCACCCGCGTCCGCTCCCCGAGCAGCGCGCCCACGCGGCCGAGCAGCTCGTCCTCGGAGCGCAGCGACTCCACGGCCGCGTCCTGCGCGAGCTGGTTCACACCGAACGGCACCGCGGTCTTGCGCAGCGCCGCGGCCACCGGCTCGTGGGCGATCGCGAAGCCGACCCGCAGACCGGCGAGGCCGTACGCCTTGGAGAAGGTGCGCAGGACGCAGACGTTCGGCCGGTCCCGGTACAGATCGAGGCCGTTGGGCGTCTCGGGGTCGCGGACGAACTCCACGTACGCCTCGTCGATCACGACCAGGATGTTCTTCGGCACCCGGTCCAGGAACCGCACCAGGTCGGCCTTCTTCACGACCGTGCCGGTGGGGTTGTTCGGGTTGCAGACGAAGATCAGGCGGGTGCGGTCGGTGATCGCGTCGGCCATCGCGTCGAGGTCGTGGACCTCCCCCGGCGCCAGCGGCACCATCACGGACTTGCCGCCGCCGACCGTGGTGACGACCGGGTACCCCTCGAAGGACCGCCAGGCGTACACCACTTCGTCGCCCGGCGTGACCGTCGCCGTGACCAGCTGCTGCGAGAGGCCGACCGAGCCGACGCCGGTGGCGACGTGCGAGACGGGCACCCCGAAGCGGTCGGCGATCTCGTTCAGGAGGCGGTCGCAGCCGTAGTCCGGGTAACGGTTGAAGGAGCCGGCCGCGGCGATCGCGCGCTCCATGACGCCGGGAAGCGGCGGATAGGGGTTCTCGTTGGAGGACAGCTTGTACACGACGGGGCCGCCGCCCTCGCCGGTCTCGGCGTTCCTGCCCGGCTTGTAGGCGGGGATACCCTCCAGCTCGGCGCGCAGCCTGGGGCTCGTCTCGCTCACCGCTGTCCTCCTCATGATCATCCGGTCTTCAATGATTCTCACCCTATGAGGATTCGGCGCCCCTGCGAATGGGGTGACGGCTCCCGGCTGGGCAGGACGCCTCCGGGCCGGGCGGCGACAGGTTTGAGCCGCGGCAGCGCGGGGCCCACTGCCACCGTACGCATCGGCCGCCGGGGACGTACACCGCAAGCCGTCCCTCCGGGGGCGCCAGCGCCTGAAACAGGGGGAGCGCTGCCCACGGCGGCGCGCGCCGGTGGCTCACTCCGTGGCGCGCATCACCCGTGAAGGTGAGTTGAGACCTCTTCGAGACCTCGGCCATTTGGCAGGCCCCCGCGCGACGACAAGGGAGCGATACCTCCCTCAACGCCCAACTCCCTTTGTTTCGAAGGTCATTGAGCGTTTTCCGCCATGCAGAAACGTGCCTGTCAACGGGTGCATATGCGTCCGCACTACCCACCCTCATGAGCCCTACTATCGGCTCGCCATGACAGCAGCAGGGAAGCACCAGGTGAGCCGAGCGGAGACCGCCCGCCGGGGCAACCGGCAGAGCCGAGCAGGCATCAGAGACGTCGCCGCCGCAGCCGGTGTCTCGATCACGACTGTCTCCGACGCGCTCAACGGCAAGGGGCGGCTGCCCGACGCCACGCGACGCCATGTCCGCGAGGTCGCCGACCGCCTGGGCTACCGCCCGTCGGCCGCGGCCCGAACACTCCGTACCGGGAAGTCGGGCCTCATCGGCCTCACCGTGACGACGTACGGGGATGAACCTTTCACCTTCACGGAATTCGCGTACTTCGCGGAGATGGCGAGAGCCGCGACCTCGGCCGCGCTCGCCCGGGGCTACGCCCTGGTCATCCTCCCCGCCACCTCGCGCCGCAGCCCGGTCGACGTGTGGTCGAACGTCGCCCTCGACGGCACCGTCGTCGTCGACCCCTCCGACCACGACCCGGTGGTCAGCGAGCTGGTGCGACAGGGGCTCCCGGTGGTCTCCGACGGGCGGCCCGCCGGGTCGCTGCCGGTCACGGCCTGGGTCGACAACGACCACGAGGCCGCGGTCCTGGAGATCCTCGAACACCTCGCGGCCGCCGGGGCACGCCGCATCGGCCTCCTCACCGGCACCACCACGGACACCTACACCCACCTCTCCACCACCGCCTATCTGCGCTGGTGCGAGCGCGTGGGTCAGGATCCGGTGTACGAGTCCTACCCGGCGCACGACCCGTGCGCGGGCGCCGTCGCCGCCGACCGACTGCTCGCCAGGCCCGACCGGCCCGACGCCGTGTACGGCCTGTTCGACCCCAACGGCACCGACCTGCTCGCCGCGGCCCGCCGCTACGGCCTGCGCGTACCGGACGACCTGCTGCTGGTGTGCTGCAGCGAGTCGACCGTGTACGCCACCACCGAGCCGCCCATCACCACGCTCTCCCTGAAGCCCCGACGGATCGGCACCGCCGTCGTCCAGCTCCTCATCGACGCCATCGAGGGCCTCGACGCGGGCCGGCCCATCGAGCAGGTGATACCGACCGAACTGATCGTGCGCACCTCGTCCGAGCGACGTCCGCCACGTACGACGGTCAGCCCGCCGCGTTCGCCCGGCCAGGGCTGACCTCCCCGACGACCGGCCCGAGGCCCGCGACCTGCGGGAAAAGTGGGGGAAACCTCGGGCCAATTCGGGAGAAAACCACGGTGAACTGGGGCTCGGCACCGATTCACCACCCCTGGTGCACCACACAAGGACAGCCGCATTCCTATGATGGGCGGACGACACCGCGGGCCACTGCGACCAGGCAGTCCGATCCCGGTGCAGATGCGGCGCGATGGTGGTGGAGGGGTCGATGACTCAGGGGGCCGGTCAGGGACCCGAGGTGCGGACGGCGACGCTGCGCGACTTCCGCGTGCCCGCGTACGTCTATGAAGGCGTCCGTGAGACCGGCCGGGATGCCGCGGAGGGCGTCGAGGCCCAGGAGCCCGTGGCCGAGCAGGTGGCTGAGCAGGGGCAGGGTGCCGTGGGCGGGCAGGCTCCGCTTCCGGCCGCCGGGCAGGGGCAGGCGCCCCACGCCGGGCAGGCCCCGCCCGCCGCGCCCCACGCCGGGCTGGCCCCCGCCGCCGCAGGCCAGCCCCCCGCCCCCGGGCACACCGCCCCCCAGGCGCCCGCCCGCCTCTCCGCTCACGTACCCGCACAGGCCGGTCCGGTGGAGCGGCTCGGCGCCGCCGCCCCCGCCCCCGTACAGACGCAGTCTTCGGCCCCCCGTCCCGTGGCACACCGGGACCCGGCGCACACCGTGGCGCACGCCGCCCCCACGCGCCCCACGGCGCAGAACGCGCCCGCGCACCCCGGCTCCGCCGGTGAGACCCCCGAGGGCTACACGCCCACCGAACGCGATCTGCCGATCATCAACCGCGGCGACACCGTGCAGGTCGAGGTGCGCGAGATGCCCGAGCCGCCGCCCGCGCCCGACGCGGAGGGCATGGGCCCGCTGTACGTCGTCGGCGACGTGCACGGCTATCTGGACGAGCTGGTCGCCGCCCTCGCCGACGAAGGCATCATCGACGCGGACGGACGCTGGTCCGCGGGCAACACCCGGCTCTGGTTCCTCGGTGACTTCACCGACCGCGGGCCCGACGGCATCGGCGTCATCGACCTCGTGATGCGCCTGTCCGCCGAGGCCGCCGCCGCCGGCGGCTACTGCAAGGCCCTCATGGGCAACCACGAACTGCTGCTCATCGGCGCCAAGAAGTTCGGCGACACCCCCGTCAACTCCGGCGCGGGCACCGCCACGTTCCAGGCCGCCTGGCTCCTCAACGGCGGCCAGAAGACCGACATGGAGCGCCTGGAGGACCACCACCTGCAGTGGATGGCACGCCTCGACGCCATCGAGGAGGAGGACGGGCATCTGCTCGTGCACTCCGACACCACCGCCTACCTCGACTACGGCGACTCCATCGAAGAGGTCAACGACACCATCCACGAGGCGCTCACGCGCAACGACGCGGACGAATACTGGGACCTGTTCCGCAAGTTCACCAAACGCTTCGCCTTCCGCGACGACTCCGGCCCCGCGGCCGTGCGCGAACTCCTCGACATGTACGGCGGCGCCCGCATCGTCCACGGCCACAGCCCCATCCCGTACCTTCTCGGCGAGGTCGGCTCCGAGTACGACGGCGACGACGACGGCCGCCCGGTCATCGAGGGCCCGCACGTGTACGCCGACGGCCTGGCCATCGCCATGGACGGTGGCGTGACCATGGCCGGAAAGCTGCTGGTCTGCCGACTCCCGCTGGAGAGCTGAGCGTTCACGCCTGAACGCTTCCGTCCGGTCCCGGGCGCCTGAACGTTCACCCGGCACGTGCCGCGTTAGCAGGATTTCGCTGGCCAGCGGGCCAATTCTGGATAACCCCTGTCACCGCGTGCCGTCACCGCTCTACCATCGCCTTATCCGTAGCAGGCTCCCCTCCGTTTCTGCCCGACGGCTCGTAGCCATGCGAGCCCCAAGCCCTACGGAGCATCGGGGGATGCACATGAACAGCGCTCCACACCTGCTCAATGAGGACCGCCCCCAGTACGAGCGGGTCCTCGATGAGGCGCTGCGCACCGCACCGAACCGCCCGGAGCTGGCCGCGGTGGGCCAGCGACTCAACCCCGAGCAGCTGCGCACGATGGCTCTCAACGCCACCGCACTGATCACGGCCGCCGCCGCGGCCGAGTATCACCACTACGTGAAGGTCCGTGAGGAACTGCGCGACCCCGGACCCTCATCCTCCACGTCGGTCCGTGAAGGGAACGGATCCAATTCCAGCTCGACCGAGTCGGGCTCCGGCGGCGTCAGCCTCGCCACCACCATGGGCGAGGTCACCGAGACCGCGGGTGCCGGACTGGTCGCCGTGATCGCGGTGCTCGCGCCCGTCCTCGCCGGGACGGCCGCCGCGATCTTCCTGCTCGTCGGCTACATCCTGAAGATGCTCGACCCCGAGCCCGCCTTCGCTGACACCCTGCTCACCGCAGGGTGGGTGTTCGGCGCGCTCACGGCGGGCGCCATCCTGGTCGCCGCGGTGGGCTTGCTGCTCACCGCCCTGCGCAACGGCTCCACCTCCCTCCAGGCAGGCTCGCACCTTGAGCGGAACGAGGAAGTGGACCGGGCCAGGGAAGCCTGGTGCCAGGCGCTCCTGGAGCGTGGCATCCTGCCCTTCCTGCGCGAGGCGCTCACGGCCCCGGACACCAAGACGGCGTCCGCGGCCCGCGCGTCCTCGGCGGGACCGGCCGGGCGCATGCCCCAACTCGGCTATCACAGGCCGGGATTCAGCAGCCCGGACGGCGGCTCGACAACCGGGACCCGCCCGAGCTACAGCAGCCCGGACTTCTCAAGTCCGGACTACGGCGGCCCGGAGCATCCACCGGAGTAGCCCGGCCCCCGCGGACCCTCCGCGAGGCCGCCCGGCGACTGGATCAGGCCGGTCGCCGGGGGACATGAACCGGACGCCGGTCAGTCAGGGACCGGCACCGGAGAGGACGGCCGGCGACGGCGGTCGGCCGGTCGCACACGGGCCGGAAGCCCCCGTGGTGGGGCTTCGGTGCGCCGCTGTCGGCGGACGGCGGCGCGAAGGCCTGCCTCCTGGCGGCGGCGCGAAGGCCTGCCCTCACCGCGCCCTCGTGCGCCCTGCGCGCTGAGACTCAGAGGATCCCCTCCCGCTTCGCGGCCTTGATCCAGTCCGGGAACTCGGACAGCAGCCGGTCGTACAGCTCCGGATCCGGCACCGTGCTGATGTCGTCCACCGCGAAGAAGCCGACGTTGTCCACGCGGCGGCCCGGCAGCGTGTCGAATCGTTCGAGCACCCCGTAGTTGGACTTGCCGAGCCCCACGAACTGCCAGAAGATCGGCTCCTCCACGGCGTCCCGGAGCTCACGCTCGATCTCGTTGTTGCGGTAGACACCCCCGTCGGAGAAGAACAGCACCAGCGTGGGCGCGGCGGCCGGGTTCTCCCGTACGTACGCCCGGACTTGGGCGATCACCCGCTGCTCCTCGTTCTGGATGCCCACGTCGCGCATGTCGACCTGATCGTCCCGCAGGCCCTTCTTCCGCTTGCCCCGCCGGAAGATGCTCACCTCACCGACGCGGACGTGGAACTTCAGCCAGTCCGGGAGCTCCCCGAGCCGCAGATCCGGCAACCGCGCGGGATGCGACGCGAACGTCCAGGCCTGCATCTCCCCGTCGTCGTCCAACTGCGCGGCCACGGCGGCCATCCGCTCCACCACGTCGGCCACGATGCCCTTGGAGTACAGGAACGACATGGACCCGGAGGCATCGAGTACGAGAATGACGCGCGCCGTGACCCCTTCCGCCCCGTGCTTGCGCAGACTGACGGCCACCTGCTCCTTGCGCAGGGAGAGCCGCTTGCGCATGTCGACGGGGAGCTGCTCCTCGCCCTTGGTGAGGCGGGGGGCGGAGGCGGGCGCGGGGGGCGCGGGGGGCGGGACGGGCACGGGCGGGGCGGGGGCGACGGGTCGGGCGAGGGCAGCGGACTGCGCCGGAACGACAGGCTGAGCCGACGCCCCGGAGGACGGCGGCTGCCGGCCCTCCTGAGCAACCGGCTCCTCCTCGTCCACCGTGATCCCGAAGTCCGTGGCGAGCCCGGCGAGCCCGGAGTCGTACCCCTGCCCCACCGCGCGGAACTTCCACTGCCCGCCCCGCAGATACAACTCACCACCTATGAAAGCCGTCTCCGACGTGGCGGTCATCTCGAACCGGGCCACCTCACCCCCTGTAGAGGCGTCGAGCAACCGCAACACCAGCCCAGTGAGCTGCCCGAACGTCCCGCCGTCGGCCGAGGCGCACAGCAACACCCGCTCGACGGCGGGCTCCAGGGACCGCAGATCCACCTCGACCGTGTCCGTGGTGACGCCGTCGGCACTCTGCTTCCCCAGGTGCCGCACGGCGCCGGAGGCGTGCCGCGGCTGGTTGTAGAAGACGAAGTCAGCGTCGTCCCGCACGCGCCCGGTCGCACTGAGCAACAGCGCCGAGGCATCGGCGGTGGGCCCGCCCACCCCCTCCCCCCAGGCAAGCTCCACACGCACCGCCGACGCCCCGACGGGAAGATTGGCGCCCTTGCTCAAGGAACTGACAGTCATGCCCCCAGTCTGCCGATCTCCCCGAGCCAGGGACACCGCCTTCCACCAAACCCTGGCCGTCCCCCGCCGGTCGCTCCCGCCGGTCACCCCCGCCAGGAGTCTCCTGCCGGCCGTCTCCTGCCGGCCGTCCCCCGTCGGCCGTCCCCCGTCGGCCGACGGCCTTGCGCCGAACTCAGTCGGCCAGCGGCAGATACACCCGGTTCCCGGCCGCTGCGAACTCCTTCGACTTCTGTTCCATGCCCTCCTCGATCTCCGACTTCGTCGTGCCGTGCTCGCGCCGGATGTCCTGCGAGATCTTCATGGAGCAGAACTTCGGCCCGCACATCGAGCAGAAGTGCGCCGTCTTCGCGGGCTCGGCGGGCAGGGTCTCGTCGTGGAACTCCCGTGCCGTGACGGGGTCGAGGGCCAGATTGAACTGGTCCTCCCAGCGGAATTCGAAGCGCGCGTCGGACAGGGCGTCGTCCCAGTCCTGGGCGCCCGGGTGCCCCTTGGCCAGGTCCGCCGCGTGGGCCGCGATCTTGTACGTGATGACGCCGGTCTTCACGTCGTCGCGGTTGGGCAGGCCGAGGTGCTCCTTGGGCGTGACGTAGCAGAGCATCGCCGTGCCCCACCAGCCGATCATCGCGGCGCCGATGCCGGAGGTGATGTGGTCGTAGGCGGGCGCGATGTCCGTGGTGAGCGGGCCGAGGGTGTAGAACGGCGCCTCCTCGCAGATCTCCTGCTGAAGGTCGATGTTCTCCTTGATCTTGTGCATCGGGACGTGGCCCGGGCCCTCGATCATCGTCTGTACGTTGTTCCGCTTGGCGATGGTGTTGAGCTCACCGAGGGTCCTGAGCTCCGCGAACTGCGCCTCGTCGTTGGCGTCCGCGATCGACCCGGGGCGCAGACCGTCGCCGAGCGAGTACGTCACGTCGTACGCCGCGAGGATCTCGCACAGCTCCTCGAAGTGCTCGTACAGGAAGCTCTCCTTGTGGTGCGCGAGGCACCACGCCGCCATGATCGAGCCGCCGCGCGAGACGATGCCCGTCTTGCGGTTGGCGGTCAGCGGGACGTACGGAAGGCGCACGCCCGCGTGCACCGTCATGTAGTCCACGCCCTGCTCGGCCTGCTCGATGACCGTGTCCTTGTAGATCTCCCAGCTCAGCTCCTCGGCCTTGCCGTCGACCTTCTCCAGGGCCTGGTAGAGCGGCACGGTGCCGATGGGCACGGGGGAGTTGCGCAGGACCCACTCGCGGGTCGTGTGGATGTTTCGGCCGGTGGACAGGTCCATGACCGTGTCGGCGCCCCACTGGGTCGCCCACGTCATCTTGTCCACCTCCTCCTCGATGGAGGACGTGACCGCGGAGTTCCCGATGTTGGCGTTGACCTTCACCAGGAACTTCTTGCCGATGATCATCGGCTCGATCTCCGGGTGGTTCACGTTCGCGGGCAGCACCGCCCGGCCCGCGGCGATCTCGTCCCGTACGACCTCGGGCGCCATGCTCTCCCGGATGGCCACGTACTCCATCTCCGGCGTGATCTCCCCGCGCCGCGCGTACGCGAGCTGCGTCACCGCCTGCCCCGCCCGGCCCCGGCGCGGCTGGCGCGGGCGGCCGGGGAAGACCGCGTCGAGGTTGCGCAGGCCACCACGGGGCGAGGTGTGCTTGATGCCGTCGTCCTCGGGGCGGACCGGGCGGCCCGCGTACTCCTCGGTGTCGCCGCGGGCGATGATCCAGTTCTCCCGGAGCGGCGCGAGGCCCCTGCGGACGTCGGTCTCGATGTTCGGGTCGGTGTACGGGCCCGACGTGTCGTACAGCGTCACGGACTTGCCGTTGGTGAGGTGCACCTGGCGGACCGGCACCCGCAGGTCGGAGCGCGAGCCCTCCGGGCCCGTCACATAACCCTTGTGCCAGCCGATGGACTTCCCGGCCTCCGCGCCCTCAGGCGTGCTGGAGGCAGGCGTGCGTGCGTCCTTGTTGGTCATGAGACCTACTCCCTACGCCGGCATTACCCGGTAACAGGTTCGGCGGTCGACGCAGCGGCTTCCGTACGGTACGAACCGGTTCGTGGCCGTTCGTACGGAGGTCAGCGCCCTCTCAGCCCGGTGCTCCGAGCTCCCGCGATTGCAAAGGTGCCTCCACGCTAGCGTCCTGTCGGGCGCGGTGAACAGAGGGCCCCCACCGTTCTTGCGATGATCGGGCCGTGACCACCACACCGCCGCCCACCCGACCCCCCGCCCCGGAGCCGCACGGCCACTCCCACAACCACGGCCCCGCCGCCCCCGTGTCCCAGCACCTGCGCAAGGTCATCGCCGCCGTCCTGATCCCCTTCGCCACCGCGGTCCTCGTCGGCCTCGTGGTGCTGTGGCCCGGCGGGGCCCCGGCCCACGAACGCACCGGTGTCGGCTTCGACCGGCAGACCCAGTCGGCCACCGTGACCAAGCTGGAGAAGCTCCCCTGCAAGGACCTCAACGCCTCGCAGACCCCGCCCAACGGCGACACCTCCACCGCCGAGGGCCAGTCCGCGCAGTCCCGCGCGGAGGGCACCTGCGGCCGCGCCACGGTCAAGGTCACCAGCGGCCCGGACAAGGGCCGCACCTTCACGGAGATCGTCCAGCCGGACTCGCCCCGGCAACTGCGCGCGGGCCAGGACGTGGTGGTCGCCTACGAGCCCAAGGCCCCCAAGGATCTCCAGTACTCGGTCACCGACGTGAACCGCAAGCTCCCGATGGCCCTGCTCGCCGGCATCTTCGCCCTGGCCGTCGTCGTGGTGGGACGGCTGCGCGGCGTCATGGCCCTGGTCGCCCTCGCGGTGAGCTTCCTGGTCCTGACCTTCTTCATCCTCCCCGCGATCCTGCAGGGCTCGAACCCCCTGGTCGTCGCCGTGATCGGCGCGAGCGCCATCATGCTGTGCGCGCTCTACCTGTGCCACGGCCTGACGGCGCGCACCTCGGTCGCCGTGCTCGGCACCCTGATCTCCCTCCTGCTCATCGGGCTCCTCGGCTCGCTGTTCATCGGCTGGGCCTCCCTGACCGGCAACACGGACGACAACACCGGTCTGATCCACGGTCTCTATCCCGGCATCGACATGAGCGGCCTGCTGCTCGCGGGCGTCATCATCGGCTCGCTCGGCGTCCTCGACGACGTCACCGTCACCCAGACCTCCGCGGTCTGGGAGCTGCACCAGGCCAACCCGTCGATGGGCTGGCGCGGCCTCTACCGCGCGGGCATCCGTATCGGCCGCGACCACATCGCCTCGGTCGTCAATACCCTCGTCCTCGCCTATGCCGGCGCCGCCCTCCCCCTCCTGCTGCTCTTCTCCATCGCCCAGAGCAGCGTGGGCACCGTCGCCAACAGCGAACTCGTCGCCGAGGAGATCGTCCGCACCCTCATCGGCTCCATCGGCCTCGTCGCCTCCGTCCCCGTCACCACCGCCCTCGCGGCCCTGGTCGTCTCCGCCGACCGCTCGAACCCCGGCACCGTCCCGGCGGAGGCCCCCACGGCCCCACCGTCCGGCCCCACGCCCAGCACACCCACCGCCCCTTCTCCCCGGCCGATGCCCCGCCGCCCCTCCCTCGCCGGAAAGGGCCGCCGCCGCAAGACGTGACGCCGGGCGCGGATCGACCGCTGAACCAGGAATCCGGGCACCGATCGACCGCTGAACCAGGAATCCGTGACGCCTGAACCGGGATCCGTGACGCCACGCTTCAGCGATGCCATGAAATGCCCTGATCTGCCAACCATCAGGGCCCTCTGAGGATCCGACCGGCCCTCAGCCCGCGCTCTGTTCCTCCGCGAGGATCCGGTCCAGGGCCTCGTCGAGATGCGTCTCGAAGTCGATGAGTGTGCGCTCCTGCCCCAACGGCACCAGCTTGTCCGTCCGGTCGAGGAAGGCGAGCAGCGGCGGGATGCCCACCCTGAACAGCGCCTGGTCCTGGCCCACTTGAAGGCGGATCAACACCTCGTCCGCGTGCTCGGGGTCGAACGGCGCGATCCGCACGTCCCCGTCCCCGCACGCCCTGCCCACTCCTTCGGCCAGGAGCTCCCGCCCGAACGCCCAGGTCACCGGGACATCGCCGGGGAGGTGGAAGGTCAGCCGCACGGCATAGGGATCGCGCGTCTCGTACCGCAGCTCCACCGGGATGCGGAACGACAGCTCCTCCGACACAAGGAAGCTCATCATGACCTCTGCCTGGACCGACTCGCGCATCGCCGCCTACCCCGTCATTAGCCTGGTGGTGGCAGGAACCAACTCCCTGACACTCATGGCATCTTGCTTAACGTGCACACCAGATCACAAGGAGTGAGTTTTCAGATACTGATAGAGAAGGCGAGTGTTCGTAGTAGCTTTCCGAGCTCCTCCTGCAACAGCCGTGTCGCCGGCGCCAGACGGCCCGCCTGCGACGACGGCACGGAGATCGCCACCGTGGCCGCGGTGGTGCCCACCGTGACCGGGATCGCGGCGCAGACCGTTCCGAGCGCGTACTCCTGATACTCCGTCACCGGCGTCATCCGCCCCACCGCTTCCAGCCGCCTCAGAAACGCCCGGTCGTCACGCACCGTGTTCGGGGTGAGGGAGCGGACCGGGTGACGGGCGAGGTGGTCCCGCCGTGCCGCGTCGTCGAGTTGGGCGAGGAGGCACTGTCCGATCGCGTGGGCGTGGCCGGTCTCACGGAAGTCGGCCCACTCCTCGACGGCCGGATTGCCCGAGGTGTCTGCGACGGACACGATCTCGATCTCCCCGTCGCGGTAGAGGGCGAAGTACACGGGCACGCCGATGGCGTCGCGCCAGTGCTCCAGGGTTTCGCCGATCATGGCTCGGCGGTTCTGCTCCGCCGCTCCCGCGCTCAGCCGCTCCGCCGCGTCGCCGAGCACGAACACGCCCTTCTCCCGGCGCAGATAGCCCTCGTGGCTCAGGGTCCGCAGCAGGTGGTACGCGGTCGGCAGGGCCAGGCCCGCCTCGCGGGCGAGCTGCTTGGCGGGGGCTCCGCCGGGGTGCGTGGCGGCCGCCTCCAGCAGACGCATGGCTCGCTGCACGGAGCCGATGAGGGTGGGGCCCGCGCCCGCGTCGGCGGTGTCGGAGGACGCTCCGTCCGGGGGCGCGTCGTCAACCGAGGCCATGGGTCACTCCCGAAGCACAGGGGGGACCACCCGTGCCCGGAGGCAGACGAGTGGGGGTAGTGGGCCCGCCTACGGGGATCGCCCCCCGCGTCGGTTTTCGGACTCTAACCCTTGGCCACCGGTGAGGGACGCCCTGACAGAAAACTTCCCCCTGGGGAGGGAACCCTTGCTTTCCCTTTCACAGGTCGCTGCAGAACTTCACCAGTCGCTTCGGGACGAGGACGAGCTGGATATGAACTTCCGTACGACGTAGACGAGTCCGCCCACCAGGGCCACGAACAGCAGCAGCTTGAAGAGCAGGCCGAAGACGAAGCCGACGACGCTCGCTATCAGCCCGCCGAAGACCACCAGCGCGATGACCGGCACCGCGATCCACTTCACCCACCACGGCATACCCGCGAAGATCTCTCGCATTGCCCTCGTCCTTACCTTTCTCCGCAGATTCCGATACCGCCCCGCGCTCCGATCGCGCTACGACAGCTGTCGCGGTGCCGCGGGATCTCCGCGACCGCCGGGAAACTCCGCTCCTGTGCAGATTTCCCACTTCACGCATTCGATGCTAGGTCGGAAAGAGCCAGTTCGGGGCCGTGCGATCCCTTGTCCTCCCCTGACCCGTCCCCTAGGGAACCCTGAGGCCAGGGCCCTGAGACCGGGGGCCGAACCGGGCGCCCGAACCGGGGCCTTGAGCCCGAGACCTTGAGCCCGAGACCTGGAGCCCACGGCCCGTGGGCCTCACCGCTCCGGCGGCGAGAACACCACGAGAACCCGCAGGTCCTCGCTGATGTGGTGGAACTTGTGGGGCACCCCGGCCGGCACGTACACGACGCTGCCGCGCGCGACCTCCGTCGTCTCCATCCCGACCGTGATCGACGCACGGCCGCTCACAACCATGTACACCTCATCCTGTCGGTGCGGCTGCTGCGGGTCGCTGTCGCCCGCGTCGAGCGCGTAGAGCCCGACCGACATGTTCCGCTCCCGCAGGAACTGCAGATACGCCCCGTCGTTCGCGGCTCGCTCCGCTTCCAGCTCGTCCAGTCGGAATGCCTTCATCGCTCTTCTGCGCCCCTTGCCCCAGGTCGTGGACCGACCACTGTTTCCTCACGTCTGCCACGATCAGACACATGAAGAATTTCGTAGTCAAGACGATCGCCAACGCGGCAGCCCTGGCCGTGGCTGTGTGGCTGCTCGACAAGATCACGCTCACCGGCGACAGCACGGGCGAGAAGACCCTCACTCTGCTCGTCGTCGCCCTGCTGTTCGGCCTGGTGAACTTCGTGGTCAAGCCCGTGGTGCAGGTCCTGACCTTCCCCCTGTTCATCCTGACCCTCGGCCTGATCACACTGGTGGTCAACGCCCTGATGCTGCTGCTCACCTCGTGGCTGGCCGACAAGCTCGACGTCAGCTTCCACGTCGAGGGGTTCTGGACCGCCGTACTGGGTGGCCTGATCATTTCAATCGTGTCCTGGGCGATGAACGTCGCCCTCCCCGACCACAAGGACTGACCTCACCCCATGCCCGACGCCTCCGTGCCCGCGCCGTCCACCGGCACCGTCCCCGCGCCGTACGCCGTGTGCTTCGTCTGCACCGGCAACATCTGCCGCTCGCCCATGGCCGCGTCGGTCTTCCGCGCGCTCGTCCGTGACGCGGGCCTGGACGGCCTCGTCGTGGTGGACAGCGCGGGCACCGACGGCTGGCACGAGGGCGACCCCGCCGACCCCCGCACCGACGCCGTACTGAAGTCCGCGGGCTACGAGACCGGCCACGTGGCCCACCAGTTCCAGGCGGACTGGTTCGCCGGGCGCGACCTGGTCATCGCCCTGGACCGCGGCCACCAGCGCACCCTGCGCCGCCTCGCGCCCACCCCCGCGGACGCGGACAAGGTGCGCCTGCTGCGCTCGTACGACCCCGAAGCCGACGGCGACCCGGATGTTCCCGACCCCTATTACGGCGACGCCGACGGCTTCGCCGAGTGCCTGACCATGGTGGAGGCGGCGAGCGAGGGCCTGCTCGACGCGGTACGGGACGTGGTGGAGGGACGGGCGGCATGAGGGACGACGAGCGGATACCGGGGCACGCCGCCACCTCCGCGCACGCCGACCGAAGCACCGGAGCGCCCCCGGCCGGCGACGGCACCCGGGCGGTGCGTGCCGGCCTCCCCGAACCGGCGAAGTACGAGCCGACCCTGCCGGGCCCCGTGTTCGCCGCGCACTTCCACCTCCCCGGCGAACCGACCGGACCGTACACCTACGGCCGCGACGAGAACCCGACCTGGACCCACCTGGAGCGCGCCATCGGGGAACTCGAATCCCCCGCGGACGACTCCGTGGAGACCTTGGTCTTCGCGTCCGGCATGGCCGCGATCTCGTCAGTGCTCTTCTCCCAGCTCCGCGCGGGCGACGCCGTGGTGCTGCCGGACGACGGCTATCAGGCGCTGCCGCTGGTGCGTGAGCAGCTCACGGCGTACGGCATCGAGGTGCGCACCGCGCCCACCGGCGGCGACGCGCAGCTCGACGTGCTCGACGGCGCCCGCCTCCTGTGGCTCGAGACGCCCTCCAACCCCGGCCTCGACGTGTGCGACGTGCGACGTCTCGCCGACGCCGCCCACGCGCGCGGCGCCCTGGTGGCCGTCGACAACACCCTCGCCACTCCGCTCGGCCAGCGCCCCCTGGACCTCGGCGCCGACTTCTCCGTGGCCAGCGGCACCAAGCAGCTCTCCGGGCACGGCGATCTCCTGCTCGGGTACGTGGCCTGCCGCGACGCCGAGCTCACGGCCGCCGTCCGGCGCTGGCGCAAGATCGTCGGGGCCATCCCAGGACCCATGGAAGCCTGGCTCGCCCACCGCTCGCTCGCGACGCTCCACCTGCGGGTCGACCGGCAGAACGCGAACGCCCTGGCCCTGGCCGAGGCCCTGCGCGACCGCGCGGACGTGACCGGACTGCGCTATCCCGGCCTGCCGGGCGACCCCTCGTACACGCTCGCCACACGGCAGATGCGGCGCTTCGGGTGCGTGGTGTCCTTCGAGCTGCCCTCACGCGCGCACAGCGAGCGCTTTCTCGACGCGCTGCGGCTCGTGGACGACGCGACGAGTTTCGGCGGCGTACGGTCCACCGCCGAGCGGCGCGGCCGCTGGGGCGGGGACGCCGTTGCGGAGGGCTTCATCCGCTTCTCTGCGGGCGCCGAGGACGCCGACGACCTGGTGGCGGATGTGCTGCGGGCGCTGGACGAGGCGAAGGCCTGACGGAGCCCCCGGGCGAACCGTTCCGGCTACGTACAACGGACAGTCCGAGCCTCCCCCCTCGTGGCTCGGACTGCCCCGGTTCCGCGCGCGAAGAACCGCGCGAACAAGGCTAGTTGACCCTGTGTCAGTGTCCAATCACAGTAGCGACAGCAACCTATCGACAAATTTATAGTTGGGCGGGCGCCGGGGGCCGACAGGGGGAGTTGAAGGAGTAGGTGGCGACATGGATCTGGCCCTGTTGCGGACCTTCGTGACCGTGCACCGGGCAGGGTCCTTCACCCGGGCCGCGGCCCTCCTCGGTCTCTCCCAGCCCGCGGTGACCTCCCAGATCCGCACTCTGGAGCGGCAGGTCGGCCGCCCGCTCTTCCTGCGCCAGGCCCGCGGCGTGACCCCCACGACCACGGGCGACGAGCTCGCCCACAAGGCCGCGCCGCACCTCGACGCGCTCGTCGAGATCGCCGAGACCGGGATCGACAAGGACTCGTCCGTCCGCACACTCCACCTCGCCGGGCCACCGGAGTTCACCGCCGAACGCGCCCTGCCCGCCCTCACCGCGCTGACCGGCGAAGACGGCCAGGGCCTTGCGCTGCGCGCCTCGTTCGGCAACGCGGAGGAGGTACTGGAAGGGCTCGCCGCCGGGCACCACGACCTGGCGATCACCACAGCCCGTCCGCGTGGCGCACTGCTCACCGCGACCCCCCTGTGCGACGAGGAACATGTCCTGGTCGCCGCACCGCACTGGTCCGCCCGGATCGGCCCCGGCAAGCTGCGCCGCAGAGGGGCGAGCACGGTGGAGAACCTGCCGTTGGTCGAGGTGCACGAGTCGTTGCCGTTCGTCTCGCGCTACTGGGCCGCCGTCTTCGACTCCCGCCCCGCCGCATCGGGCACCGTGATCGTGCCGGATCTACGGGCCGTGCTCGCCTGTGTGACCACGGGCGCCGGGCTCGCCGTGCTGCCGCGCTACCTGTGCGCCACCGCCCTCAAGAACGGCGAGGTCGTGGCACTGCTCGAACCGGCGGTCCCGCCCCTGCGGACCTACTTCCTCGTCGTACGCACCGGCACACTCGCCATGCCGCACATCGCGCGGGCGCACGAATGGCTGCTGCGCGCTGCCGCCGAGTGGACATGAGGGCGGTCCGGCCGGATCGCGATGTTTCACGTGGAACAGTCCGGGCCACATTTCTCCCATGACCGTCCGACCCGTGGTCAAGCGCACCGCACGTGCCGTCCTCCTCGACGGGGACGACCTGATCCTCATCAAGAGGACCAAGCCCGGCGTGGATCCGTACTGGCTCACCCCGGGCGGCGGCGTGGAGGAGGACGACGCGACCGTCATCGACGCGCTCCACCGGGAAGTGCACGAGGAACTGGGCGCCAAGATCGTCGACGTGGTGCCCTGCTTCGTGGACACCGTCGAGCACATCGGCGCGGACGGCGGCGCGACCGGTGTGAAGGTGCAGCACTTCTTCGTCTGCCGCCTGGAGTCCATGGACCTCGCCCAGCGGCACGGTCCCGAGATCGACGAACCCGCCGGTGAGTACGAGATCGTGCGGGTGCCGTTCACCCGCGTCGGGATCGCCTCGGTGCACCTGGTGCCGCTGTCGCTGCGGCACTATCTCGACGGGAACATCGAGGGTGTACGGGCGATGCACGCCCCCGACCTGGGCTGATCGCCCGAACCTCGGCTGAGGACCCGCCCGGCCGACCGCGCGCGGGTCAGTCGCTCGCCGCGACCAGTTCCTCCACCGAGTCGTGCCGGATGCGGCCGACCGGGATGCCCACGTCCCGCAGCGCGTCCACTCCGCTGCGGATCATCCCGGGCGGGCCCGAGAGATAGGCGTCGTACTCGTTCCACGGCCCGTACTCACGCACCGCGTCGGGCAGTTGGGCCCGGTTGTCGACGACCGGTCGCACGGCCAGCCACGGGTGGGTCTGCTGGAGGCGCAGCATCGTGTCGATGTCGTACAGGTCGTGGTCGGTGCGCGCGCCATAGAAGACCTCGACCGGGCGCCGCCTGCCGTGCTCCGCGACGTCCTCCACGAGCGCCTTGATGGGCGCTATGCCGGTCCCCCCGCCCAGGCACAGCAGCCCGCTGTCGGTCGAGTGGTCCACGGTCATCGAACCGGACGGCGGTCCGAGCCTGACCACGTCGCCGGGGCGGGCGCGGTGCACCAGGGCGTTGGACACCCAGCCCGCGGGGACGGCCTTCACATGG
The DNA here is from genome assembly GCF_030388665.1 of Streptomyces flavofungini. Lineage (NCBI taxonomy): Bacteria > Bacillati > Actinomycetota > Actinomycetes > Kitasatosporales > Streptomycetaceae > Streptomyces > Streptomyces flavofungini. The sequence continues at coordinate 4,730,672 of NZ_CP128846.1, read as the reverse complement.
AAGGAGAGCAACCCGTCGGAGCGGGGCGCCGAAGCGAAGGAGTAGTGCCGCCATATGCGCGGCCACCAGGGGGTTTCCAGGCTTGTGTACTGGCCCGCGAGGAACGGGTAGGGCTGGTCGGGGCGGACGGTGATGACAGCGATGTCCGGTGTCCTGAGGTCGTGCGAGACGACCTCCGCGTACCACCAGGCGGGTGCCCGCAGCTCGTCCTCGGCGGCGGCGTCGATCATGACCTGGGAGATCCTCGTGTACGCCCGGATCCAGGCGGCCTCGGTCTCCTCGTCCCAACTGGTGCTCGCGTACCGGCTCAGCGCGCCGAGCAGGCACTCCCCGACGGCCGGGTAGTGCTCGGGCTGGGTGCCGTACTTGCGGTGTCCGCGGCCGAGGTTGCGCAGGTACGAGACGAGTACGTCGGTGCGGTCGATGTTCTCCGCGGCCGTGAGGAGCGCCTTGAGGAGCCGGTCGCGCTGGGTGTCCATCGCGGCCGGGAACAGACCGCGCAGGTCGGGGTGGCGGGTGAACAGGAGCGCGTAGAAGTACGAGGTGACCTTGTCGGAGACGGGGGCGATCTCGGCCATCGTGCGCTGGACGAGGGCGGCGTCGGGGGAGGCGCTCGACTGGCTTGGGGCGGGGGCGGCGGGGGGCGGAGCTGCTTCGGCGGGGGCCTCGGCGGCTTCGGGCCGGGTGGGGGTGTCGGGGTGGGCGTCCGCATCTGCGGTCGCGTCTTCGTCGGCCACCGTGTGCGCGACGTCCTCGTCCGCGTGCATCACCTGCGCCGGGGACACCCTGGTGGATATTCGGCCCGCAGTCGGCTCCGTCGTGTCGGTGGCCGCCGGTCTGCCGAGGGGGCGTATCGCCGACACCCGCCGCCCCGAGGGCGCCTCCCTGGGCCCCTCGTCGGGTTCGGGCGCCGACGCGTCCTGCTCCGCCGTCTGCGGTGCCTGCGTGCCCTCCTGAGGCGTCGGTGTCCTGCGTGGCGTGAACCAGCCGCCAGAACCGCCGCTGTCCCCGGAAGAGCCGTTGCCCGCCGACGTGGTGGTCGGAGCGTCCATGCTGTGCCTCGCCTCGAACATCTCTCGGTCGGTCGTGCACTTACTCAGCGGAAGGTGCGTGCTTCCCTCGATCTGTCTCGCCGGCCCATGTCGATCACATTGAACCCGGCACCCCAAGATCTACGGACAAGTAGGGAGGGAATGTGACATTGGCCGCAGTCGCCTCATCCGCAGCATCGCAGTCGCGTCCATGGTGCGGAGCGCAAAGCCGGAAGTACGGGTTCTCGATCTCTCTGCCCCGTTAAACTTTGTTGATCTGCGTCCGCGCCCCCTCGGCTGCGCCTCCCACGCCGCTGGCTCGAACCGTCCTCCGCCCCTGGCTTGAACCGGAGTCGACCATACCGGCCGCCGCTCAGCGCACAAGTCCCCTTCCTTCACTCGGAATTCAAGGCTCCACCTCCATCAATTGCCTCGATTACCGGCGTGCGCACCAATTCGTACGCCTTCCTCAAATCGCGTCCGACATACGTGTGTGTGGCCAGGTCGATCAACCGGGGGTCGGCGTTGACCGCCACCGAAACGGGCATCGCGGCGAACAGGGCCAGGTCGGACAGTGAGTCTCCGTACGCAACGCAATCAGCCTGGCTCACCCCGAACTCTTCACAGAGCCGGTTCGCGATCTTCACCTTGGCCGCCGGGTCGAGGATGCCCGTGGGATTCACGGGCTCGGTGAACGGCACGGCCGGAAACCGCGAGCCGTACGCGGCATGGGCACCCCACTCCAGAAGGCGCTCCACGAAGAACGACGGCGAGAGCGAGACAACAGCGCAATAGTCGCCGTTCGCGCGAATCTCGGCCCAGGTGTCCCGGATGCCGCCCAGCCACGGTGCCCCCTCGAAGGCGGCCGTCACATGGGCGTCGGTGAGGCCCACCCACAACGCGTGCACGCGCACCGCGTACTGGGGCGAGTCGATACGCCCGGCGACGAAGTCCCGCTCCAGCTCCGCGATCTCGCGCTCCAGGCCGAGCTGACGGGAGATCTCCACGGGCGCGGCGGTGCCGTACAGCAGCGTGCCGTCCAGGTCGAAGAGGTGTAGGCGTGCCATGTACGCCGAGGCTAGTACCCGCGGTTACTCCCGCTGTCAGACGCCCCGGCGCACTGATCCCGGCACCGTGTTTCACGTGAAACTACGCCGCCCCGCACGCCGGGCCACCCTCGTCGTCCACGTCGCCGCCTCCGCCGGCTGGCTCGGGCTCACGCTCGGCCTCGTCGCGCTCGCCGCGGCTGCGATCACCACCGACTCCGCCCCGACCATCGAGGCCTCCGTCCGCTCGATGAAGGTCTTCACCGACTGGCTCGTACTCCCGCTGGCCTTCCTCACACTGCTGAGCGGAGTCCTGCTCTCCCTGGGTACGCCCTGGGGCCTCGCACGACACCGCTGGGTCTATACGAAGTTCTGGCTGACCCTGGCCACCGTGACCGCGTCGACCTTCGCGCTGCGGCCGGGCGTCAACGAGGCGGCCGCGACCGTGTCCGCCGGGGAACAGCTGGCCAGTTCGACGGACCTCATCGCCGGGCCGATCGTCTCGATGAGCGCATATCTGTTCATGACGGTCATCTCGGTCCTCAAGCCCTGGGGCCTGACCCGACGCGGCCGACGCCTGCGCGCCCCCGACCGCACCGGCCAAAAGCAACTTGGCCAAAAGCAGCGTGCTTCTACCCACAAAAAGGTGGACGCCGAGGTCATGCGTCAGACAGCCTGACCCGCGTGTCGACACCTACCCTCCCCGCTCTGCCCATCCGCAGGCTTACTCCCCGTGATCTCACGGCCTGCGCCGATCTGTCCGAGGACCGCGGCTGGCCCCGCGAGGAACACAAATGGGGCCTGTTGCTCTCGGCCGGAACGGGCTACGGCATCGACGACCCCGACGGCCCCGGCCTGATCGCCGCGTGCGTCGTCACCCAGTACGGACCTCATGGGAACCCCGGACTCTCGGCGATCGGCATGGTGCTGGTCGCCGAGCGTCATGCCCGCAAGGGCATCGGCCGCCACCTGATGCGCAACGTCCTCGAAGCCGCGGGCACCACCCCGCTCACCCTGCACGCGACCCCGAACGGCCGTCCCCTCTACGAACAGCTCGGCTTCAAGACGACCGGCCGCGCCGAAATGGTTCGCGGCCACTTCACGCCCGCCGCCTCGGACGATCAGGCGCCGGGCGTCACCACCCGGGCGGCGACCGCGGAGGACCTGCCCACCCTCGTCAGGCTCGACACAGAGGTCTTCGGCCTCGACCGCACCCATGTGCTCACCCGCCTCCCGGCGTTCACCGACCAACTGAGAGTCGCGGAGGCCGACGGCGAGATCATCGGTTACGCGGGCGCGTGGCCGAACATGCAGACCCATGTCGTCGGCCCGCTGATCGCCCGCGACACGGAGACGGCCAAGGCGCTCATCACCTCCCTCGGCGCCCACACCGACCGGCCGCTGCGCACCGACATCGACGTGCGCCACGAGGAACTGCTCACCTGGGTCAAGGCACGCGGCCTGGAGTCCGTCGCGTTCAACGCCGTGATGACGTACGGCGTCCCGGAGCTGCCCGGTGACTGGACGCGCCGGTTCGCCCCGCTGACGGTCGCCGCGGGCTGACGCCCACAGGCCGCCGCCGAGCGAGCACGTCGAAGCCCGCCCCCGGGTGCCAGCTGATTCCGGCACTCGGGGGCGGGCTTCGTCGCGGCCCGTACGCGTCCTACGCGAGGGTCCGTACGGCCGTCGTCGCGAACTCGTGGTCCTGCTCGGGCGCGCCGCCGCCGACACCGATCGCGCCGATCAGGCGGCCGTCGCGGTGGACGGGTACCCCACCCGCGATGAACAGCAGCGGCCGGTCGAGGGCGGTCGGCAGGGTGTGGAACGGCGCGCCGGGCTGCACCGCGTCGACGAGGTCGGCGGTCGGGGCGTTGAGCTGGAGGGCGGTGAACGCCTTGCGGGTGCTGGTCTCGCCGGAGATCAGCACGGCCCGGTCGTCGCGCCGGAAGGCCAGGAGGTGACCACCGGCGTCGAGGACGGTGACGCTGACCGTGACGTCCGCGGCCTCGGCGGCGCGGCGGGCGGCGGTCACGAGGATCTCGGCGTCACTGGTGGTCAGCGGGGCGACGGTGGTGGTGGTGGTGCTCATGAAGGGTTTCTCCTTGGGGGTTCTGCCGGGGAGGGGTTCCCCGGGGCGGGGGATCCGGTGTGTGGTGCGGGATCCCGGATGGGCCCGGATCGGGGGTCATGTGGGGTCTCGGGGGACCCGCATCACCGGAGGCATGTGGGATCCCGGGGGACCCGCAGCGGGGTCGTGCGGGGTGTGGTCAGTGGTGGACGGGCGTCGGGGCCTCGGTCAGGGGGACAGCGCCGGCGACGACCTTGCCGGGGGAGGTGGACCGGCGCTCCAGGACGGCTGAGAGGACGGCCAGGCCGAGGGCGGAGGCGGCGAGTGCGGCGCCCACCCAGTTCGGGGCCGTGTAGCCGAAGCCTGCGGAGATCACGAAGCCGCCGAGCCAGGCCGCGAGGGCGTTGCCGAGGTTGAAGGCGCCGATGTTGGCGGCGGAGGCGAGCGTCGGCGCGGCGGCGGCCTGGTCGAGGACCCGCTTCTGCAGCGGCGGCACGGTGGCGAAGCCGAGGGCACCGATCAGCGCGACGGAGACGGCTGCGGCGACCTTGTTGTGCGCGGTGACCGTGAACAGGGCGAGCACGACGGCGAGGGCGCCGAGCGAGATGTACAGCATCGGCATCAGCGCGCGGTCGGCGAACTTGCCGCCGATCAGGTTGCCGCCGACCATGCCGAGGCCGAAGAGGACCAGGAGCCAGGTCACGGAGGAGTCCGCGTATCCCGCGACGTCCGTCATCATCGGCGTGATGTAGGTGATGGCCGCGAAGACGCCGCCGAAGCCGAGGACGGTCATCGCCATGGCGAGGAGCACCTGTACGTTGCGGAAGGCGCCCACCTCGTCGCGGAGCCGTACACCCTCGGGCTTGGGCAGGTCCGGCACGAGCTTGGCGATACCGGCGAGGCCGAGGACGCCGAGGGCGGCGACGATGACGAAGGTGACGCGCCAGCCGACGACCTGGCCGACGAACGTGCCGAGCGGCACACCGACCACGTTGGCCACGGTCAGACCCGTGAACATCATGGCGATCGCACCCGCCTTCTTCTCCGGAGCGACGAGCTCGGCCGCGACGACCGAACCGATCCCGAAGAAGGCACCGTGGGCGAGCGAGGCGACGACACGGCCCGCGAGCATCACGCCGAAGCTGGGGGCGATGGCGGAGAGCAGATTGCCCGCGATGAAGAGGCCCATCAGGAGCATCAGCATTCGTTTGCGGGAGATCCGCTGGCCGAGGACGGTCATGAGCGGGGCTCCGGCGACGACACCGAGGGCGTATCCGGTGACGAGCAGACCGGCGGTCGGGATGGAGACGTCGAAGTCACCTGCGACCTCGGGCAGCAATCCCATGATCACGAACTCCGTGGTGCCGATTCCGAAGGCCCCGATCGCGAGGGCCAGAAGCGCGAGAGGCATGGAACTACCTTCCAGACGGTTGCAAGTGCGCTTAACGTGCGTACACAATAGTTGCATACGCGGGTTACTTGCAAGCGCTGGATATTGCAGCGGTGGACTATCCTGGACGCAACCGCTCAAGGACGCGGGCGCGGCCGGGCACGGGCCGGCATGGGAGAGCAGCTGCACCACGAGGCCCGTCCGAGCCGCAGGAAGGCGTCCAGGACGCAGGAAGCGCAGGAAGACGGAGGAACAGTCATGACAGCGACAGACCCCGCACTCACCGCCCTCGCCCAGGGCTGGTGCGCTCTCTCCCTGCTCCACGGCAAGATCGAGGCCCATGTCGAGCGGGCCTTGCAGGCCAAGCACGGCCTGAGCGTGCGGGAGTACAGCCTGCTCGACGTCCTGAACCGCCAGCACGACGGCGAGGGCGGCCATCTGCAGATGAAGCAGGTCGCCGACGCCGTCGTCCTCAGCCAGAGCGCCACCACACGCCTGGTCACCCGCCTGGAAGAGCGCGGACTCCTCTCGCGCTACCTGTGCCCCACCGACCGGCGCGGCATCTACACCGACGTCAGCGAGAGCGGGGCCGCGCTCCTCAGGGAGGCCCGCCCCACCAATGACGCGGCGCTGCGCGAGGCCCTGGACGAGGCCGCCAAGAACCCCGAGCTGGCGCCGCTGGTCCAGGCGGTCGAGGCGGTCCGCGCACCTGCCTAGGCCAGGCCCTGTTCCTGGCCCGCGCACCCCCTGGCTCCGCCCGCCCGATCGGCGCCCGCATAGGCTGCGGCAATGGGAGATCTTGAGATACGACCCGCCGTGCCCGATGACATCCCCGCGATCGTGGCGATGCTCGCCGACGACCCCTTGGGTGCCCAGCGCGAGTCCCCGGACGACCTCACGCCGTATCTGGCGGCGTTCGAGCGTCTCGCCGAGGATCCGAACCAGAACCTGGTCGTCGCCGTGCGCGAAGACCGCGTGGTGGGCACGCTGCAGCTCACCATCGTGCCGGGCCTCTCCCGCAAGGGCGCGGTCCGCTCGATCATCGAGGCGGTCCGCGTGCACGCCAACGAGCGGGGCAGCGGGCTCGGCACCCGCTTCATCGAGTGGGCCGTGGACGAGTCCCGGCGGCAGGGCTGCCAGCTGGTGCAGCTGACCTCGGACGCCAAGCGCACCGACGCGCACCGCTTCTACGAGCGTCTGGGCTTCACGGCCTCGCACGTGGGCTTCAAGCTTCAGCTCTAAGCGCGTGAGCGGTGGACGGCCTCCGGCCGGAACGACGCGCGTCGGGGTTGTCCTGTTTCACGTGAAACAGGACAACCCCGACGACTTACGCGAGCCTGACCTCCTCCGGGCCCTCCTTGGATGGCTCAGGTGAGCCCGCGCGGCCCTTCCGGTCTTCGGACGACTTACGCGAGGCCGCGCCACCCCTCCGGGTCCACCCCGCCCGGCACCGGCGCCCCCGCCTCGTACGGCTCGCGCGTGAAGACGAACGACGCGAGGTCGAGATGGCTCACCGAGCCGTCCGCCCGCCGCACAGCCTCAAGCCGCTCACCCGCGAAGTAGCCGTCGAGCCCCGTCCACGTACCGTCCCCGTTGGGCCGGAACCGGGACGCACGCCCCACACCCGACAGCGGCCCCACCTCGACCGCGCCGTCGGCCGCGAGGCGCAGCACGGACGCGTTGGTCCCCCAATACCAGGGCCCGGCCAGCTCAAGGACCGCCGGATCGACCTCCGGCAGCGGCTGCCACGGCTCGGGAATGCGCGGCTCGGCCTCCGCCACGATCTGCAGGAGTTCCGCAGCCACGAGGGCCACCGGCGGCCCGGAGGTGCAGTTGGCAAGGACCACCGCCGCCAGCCCGTCCTTCTCACTCGTCCACAGCGACGCGATGAACCCGGGAAGCGAACCCGAGTGACCGGCCAGCGTGTATCCCTTTCCGCCGACCAGATCCACGCCAAGGCCGTACGTCCGCTCCCAGTTCCCGGTCTCCGCGGGCGCCGCCGGCGTCCTCATCTCGCGGACGGAATCCGCACCGAGCACCCGGTCGTCGCCCTGCATCAGGAAGACGCCGAACCGCGCGAGGTCGGCAGTGGTGGACCACAGCTGTCCGGCCGGTGCCATCAGCCCCAGGTCCTCGGTGGGTTCGGGCAGCAGCACGTCCGCCCACGGGTGTACGGCCCAGCCATCGGCGTGGGGTGCCTGGGGGTGGCCGCTAGTACGGGTCAGGCCGAGCGGCTCCAAAACCTCTCGCCGCAGGACGTCCTCCCACGGCTCACCACGCAACGCCTCCACCAGCGAACCGAGCAGCGTGTAGCCGGGGTTGGAGTAGTGATGACGACGCCCGACGGGATGTTTGAAGGGCTGTTCGCCGAGCACGTCACTCAGCTCGGGGCGCAGCGAGGCCGAACTGCGCTCCCACCAGACACCCGGTGTCTCAGCTCCCAACCCACCTGTGTGTGCGAGCAGTTCCGCGATCGTCACCTCGCCCGCCCCGGTGCCCGGCAGATGCTTCTCCAACGGGTCAGAGAGGTCGAGCACGCCCTCGTCACGCAGCCGCATCACGAGGACAGCGGTGAACGTCTTGGTGATCGATCCGATGCGGTACTGAACGTTCTCGTCCGGTGCGTGGCTCGCCACCGAGGTGCGGGCCCCGGTCCACACCAACTCACCGTTCCGGGCGATCGCGGCGACCAGCGAAGGGGCCCGCCCCTCCGCCTGAGCGGTGGCGATGCGATGGATCAGAGACCGGCGGGTGCTCGGAAGGAGCTCTTCATGAGTCATGGAGCCAGTCCATACGTGCGGTTGGCGCACGTCGAGTCATTTCCAACACCGCCGCCTGACCTGGCAAGACATGTTTCACGTGAAACGCCGCTGTGCACCCCTACCAATGCCCATCGGCGTCCCCCTCCTCACAAACCATCCAGAAAGCCCCGGACCGCGGCGGCGAACCCCATCGAGTCGCTCTCCCGCACGGTGTGCCCGGTCGCCAGCTCGACGAGTTGCGTACGGGGGCGGCGCGCGGCCATGTCCTTGGCATGACGACCGCTGAGGACAGTGCTGTGGCGGCCGTGGACCAGGAGCGCGGGGCACACACTGGCAAGCCAGTCACCCCAGTGGTCGCCATTGAGGAGTTCCTGGGACAGAACCATGTCCCTCGCCTCGAAGACCAGCCCCCACCCGTCCGGGTACTCCCGGACGGCGTCCTCGACATACTGGGCCGAGTCGCCGAGCGTTTCGATCAGCGCCGCTCGCGTGGGGACACGGTGCGGCCACGACAGGCAGAAGGACAGGTCACCGTCGACCTCCGCGCCGATGTCCTCGATGACGAGAGCCTGGACGAGACGCGGATGCCGCGCCGCGAGCTGATAGGCGTTGACACCACCGAGGGAGTGGCCGAGCACCACGACGTCCGTCAGGCCGAAGTGCTCGAGAACGGCCACGGCGTCCCCGACGTAACCGTCCCGAGAGACCTCCGCCGCCCGCTCCGACCAGCCGTGGCCCCGCTGATCCGGCGCGATCAGCCGCCAGCGCGGCCCGAGTGCACGTGCGAGCGCGGCGAAGGTCCGCCCGTCCGCGAAATGGCCGTGCAGCGCGAGGAGCGGCTGCCCGCTCCCTCCGAAGTCGAGGCACGACAGCTGACGACCCTCGATGTCCACGCTGTGCCGCGCGGGTTCGTCCATGCCGCCCCCTCCGGCGGCCTCCCCCGTGGCCGCCCCCGTTCAAGGAACCAGTTCACGCCGTTGTGCACACGCTTTGCAGCCGCCATGCAACACGACGCTCTCCATACCCGGCGGCGACGGGAGTTTCATGATCCCTCTGAGACACCCGATCATCGAGCACAGGATCGACAGGCCCTCGTATGACCTTCGCACCGTCCTCGACGAGCGAAACCCACCCGCGCCGCTCCGCTAACATGATCCGACTCACGACGATCGCCCTGATCGCCCGCGTTCACCGAAATGCACGTCAGCGAGCACGAAGAGTTACCCATTAGCTAGCTTCTCACACATCGGCCAAACAATTGATACCTCACTCGTCGCGGGCGTTCTCGCGAATAAAAGGCAGAATTAATTTCACCGCGTGGCGCCAACCACGGCCGATGCTATGGGCCGCAGCAACTGTGGTGGCCCTCGGGTTCCTCATCGCACTTGAGATCGCCGCGCGGCATTACGGCCTGCCGGGGCCGATCACGAACCAGGCGAAAGAGGCAATTTTCGCGCCCAGTTCGGGTCCGCTGTTGTACGCCGGCATGGCGTTGATGATGGTGGTCCTCACCTGGCGGCAGCGCTTCATCGCGCTCGGCGTCGCGGTCTCCATCGACATCCCCTTCTTCCTGGGGCGCTGGGCGGTCGACTCCAAGCTGACCTTCGGCAACGGCGCGCTGTGGGTGATGCTGGGCTGCGTGGTCATCGCGTTCACGCGCCGTACCGGCAAGGAACGCACCCTCCTGCTGAAGGGCGTCGGCCTCGGCCTGCTGCTCGTGGCAGGCCGCAAGACCGGTGACGCCTGGCTGCTGATCACGGCGAAGACCCGCCCGACGGTGCTCGACCAGTACGTGGCGACGGCCGACCACGCGCTGGGCAACCCGTCCTGGTTGGTGGGCCGATTGGTCGCGGCCACCGGCCCGACGGGCATCCGTCTGCTCGACTTCGTCTACGTCCAGCTCGCGGTCGCCGCAGTCGTGGTCGCGCTGTACCAACTGCGCCGCGTGTCCGTGGAGCGCCGCTTCCCACGGCACCATCTGGTGCGCACGTTCCTGGTCATCGGCCTGCTCGGGCCCGGCATCTACATGATCTTCCCGGTGGTCGGCCCGATCTTCGCCTACGGCGCCGGAAGCGAGCACTGGACCAACCCCGACCTGTGGCCGAGCACGCCCCCCACCGCACAGTGGGCGGTGGCCGACCTGTGGCCGGACACACCGCCGTCGATCAGCACCCCGCAGGCGTTCCCCTTCGACGAGATCACCCCGCGCAACTGCATGCCCAGCCTGCACACGGCATGGGCCACGGCGATCTTCATCCATTCCCGAAAGGGGCCGCGAATTCTGCGGTACGCGGGCACATTCTGGCTTGTCGCCACACTTGGCGCGACGCTGGGATTCGGTTACCACTACGGCGTCGATATCATCGCCGGCGTGGTCTTCACGCTCACCATCGAGGCGGGACTGCGCACGCTCGACCGCGGCTGGGACCGCTCCGGAATCCGCTTCACCGCTTATGGCGCGACGGTATTCGCCGCGCTTTTGCTCTCGTATCGCTTTCTGCCGGTGGAGATGGCCAGGAACCCGTGGATCTTCGGGCCGCTGCTGCTGATGGCAATGGCTTCAGTGATCTACGGATACGTCCGGACCACCAAAGTGTGGGAGCCGAAGGCCACAGTGGTCAGGCAACGGAAACCGGAAACTCAAGCGGAACTGGTTTGAGCCAGGCGGCATCAGACGATGGGGTGAAAGCCCTCCGCGCGGAGGACTGAGCCCTACGTCTGTGCCATGTCCACGAAGCGCGAGTAGTGGCCCTGGAAGGCGACCGTGATCGTCGCGGTCGGACCATTACGGTGCTTGCCCACGATGATGTCGGCCTCACCCGCGCGGGGTGACTCCTTCTCGTACGCGTCCTCGCGGTGCAGCAGGATCACCATGTCCGCGTCCTGCTCGATGGAACCGGATTCTCGCAGGTCGGAGACCTGGGGCTTCTTGTCGGTGCGCTGCTCGGGACCACGGTTCAGCTGCGAGAGGGCGATGACCGGCACCTCGAGCTCCTTGGCGAGGAGCTTCAGGTTTCGCGACATGTCCGAGACTTCCTGCTGTCGGCTCTCGGCACGCTTGGAGCCGCCGGACTGCATCAGCTGCAGATAGTCGATGATCACGAGCTTGATGTCGGCCCGCTGCTTGAGGCGGCGGCACTTGGCGCGGATCTCCATCATCGACAGGTTCGGGGAGTCGTCGATGTAGAGCGGAGCGGCGGACACCTCGGGCATCCGGCGGGCCAAACGGGTCCAGTCCTCATCCGTCATGGTGCCGGAACGCATGTGGTGCAGCGCCACGCGTGCCTCCGCGGACAGCAGACGCATCGCGATTTCGTTGCGCCCCATTTCCAGGGAGAAGATGACGCTGGGCAGGTTGTGCTTGATGGACGCGGCCCGCGCGAAGTCGAGCGCCAGCGTGGACTTACCCATGGCGGGACGGGCCGCGATGACGACCATCTGGCCCGGGTGCAGACCATTGGTGAGCGAGTCGAAGTCGGTGAAGCCCGTCGGCACACCCGTCATCTCACCGCTGCGCGAACCGATCGCCTCGATCTCGTCGAGCGCGCCTTCCATGATGTCGCCGAGCGGCAGATAGTCCTCGCTGGTGCGCTGCTCGGTGACGGCGTAGATCTCGGCCTGGGCGCTGTTGACGATCTCGTCCACATCGCCGTCGGCCGCGTACCCCATCTGCGTGATGCGTGTGCCGGCCTCGACCAGGCGGCGCAGGACCGCGCGCTCGTGGACGATCTCCGCGTAGTACTCGGCGTTCGCCGCCGTTGGGACCGTCTGGACGAGCGAGTGGAGGTACGAGGCGCCCCCGACCTTGGTGATCTCTCCGCGCTTGGTGAGCTCGGCGGCGACGGTGATGGGGTCGGCGGGCTCGCCCTTGGCGTACAGGTCGAGGATCGCGATGAAGATCGTCTCGTGCGCCGGGCGGTAGAAGTCGTGGCCCTTGAGCACCTCGACGACGTCCGCGATGGCGTCCTTCGACAGCAGCATGCCGCCGAGCACGGACTGTTCCGCGTCGAGGTCCTGTGGCGGGACGCGCTCGAAGGACGTGCCGCCGCCGTCCCAGCCGCCCTCTCTGCCCCGTTCGTGCTGCTCCTGGCCGCGTCCGCCGTCGCGGCGCGGGCGGGAGACGGGCAGACGGTCCCCCGGGCCGCTGTCGGCCCACGGGTCGTCCAAGGGCTCGGAGATACTCACCGGGCCACCTCCTCCCGTCCGCCCACGCGGACCTCGCCGTGCCCCTCTTTCCTACGGCACGACACTGACAAATAAGGGGGCCCAACTCCGGTTCTGACGCGTCGGATTTGCGGGGTTTCCGCGATGGCAGGACGAGGCGGGCGCCGGACCACGGTAGGCCTGTCGGCACCGTCAGCCAATCTGGTTATCCACAGGCGGTGTGGATGACGGGCGCGATGCTGTGGAGAACCCCGCAAAACCTGTGCACGGCCCGGTGGACAGCCCTGTGAACAAGCCCTCAGGACCTTTTCCACACCCGCTCCGACCTGCACTTTTACCATCCACCGGCTGTGCAGAAGAAAAACTTCCCCAGTCGGCCCAAGATCTTGACGAACCACGCGCCGTCCGATGCGCACACCCGAGCCAAGTAAGGGTCCTAAGGCAGTTGCATCTCTTACCTGTGGAAGATTAGATTGGTGCTCATGACACAGGCTCCCGCAGCGCCCAAGGCTGCCCGGCGACAGCACGACCGAGAGATCGTCGCCCTCGCCGTCCCCGCCTTCGGCGCGCTCGTGGCCGAGCCCCTCTTCCTGATGGCCGACAGCGCCATCGTCGGTCATCTCGGCACCGCCCAGCTCGCCGGTCTCGGCATCGCCTCGGCTCTCCTCGGGACGGCCGTCAGCGTCTTCGTCTTCCTCGCCTACGCCACCACGGCCGCCGTCGCCCGCCGCGTCGGCGCCGGAGATCTGCCGGCCGCGATCCGCCAGGGCATGGACGGGATCTGGCTCGCTCTGCTCCTCGGCATCGCCGTCATCGCCGTCTCCCTACCGGCCGCGCCCGCACTCGTCGACCTCTTCGGCGCCTCCGAGTCAGCGACCCCGCACGCGGTCACATACCTGCGCATCTCCATCCTCGGCATACCGGCGATGCTCGTCGTCCTCGCCGCCACCGGCGTGCTCCGCGGCCTCCAGGACACCAAGACACCGCTGTACGTCGCTGTCGGCGGCTTCCTCGCCAACGGCGCCCTGAACGTGCTCCTCGTCTACGGCTTCGGCTTCGGCATCGCCGGATCCGCCTGGGGCACCGTCCTCGCCCAGTGCGGTATGGCGGCCATCTACCTCTACGTCGTCGTCCGCGGCGCCAAGCGCCACGGTGCTTCCCTGCGCCCCGACGCGGCCGGAGTCAGGGCCTGCGCCCAGGCCGGAGTCCCCCTCCTGGCCCGCACCCTCGCACTGCGCGCCATCGCACTCATCGCGACAGCCGTGGCCGCGCGCCTCGGCGACGCCGAAGTGGCGGCTCACCAGATCGTCCTGTCCCTGTGGAGCCTGCTCTCCTTCGCCCTCGACGCCATCGCGATCGCCGGGCAGGCCATCATCGCCCGGTACCTGGGCGCCGACGATCCACAAGGCGCCCGCGACGTCTGCCGCCGCATGATCCAGTGGGGCGTCGTCTCGGGCGCCGCCCTGGGCCTGCTGGTCGTCGCGGCCCGCCCCGTGTTCGTTCCGCTGTTCTCCGGCGATGCCGCCGTCCAGGACACGGCTCTGCCCGCACTGATGGTGATAGCCCTCGCTCAGCCCATCTGCGGCATCGTCTACGTCCTCGACGGCGTCCTGATGGGCGCGGGGGACGGGCCGTACCTGGCGTGGGCCATGCTGGCCACCCTGGCGGTCTTCGCCCCCGTGGCGCTCCTCGTCCCCACCCTTGGCGGCGGCCTGACGGCTCTGTGGGCCGCGATGACGCTCATGATGACCGTGCGGGCGCTGACCCTGTGGCTGCGGTCGCGCTCCGGGCGCTGGGTCGTCACGGGCGCCACGCGCTGACGTTCCGGACGCCGTGCTGCGCGAGGGTCCCGGCGTCGTGTTGCACGAGAGTTCCTGGAACCCCGTTTCACGTGAAACTACGCCGTGTTTCACGTGGAACACGGCAAAGGGGCCGCACCCGTAGGTGCGGCCCCTTCACTCAGTCCTGCGAGCGCATTGCTGCGACTCAGGCAGAGACGACCTCGACGTTGACCTTCGCGGCCACCTCGGGGTGCAGACGCACGGACGTCGCGTGGGCGCCCAGGGTCTTGATCGGCGCGCCCAGCTCGACACGACGCTTGTCGATCTTCGGGCCACCAGCAGCCTCGATCGCCGAAGCGACGTCGGCCGGGGTGACGGAGCCGAAGAGACGACCGGCGTCGCCGGAGCGAACGGCCAGGCGGACCTTGACGGCCTCGAGCTGGGCCTTGACCTCGTTGGCCTGCTCGATGGTCGCGATCTCGTGGATCTTGCGAGCACGACGAATCTGCTCGACGTCCTTCTCGCCACCCTTGGTCCAGCGGATAGCGAACTTCCGCGGGATCAGGTAGTTGCGGGCGTAGCCGTCCTTGACGTCAACGACCTCGCCGGCGGCGCCGAGGCCGGAGACCTCGTGGGTGAGGATGATCTTCATGTGTCGGTCACCCTTCCCTTATCGCGCGGTGGACGTGTAGGGCAGCAGCGCCATCTCACGGCTGTTCTTCACGGCCGTGGCGACGTCACGCTGGTGCTGCGTGCAGTTGCCGGTCACGCGGCGGGCACGGATCTTGCCGCGGTCGGAAATGAACTTCCGCAGCATGTTCGTGTCCTTGTAGTCCACGTACTGGACCTTGTCCTTGCAGAAAGCGCAGACCTTCTTCTTAGGCTTGCGCACAGGCGGCTTCGCCATGGTGTTTCTCCTGTGTGATCAAGAAGTGTGGGTACGACCCGCCTTCTCGCCCTGAGGCCCTGCGGCCCGAGGCTTAGAAGGGGGGCTCGTCCGAGTAGCCGCCACCGGAGCCGCCGGAGTTTCCACCCCAGCCGCCACCGCCGCCGCCCTGCTGCTGGCCGCCGCCGGCCGGAGCACCGGTCGCCCAGGGGTCGTCGGCGGGAGCACCGCCGCCACCCTGCTGCTGACCGCCGCCGGAGCCACCGCCCCAGCCGCCGCCCTGCTGGCCGCCGCCACCGCCGCCGTATCCACCCTGGCCGCCGCGACCGGTGGTCTTGGTGACCTTGGCCGTGGCGTTCTTGAGGCTGGCGCCGACTTCCTCGACGTCCAGCTCGTAGACCGTGCGCTTGATGCCCTCACGGTCCTCGTAGGACCGCTGCTTCAGCCGGCCCTGCACGATGACGCGCATGCCTCGCTGGAGCGACTCGGCGACGTTCTCGGCCGCCTGACGCCAGACCGAGCAGGTCAGGAACAGGCTCTCGCCGTCCTTCCACTCATTGGTCTGCCGGTCGAAGGTGCGGGGGGTGGACGCGACACGGAACTTCGCGACCGCCGCACCGGACGGGGTGAAGCGCAGCTCGGGGTCGTCGACAAGATTGCCGACAACCGTGATGACGGTCTCGCCTGCCATTGGGGGAACCTCTCGGCGGGTTTGCTGCTGGCTGCTTTTACTGCTGCTACTCGGATCCCGAGTGCCGTCGAGCCCAGGGCTCAACGGTCCTGAGCCAGAGGGCTCAGTGCATCTCGGGGCGGAGGACCTTGGTCCGGAGGACCGACTCGTTCAGGTTCATCTGGCGGTCGAGCTCCTTGACGACCGCAGGCTCGGCCTGCAGGTCGATGACCGAGTAGATGCCCTCGGGCTTCTTCTTGATCTCGTACGAGAGACGACGACGGCCCCAGGTGTCGACCTTCTCGACCTTTCCGTTGCCCTCACGGACGACGGAGAGGAAGTTCTCGATCAGCGGGGAGACAGCGCGCTCCTCGAGATCGGGGTCGAGGATGACCATCACCTCGTAGTGACGCATGTGGAACCCACCTCCTTTGGACTCAGCGGCCACGGTCGTTCCGTGGCAGGAGGGTCGTGATGCGTACGCAACGGTATCGGCCGCCACTGACAATCAGCCCCCGCGGACGGGGGCGCGTGCTGTGGCCTGGGCAGACACCGGTGCAGACGGTACAGACTACCTGCACCTTGCCTTCCGGTTGAAATCCGGCGGTGGGCGGGCAGAATCTGTACACATCGGGTGTGTATGGCGCTACGATGCGCCGCCTTCCGCAGGAGGTGCCTCCATGGCACAGGCAATGCGACGTGACACCGCGGGCTCTCTCTTCGCCACCGACGGCAAGCCCCATCCGCTCCAGGACACGCTGCTCGGTGTGACGCTGGTGCTCGGGGCCATCGCCTTCGTGACGGCGATGTTCCACAACCTGCACCTGCTCAGTTCCTGGACCGGCCTGATCGGGATCTTCACGGGGGCCTACGGGCAGTTCATCTCGGTGACGACCCGCGAGCGGTTCTTCCTGATCGTCGGGCTCGGCGCCTCGGCAGTCGGCTTCTTCCTGGGCATGGCGCACGGCGGACTCTTCGGTGGACTCTGGTAGCCGGGGAACTCCGGTGAACCGACAGCGGACCTGCCGCTGAGGGACCCGCACCGCCCCTGGTCGGAGCACGGCCGGGGACGAAGGTTCCATACGCCCAGACGGGGCGCTCGCAGGGCGCAGTAGGCTTCGGCGCGAGAGCCGGAGCCCCTGTACCCATGGGGACACACCAGCCCGAGGAGCGCCGCGAATGAGCCTGACCCTGAGGACCATCAGCCGAGAGCAGCATCTGGCGTACATCCAGAGCCTGCCGTCGGCAAGCCATTGCCAGGTCCCCGCATGGGCAGATGTGAAGAGCGAATGGCGCTCGGAGAACCTGGGCTGGTTCGACGACAGGACCGGCCAGCTCGTCGGCGTGGGCCTTGTCCTGTACCGCCAGTTGCCCAAGGTCAAGCGCTATCTCGCGTATCTGCCCGAGGGTCCGGTCATCAACTGGTACGCCCCGAATCTGGACGAGTGGCTCCAGCCGATGCTGGCGCACTTGAAGAAGCAGGGCGCCTTCTCCGTGAAGATGGGCCCGCCGGTCGTCATCCGCCGCTGGGACGCCCCCGCCATCAAGTCCGGCATCCAGAACCCGGACGTGAAGCGGCTGCGCGACGTGGAGCCGACGACCATCGAGCCGCGTGCCTTCGAGGTCTCGGACAAGCTCCGCCGCATGGGCTGGCAGCAGGGCGAGGACGGCGGCGCCGGCTTCGGTGACGTGCAGCCCCGTTATGTGTTCCAGGTGCCGCTGGCCAACCGCGCGCTCGAGGACGTCCTCAAGAACTTCAACCAGCTGTGGCGCCGCAACATCAAGAAGGCCGAGAAGGCCGGTGTCGAGGTCGTCCAGGGCGGCTATCAGGACCTCGCCGAATGGCAGCGCCTCTACGAGATCACCGCGATCCGCGACAAGTTCCGCCCGCGGCCGCTGGGGTACTTCCAGCAGATGTGGCAGGCCCTCAACACCGAGGATCCCAACCGCATGCGGCTGTACTTCGCGCGGCACAACGGCGTGAACCTTTCGGCGGCGACGATGCTCGTCGTGGGCGGACACGTCTGGTACTCCTACGGCGCCTCCGACAACATCGGACGTGAGGTCAGGCCCTCGAACGCGATGCAGTGGCGGATGCTGCGCGACGCCTACGCGCTCGGCGCCTCCGTCTACGACCTGCGCGGCATCTCCGACTCGCTGGACGAGACGGACCACCTCTTCGGCCTGATCCAGTTCAAGGTCGGCACCGGCGGCGAGGCCGTGGAGTACGTCGGTGAGTGGGACTTCCCGCTGAACAAGCTGCTGCACAAGGCCCTCGACATCTACATGTCGCGTCGCTGATCCCGCACCGCTTCCTTCCGCATTTCCTTCCATACCTCTGTTACACCGCAGACACCAGAAAGGTTCCGGGACCAGCCATGGCGCTCACGCTCTATGTCGACACCGCGCGCTGGCGGGCACACCAGAAGCACATGCTGGAGCAGTTCCCGGGCATCGTCCCGGTCTGCAAGGGCAACGGCTACGGCTTCGGTCACGAGCGGCTCGCGGAAGAGGCCACGCGATTCGGCTCGGACGTGCTCGCCGTCGGCACGACCTACGAGGCCGCCCGGATCAAGGACTGGTTCGGCGGTGACCTGCTGGTCCTGACGCCGTTCCGCCGGGGCGAAGAGCCTGTGCCACTGCCCGACCGCGTCATCCGCTCCGTGTCGTCGATCGACGGCGTGCACGGCCTCGTGGGCGCCCGTGTCGTCATCGAGGTCATGTCTTCGATGAAGCGGCACGGCGTCAGCGAGCAGGACCTGCCGCTGCTGCACGCGGCCATCGAGGACGTGCGCCTGGAGGGCTTCGCGATCCACCTGCCGCTCGACCGCACCGACGGCTCGGACGCCGTTGAGGAGGTCATCGCGTGGATGGACCGGCTGCGCGCCGCCCGCCTGCCGCTGCACACGATGTTTGTCAGCCACCTGAAGGCCGGGGAGCTGGCCCGCCTCCAGCAGCAGTTCCCGCAGACGCGCTTCCGCGCGCGCATCGGTACGCAGCTGTGGCTCGGCGACCACCACGCGACCGAGTACCGGGGAGCCATCCTGGACGTCACGCGCGTCGTGAAGGGTGACCGTTTCGGCTACCGCCAGCAGAAGGTCGCCTCCGACGGCTGGCTGGTCGTCGTCGCGGGCGGCACCTCGCACGGGGTCGGCCTGGAGGCCCCGAAGGCACTGCACGGCATGATGCCGCGGGCGAAGGGCGTGGCCCGCGCGGGCCTCGCGACCGTCAACCGCAACCTGTCGCCGTTCGTCTGGGGCGACAAGCAGCGCTGGTTCGCCGAGCCGCCCCACATGCAGGTGTCACTGCTCTTCGTGCCGTCGGACGCGCCGGAGCCGAAGGTGGGCGAGGAGCTGGTGGCCCACCTGCGGCACACGACCACGCAGTTCGACCGGATCGTCGACCGCTGAGCTGCCCCAGGGGCACAGCCGAAGGGCCGGTACGCATCCCGCGTACCGGCCCTTCGGCTTGCTCAACGGGTCAGGCCCGTGTCCGGCCCGCCCCCAGATCTGTTCGCTCAGGGCGAACGGTCGCTTCCTGTCCCCCACTGCACGCATGCCCCCGCCCCGTCCGGGGCGTTCTGCCGTGGTGGATGCGCCGCCGGGCCGAGCACGAAGACGTCCGGAGCGCCGTCGAGGACGCCTCCGGAGGGATCGTCCTCCCCGGTCCGCCGCACCACGTCCCGCTCCGGCATGAGGATGTCGCGCACGACTACGGCGCACAGGTACAGCGTCCCCAGCAGATGGACCGCAATGGCCAGTTGGTAGCCCTCGGTGGGCAACCCCTTGTGGGCGTCCCCGCTCGTCGTGAACGCGAGATATCCCCAGATCCCCAGGAAGTACGCGACCTCGCACGCCTGCCAGATGAGGAAGTCGCGCCAGCGGGGGCGGGCCAGCGCAGCGAGCGGGATCAGCCACAGGACGTACTGCGGCGAGTAGACCTTGTTGGTGAGGATGAAGGCGGCGACCACGAGGAAGGCCAGCTGTGCCAGCCGTGGACGGCGGGGCGCCGCCAGGCCCAGGGCGGCAACTCCCAGGCAGCAGAGCAGCATCAGGGCAGCCGCCAGCTTGTTCACCGTGTCCGTGGTCAGCGGGTCGTCCATGCGCTGGGAAAGGATCAGCCAGAACGACCCGAAGTCGACCCCGCGCTCCTGGCTGAAGGTGTAGAACTTCGCCCAGCCCTCGCGGATGTGGAAGCCCGCCGAATCGTGACTGATCATGACCGGCAGGTTCACCGCGAGCCATGCACCCACCGCGCTCCCCGCCGCCAGCCAGAAGGCCCGCCAGCGCCCGGCCCGCCAGCACAGCACGAGCAGTGGCCCGAGCAGCAGCGCCGGATAGAGCTTGGCGGCCGCCGCGAGGCCGATGAGGATCCCTGCGGGCACGGCCCGGCCACGCGACCACATCAGCATCGCCAGGGCCGTCAGAGCGACCGCGAACAGGTCCCAGTTGATGGTGGCCGTCAGGGCGAAAGCAGGGGCGAGGGCGACGAGCAGGGCGTCCCAGGGGCGACGCCGGTGGATGCGGGTCACGCAGACAGCGATGATGACGGTGCAGACCATCAGCATCCCGGCGTTGACCATCCAGTAGACCTTCTCCTGGTGCTGGATGGACCCGCTGCCGGGCGTCAGCCAGGCGGCCACCTGCATGAACAAGCCGGTCAGCACCGGGTACTCGAGGTACTCCATGCCGACGTCGGCAGGCAGCTTGTCGAAGTAGGGCACCAACTCATCGGCGAAGCCTCGGCCCTGGTAGAGGTGGGGGATGTCGGAGTAGCAGGCATGCGTGTACTGGGAGCTCGCGCCGACGAACCAGGCACCGTTGTAGCAGGGCATCTTCTGCACCATGCCGAGTGCGAACATGCCGATCGCGACCAGTGCGATGACGCGTACCGGGGTCAGCCAGGCCGCCGCCAGGATGGCTCTGCGACCGATCGGTCCGCCGATCAGCTCGCTGCCGGCAGCGGCGACCTCGTCCTGCTTCGTCGGGAGCACAGGCTGCGGCCCCTGCTCGGGTACGGACTGATGCGCGCGTGTGGGGGGCGTCTTTTCTGCGCTGGGCATGGCGCACATCCTGCCGTACAGCTCTGAGAACTCCCGCTGTACGTGCCCGAGAACCCTCCGCACCGCCGACAGACGACTGAAAGCCCCTGGGCTCCCGGCACGATGCCGACCGCACGACCCCACAGACCGCTCAGCCCTTCAGCCCGCACGACGCCACGTCCGCGCGACAAGGCCGCCGCACCCTCATCGGATGCGGCGGCCTTGTTTCACGTGAAACATGCCGTTTCCGTGGATCACGCCGTTTCACGTGAAACGTACGCGATGCTCGGCTCAGCCGGTCGGACCGGCGAAGAGCGTTCCTTCATTGTCGTTGCCGTTGTTCCCGCCATTGCCATTGCCGCCGTTCGGCTGGCCGGTCGGCGGTGGTGACTCACCGCCGGGACCGCCATTGCCGCCGCCGTCCGTCACGCCACCGTCGTCCTCACACCTGGGGTCCCAGGGCTTGCAGGACTCGGTCGGGTCGGGGGACTTGGTCGGCTCGGGGGGATCGGACGACTTGGTCTCGGTCGGAGTCGGGGTCGGCGACGGGGAATCGCTCGGCTCGGGCTCCTCGGTCGCCGTCGGAGAAGGCGGCGGGATGTCTCCGACGATCTCGCCGATCGGGCCCGGCTCCGGGAACGGGATAGCGCGCTTCCCCTTGAGGGCCTCCGCCATGTAGTCCTGCCAGATCTGCGCGGGGAAGGAGGCGCCGTGGATCTTCTTCTCGCCGCCGGTCCCGAACATCTCCAGGAACTCGCGCTTGCTGTTGTTCTCGTCGTCGTCGAGGCGGTACATGCTGATCGCTGTCGACAGCTGCGGGGTGTAGCCGACGAACCAGGCGGACTTGTTGCCGTCGGTCGTACCGGTCTTGCCCGCCACCTGACGCCCGGGCAGCTTGGCCGAGGTGCCGGTGCCCTTCTCGACAACGGTCCGCAGCACGTCGGTGACGTTGTTCGCCACCTCAGGGGTGAAGGGGCTCTTGGTGATGGTCTTGTGCTGATAGACCGTATCGCCCTCCTTCTTGACCTCCTTGACCGAGAACGGATCACGCTGCTTGCCGCGGTCGGCGAACGTGGCGTACGCCCCGGCCATGCGGATCGCGCTCGGTGACGAGGTACCGAGAGAGAAGGACGGGTAGGTGGCGCCCGCCATGGACTTGTCGTCCTTGAGGCCGGCGTCCATGGCCGCGGCCTTCACCTTGTCGAGCCCGACGTCCATGCCGAGCTGAACGTAGGCGGAGTTGACCGACTCCCGCATGGCTTCGCGGAGGTCGATCATGTAGCTCGGCGGGTTGTACGACTGCTGACCGTCGTTGGTCTGCAGCCACTCCTTGCCGTCCTTGTCCTGCCAGACCGTACCGTTGTAGTTCTTGATCTTGAGCTTGTTCTTGCCGCTGTACTTGCTCTTCGGGTTGACGATGGTGCGCTCGTTGTCGCTCTGGAGCTCCCCACCGTCCTTGTCCCGGACGCCGTTCTTGAAGGCCGCCGCCAGCACGAAGGGCTTGTACGTCGAGCCGACCTGAGCACCGGTCGTATCCGCGTTGTTGGTGAAGTGCTTCGTCGCGTCCTCACCGCCGTAGATGGCTTCGATCTCCCCGGTCTTGGGGTTGACCGACGCGCCACCGAACTGGACGTGCGTGTCCTTGTCCGGGCGCAGCTTCGGCTTGATCTTGGCCTTGCGGACCTTCTCCACCGCGTCCTCGAGCTGATCGACCTTCTTCTTGTCGAAGGTCGTGTGGATCTCGTAGCCGCCCTGTTCGAGCTGCCCGGCGGTGACATCGCTGTTGTTGATGACGTACGCCTTGGCGAGCGAGACCAGGTAGCCGATCTGGCCGCTCAGCTTGACGTTCGAGCGCGGGCTCTCCAGCTTCGGGAACTTCGTGTACTTGTTCCGCACCTCGGCGCTGAGGCGGCCGTCCTTGACCTCCTCGTCGAGGATCCACTTCCAGCGCTTCTCTGCCCGCTCCCGGTTGGCCTTGGGATTGGCCGCGGGGTCGATCTCGGGGTAGCCGGCCGGGTCGTAGTACGTGGCGCCCTTGAGCACGGTCGCGAGGAGGGCGCACTGGCTCGGGTCCAGGTCCTCGGCGTCCTCGCCGAAGTAGGCGCGGGCGGCGGCCTGGATGCCGTAGGCGTTGCGGCCGTAGTAGGCGGTGTTCAGATAGCCCGCCATGATGTCTTCCTTGCTCACCTCCCGGCCGACCTTTATGGAGATGAACAGCTCCTTGAACTTCCGCGTGAACGTCTGCGACTGGTCGTCGAGGCGGGCGTTCTTCACGTACTGCTGCGTGATGGTCGAGCCGCCCTGGGTCTGACCGCCCTTGGCCATGTTGACGACGGCCCGGGCGATGCCCATGGGGTCGACGCCCTTGTCCTTGTTGAAGGTCTTGTTCTCCGCCGAGATGACGGCGTTGCGCATCGCCCGCGGGATGTCCGCGTACTTGATGATCTGGCGGTTGGTCTCGCCACCGGTCGCGACCATCTGCGAACCGTCGGCCCAGTAGTAGACGTTGTTCTGGGCCCGCGCCGCCTTGGCGACCTCGGGGACCTCGACGAGGGCATACGCGATGCCGATGACCGCCAGCATGCTGCCGAGGAACCCGATGAACAGGCCGGTGACGAGCCGCCACGACGGCAGCCAGCGCCGCGCCCCGAACTTGCCCGCGCGCGGGTAGTCGATGAAGCGCTTCTTGACGGGCTCCTGGCCGCGCCCTCTGCCCCGCCCCCGGCCGACGTTCTCAGCGGCCCTGCGACGGCCGCCACCACCCCCGACGGAACCGTTGCGGGCCGCGCGCCGGGCCTCGGCGCGACCACCGTAGGGTCGCTCCTCGCCCTCGTGGGCCCCCGGTCCGTACGCCGACGGCGACGACGGCGCCCCAGTGGCGCCTCGCGGTGCTGCACGACGGCCCGACGGCCCTCCGGGCGCGCCGGATGCGCCACGCCTGGCCGCGGCGCGTCCGCCGCCCTGCGGCTGCGGCGGTTTGCGACGGTGCTCGCTCATCGAACGACTACTCCTCGGGCAGGCGCGGGTGTCCGCGCCTGGAAACGGCGGCTGGTTTCCGGTCCCCCCGATGTACGGATGCGTCCGTTCCGGCACTCATCCGCACTGCACCGGGGCCTGCGACGTCACCTCGCGTCACTTGGTTCCCGGCGGTATGCATGGCGCACAGACTACGCACCGTCAAAACCCTCTTAGGACCGAAGTTCACCCCAAAACAGGCAAGTTACTTCCTACGAATCGGTGATGTGATGCCGTTCACCGTGCCCCCTCTTGTCGCAGGCGGCACCTCGTTCTATCGTCGTGATGTATCGAGCCGATACATCAGCTCGGCATAAAGGGCCGTGTGCGGCAGACCGGGACAGACGGGAGGCGACGTTGAGCAGACGCTCCGGCATCCTCGAGTTCGCCGTGCTCGGCCTGCTCCGCGAGTCCCCGATGCACGGCTATGAGCTGCGCAAGCGGCTCAACACCTCACTGGGTGTGTTCCGCGCCTTCAGCTACGGGTCGCTCTACCCATGCCTCAAGACTCTGGTCACGAACGGCTGGTTGATCGAGGAATCGGGTGCTGCCGGAGAGGCCCTGGCTCCCCTCGCGGGGCGCCGCGCCAAGATCGTCTATCGGCTGACGGCTGAAGGTAAGGAACACTTCGAGGAACTGCTCTCGCAGACCGGCCCCGATGCGTACGAGGACGAGCACTTCGCTGCCCGCTTCGCCTTCTTCGGCCAGACCTCGCGGGACGTGCGGATGCGGGTGCTCGAGGGCCGCCGCAGCCGCCTGGAGGAGCGCCTGGAGAAGATGCGCGCCTCCTTGGCCCGCACCCGGGAGCGCCTCGACGACTACACGCTTGAGCTGCAGCGGCACGGGATGGAGTCCGTGGAGCGCGAAGTGCGCTGGCTGAACGAGCTCATCGAGAGCGAGCGCGCGGGACGCGACCAGCAACGGTCCGCCTCCGACGGCTCCGCTCAGCAGAACAGCACATCTGGGGAGTCGGGCGTCCTGCCCCGGCGGCGGGGCAGCACCCCGCCGCCGGATGCGTCCGACGACACCACCAAGTGAGCCTCCGCATTCCGCGGAGTCTCATCCGGAATACCGAGATCACACAGGGAGCAACCGGAATGGGTTCGGTTCGCGTAGCCATCGTCGGCGTGGGCAACTGCGCCGCCTCGCTGGTCCAGGGCGTCGAGTACTACAAGGACGCAGACCCGGACACCAAGGTCCCGGGCCTGATGCACGTCCAGTTCGGCGACTACCACGTCGGCGACGTCGAGTTCGTCGCCGCCTTCGACGTCGACGCGAAGAAGGTCGGCCTCGACCTCGCGGACGCCATCGGTGCCAGCGAGAACAACACCATCAAGATCTGCGACGTGCCGAACTCCGGCGTCCAGGTCCAGCGCGGCCACACCTACGACGGCCTGGGCAAGTACTACCGCCAGACCATCGAGGAGTCCGCCGAGGCCCCGGTCGACGTCGTCCAGATCCTGAAGGACCGCAAGGTCGACGTCCTGGTCTGCTACCTGCCGGTCGGTTCCGAGGACGCGGCGAAGTTCTACGCCCAGTGCGCCATCGACGCCAAGGTCGCCTTCGTCAACGCCCTCCCGGTCTTCATCGCCGGCACCAAGGAGTGGGCGGACAAGTTCACCGAGGCGGGCGTCCCGATCGTCGGCGACGACATCAAGTCGCAGGTCGGCGCCACCATCACGCACCGCGTCATGGCAAAGCTGTTCGAGGACCGCGGTGTCCGTCTTGAGCGCACCATGCAGCTCAACGTCGGCGGCAACATGGACTTCAAGAACATGCTGGAGCGCGACCGCCTCGAGTCCAAGAAGATCTCGAAGACGCAGGCCGTCACCTCGCAGATCCCCGACCGTGAGCTGGGCGAGAAGAACGTCCACATCGGCCCGTCGGACTACGTCGCGTGGCTCGACGACCGCAAGTGGGCGTACGTCCGCCTCGAGGGCCGCGCCTTCGGCGACGTCCCGCTGAACCTGGAGTACAAGCTCGAGGTCTGGGACTCCCCGAACTCCGCGGGTGTCATCATCGACGCCCTGCGCGCCGCGAAGATCGCCAAGGACCGCGGCATCGGCGGCCCGATCCTGTCGGCGTCCTCGTACTTCATGAAGTCCCCGCCGGTGCAGTACTTCGACGACGAGGCCTTCGAGAACGTCGAGAAGTTCATCAAGGGCGAGGTCGAGCGCTGAGTCGAGCGCCAGGCCGACCGCTGGGCCGACTGCTGAGTCGGCCGCTTCGGTAGCCAGTCGGGGTCCCCGGGTCGTATGTGCCGGGGACCCCGCTCGTATGTGAGGCTGTGCCCCATGGCTGTCGTCGGTGACCTGCGCGTTCTCCTGCGGCTGCGGGATTTCCGCCGTCTGCTGGCCGTGCGGCTCGTCTCCCAGGGCGCGGACGGCGTCTTCCAGGTCGCGCTCGCCGCGTACGTGGTCTTCTCGCCGGAGAAGGAGACCTCCGCCGCGGCGATCGCCTCCGCGATGGCGGTGCTCCTCCTGCCGTACTCCCTCGTCGGCCCGTTCGCGGGCGTCCTGCTCGACCGCTGGCGACGACGCCAGGTCCTGCTGTACGGCAATCTGCTGCGCGCCGCCCTCGCTTGCGTCACCGCCGTACTGATCCTCAGTGACACCCCGGACTGGCTGTTCTACGCCTCCGCCCTCTGCGTCACGGCCGTCAACCGCTTCGTCCTGGCCGGGCTCTCGGCGGCGCTGCCACGCGTGGTGGACGCCGACCGGCTGGTCATGGCCAACTCCCTCTCCCCGACCGCCGGCACGCTCGCGGCCACCGCGGGCGGCGGTCTCGCCTTCGCGGTACGCATCGTGGCCGCGGACTCGGACGCGGCCGTGGTCCTTCTGGGCGCCGCGCTCTATCTGTGCGCCGCGCTCGCCTCCCTGCGGATCTCCCGCGAACTCCTCGGTCCCGATCCGGAGTTGGTGCAGCCGCACCTGCGCACGGCGCTCGCCGGCACCGCACGCGGTCTTCTCGCAGGCGTACGCCATCTCGCCGAGCGCCGTCCTGCCGCGCACGCTCTGGTGTCGATGACGCTGATGCGGTTCTGCTTCGGCGCGCTCACGGTCATGGTGCTGATGCTGTGCCGGTACGCGTGGGGGTCGACGGAGGACGAAGGGCTCGCGCTGCTCGGGGTCGCCGTGGGGATCTCCGGTGCGGGGTTCTTCGCGGCGGCCCTGGTGACGCCGTGGGCCGCGGGCCGGTTCGGGCCGCGCGGCTGGCTGGTGCTCTGCGCCGCCGCTGCGGCCGTCCTGGAGCCCGCGCTCGGCCTGGCCTTCGCCCCGGTTCCGATGTTCGTCGCCGCCTTCGTCCTGGGGCTGACCACCCAGGGCGCGAAGATCGCCACGGACACGGTCGTCCAGGCCGCTGTGGACGACGGTTTCCGAGGCCGGATCTTCTCCCTCTACGACGTCCTCTTCAACATCTCCTTCGTCGGCGCGGCAGGCGTGGCCGCCCTGATGCTGCCCCCGGACGGAAAATCGACCCTCTTGGTTGTCACGGTGGCCGTGATTTACTCGGCGATTGCTGTGGCTATGGCCAGTTTTGACGACCAGTAAGTGTCACAGAGGCCCGCTGGGCTTCAATCCACGCTCGGGATCTCGGTAACGGGGTCATTTCGCGCCGTCGCGCATCCCAGCCACACGCCTTGCGCTCTTTCATAGGGGGATCCCCGTGTCCACTCCGCCGCCCAGGGCCAGAACCCGTTCGCCCAGGGCCAGCAGCCCTACAGCCAGCCGCCGCAAGGTGGTGCGCCGTACGGCCAGCCTCAGGGTGAGGGCGCCCCTTACGGCCAGGCTCCCGGCACTCCGTACCCCTCACAGCCA